>NZ_AP022609.1:628093-1256186 GCF_010729485.1 Mycolicibacter hiberniae
ATTTTGTGCGTTGCCGGGACCTGACGTGTCGTTGGCCGGGGTGCGACCGGCCGGCGGCCGACTGCGACATCGACCACACGATCGCATTCGGCGACGGCGGAGCGACCCATGCGTCGAATCTGAAGTGTTATTGCCGCACACATCATTTGGTGAAAACCTTCTGGGGGTGGCGGGACCAGCAGCTGCCGGACGGAACGGTGATCCTGACCTCGCCGTCGGGGCAGACCTACGTGACCACCCCGGGCAGCGCCCTGGTGTTCCCGCAGCTGTGCGCGCCGACGGGGGATCTGCCGGCGCCGCAGCGGGAATCGGTTGCTGCGTGCGGTGACCGCACCGCGATGATGCCGCGGCGCCGGCGCACCCGCGCCCAACACCGCGCGGCCCGCATCGCGACCGAACGCAACCAAAACCGCCAAGCCCGCCAAGCCCGGCGTGCCGCATTCAATGTCGTCTGGTTCCCGCAGGTAGCCTCCGGCATCGACCTCGACGACCCACCGCCCTTCTAGCGGCACCCTCGACTCTTGACACTGTGACACAGAAAACTATTCTTTGTGTCATACAGCCGAGGAGGCCAGATGACGGCAGTGATCAGCGACGCCAGCATCGATTCGGGCCAACCGGTCCGGCCCAAGGTGATGGCCCAGTTCCGCAGGCACTCCGGCAGCGTGCTGTCGGGCCTGTTCGGCGCCGCAGCGTTCGACGAGGTGGCGCTGGTACCGGTGGCCGCGGCGGTGGACAAGACCGGGCGCTTTGAGAGCAACTTCACCGACCGCGCAATCCGCAGCGGATATTCGGCGCTGCTGGCCATCTGGGGCGACGCCGCGGACCGCGCCGCCGAGGCGGAGCGCCTCAAACGGATGCACCGCGACGTGCACGGCCGCGGCAAAGGCGATTTCGCCGACGTCCGCTACAGCGCGCTCAACCCACGACTGTGGAACTGGATAGCGCTGAGCGGCATGTTCGTCACGCTCAACTCCTTCACCCCGGTCACCGGCATCGCCTGGAACGAGGCGGAGCGCGACGCCGCCTACCAGCAGCTCCTCGAGGCGTTCGGGGCGCTCGAGCTGCCCGGCAAGTCGAGCAAGTTTCCGGCCACCTACGCCGAGGCCGTCGCCTACTACGACGAGGTGGTCCGCACCGAACTGGCCGCCAACCCGTTTCTGGATCGGGTGACCGCCGGCCTGACCCGGCTGCCGATGCCCTCGGTGGTGCCGGCCCCGGTCCGTGCCGCCGCCGCCCCGTTGTGGTCGGTGCTCAGCGCCGGGGCGGGCCGAGTGGTGAAGATCTGCTCGTTCGGGATCATGCACCCCGGGGTCCGCAAGCTCACCGGCTTCGAATGGGAGCCCCGCCACGACGCGGAGTTCTCCCTCTACACCCAGCTGCTGCAGCTGGCCTGGCGGACGCTGCCCGACCGGGTGGTGCTGGTTCCGTTGGCCTACAACCGGATGCAGTACGAGAAGCTGGTCAAGACGCACCGCTCGGTGGCGCTGGAGTCCTTCGCGCCCCCCGGGTGCCCGATGCGATGACAGCCCAGACTCGATGACGCCGCGACGCAGTAACGCCAGCCCCGCCGAACAAGAGGCGGCCATCCTCAAGGCGGCCGCCGAGGAAGTCGGGCTGGTAGGTGTGGGGCGCGCCAGCCTCGACGTCATCGCTCACCAGGCCGGCGTCAGCCGCAGCACCCTCTACCGGCGCTTTCCCACCCGCGACGCGCTGATCACCGAAGTGGGCCGGCGGGCATTCGAGGACGCCATGGTCCAGCTGCGCACGGTGGCCGTGGACGCCGGACCGCACGAGGCCGCGGTGGCGGGGTTCTGCGCCGGGTTGCGCGTGCTCACCACCGACCCGGTGGTGCGCAAGCTGCTGCGCCTAGACGCCGCCGGAGCGCCGATGATGGCCGGGATGTACCAGCAGGCCGAGGTGATCCTCGAGAGCGCCTCGGCCGCCATGGCCAAGGCGCTGCGGGCAGCCGGAGCGACCATGCCGGACGCAGACCTGGCGGCCGTCGCAGAGCTGCATGTGCGCCTGGCCGCCTCCATCGCGCAGATGCCGACGCCGGTACTCGATGCGCGTGACGAGGCGGCGGTGCGTGCCTACGCGAAGAAGTTCCTGGCGCCGCTGGTCTGGTAGCGCTACGGCGCGCCGTCGCTGACCTGAGCCGGCTGCGGGGCGGTCCGCAGACTGATCACCGCTGCCGCCGACGACAGCAGGAATGCCCCCACCACCCACATGGCGGCTTTGCCGTCGCCGGTCGCACCGGTGAGCCATCCGGTGACGTACGGGCCGCCGAAGCCGCTGATGTTGCCCAGCGAGTTGATCAAGGCGATGCCCCCGGCGGCCGCGGCTCCGGTCAGGAACGTCGGGGGCAGCGCCCAAAAGACCGGCATCGCGCACATGATCGAGCACGTCGTCACCGTGATCGCAACCATCGCCAGGTAGGGGTTGGCCATGTGCAGCGCTGCCGGGATGCACACGCCGCCGGCGATCGCCGGAAGCGCCACATGCCAGATCCGTTCTCCCGTCCGGTCGGCATGGCGTGCCCAGGGCACCATGACGATCGCGGCGACGGCGTAGGGAACGGCGGTCACCAGCCCGCGCTCGATGATGCTCAGGTGGCTGCCGAACTGCTGCTGAAAGCCCGCGATGATGGTCGGCAGGAAGAACCCGACCGCGTACAGCCCGTAGACGATGCCGAAGTAGACGAAGGCCAGGGTCAGGACCTTGCGGTGGCGCAGCGTCTTCATCAGCGGCCAGTGCCGATCGGTCCCGGCCGTCGCCTGTTCGTCGGCCAACGTGGTTTCCAGCCAACGGCGTTCGTCGGCGTCGAGCCAGCGGGCCGTGGCAGGTCGGTCGGTCAGATAGAACCAGCAGGCGAATGCCAGCGCGACCGCCGGCAGGCCCTCGACCAGGAACATGAACCGCCACCCGGCAAGCCCGAAAACCCCGTGTCCCCAGTCGATGACGAGCGAGGACAAGGTGGCCCCGATCGCCGTCGACACCGGGACCGCCACCATGAACAGGGAAACGGCCCGGGCGCGCTGCTTGGCGGGAAACCAGAGCGTGAGATAGAAGATGATGCCGGGGAAAAATCCCGCCTCGGCGACCCCGAGCAGAAACCGCAGGGCGACCAGGGTTGGCGCGTTGGGCACGAAAGCGATTGCGGTGCTGATGATGCCCCAGGTCAGCATGATGCGCGCCAGCCAGCGCCGAGCGCCGAAGCGGTGCAGCGCGATGTTGCTGGGCACTTCCAGGAGCAGATAGCCGAAGAAGAAGATGCCCGAGGCGAATCCGAACATGGTCGCGCTCATGCCGAGCGCAGCATTCATGCCGTTGGGCCCGGCAAAGCCGATGTTGACGCGGTCCAGGTAGTTGACGAAATAGAGCAGCGCCAGAAAGGGGATGAGCCGGCGCGTCACTTTCCGCATCGTCGACCGGCCCACGGCCGACCCGACGGCATCGGTGCTCATCGCCGGTCACCGCATCCGATGGCCCCGGCGTCCGGTCTAGTCCTCGTCCACCTTGGCCATCGCCAGCACGTCGAGGCGGCGGTCCAGCTCGGCTTCCGAGAGCTTGTCACCGATCAGGCCGCGGTCGATCACCGTCTGGCGGATGGTCTTGCGCTCCTTGAGGGCCTGCTTGGCCACCGCGGCGGCCTCCTCGTAGCCGATCGCGGAGTTCAGCGGTGTCACGATCGACGGGCTGGACTCGGCCAGCTGCCGCAGGTGCTCCTCGTTGGCCACCAGGCCGACGATGCAGCGCTGCGCGAACAGCTTGGAGACATTGGCCAGCAGCGTGAACGACTCCAGGATGTTGCGGGCCATCATCGGGATGTAGACGTTGAGCTCGAAGGCGCCGTTGCCGCCACCCCAGGCGATCGCCGCGTCGTTGCCGATCACCTGCGCCGCCACCTGGGTGACCGCCTCGGGCAGCACGGGGTTGACCTTGCCCGGCATGATCGAGCTGCCCGGCTGCAGGTCGGGAAGCTGAATCTCGGCCAGACCGGTCAGCGGGCCCGAGCCCATCCAGCGGATGTCGTTGGCGATCTTGGTCAGCGACACCGCGATGGTGCGCAGCGCACCGGATGCCTCCACCAGGCCGTCACGCGCGGCCTGGGCCTCGAACGAGTTCTTCGCGGTGCGCAGCTCGGTGATCCCGGTCTCGGCGACCAGCACCTCGACCACCTTGGCGCCGAATCCGTCGGGGGCGTTCAGGCCGGTGCCCACGGCGGTGCCGCCGATAGCCAGCTCACCCAGGCGGGGCAGCGTCGCCTGCACGCGCTCGATACCGGCGGCGATCTGGCGGGCGTAACCGGAGAACTCCTGACCCAAGGTCACCGGGACGGCGTCCATCAGGTGGGTGCGGCCGGACTTGACCACGGTGCGCCATTCGGCGGCCTTGGCGGCCAGCGCGTCGTGCAGCACCTGCAGCGCCGGGATCAGGTGGCGCACCGCGGCTTCGGTGGCCGCGATGTGCGTGGCGGTGGGGAACGTGTCGTTCGAGGACTGCGACATGTTCACGTCGTCGTTGGGGTGCACAACAACAGGAGGGGTCGCCGTGGCGGCGATCGAGGCGATCACCTCGTTGGTGTTCATGTTGGAGCTGGTGCCCGAGCCGGTCTGGAACACGTCGATGGGGAACTGGTCGTCGTGCTTGCCGTCGGCGATCTCGGCGGCGGCGGCCTTGATGGCGGCGGCCTTCTCCGGGGCCAGCAGACCCAGGTCGGCGTTCACCTGCGCACACGCGCTCTTGAGCAGACCGAGCGCCCGGATCTGGGTGCGCTCCAAGCCGCGCCCGGAGATCGGGAAGTTCTCCACCGCGCGCTGGGTCTGCGCACGCCACAACGCGGTGACCGGCACCCGGACCTCGCCCATGGTGTCGTGTTCGATGCGGTATTCGATCTCGCTCATAGCTGTTCGGTCCTCGCTTGACGTCAGGGCAGGGGATAGGCGGCGTGGGAGTCGCCGGTGAAGTCGACGGCCGAGTACTCGTTGAGCTTCGACAGCCGGTGGTAGGCCTCGATCATCCGGACGGTGCCGGACTTGGAACGCATCACGATCGACTGGGTGGTGCAGCCGCCGGGGTAGTAGCGCACCCCCTTGAGCAGGTCGCCGTCGGTGACGCCGGTGGCGCAGAAGAACACGTTCTCGCCGGAGACCAGGTCCTCGGTGGTCAGCACCGCATCCAGGTCATAGCCCGCGTCGAGGGCCCGCTGTCGCTCGGCGTCATCGGTGGGCGCCAGCTGGGCCTGGATCGCTCCGCCCATACAGCGGATCGCGGCCGCGGCGATGATGCCCTCGGGGGTTCCGCCGATCCCGGCCAGCATGTCGGTGCCCGAGTCCGGCCGGCACGCCGAAATGGCGCCGGCCACGTCGCCGTCGGTGATCAGGCGGATGCGCGCCCCGGTGGCCCGGGCGTCGGCGATCAGCTGGGCGTGCCGGGGCCGGTCCAGGATGCACACCGTCATGTCACGGGCGGACAGGCCCTTGACCCTGGCCACCGCGGCGATGTTGTCCGCGATCGGCTTGGTGATGTCCAGTACGTCCGCGGCATCCGGGCCGACGGCGATCTTGTTCATGTAGAACACCGCCGACGGGTCGAACATCGCGCCGCGCTCGGCCACCGCCAGCACCGAGATCGCGTTGGGCATGCCCTTGCTCATCAAGGTGGTGCCGTCCACCGGGTCGACCGCGAAGTCGCATTCGGGACCGTCGCCGTTGCCCACCTCTTCGCCGTTGTAGAGCATCGGCGCGTGGTCCTTCTCGCCCTCGCCGATCACCACCACTCCGCGCATCGACACCGAGTTCACCAGTTCGCGCATCGCGTCGACGGCCGCGCCGTCGCCGCCTTCCTTGTCGCCGCGGCCCACCCATCGGCCAGAAGCCATGGCTCCGGCCTCGGTCACCCGCACCAGCTCCATGGCCAGGTTGCGGTCTGGGGCTTCGCGTCGCGTTGGTCCCGTCATGCCAGTCACGGCTCATGATTCTCCCAGAGCCGGATCGGCTCGATCGAGCTGGGATACTGGCTTCCGTGACCAACGAGCCCCAACCGGCGCCCAAGCCTGCGAAACCACGTCTGCTGCAGGACGGCCGCGACATGTTCTGGTCGCTGGTGCCGCTGGTCCTGGCCTGTGTCGCGCTGGCCGGTCTGGCCGGTACGTGCGCGTTTCGCCCCGGGGGCGTCACCCCCGGCCCGGTGCCGTCCTACGACGCCGTCGCGGCATTGAACGCCGACGCGCAGACCCTCGGTTTTCCGGTGCGGCTGCCGGCGCTGCCCGAAGGCTGGCAACCCAACTCCGGCGCCCGCGGCAGCATCACCGACGGGCGCACCGACGCCTCGGGGCAGCGGTTGCGCGCGGTGACCTCGCGGGTGGGCTACATCAGCCCGAGCGGGATCTACATGAGTCTGACCCAGAGCAACGCCGACGAGAGCGCCCTGGTCGCCTCGATCCAGCCCAATCTGCACCCCACCGGCACCGAGGACGTCGAGGGCACCCGCTGGGTGGTGTATCAGGGCGACGGCGAACCGGTGTGGACCACCCGGCTGGCCGCACCGTCCGGGGCGACGCAGCTGGCGATCACCGGCGCCGGCAGCCCCGCGCTGTTCCGGACCCTGGCGGCGGCCGTGCAGTCGCAGCCGCCGTTGCCGGCTACCCGGTAGGCGCGTTCGCGGGGCGGGGGTCGGCCTTCGCCCCCCGAGAGGCCGACCGCCGCAGCCGGTTGCCCCGCCGTTTTGTGCGTTCGCGGTTCTGTTCCTGCATTTCCACGCCGTGATACACCGCGAGATAGACGTCGATGGTGGTGACGATGATGATCATCAGCACCGGGCCGATCACGATGCCCCAGAAGCCGAACATGCCGATACCGGCGAAGACGGCCAGCAGCATCAGTGCGGGATTGAGCCGGGCATCGCGGGGCACCAGCACCGGGCGCAGGAAGTTGTCGATGTTGGTCACCACGATCAGGTGGAAGAAGAACACGAACAACCCGCCGAGGACATTGCCGAACAGAGCCATCCCGATGCCGAACGGCATGGTGACGATGCCGCCCCCGAGCGGGATGATCGACAACGCGGTCAGCACGATCGCGAAGATGAAGAACCCCTGGTGGAACCCGCCGATGTACAGGGAGGTGGCGCCGGCCACCCCCTGGAAGGCCGCGATGACGAACTGTCCGCCCACAGTGCCGCGCACCATCGAGCCCATCTTGGCCAGGTACAGGTCCGTCACCTCGGCGCCCAGGGGGTTGAGCCGGCGGATCAATGTGAGCATTTCCTCGCGGTGGGTCAACAGGGCAAGGAACACGTACAAGAAGATGACCGCCGAGGTGACCGCGCCGACCACACCGCCGACGGCGCCCTCCAGGACGTGCAGCAGCAGCTCGCCGCCCTTCTGCGCCACATTCACCATCGCCGAGCGCAGCGTTTCCATGGTCAGCTCGACGTGCAGGTACGGGACTTTGGCCAGCGCGCTGTTGATGAACTTCAGCACTTTGTCGCCCAGGGCGTTGGGATCGGTGGCCTGTACCCAATCGGCGACCTCGCCCACGGCGCGCGATATCTGCACGACCGCCAGAAAGACCAACAGACTGACCGGAACGATCACCGCGACCAGTGCCGCCAGCAGCGTGCCGGCCGCTGCCGGGCCGGTCGGCAGCCGGCGGCTCAGCCACCGGAACAGCGGTGTGAACAGGTAGGCGCCCACCGCGGCGACCACGATCAGCACGAAGTACGTGCGCAGGAAGTACGCGCCGAAAGCCAGCGCCAGCACGGTGAACACGGCCAGGGCGCGCCGTTGGTTGAGGGTGAATTCCTGGTTCATGGGCGTGGATCACTCCACTTGTCGGTGATGGCCCGCCACGGGTCGGCGAACTTCTGGCCGGTGCGGTGGTAGGGGGAACGCCGGCGCAGCACGACGCGGGCCAGCGGCGCCAGCATCCCCAGCAGGTACCGCTTCACGCCGGCTTGGGCGGTGACCTCGGCCAGCATCTGCGGCCAGGAGTGGTGCTGGAAGTCCAGCGCCTCCTGGGCCCGTCGGCAGTCCATCCAGTCGGTGTTGAACCACCCGTCATCGTTGTCGGGGTCGCCGGGCAGGCCCGGAGGCATCCCGTTGACCAAACCCATGGCCGCCGCCATCGCCGGGGCCACATCGCCCTGCAGCTGCCGGTGGGAGTCGTCGCCGCCGACCAGCAGGGTTTCGCCGACCACGGGCGCGGTGGTGGCCGCCACACACGCCGCGGCGACGTCTCGTACGTCCACGGTCTGCAGCCTGCCGTCGGCGGGCAGCAGCTGCTCGAAATACAGGTTGTCGAGATTGACGTAGGGGCCCGGATCCACGGTGAGCACGCCGCCGAGTCGCAGGATCACCCACTGCAGCGCCGAGTCGCGGACCAGTTGTTCGGCGCGCACCTTGTGGTCGCCGTAGACGTCGGCGGGACGGGTCGGGGTCTCGGCGGTCAGCACGCCGGAAACCGAATGCGGGTTGCGGCAGCCGTACACCGCGATGCTGGACGCCAGAACGAAGCGCGCCCGGTCGGGTTCGCGGGCCGCGGCGGCAAGCAGGTGGCCGGTGGCCTCCACGTTGACCCGGTAGGCCAGTTCGCGGCGCAGGTAGATGAACGGCGGGATCACCGCGGCCAGGTGGATGATGGCGGCGGGTTTGACGGTGGCGACCAGTTCGGTGACCGCTGCGGGGTCGGTGAGGTCGGCGTAGCGCACCTGTACCGCTTTCGGCAGTCGGGCCGCGGCTTTTCGATTGGCCGGGATGTCGAGGTCGGTGGCGACCACGTCTGCGCCGTCGGCCGCCAACCGGCGGACCACCGCTGAACCCACCAAACCGAACGCTCCGGTCACCAGCACCGTTTTCACACCGTCCATCCTTAGCCGAAAATCCCCTCGCGCGATGCCGCTTCCGCGCACACCCGACTTTGCGCGCGGGCAAATTTACGGCTTGACCGGGGGCGATTCGGTTAAAAAAACATCGATTAGCAAAGAAATGCATATTCTTTTCCGAGCGGAGAAAACCGGATCACGATCGGCGGCGCAGCGATGACAGCGGCGACCACTTGCCCCACCTGCGGCAGTCAGTGCCTGGCCGGCGCGCGGTTCTGTCACTGCTGCGGTGCGGCGACCACCGCCGCCTCGGCATCCGCGGAGTACAAGCAGGTGACGGTGCTGTTCGCCGATGTGGTCCATTCGAGGGGCATCGCAGCGGCGGTGGGCCGGGCCCGGGGTGACTGCGCCGCCTACGGCGAGTACGCCAAACGTTACCGGCAGAAGGCGGCGATCTGCGGCTACCCCGGCCACGTCGTGATGGCGGAGGCGATGACGTGAGCCCAATAGCCTTGTCGTGGACACTGACCGGCCGCATCAAACAGATGTATGTGCTCAAGGAGACCCTGTCGAGCACGGAGGTCGCCGGTGCCGTGGTCTGCGGCGCCGCAGGGGTCGGCAAGAGCCGGGTCTGCCGTGAGGCACTCAGCGCTGTGGCGTCGCAGGGGTGCCACGTGCGTTGGGCGGTCTGCACATCGGTGGCGCGAAGCGTCCCGCTCGGTGCCTTCGCGGAGTGGGTACCGCCGGCGGTCACCGATACTGTCCTGCTGGTGCGCAGCGTGATCGAGGCGCTGACGGCTTCGGGGCCCACGGTGGTCGGTGTCGACGACGTGCATCTGATCGACGACCTGTCGGCATTCGTGGTGCATCAGATCGTGCAGCGCGGCCTGGCCAAGGTGTTCGTGACCGTCCGTGTCGATGCGCCGATTCCCGCATCCGTGCATGAGATATGGGCGGCCGGCCGGTTCACCTGGCTTGATCTGGAGCCGCTGTCTTTGGAGGAGACCGCCGAGTTGCTGTCGGTCACGTTGGACGGTCCGGTGGATTTCGCCGCCGCCCAACGGTTGTGGCGGCTCACGCTCGGTAATGCGCTGTACCTTCGCAATATCGTCGAGCACGAGATGGCCGAAGGCCGAATCGTTCGCCAGCACGGATACTGGCGCTGGATCGGTGATCCGACCATTCCGGCCGGCCTCGCCGGGTTTCTCGAACCCCGCATCGCGGGGCTGCCCAGGCCGGTCGGCGACGTGATCGAGGTGCTCGCTGTCGGGGAGCCACTCGATCTGGCGGCGTTGAGCCGCATCACCAGTTCGGCTGCGGTGGAAGAGGCCGAGACCCGCGGTCTCATCGCCCTTGAGCCCGCCACCGGCGGGGTGCAGGTACGGCTGGCACACCCGCTGTACGGGGAGGTGTGCCGTAGCCGCGCGGCCGCCACCCGGCTGCGACGGCTGCGCGGCGCGGTCGCCGAAGAACTCGCCGCATCCGAGGACCGCGAGGACCTCGCTGCGGTGGTCCGTCGCGCGACGTTGGCCCTTGAATCCGATCTCGCGCCGGACGCCGAGCTGTTCACCAAGGCGGCCAGCGGCGCCGTCTGGCTGGCCGACCTGGCCCTGGCCGATCGCCTGGCGCGGGCGGCCGTCCGGGCCGGCGCCGGTGCCGAGGCCAGCTTCATCTCCGCACATGCGCTGTCGTGGCTGGGACGTGGTGAGCAGGCCGATGCGGTGCTGGCCCAGGTCATTACCGACGACCTCACCGACCGAGACCGCGCCAAGCTGGCGTACCTGCGGTCCTGCAACATGCTCTGGGCACTGGGCGAACCGCAGCGCGCCAAGGAACTCATCGACGCCGCCGCGAGCACCGTGTCGGCCACAGACCGCGCCTACATCGACGCATTTCTGGCCGTGTACTGGTTTGCCACCGATGAGCTCGAGTTGGCGCGGCACGCTTGCGGGCAGCTGGATCTGCACGGCCTTCCGCCGGTCGTCGGCGTCGAAATCGCCTGGGTGCTCAGCGCTGTGTGTGCGGACGCCGGACGACTGGACGAGGCCCTGGCCGCCGCGAACGCCGGCTACGCCATTGCGGCTCGCTCGCTGGATGCCCCGCAGATGATGTTCAACATCGCCGATGCGCATGTCAGCGCCCTGGTGCTGGCAGGCTGCAATGGTGAAGCCCGCAACGTGGCGGAACAGACGCGCCGCAGGGCCGCTGACCTGCCCGGCGCGGCGCAGCTGCTCGGCACCGCAATCGCCGGTCGTGCGGCGGTGTGGGCCGGCCGCCTCGATGCCGCCGGCCAACTGCTCGACCGAGCCGACGCCGGATTCGCCGGCACCGGCCACGCCCTGGGCTGGGGATACCGGTATCTGCTGCCGCGCATCACCGCACTGGCCATGCGCGGTGCGGCCGGCGAGGCCGCCGGTGCGCTCGATGAGCTCGACGGGCTGCGGCGGCCATTCCGGCCGCTCGACTATGAGCGGAGCCTGGCCCGCGCCTGGGTGTCGGCCGCCCAGGGTGCGGTCAGCGAGGCGATCGCCATGGTGCTGGCGGCGGCGCAGCGGGCCGGGGCGCGCGGTCAGTTCGCCGCCGAAGTGATGTGCCTGCAGACCGCCGCACAGTTCGGCGACAGCTCCGGTGCGCCACGGCTGTGCGAGCTGGCGGCAATGGTCGAGGGGCCGCGTGCGGGAATCGCCGCCCGGTTCGCGGCCGCGCTGCGTGACGGCGACGGGCCGGAATTGTCAGCGGTGTCCGAGGATTTCGAGGGCATTGAGGACGTGGTGGCTGCCGTGGATGCCATGGCCCACGCCGCGCTGGCCTACCGCCGCCACGACCTGCGGGGGTCGGCGTTGGGTTGCTGCGCGCGTGCGGCAGCGCTGGCCGAACGATGCGGCGGCGCGAGCACCCCGGCCTTCCGGCAGGCCGCCGAACCGCTGCCGCTGACCGACCGGGAGACCGAGATCGTGATGCTGATCGGACAGGGACTGTCCAACCGCGCCGTCGCGGAGCGACTGACCCTGTCGGTGCGCACCGTGGAAAGCCATATCTACCGGGCGATGCTGAAAACGGGCACCACCAACCGCGACGAACTCGCGGCCCTACGGCCCCGGCATCGGACCTGAGTCAGGGAGCAGTCAGATTGCAGTGGCGCGCTACTGAGGGTGGCGCGCTATTGGTGTTCGGGGGACCGCAATCCGCGGCTGCCGATTAATTGGTCACCGGCTTGCAAGGCAGTGGGGACGATTGCCGATCTGGGATTTTGAACGGCTAAGTAATCCGCCATCGAAGCCGGGTGAGCCTGCCGTGGTGCGGCACTGAGCGCACCTCCCCGAACGGGAGTGACGATTTGTCGATCACACGGAGGAGGGCAGGTCATGTCCGTATCCGTCATCCCCGTGACGCACGCTATTTCCACTCTGGTGATCGGCGCGGTACGCGCGGTGTTCCCGAGGCCGACCGAGGGTACCGGCTGGCCACCACGGCACTGCCCACCGCAGCCCAACGACATTTTCGGAGATGCCGCCATGGCGCGGGAAATGCATCGGCTGTGAGCGGCGTCGACTACTCCGGATGCGGTTCGGCGACCACCGTCGCCAGGTGCGGGTGCGCCTCGGCTTTGACCTGCTCGAAGAGCCGCTTGTAGTACGGCAGGCAGTCGGCCATCGCCTGTTCGGTGGTGAACAGCGGCTGATAGCCGAGCTGGCGGCGGGCCTTGTCGATCGAGAAGTAGTTGTTCAGGTAAAGCCGCTCCACCGCACCGGGCTCCAGCATCGGCTCGGGCAGGCCGAAGCGGAAGTGCAGCCACTGCCAGGCGAACATGACGTCGCGCACCATGCGCCCGGAAACCCGGAATTTGGGCCACGGTTCGCCGCACGCCTCGACTACCGGGCGGGCGAACTCGAACATGTTGATCGGTTCGCCGTCGTTGATGAAGTAGGCCTGGCCGGGCGCCGATCCGCCCGGCACCAGGTGTTCGGCGGCCAGGATGAAGCCGTGGATCAGGTTGTGCACGTAGGAGTTGTCGAGCTTGGCGTGTTTGCTGCCGATCAGGACTTTGACGTGACCGGCGACCACGCTTTCGAACAGCTTGCGGAACATGGTCTGGTCGCCGTCGCCCCAGATTCCCGACGGGCGAATCGAACAGGTCAGCATGCCGTCAACGCCGTTCTCGCCGAGCACGAACTTCTCGGCGACCACCTTCGTCTCGGTGTAGAGGTCGTTGAACTTGGTGGTGTAGGCCATGTTCTCGTCGCCGCCCGAGATGGCCTTGCCGCCCATCACCACGCTGTTGGAGGCGGTGTAGACAAAGCGTTTCACTCCGGCGCGCTGCCCGGCCAGGACCAGGTTCTTGGTGCCGTCGACGTTGACCGCGAAGCTGCGCCGGCGGATCTCGTCGGTGACCTTGGCGCCGCCCTGCAGATCGATGATCGCGGCGGTGTGAAAGATCGTGTCGATGTCGGCGACCGCAGCGGCCACCGTCTGCGGGTCGCAGATGTCGCCTTCGACCTTTTCCAGGTTGGGATGCTCGGGCAGCGATGACGGAGCGCGGTCGAAGGACCGCACCCGGTAGCCGCGCTCCAGCAGGGTCCTGACGAAATTGGTGCCGACGAATCCGGAGCCCCCCGTGACCAGAACCCGGCCCAGCTCGGTAGTCAGTGATGGATCACCCATCGGGCGAGCATAACTGAACGTGTTCCAGTTCTAGTGGCCGAATTCACGCCTGGGGTTCGTCGCCGGGCTCGGCGTCGAGCGCTTCCTGGACTCGGCGGCGGGCGCCCGCCAGGTGCTCTTCGCACCGTTTGGCCAGCTGCTCGCCCCTTTCCCAGAGGCTCAGCGAGGCGTCGAGGTCCAGCCCGCCCTGCTCCAGGCGCTGCACCACATCGATGAGCTCGTCGCGGGACTGCTCGTAGCCGAGCTCACTAACGGGTGTCAGCGGATCGCGCTCAGCTGCCATCGATGCGTCCTTCACTTGTCGCTGCGATCGCACCGTCGGCGACCCGAATCCGCAACCGGGTGCCCGGCGCGGCGTCCTCGACCGATCGCAGTACCTGCGGCCCGCCGGCGCCGAGGGCTTGGACCACGGCGTAGCCGCGCGCCAAGGTGGCGGCTGGGCCCAGCGTAGCCAGCCGCGCCGACAGATGCGCCACGCGTTCGGCCTGAACGTCGATCAGCCGGGTCACATCGCGGCGCACCGCGCTCAGGGCACGTTGCACCTGGTCGCCGCGCTCGGTCAGCGCGCGCAGCGGGTCGGCCAGCACCGGCCTGCTGCGCAACTGGGCGAGCACGCGGTCCTCGCGCACCACCCAGTTCCGCACGGCTTGCGCGCTGCGGCGGCGCAGGTCGTCGACCAGCGCCTGTTCGGCGGCGGCGTCCGGGACGATCTTCTTGGCCGCGTCAGTGGGGGTGGCCGCGCGCAGGTCGGCGACCAGATCGCACAGCGGACTGTCGGGTTCGTGGCCGATCGCGCTGACCACGGGGGTGCGGCAGGCGGCGATCGCCCGGCACAGAGTTTCGTCGGAGAACGGCAGCAGGTCCTCGACACTGCCGCCGCCGCGGGCCAGCACGATCACCTCCACGGCGGTGTCGGCGTCCAGCTCGCGCAACGCCGCCACCATCTGAGCGACGGCCGTCGGCCCCTGCACCGCGGTGTTGCGCACCGCGAAGCGCACCGCCGGCCAGCGGGTGCCGGCCACCGTCATGACGTCGTGCTCGGCGGCGCTGGCCCGCCCGGTGATCAGGCCGATGGTGCCCGGCAGGAACGGCAGGGGCCGTTTGAGCCGCGGATCGAACAACCCCTCGGCGTCCAGCAGCCGGCGCAGCCGTTCGATGCGGGCCAGCAGCTCACCGATGCCCACCGCGCGGATAGCGCTCAAACGCAGCGAGAAGGTCCCCCGGGCGGTGTAGAAGTTGGGCTTGCCGCACACCACCACCTGGGTGCCTTCGGTCAGCTTGACCGGCGACCCGGCCACCAGCTCCGGGCTGCACGTCACCGTCAGGGACATGTCGGCGGCCGGATCGCGCAGCACCATGAACACCGTGCGTACCCCGGGGCGCAGGTTGATCTGGGTCAGCTGCCCCTCCACCCACACCGACCCCAGCCGGTCGATCCAGCCCTTGACCCGGACGGCAACCGCGCGGACCGGGAAGGGGTTCTCGGCGGATTCGCCCGGGGCGGGGGCGGTCACTTGGCGGTGGTGCGGGTGATCCTGTTGGCCAGCAGCGTCTGGAACGGGGCCCGGGCCTTGGTGGCCTCCTCGTAGGCCAGCAGCGTCTCCAGCTCGTCGAGGCTCAGCGAGGCCAGCCGGGCCCGCAGCTGGGCCAGCGTCAGCGAGCCGTAGTCCAGTTCGTCGACCAGGTCGGGGACAGGCACCTGCGCGCCCCCGCCCTGGCTGCCTGCGGCGCCGGTGTCGGCCTTGGCGGGCTCGCTCGGCGGGGCAACGGCATCGTCGGCATCGTCGTCGTCCTCGCGGCTGTCACTGAACGAATAGAGCGCAAACCGCCCCTCGGTGCGCTGACCGGTGTCGGCGTCGTCGAAGGCCGCTGCGTTGCCGCCGTCGTCGTCGTCGAAGGTGGCCCACTCCGGCTGCTCATCCTTGGGCGGGAACAGTGACTCGAGGGTGGAGTCGCCCTTGTTGACCAGGTCAGCGACGCCCTGCTGCCAGCGCATCACCGCGTGCGCGGCCTGGCTGGCCAGCGTCATCGGGTAGGTCAGGATGGTTTGCGGCAGCTTCATGGTCTCCTCGACCGCGACGGTGGCCGCGCCGACCAGAAGCCGGACTCCAAAGGGTGCATTTGCCATGGCCTCCAGACTGCCTTACCTGCCGTTCATCTCCAAGCATCGGGTGGCGTGCCGCGAGCTGGCGGTCCCGAGTCGGCAGACCGTACGCTGGTTGCCATGCCGCCGACCCTCGATGTGGAGAACTCTGCCAACCCGGGATCGCCCGTCCCCGCCACCCACACCGGGAAGCGGGTGTTACTGGCCGAGCCGCGCGGCTACTGCGCGGGAGTGGACCGGGCGGTGGAGACCGTCGAGCGGGCGCTGGAGAAGCACGGCGCACCGGTGTACGTGCGCCACGAGATCGTGCACAACAAGCATGTTGTGGACACCCTGACGAACAAGGGCGCGGTCTTCGTGCACGAGACCGACGAGGTGCCCGAAGGCGCGATGGTGGTGTTCTCCGCGCACGGGGTGGCCCCCACCGTGCACGAATCGGCCGCCGAGCGCAGCCTGCGGGTGATCGACGCGACCTGCCCGCTGGTGACCAAGGTGCACAACGAAGCCAAGCGGTTCGCCCGCGACGGCTACGACATCCTGCTGATCGGCCACGCCGGCCACGAGGAAGTGGTCGGCATCATCGGTGAGGCGCCTGAGGACGTGCAGCTGGTCGACGGCCTGGACGCGGTGGACTCGGTGCGGGTGCGCGACGAGAACAAGGTGGTGTGGCTGTCACAGACCACGCTCAGCGTGGACGAGACGATGCAGACCGTGGTCAAGCTGCGGGCGCGGTTCCCCAACCTGCAGGATCCCCCCAGCGACGATATCTGCTACGCCACCCAGAACCGCCAGACCGCAGTCAAGGCGATGGCCCCGGAGTGCGAGCTGGTGATCGTGGTGGGGTCGCGCAACTCGTCGAACTCCAACCGGCTGGTCGAGGTGGCGCTGGGTGCCGGTGCCCGCGCCGCCCACCTGGTCGACTACGCCGACGACATCGACCCGGCCTGGCTGACACCCGAGACCGGCCAGGTGCAGACCATCGGCGTCACCTCGGGTGCCTCGGTGCCGGAGATCCTGGTCCGCGGGGTGCTGGAGCGGCTGGCCGAGTACGGCTACGCCACGGTGTTCCCGGTGGCCACGGCCAACGAGACGCTGGTGTTCGCCCTGCCCCGCGAGATCCGGCCGAGCCGACGCTAGCTGCACGTGCGGCGTCCCCCGGGCGCTGCTGAGGTCAGTCCGCTCTGTGGGGGCGCCCTAACGCCGTGACGTCGGCCAGGGCGATCCGCGTGCTCGTCTCGTGCTTGGAGAGGGGCCGCATGTGGTGCCATCCCTCGATCGTCAGCTTCGGCCTGTTGTCCTGGCCGCTGAACTCCTCCAGGAAATATCGCAGGGTCTCACTCGTCGTGTGATCGACGAGGGGTACGCGCGAGCTCAGGTGCAGCTGCACCGTCTGGGCATCCGGTGGATACTGCCCCAATTCCCGAATGACGTGGAACAGGTTGAAACACACCAGGGAACCGTCCAGGTACAGGTGGTAGGCGCCCTCAGTGAAATCCCGCTGTGTCACCGGGTTGCGGAAGAGACTGACGAATCGACCGGTAAGGCCCGGCTCGGCGGAATCTGAGCCGGTGCGCGACGTGTGCCACAGGCTCTCCAACCACAGATTCAATACCAATTTCACGGCGGCGCCGGCGAGAAGACCGATGAGCAGGTCCGTCGTCAACGTCACGAGCAAGGTGATCACGAAGATGACGACCTGCTCCGTCCCGACCCGTGCGACATTGAGCCACACCGCGGGCCGACACAGTTTGTAGCCGATGAAGACCAGGACGGCGGCCAACACCGTCAGCGGGACCTTGTTGATCAGGTGGCTGAACAGCAGCACGAATATCAACAGAAAGCAGGCGTTGTAGAAGTTGGCCCACTGGGTCCGGCCCCCGCCCAGAATATTGGCAGTGCTCTTGACCATGCCGGGGATGATCGTCAGGCCACCGAGCACGCTCGAGGCGACGTTAGAGGCTCCCATGGCCTGCAGGGTCCGATCCGGGTCGGAGCGGCGCCGAAAGGGATCGATCTTGTCGACGGCCGCTATTGTCGCCAGGGACTCGACCCCGTCGATCAAGACCAGGGTGAGCACCAGGTAGGCCAGAGCCAGCCAAAGTTCGGGATGGGCGAACACAGTGCCGAACTGGGGCAGGACGATCCCGTCTATGAGCGAGCTCGGGACTTCGATCAGGTAGCGCTTGTCCAGTTTGAGGATGAAGACGCTGGCGAGCGTGCCTGCGAAGAACACCCAGACCGGAGGCGGCAGTACCTTCAGAAGCCGCCCGGGCAGCGCAGTCAGGACGAAAAGCCCCGCCAGGCAACCAACCCCCAGGATGAAGACCGGACGATTCATTGACCCGACGTGGCGGGGAACTTCGGCCAGGATCGCCCAGAATTCGCGGCCCTCGAACTTCTCGCCCATAAACAGCGGGATCTGCTTGGCGATGATCATCAGACCGATCGCGGCCAGCATGCCCTGAATCGCCGCGGCCGGGAAGATGGCGCTCAGGCGGGCCACCTTCAACTTGGCAAGGAGCACCTGAACCACGCCTGCAAGGGCGATGGCAACCAGAACCAGGGGGTACCCCACCGCCAGCAACTCGGATTCCGGGGCGCCCTCACCGAGGCGGATCTGTCCCAGCGTGATCATGCTGGCGAACAAGACGGGCGCCAGTCCCGCCGCCGGGCCGCTGATGGTCACATACGAGCCGCCCAGGAACGGCAGGACAAAACCGGCGATGATCGCCGACACGATCCCGCAGATCGGCGGGGCGCCCGAGGTGACCGCAATTCCCATCGAGAACGGCAGCGAGATCAGGGCCACCGTGAAACCCGACCGCAGATCGTAGCGCCAGTGCTTCAGGCCGGCCAGGCCATTGCGCGGCTTTTCGGTCGGAACGGTCAGGAGATGTTGCATGAATCAGCTTTCTCGGCAGCGGCTAAAAGCAGTTTTGGTAAAGCGCTGCCGAAATTCGTGCAGCGTCAATCCGCCTTCATAACGGGAGGGCGCAAATTCGTGGGGGCCGGAAAAAGCGCACGGTCGCCGTTAATGCTGAATGAGCCACTTGAACCCACAGTCTCCGTAAAATCCACGCTGCGGGGTGCGCCAATCTGTCGTTCTGATACGACGATTGACCCCGAACCGGCCTGAGCCGGTATCAGCAAGTCCCGCTTGTTGGCGCTGCGCCAACATCGGGATCATAGGCCGACGCAGCTCGAGAATTCCAAGCCCCGAGCCGTCATTGGTGCATCCACAGCAAGTTGGCAGCGGAATTTACGGAGAGACCCAGCTTCGATTTTTGCGGGCGGAAAAAGGGACTTGCGAAACCGGTTTAACCGCATCGGCCAGTTTCGGCTCGTAGCGATGGCTGATTCCAGCTCACACAAAGCCTGTCAGCCCGGGTCTCCTCGGCGGAGCCGCCCTGGCTAGATGTCGAATTCCCAGGAATCGGCTTGTCCGCGCTGCTGGCGGGGACGGGCGCCACGCTGCGCTTCGTCGGCCTCGGCGTCGGTCCCGCGGTAACGCACCTGGGACACCGGGTGGCGGCTTCCGTTGCCGCTGCCCTCGGCGGGCGGGGGCTGACGGCGGCGGGGAACCGATTCTGGCGCCTCACCGGGCCGGTTGCCGCGTCCCGGCACATCCCGCGGCGCGCGGGAGTGCTCACCGCCGCGTGCCGAGTCGTGCGGCGGGCGTCCGACTGGCCGCGGCTCGGCGGTCCAGTCCGGGGCGGGCCGCCGGCGGGGCTGGCGCTCGTCGCGGGCCTCCGGCGCCGGACGGCGCCGCCGCTGCTGCGGGGATTCGCCGCGGCCCTCCGCGGCCGGACGACGGCGCGGGCGCTGGCCGCTCCCGTCGTCCATGCCCGGGCGCACGTGCCGCGAACGGGTCGGCGCTGCGCCGCCCGCCGCGCCACGACGCTCACCCGCGCGGGGGCGGGATCGCGCTGCCGAGGTCTCCCGCGCGGCCCGGCGGGCCTCCGCGGTGGCCCGGCGGGGACGTTCACCGGGGCGCTTCTCCCGGGTGGCCGGCTGCTCGATGGCATGCGCGGCATCGCGATTGAGGACCGAGCCAAGCAGCGCGCCGAGGCGGCCGCTGAGGGTGGCCCGTTGCGGGGTGGCCGGGGTCTGGGCCGCGGGCCGGGCGGTGGCGTCCAGCATGCCCAGGTACCAGCGCACCATCCCGATCAGCAGCACCGCCGCGGCGGTGAACAGCATCAGCGGGAAGCGTTCGATCAGGGGATATCCGCAGTTGATGACGATGGCTTTGAGGCCGGGGAAGCCGCCGCCGCGGAACAGCCAGTACGCGCCTGGCACCATGACGAACAGGATCAGCGGCGGCTGGACCACGGTGGTGAACACCGCCGACTGCTGCACCATGAGCACCGCGGCCAGACAGCCCATCGCATACAGGGTCGAGAAGACGATGGTCAGTTCTTTGTCGCCGGCGCCGGCGTCAAAAGCCACGCCGACTGCGGTCGCGACCACCGCCACCGCGACCGCACTCCACCAGGGCAGCCCGGTGATGGTCGGCAAGATGGAACGGTCGTCCGCGGCCACTGCCGACTTCTCCCGCGCTACTGCCACACGAAGACGGTACCGGCTGGCGACGGCGGGGGCGCACGGCGGCACGCACGGCGCTCTAGACTTGGCTTCCCGTGAGCCTGAGCCTGGGAATTGTGGGGTTGCCCAACGTCGGTAAGTCGACCCTGTTCAACGCGTTGACGCACAACGATGTGTTGGCCGCCAACTATCCGTTCGCGACGATCGAGCCCAATGAGGGCGTCGTACCGCTGCCCGATCCCCGGCTGGCCAAGCTGGCGGAGATCTTCGGCTCCGAGCGGATCCTGCCCGCGCCGGTGACGTTCGTCGACATCGCCGGCATCGTCAAGGGCGCCTCGGAGGGGGCCGGGCTGGGCAACAAGTTCCTGGCCAACATCCGCGAATGCGACGCCATCTGTCAGGTGGTGCGGGTCTTCTCCGACGACGACGTGGTGCACGTGGACGGCAAGGTCGACCCCGAGGCCGACATCGAGGTGATCGCCACCGAGCTGATCCTGGCCGACATGCAGACCCTGGAGAAGGCGATCCCGCGGCTGGAGAAAGAGGCCCGCAACAACAAGGACCGCAAGCCCGTGCACGAGGCCGCCGTGGCCGCCGCAGCGATCCTCGACACCGGCAAGACCCTGTTCGCGGCCGGGGTGGACCCCGCCCCGCTGCGCGAGCTGAACCTGCTGACCACCAAACCGTTCCTGTATGTGTTCAACGCCGACGAGACGGTGCTCACCGACGCGGCGCGGGTGGCCGCGCTGCGCGAGCTGGTGGCCCCGGCCGACGCGGTGTTCCTCGACGCCAAGATCGAAGCCGAGCTCGCCGAACTCGACGACGAATCGGCGATGGAACTGCTGGAGTCCATCGGGCAGACCGAACGCGGCCTGGACGCGTTGGCCCGCGCCGGTTTCCACACCCTGAAGTTGCAGACCTACCTGACCGCCGGCCCCAAGGAGGCACGGGCCTGGACCATCCACCAGGGCGACACCGCACCCAAGGCGGCCGGGGTGATCCACACCGACTTCGAGAAGGGCTTCATCAAGGCCGAGGTGGTCTCCTTCGACGACCTGGTCGAGGCCGGGTCCATGGCCGCGGCCAAAGCCGCCGGCAAGGTGCGCATGGAGGGCAAGGACTACGTCATGGCCGACGGGGACGTGGTGGAGTTCCGGTTCAACGTGTAGTACCTGTTGCGAAAATCGTCTTATCCAGAGGTTGATGCTGGCGATTTCGATGGTGCCGGCGTGAGCGGGCGGCGAGTTGTCGTGGCGGGTTGCGCAGGCACGATGGTGCCCGTGGCGTTGCCTTCGGCGGTGTCGCGGGGAGCTGTCAGGTGGTGGGAACGCCTCGCGCGTTAAATTGTCGAAACATCGGGTGCGCAACGGGCCGGTAGGCGGTTAGCTGTCGGTAGTTTCGGATAGATGGAGCACCGGATGGCTGCGGATAAGCCGCGATTGCGGCCGGTCTCGGATGATCCGGTCCGAGTCGAATACCGAACCGTGCACGGATATCGCCGGGCGTATCGGGTGGCCGGGGACGGGCCGCCGCTGTTGTTGATCCACGGCATCGGAGACAATTCGTCGACCTGGGAGCCGCTGATCCCCCTGTTGGCGCAGAAGTACACGGTGATCGCCCCGGATCTGCTCGGTCATGGGCTCTCGGATCAGCCGCGCGCTGACTATTCCGTCGCCGCGTTCGCCAACGGCATGCGAGATCTGCTGTCGGTCTTAGGTTTTAATCAGGTAACGGTCATCGGGCACTCCTTGGGTGGCGGGGTAGCGATGCAGTTCTGCTACCAGTACCCGCAGATGGTTGAGCGGCTGGTGTTGGTAGCCGCCGGCGGTGTGACGCGCGAGGTCAACCCCGCGCTGCGGCTGGCGTCGCTGCCGGCCGCACCGCAGGCGCTGGCCGCACTGTCGGTGCCAGGATTTGAGACAACGCTTCGGATGGTTCGGGGGCGGATCGACAAGCTGAGCCTGCCGCCGCCTCTGGTGGATCTTCCTGAGATCTTGCGGGTGCTCGGTGATTTGCGGTCGCCGAACAAGCGGGCGGCGTTCGTGCGGACGCTGCGCGCGGTGGTGGATTGGCGCGGGCAGATGGTCACCATGCTCGACCGCAGTTATCTCACCGAACGACTCCCGATCATGATCGTCTGGGGGACCCACGATCAGGTGTTGCCGTATTCGCACGCCAAGCTCGCACACGCCGCGATGCCGCATTCGCGGCTGGAAACCTTCGTCGATTCCGGTCATTTCCCGTTCCGTGACGACCCGCTACGGTTCGCCGACCTCGTCGACGACTTCATAACCAACACGGTGCCGCTGGATTTCGACCTGGAACGGTGGCGTCGGCTACTCACCGACGGAGCGGCCGACCCAGCGGTGGCGGATCCCGATGAGGAATTGCTGCGCGCGCTGACAGACGGCCGCAGCGCCACCTGACCCGCGGGTTCTGGCCCGATAACCGACAGGCTGATGCGCCGAACGGGGGGAGGGGCAGCGCCGGCCTGCCGCGGTGGAGAAGTCGCCGACGTGTGTCTCGCCGGTGACCTCACCGCGACGGCGGTAGGGGAGGCTCATCCTCATGTCGGTGGTTGAAGCGATCTATCTGGTGGCGGCGCTGCTGTGGATTGTTGTGGTGGTGGCCGCGGCGTGCATCGGAGGTCACTACCTGGTGAAGCTTCGTGCCAGGCGGCGCCAGGTGACCGGGCTGATCGACACCGTGCGGCTGTCCATCGAGCGTGTCATCAGCCCGTACCGGGCAGTGGCAACCGGCGGCACGGCCGCGCTTCAGCGGGCGGCTTCCGTAATCGGCGTCTTGGGGAGCATTGCTCAGTTGATGATCTCGTCGAGCCCGTCAGCGCGCAGCGCGGCCAGCCGATCACGCCACTCCCGAAGGGCTTCGGGCGTCAATCGCGGCCAATCGACGATCTCTTCGGCGACCCGTAGCGGCGCACTGCTGCGGTAGGAGCGGGTCGGGTTGCCGGGAAACTTCTTGTCGGTGACGTTCGGGTCGTTCTCGAACGCCCCGGTCGGCTCGACGCGGTACACCCGCGGCTCCCCGTCGCCGGCGGCGAGCTCGGCCGCCAGCCCGGCACCGTCGAGCAGCGCGGTGAAATAGATGTGGTTCATCACGATCTCGGGCCGGTAGTTGGACCGGAAGCCGGCGAGGAGTAGGTCCCCAACCGCCAATCCGGCTTTGGTGCCATGGAAGAACGGGCCTTCGTCGTCGATCGCGTCCATCGGTTACAGGGTATCGACGCGTCGAGGCCCTCGATCGGTAATCTGACCGCGGTGCGAATTCGTGATTGCGTCGGCCCGGCCGAATATCCCCGGTTGGTGCAGATTTGGCGCAGCGCCGTCGACGCGACTCACAACTTTCTGGCAGAACCCGACCGCACAGCCATCGAAACCCAGTTGGCCGACACCTACTTCCCGGCTGTTCTTCTCACCATCGCCGAGATCGACGGTGATCCGGTGGGTTTCGCCGGCACGGCGGGGGAGCACCTGGAGATGTTGTTCGTCCACGCCGACGCCCGTGGACACGGAGTCGGAAGCGCGCTACTCCAACACGCGATCGGCGCGCACGGGATCCGCCGGGTCGACGTCAACGAGCAGAACGAGCTAGCGGTCGAGTTCTACATTCGACGCGGTTTCGTCGTCACCGGCCGCACTGAGCTTGATGATGCGGATCGGCCATACCCGTTGCTGCACATGAAGGCACTGCTCGCACCGGGTTGACTCATTCGATCGGTTCGACCCATTGAACGCGCGACGGTCCGGGGCTGAACGGATCGCCGAAATACTGCGTCTCGCGCACGACCTCCCCGCGCGCGAACTCCATCACGCTCACCACGTAGGACGGCCGACCGTCGTAGGTGAGGACGAGTTCACTGATCCACAGATCGCCACCTCCGAGGATGCGGCGGACTGTGAAGCGTTTGGCATTCGGCTGGGCTTGCCGCGACGCCCGAATATGGTCGCGGCCACGAATCCGCTCACCCGACTGGGGGTATTCGAGGACCGAATCCGCCCGGTAGATCTGATGTTCGGCGTCGAAGTCGTTCGCATCCGACGCCGCCCAATGCGCCTCGAGCGCAGCGCGTATGTCGTCATCAGCCATGACAACGACGGTATCGGCTTTACGTCCGATTGGGATCAGCCAGATTGAATGTCTGAATCGAGCGGTCTACCAGATGACGGCGAGCCCGGCGGCGGTCAGCACCAGGGCACCCGCGGCGTAGAACAGCGGGCGCGGGGCTTCCCCACCTGACTTACGCTGCCGTGCCCGGCCGATGCCCAGCACGGCACCGAGGGCGACCAGGATCACCAGCTTGGTCCCGATCTTGGGGTAGTTGAGCACCACGTCGGCAGGCCAGGGGGCCGCCAGCGCCAGTCCGGTCAGCAGGGACAGCAAGACGCCGTAGTTCATCACCGGGGTGAGCTGGAAGCGCCGCGCCGCAGCTTCGGCGACCAGCGCACCGAACGTCACCGCGAAACCGACGATGTGCAGCAGAACTATTACGTGCCGTAGTACCTCCACGCCGCTCAGGCTAACCCGTGGCGGCGGCAAATGGTATTCCATCCGGCAAGCGCGCCTCCGCGTCGCTCGCCGATCTGGCGCCGAGTCTCTAGCCTTGCCCGCATGACTACCTCCCTCACCCGCCTGGCCGCCGTCGTCGCCGCCACCAGTGACCCGGCCGCTGCCGACCCCGCAGGCTCGCAAGTGGTCTTCAGTGCCTCCGCCGTCGGCCACGACGCGGTCGCCAGCACCGTCACGCTGGGCCAGTACAGCGTCGAGGTCGACGAACCGCCGGCGCTCGGCGGCGAGAACACCGCCCCCAACCCGGTGGAGTACTACCTGGCATCGCTGCTGTCCTGCCAGATCGTCACGTGGCGGTACTGGGCGGAGAAGCTGGGTATCACCGTCGATGAGATCACCGGGCGTGCCGAAGGCGACCTGGACGTTCGTGGCTTCTTCGGTCTGGACGACGACGTCCGCCCCGGCTTCAACCAGGTGCGGGTGGTCATCACCGTGACCGGCCCGGAGACCGAGGAGCGCTACCGGGAGCTGCACCAGACGGTGGAAAAGCACTGCCCGGTACTGGATCTGACCACCAACGTCACCCCGGTGCACAGCACCCTGGAGGTAAAGTAGCGCCGGTGATCTTCATCGTCGTCAAGTTCGCGGTCAAGCCGGATTGGGCGCAGCGCTGGCCGCAGTTGGTGGCCGGCTTCACCGAGGCCACCCGGGCCGAGCCCGGCAACCTGTGGTTCGAGTGGTCGCGCAGTCTCGATGACGCATGCGAGTATGTGCTCGTCGAGGCTTTCCGCGACGGCGAAGCGGGCAGTGCCCACGTCAACAGCGAGCACTTCAAACAGGCCATGGCCGACATGCCGCAGGCCCTGGTGTCGACACCGAAGATCATCAGCCAGCAGATCGACGCCACGGACTGGTCGGCGATGGGTGAGCTGACCGTCGACTGAGGTCATCACGGCGACCCGCTTCACCCGGCTTCGCCGCGCTTGCGATCGCCCAGCGCCTAGCGCACGACCGAGATCTCCCGGCCCAATTGGTAACCGGCGGCCAACGGCAAGATATCCCCGCTCCAGAAGCAGCCGGGGTCGAACCAGTTCGAGTTCTTGTCGGTCGACAGCAGGCCCATCTGTTCGTAGGTGATGGCCACCGTCTCGGCGCAGTAGGCGGTCTGCAACGCGACCTTGCTGTTGCGGGCCTTGCGCTGCTGGGTGATCTCCTCGACTTTGCGGTCCAGCAACGGGATACCGCGGGTCCAGTCGCGCGCTGTGGGCAGCCGCCCCCGCAGCCACCGGCCGGTGAGCCGTGCGGTGGTGGGAAACGCGGTGCCGTCCATCCGCGCGATCGCCTGCAGCAGCTGGTTCTCCTGCTGGCGGGTGATGGTCCCGCTGAGCTGGCGCAGCCAGCAGCGCTGCTCATAGCGGCCCATCCACTGCTCGACGGCCGCCCGGGCGTCGTTGAGCTGCACCCCGCGGTGGTTGGTGCCGGTCCAGAAGTCATGCAACTTGTCGCCGAGCTCGGCATGCCAGATCAACGGCGGCAGATCATCGAGGGCCACCGTCATCCCGACGTGGTTCACCGGGGCGTTGGACAGGGTCTGGATCGCGCGGTCCGGGCCGGAGCGGCCCCGGAACAACCAGATGTCGCCGGTGCGTGTTTCGGCCAGCGCCCGGTCCAATGTCACGGTGTGTTCGTCCACGCCCAGCACCCTAGGGTGTGATGGTGCGCAGCATCTGGAAATGGATCGGCCTGGCGGGTGTGGTGGGCGTTGCCGCCGGGGGAGTGCTGGTGGCGCGAGACCAGCGCCGACGGCGGGCCTACACGCCCGAACAAGTCCGCGCCCGCCTGCATGAGCGGCTGGCCGAGGCCGGCGGCTTGGATTAACGCAGCCTAGCGCCCGTCAGTCCGTGGCGGCGTCGACGCTGTAGAGGCGGTGGGTGCCCGCGAAGCCCTTCAGCTCCGCGTCACGCCCGACGCCGACGGTGATATCCGCGCATTCCTTCACCGCGTCGCGCACCGGCCCGCTGATCAGGATCTGGCCGCCCTGCGCCGCGGCGGCAACCCGGGCGGCCATCGCGACGTTGCGGCCGAACAGGTCGTCGCCGCGCCGCACCGAGCGGCCCATGTGCACCCCGATGCGCACCCGGATCGGCTGCTGGGGTTTGCGCCCGCGCCGGGCCTGCAGCGCCTGCTGAATGGCCAGGGCGCAGCGCACCGCCTGCGCGGGATCGGCGAAGGCGATCATGTAGCCGTCGCCCTGGCTTTTCACCACCTGCCCGCGGTGCGCCGCAACCAGCCGGTGCACCGCCTCGTCGTGGCGGGCGATCAGTTTCACCCAGGCGCGGTCACCGATCCGCTCGTTGAGTTCGGTGGACCCCTCGATGTCGGTGAACAGCACCACCACATGCCCGTCCGGGGCCAGCCGGGCCAGGTCGGGGCGTTCCACCGCCGCCCAGTCGGCGAGGTCTTCGATCGAACTGCGCACCGCCGCACCGAAACCCTGCTCGCGCACCAGGTTCGCCGTCTGCCAAACCGTCTTGACGGCCTCCCGGCCGCTGGTCAGAAGCATGGTGCGGGCATCGACCCGCCCGCGCAGCGAGTCGGCCTCGGCGCGGGCCCGCCGCAGCCGGGCGGTCACGATCGCCAGCGCCAGGCCCTGGCCGGCCACCACCGCCGCCAGGGCGTAGGCCGCGATCCAGGGCGGCGCGAGCCACCCCGTCAAGGCCCGGACACGAACTCGACGACGGCCGCGCTGAAGGCGTCGTTGTCGTCGCCGGCGGCGGTGTGCCCGGCGCCGGACAGCTCCACGAGCCGCGCGCCGGGGACCTTGGACAGGAAGTCCGCGACACCGTCGGGGCTGACCACATCGGAGAGCTTGCCGCGGATCAGCAGGATCGGGATCTGCAGCCCGATGGCGGCCGCCTCGATCTTCTCGGTGCGCAGCGCCGGGTCGTCGTCGGGTTTGGTCATCAGCGCCGGATCCCAGTGCCAGTACCACCGCCCGTCGCGCCGGCGCAGATTCTTCTTCAGCCCTTCGGGACTGCGAGGTTTGCGGCGGTGCGGCAGGTAGGACGCCACCGCGTCGGCGGCCTGCTCCAAGGAGTCGAAACCGTCGAGGTGGCTGGCCATGAAGTCACGGATGCGGGCGCTGCCGTCCTTCTCATAACGCGGCACCACGTCCACCAGCACCAGCTTGGTCACCCGCTGCGGCCCGGCCTGCGCGGCCACCAGAATGCCGGTGAGCCCGCCCATGCTGGCCCCGATCAGCGCCACCGGCCGGCCGATCGCGTCGATCACCGCCAGCGCGTCGGCGGTCAGCTTCTCGATCGCGTAGTCGGCGTGCGGCGCCCGATCACTGTCGCCGTGGCCGCGGGTGTCGAGCGCCACCACGTGATAGCCGCGGTCGGCCAAGATCTGGCCGGTCCTGTGCCAGGAGTGCCGATTCTGGCCACCGCCGTGCAGCAGCACGATGGTCGGGTGGCCGGCCGCGTCGGCTGCGCCGCGGTTCCATTCGTCGGCGACCAGCGTTACTCCGTCGACGCCGTCGTATTCGACGGTCTGGGCTGTGCGCATTCCCAGATGGTAGATAGGTTGGACGACAGGGTCGACGCAAACGCCTGCCCGGCCGTGAGGGGTAAGTGATGAGTGAACCGCGGTGGATCGACGTGCCGGCACCCGGGGTCGAACTCAAGGCATTGAGTTGGGGCACCCCCGGTGACCCGGTGGCGTTGTGCCTGCACGGTTTTCCCGACACCGCCTACGGGTGGCGCCGCTTGGCGCCGCGGCTGGTGGACGCCGGGTGGCATGTGGTGGCGCCGTTCATGCGGGGATATGCGCCCTCGGCGATCCCCGCCGACGGCAGCTACCACGTGGGCGCCTTGATCCACGACGCGCTACGGGCGCACGTCGCTGTCGGCGGCACCGGCCGGGACGTGGTGATCGGGCACGACTGGGGCGCGATCGCGGCCACCGGGCTGGCGGCGATGCCCGACAGCCCGTTCACCAAGGCGGTGATCATGTCTGTGCCGCCGCCGGCCGCGCTCCGTGCCGTCGGCGGGACCGACCGGCTCTCGCTGGCCCGCCGGGTTCCCGGACAGGTGCTGCGCAGCTGGTACATCAGCTACTTCCAACTGCCGTGGCTGCCGGAGCGCTCCGCCTCCTGGGTGCTGCCGCTGCTGTGGCGGCGCTGGTCGCCGGGATATCCCGCCGAGGAGGATCTGCGCCACGTCGACGCGGCCATCGGAACACCGGAGGGCTGGCGCGCCGCGCTGGGGCCCTACCGGGCATTACGCAGCCTGCGGGCCCCCGAGCCCTACACCGATCTGCACCGGTACTGGTTGCAGCTGCCGCAGCTGCGGACCCTGTACCTGCACGGGCGCACCGACGGCTGCATGACGGTGGAGTTCGCGCAGCTGATGGAGCCCGCATTGCCGGCGGGCAGTGCGGTTGCCATCGTCGAAAACGCGGGCCACTTCCTGCAACTCGAGCAGCCCGACCAGGTCGCCGAACAGGTGCTGGCGTTCCTGAGCCGATGAGCGGGGCCTGACCCGGTGGCCGCCGCACGGCGGATGGCCGCCATCGACGCGCAGTTCGGCTGGATGTCGGCGAAGATCCCCAGCGACCAGTTCCTGCTCTACGCCTTCGCCGGGGTACCGGCCGACCTTGACGGCGCGATCGTCGAAGTGCTCGACCGGGCCCGGGCGGCCCCGGATCTCAACATCCGGGTCGACGACGCCGGCCGGCTGCGCTACCCGCGTTGGGTGCCGCGGACCGAGCCGGCCACGGTGATCCGCCACCGGGCACCCGCCGACAGCTGGGCCGGCTGCCTGGACGCCATCGTGGGGCTCACCGAAGACCAGCTCGACATCGGCGCCAACCCGTGGCGCCTGCACGTGTTCGCGCCCGTGCACGACATTCCCGGGCATCGCGGCGCCGGCACGGTGGCGGTGGTGCAGATAGCGCACGCCCTTGCCGACGGCCAACGGTCCTCAGCACTGGCCGCCTGGCTGTTCGGCCGTCCCGCGCCGGTGGCCGCGGTGCCGCCACCGCGGGCCGGGTTCTTGCCGTGGCGTGCCGTGGTCGCCGCGCGCGCCCACCGCCGCCGCGTCGAGGACACCCGGGCGGGACTGCTGCCGCCCGCCGTCGGCGACCGCCCACCGCTGGCCACCAACAACCGGCCGGCCGGCGACCGAACCGTGCGCACGCTGGTGCGACAGCGTGCCGACGTGGGCGGGCCGACGGTCACCGTGGCAGTGCTCGCCGCGGTGTCCGCGGCGCTCTCGGAATATCTCGGCGGGCACTGCGACGAACTGGGTGCCGAACTTCCCATGGCCAAAGCCGGTGCGCGCCAAGCCCACAACCACTTCGGCAACGTGACGGTGGGGCTGTACCCGCGTCTGGACCACGACGCCCGCTGTCAGCGCATCGCCGCCGATATCGCCACGGGCCGGCTCCGGAGCCGCCACCCGGCCACCGCCGCCGCCGACCGCGCCTTCGCCGCGACGCCCGCGGTGTTGCTGCGCTGGGGCGTAGACCGATTCGACCCCGATGTGCGCCCGCAGCGGGTCGCCGGCAACACCGTGGTCTCCAGCGTGCACCGCGGCGCCGCAGACCTGCGACTGGGCACCGAGCCGGTCCTGCTGACCGCCGGGTTTCCTGCGCTGTCCCCGGCGATGGGACTGACGCACGGCGTGCACGGGATCGGCGACACCGTCGTGATCAGCGTGCACGCGGCTCAGTCGGCGATCCCCGATATCGAGGTATATCTGCGACTGTTGGACGCCGCGTTGTAGTTTGAGCAGATGGCCACCTCTGCTGATGTCGCACTGCTGCTCCTGCGTCTTGTTCTGGGTCTGACCATGGCAGCCCACGGGTTGAACAAGTTCATCGGCGGGGGCCGCATCCCCGGCACCGCGAGGTGGTTCGAAAGCATCGGCATGAAGTACGGCAAGTTCGCGGCGCTGACCGCGGCGATCACCGAGATCGCTGCCGGGCTGGCGCTGGCCGTCGGGTTGTTCACCCCGATCGCGGCCGCCGGGTTCGTGGCGTTGATGGCGGTGGCGGTATGGACCGTGCACCGCTCGAACGGCTTCTTCGTGCTCAGCAACGGCTGGGAGTACAACCTGGTGCTGGCCGCCGGCGCTGTCGTGGTGGCCATGCTGGGGCCGGGTTACCTCAGCGCCGACCACCAGATTTTCGGCCACTGCTGGCAGAAAGGCTGGTCGGGCCTGTGGATCTCGCTCGGCCTGGGACTGGCGGGCGCCATCGGTCAACTGGTGTTGTTCTACCGGCGGCCGGCGCAGTCCGCCGCGACAGGCGAGTAGGGCAGCCCGCTGCCGGCGTTCTCGTCGACGATCACGCGCCGGCCCAGATAGGGGAAGGCCCGCTGCGGGCAGGCCTGGCGATCACAGATCTTGCAGCCCGCGCCGATCGGCACCACCGTTGCCGCGTCATCGAGGGCGACACCGGTGGAGTACACCAGCTTGTCGGCATGGGCAAGGTCGCACCCCAGGCCCACGGCGAAACTCTTGTGCTGCCCCAGATAGCCGCGCCCCTCGGGCGGCGTGGTTGTCGCGATCCAGAAGTACTTGCGCCCGTCGGGCATCTGGGCCACCTGGGTGACGATGCGGCCCGGCTGGCTGAATGCATCGTGGACCACCCACAGGGGGCAGCTGCCGCCGACCCGGCTGAAGTGAAACGCCGTCGCTGACTGCCGCTTCGAGATGTTGCCGGCTCTGTCGGTACGGACGAAGATGAACGGCACCCCGCGTCGTCCGGGCTGTTGCAGTGTCGACAGGCGGTGACACACCGTCTCGAAACCGACCTCGAAACGGCGGCCCAGCAGGTCGATGTCGTAACGTAGGTCGGCCGCGGATCGCTGAAACTGCCGGTACGGCAACAGAAAAGCGCCGGCGAAGTAATTGGCCAGCCCGATCTTGGCTACCCCGCGTGCCTCCGGGCTCAGTGACGGGTCTTGGGCCACGAGGTCGGCGAGCAGCTCCTGCTGGGTCAGCAGCGCCAGTTGGGTGGCGATCTGGAAAGCGCGCTGGCCGGCCAGCAGCCAGTGCGCGACGCGCAGCACCCGTGTCGCCGGATCGAAGACCCGCTTGGTGCCCGCCGGCAGGTCGTCGACGATCGCCACGGTGACGCCGAAGCGCTCTTCCATCAGTGCAGCCAGCTGAATATCCAAGCCGCCGAAACGCATCCCGGTGTCGATGAATAGCCGCTCGGCGGCATTGTCGAGTTCGCCGATGTAGTTGTTGCGGTCGTAGAAGAAGTCCCGGACCTCCTCGAAGGGCATGGGCCCGGCCACCGACTGTGCCGCGTCACCGGAGACTCGCGACCGGTAGGATTCCAATTCCTCAGTGGCCGAACGAAGTTGGCGGTGCATGGTCAGCAGGCTGTTGCCGATCTCGGGCATGCGCGCCACCAGCTGCTCGATCTGTCCTTCGCCGGCGGCGTGTTCGCCGGCGGTCGCGGTGAACATGTCGCGCAGTTCGGCGACCAGGCGGGCATCGCCGTCGCCGGAGAAGTACTGCGCGGGCAGGCCGAAACGTTCGGTGAGCGCCAGCAACACCGCAACGGTGAGCGGCCGCTGGTCGTTCTCGAGCTGATTGACGTAGCTGGTCGACAGGTTCAACGCGCGGGCCAGCGCGACTTGCGTCAGGCCGCGCTCCTCACGCAGACGGCGCAGCCTGGCCCCGGCGAAGGTGCGGGAGGTCGGAGGTGCCATGTCATGCAGGGTAACCCCACGGCAGATTCGCAAGGTTTGCAACACCGGAGATTCTAGGACGCAAAATTCCACTTTTCCCGTCAGTTTCGGCAGGTCGCGGCTCTGCGTAGGGTGTGAAACATGCAGCTACATGACGTGCGGACCCGCCGCAGTGCCGAGGACTTCCCCCGCTCCGAGCACCTCGCTTGGAAGATCGCGCAGGTGGCCGCCGACCCGGTGGAAGTTCCCGACGACACCGCGGCAATGGTCATCAACCGGATCATCGACAACGCCGCCGTCAGCGCTGCCTCGGTGCTGCGCCGGCCGGTGACCGTGGCCCGCCGCCAAGCCCTGGCACACCCGTCGGCCCCGGGTGCCGCGGTCTTCGGCGTCCGCGGCAGCTACTCGGCCGAATGGGCCGCCTGGGCCAACGGCACCGCGGTGCGCGAACTGGACTTCCACGACACCTTCCTGGCCGCGGAGTACTCGCATCCCGGCGACAACATCCCCGCGCTGGTGGCGGTCGCCCAGCAGCTCGGGGTCAGCGGCGCCGACCTGATCCGCGGCCTGGCCACCGCCTACGAGATCCAGGTCGACCTGGTCAAGGGTATCTGCCTGCACGAGCACAAGATCGACCACGTCGCCCATCTCGGCCCGTCGGTAGCCGCCGGAATCGGCACCATGCTGCGGCTGGACCCCGAGGTGATCTACTCCGCCGTCGGCCAGGCGCTGCACCTGACCACCGCTACCCGCCAGTCCCGCAAGGGCTTGATCTCCAGCTGGAAGGCCTACGCGCCGGCCTGGGCCGGCAAAGTCGGCATCGAGGCCGTGGACCGGGCGATGCGCGGTGAAGGCGCACCGGCCCCGATCTGGGAGGGCGAAGACGGCGTGATCGCCTGGCTGCTGTCCGGGCGCGACCACACCTACCAGGTGCCGCTGCCCGGTCCCGGCGAGGCCAAGCGCGGCATCCTGGACACCTACACCAAGGAGTACTCCGCGGAATACCAGAGCCAGGCCCTGATCGACCTGGCCAAGCGCCTCCGCGAGCGGATCGCCGACCTGAGCCAGGTGGCCACGATCGTGTTGCACACCAGCCACCACACCCACTACGTGATCGGCACCGGCTCCGGCGACCCGCAGAAGTTCGACCCGGACGCCTCGCGGGAGACCCTGGACCACTCGGTGATGTACATCTTCGCCGTCGCCCTGGAGGACGGCAGCTGGCACCACGTCCGGTCCTACAGCCCGGAACGGGCACACCGGCCCGAGACCATCGCACTGTGGCGCAAGATCTCCACCGTCGAGGACCCGGAGTGGACCCGGCGCTACCACTCGACCGACCCAGGCGAGAAGGCGTTCGGGGCGCGCGCCGAGATCACCTTGGCCAGTGGCGAAGTCATCACCGACGAGCTCGCGATCGCCGACGCTCACCCGCTGGGGGCCCGGCCGTTCGAACGCAAGCAGTACATCGCCAAGTTCACCGAGCTCGCCGAGGGCGTGGTGACCACGGCCGAACAAGAGCGGTTCCTCGCCGCCGCCGAAGGACTTGCGGGTCTGAGCGGCGGTCAGCTCAGCGAACTCAACATCGTCGTCGAGCCGGCGGTGCTCGACCAGGCACCGGCGACACCCGACGGGATTTTCCGGTGAGTGGGCTGCTCGGGTCCGCCGCGGCTCCGGCGGACAAGCGGGCGGCATTGCGGGCCGGTCTGCAATCGGGCCGGCTGCAACGGTTCCCGGGGGCGTTCTCGCCCCTGGTCGCCAAGCTGGTGGCCGAGATCGGCTTCGAAGGCGTCTACGTCTCCGGTGCGGCGCTCTCGGCCGACCTGGGACTGCCGGACATCGGGCTGACCACGCTGACCGAGGTGGCGGAGCGCGGCGCACAGATCGCCGCGGCCACCAGCTTGCCCACCTTCATCGACGCCGACACCGGCTTCGGCGAGCCGATGAGCGCCGCACGCACCGTCACGGTGCTCGAAGACGCCGGGCTGGCCGGGTGCCACCTCGAGGACCAGGTCAACCCCAAGCGGTGCGGGCACCTCGACGGCAAAGCCGTGGTGCCGGTGGGTGAGATGGTCAAGCGGCTGCGGGCCGCGGTCACCGCCCGCCGGGACCCCAACTTCGTGATCTGCGCCCGCACCGACGCCGCCGGCATCGAAGGACTCGCCTCCGCGATCGACCGGGCGAAGGCCTACGCCGACGCCGGGGCGGACCTGATCTTCACCGAAGCCCTACGCGGGCCGGCCGAATTCGAAGCATTTCGCGCCGCGGTGACCACGCCGCTGCTGGCCAACATGACCGAGTTCGGCAAATCGGAGCTGCTCACCGCCGCCCAACTGTGCGACCTCGGCTACAACGCCGTCATCTACCCGGTCACCACGCTGCGGCTGGCGATGTTCGCCGTCGAAGCCGGATTGCGTGAGATCGATTCGGCCGGAACGCAATCCGGTCTCCTGGATCAGATGCAGCAGCGCAGCCGGCTCTACGAGCTGCTGCGCTACGCCGAGTACAGCCAATTCGATGACGACATCTTCACCTTCACGTTAGGAGCGGCCCAGTGACGATCTCCCCGGACGTGCCGGAAATCCGCAAAGGACTCGCCGGCGTCGTCGTCGACACCACCGCCATCTCCAAGGTGGTGCCGGAGACCAACTCCCTGACCTACCGCGGTTACCCCGTGCAGGATCTGGCCGCGCACTGCACCTTCGAGCAGGTCGCCTACCTGTTGTGGCACGGCGAGCTGCCGAGCGACGCCGAGCTGGCGCTGTTCTGCCAGCGGGAGCGGGCGGCGCGGCGAGCGGACCGCTCGCTGCTGTCGCTGGTGGACAAGCTGCCGGAGAACTGCCATCCGATGGACGTGGTGCGCACCGCGATCAGCTACCTGGGCGCCGAGGACGCCGAAGAAGACGACCCCAGCGAGTCGGCGAACTTCACCAAGGCGCTGCGGATGTTCGCGGTGCTGCCCACCATCGTGGCCGCCGACATGCGCCGCCGGCGCGGTCTGGACCCGATCGCGCCGCACAGCCACCTCGGCTACTCCGAGAACTTCCTGCGGATGTGCTTCGGCGAGGTGCCCGATCCGGTGATCGTGGCGGCCTTCGAGCAGTCCATGACGCTGTATGCCGAACACAGCTTCAACGCATCCACGTTCGCCGCACGGGTGGTCACCTCCACCCAGTCCGACATCTACAGCGCGGTCACCGCGGCCATCGGCGCGCTCAAGGGCTCGCTGCACGGCGGCGCCAACGAGGCGGTCATGCACGACATGATCGAGATCGGTGAGCCGGGCCGGGCCGCGGCGTGGCTGCACGCCAAGCTGTCGCGTAAGGAGAAGGTGATGGGCTTCGGTCACCGCGTGTACAAGCACGGCGACTCCCGGGTGCCGACCATGAAGGCGGCACTCGAGCAGGTGGCTGCCGCCCGCGGTGGCCGGGCCTGGCTGGACATCTACCGCATCCTGGAGACCGAGATGTTCGCGGCAACCGGAATCAAGCCCAACCTGGACTTCCCGACCGGTCCGGCCTACTACCTGATGGGCTTCGACATCCCGATGTTCACCCCGTTGTTTGTGATGAGCCGCATCACCGGCTGGACCGCCCACATCATGGAGCAGACGGCGTCCAACGCGCTGATCCGCCCGCTGAGCGCCTACTCGGGCAGCCCGCAGCGCGTCCTCAAGGCGGTGTGACGGCGCGGCGGCCGCGGTCGGTGGCCGCCCGCACGTTCACCGGGACGGGTTTCGGCCCGCAGATCTAGAACACGTTCTAGTCTTGGCTGCATGGGATTTCTCAAACCTCAACTGCCCGTAGTCGACTTCCCGGAGTGGAGCAAGGGCACGCGCAGCGAGAAGATCCGGCCGATGGCCCGGCACTGGGCGGAGGTGGGTTTCGGCACCCCGGTGGTGCTGCACCTGTTCTACGTGCTCAAGATCGGCCTGTACATCCTGGGCGCCTGGCTGTTCGCGCTGACCACCACCGGCATCGACGGATTCACCGAGGTGCGGCAGTGGTGGAGCGAACCGATCGTGTTCGAGAAGGTCGTGCTCTACACGATGCTGTTCGAGGTGATCGGCCTGGGCTGCGGCTTCGGCCCGCTCAACAACCGCTTCTTCCCGCCGATGGGATCCATCCTGTACTGGTTGCGGCCCGGCACCATTCGGCTGCCACCGTGGCCGGGGCGCATACCGCTGACCTCGGGCACCGCCCGCACCCCCCTGGACGCAGCCCTCTACGCGGCCCTGCTGGTGCTGCTGCTGGTGGCGCTGGTCTCCGACGGCACGGGCGCCATCGCCGCACTGCGCACCGAGATCGGGGTGCTGCCGCACTGGCAGATCGTGGCGATTCTGGCGGTGCTGGCGGTGCTCGGCCTGCGCGACAAGGTGATCTTCCTGGCCGCCCGCGGCGAGGTCTACGCGGCGCTGGCCGCGGCGTTCCTGTTCACCGGTGCCGACATGATCATCGCGGCCAAGGCGATCTTCATGGTGATCTGGGTGGGCGCGGCCACCTCCAAGCTCAACCGGCACTTCCCGTTCGTGATCTCGACGATGATGAGCAACAACCCGCTGATCCGGCCGAAGGCCCTCAAACGCGCCTTCTTCAAGAACTTCCCCGACGACCTGCGCCCCGGCGGGCCGTCGAAGGCGCTGGCGCACGTGAGCACCGCGATCGAGATGCTGGCGCCGCTGCCGCTGTTCTTCTGTCACGGTGGCCTGCCCACCGCCATCGCGGCCACCGTGATGGTCGCCTTCCATCTGGGCATCCTCGCGGCCATTCCGATGGGCGTGCCGCTGGAATGGAACGTCTTCATGATTTTCGGGGTGTTGTCGCTGTTCGTCGCACACGCCGACCTGGGACTGTCCGACATCACCGATCCGCTGCCGGTGGCACTGCTGTTCGCCGTCAGCGCCGGCACCGTAGTGCTGGGAAACCTGTTCCCGCAGAAGATCTCGTTCCTGCCCGGGATGCGGTACTACGCCGGTAACTGGGACACCACGCTGTGGTGCCTGACGCCGTCCGCCGAAGAGAAGATCGCGCGGGGAATCGTCGCGATCGCCAGCATGCCCGCCGCGCAGCTGGAACGTTTCTACGGCAGCCCCGAGGCCGCCCAAATCCCGATCTACATGGGCTACGCCTTCCGGGGGTTCAACACCCACGGCCGGGCGCTGTTCAGCCTGGCGCACCGGGCGATGGCCGACGGCGACGAGAGCGACTACTCGCTGACCGACGGGGAGCGGATCTGTTCGACGGCGGTGGGCTGGAACTTCGGCGACGGCCACATGACCAATGAGCAGCTGATCGAGGCGTTGCAGCAGCGCTGCGGCTTCGAGCCCGGGGAGGTGCGGGTGGTGATCCTGGACGCCCAGCCGATCCACCGGCAGACGCAGACCTACCGGCTGGTGGACGCGGCCACCGGCGAGTTCGAGCGCGGCCACGTCAAGGTGGCGGACATGGTGCAGCTGCAGCCCTGGCAGGACGACCTGCGCATCTACGTCGACGGCGCCGCCGGGGTGTGACCCAGATAACTGGTACAACCAGTTGACCAGTATGGTCGCGCTGTCCCACCATGGAGCCCATGGAGCCCATGGACCTTGCACCGATCTCGCGGACCGCGCTGTCCGACACGATCTTCGTGCGCCTCGTCGAGGAGATCCTGACCGGACGCCTGCCGGCCGGTGAGGCACTGCCCTCCGAGCGGGAACTGGCGCTGACCCTGCAGGTCAACCGCCACGCCGTGCGCGAAGCCCTCAAACGGCTGCAGCAGGCGGGACTGGTCCGGATCAGTCACGGCGGCAAGACCCGGGTGCTCGACTGGCGCCAAAGCGCCGGGCTGGATGCCCTGACCGGGCTGGCTGTGGCCGGGGCGATCCCCACCCGCCAGATCATCGGCGACGTCGCGGTGATGCGGCGCTCCATCGCCGCAGACGCCGCCCGGCTGTGCGCGCGCAACGCCTCCCCGCAGCAACGGGCCGCGATCAGTGCAGCCGCGGCGGCCTACCCGGTCGCCGACGACCTCAACGCCCTCGCCGAGGCCGACCTGGCGTTCTGGATCGCCGTTATTGACGGCTCAGAAAATATCGCGTACCGGCTCGCCCTCAACACCCTCGTCGCGGCGTACGAGGAGATGGGCCGCGACGCCATCTACGCGCTCGGGCTCGCCGAGTTCGCCGACCGCAACGCCCACATCGACCTGGCCGCCGCCATCGCGGCCGCCGACGAGGACGCGGCCTACCGCCTTGCCGATGAGTTGCTGGCCCGGTTCGTCACGGCCTGCCAGGCCGGCGCCCAGGAAGGGGAGTAGCTCCCATGTTCGACCTCATCGCACACGCCATTCCGGTCTTCGTGCTCTGCCTGACCCTGGAAGCCGTGTCGTTCGCCGTGCGGCCCGACGACGACGAGCTCGGTTACGAACTGCGCGACACCGGCACCAGTCTGGCGATGGGCATCGGCAACGTCATCATCAACATCGGGTGGAAGCTGGCCGTGCTGGCCATCTTCAGCGCGGCCTACCTGCTGGCACCCGTCCACCTGCCCGCGGCCAACCCGCTGACCTGGATCGCGCTGTTCGTCGCCGACGACTTCGCCTACTACTGGTACCACCGGACCCACCACACCATCCGGGTGTTCTGGGCCAGCCACGTGGTGCACCACTCCAGCCGGCACTACAACCTGTCCACGGCCCTGCGCCAGACCTGGACGCCGTTCACCTCGGTGCCGTTCTGGATCCTGCTGGCGTTCGCCGGATTCGCCCCGTGGATGATCCTGCTCCAGCAGTCCGTCAGCCTGCTCTACCAGTTCTTCATTCACACCGAACGCGTCGGCAAGCTCTGGCGGCCCCTCGAATTCGTCTTCAACACCCCGTCGCATCACCGGGTGCACCACGGCGCCAACCCCAGCTACCTCGACAAGAACTACGGGGGAATCCTGATCGTGTGGGATCGGCTGTTCGGCACCTTCGAGCCCGAGAACGAGCCGGCCGTCTACGGCTTGACCAAGAACATCGACACGTTCAACCCGGTGCGAGTGGCCACCCACGAGTACGTCGCGATCTGGCGCGACATCCGCGCGGCGCGCAGCTGGCGTGCGGTGTTCGGCCACCTGTTCCGCGGCCCGGGATGGCAGCCCGCCGGCTAGGTGCCGGGCACCCACTCGTCGTAGAACGGCGGCATCTGTGAGGCCCGAGCACTGAAGTGCGGGGCACGCTTTTCCAGGAAGGCGCGCACGCCGTCGGCGCCGTCACCGATGCTGGTGTAGAACATCGCCAGCGAGTCGACCCGGTGCGCCTCCACCGGATCGGGCTGGGCGGAGTTGCGGTAGAGCATCTGGCGGATCAGCGCGAAGGAGACCGGCGAGCGGCCCTTGGTCCAGGCGTCGGCCAGCGCCCGCGCCTCGGCCAAAAGTGTCTCCGGTTGGTGAACTGCCTGGGCGATCCCGCAGCCGTGTGCGGCCTCGGCGTCGAGGATGTCGGCGCGATACAGCAGATCCAGGGCCGTCGGCATGCCCACGATCCGCGGCAGGAACCACGTCGAGCAGGCCTCCGGGGTGATGCCCAATTTCCCGAACACCAACCCGAACCGTGCCTTGGTGGAAAACAGCCGGGCGTCCATGGCCAGCATCATGGTGGCGCCGATCCCGACCGCGGCGCCGTTGACCGCGGCGATCACCGGCTTGCGGCAGCCATAGATCGCCAGCGTCACCCGTCCGCCGGTGTCGCGCACCCGCACCAGTTCGGGATCGTCGAGGTCGGCCATGTCGGCCAGTGCCGGCGACTTGGACTCGTCGAGACCGAACACGTTGCCGGAGCTGGACAGGTCCATGCCGGCGCAGAACGCGCGTCCGGAGCCGGTGACGATCACCGCGCGGACATCGTCGTTGTCGTTGACGTCGATGAAGGTGCGTTCCAACTCGTCGGCCATCTCGACGGTGAACGCGTTGAGATTGTCCGGCCGGTGCAGATACACGGTGAGAATGCCGTCTTCGACCTCGTGTCGCAGCGTGGTGAAGTCCATCAGGCAAGGCTAATGCGCCGGCTTACGCGCCGAGTGTGCGTCCAGGGCGAGAATCAGGTGAAAATCCCGCCCTGGACGCACACTCGGCGAGTTGTCGTTACACCCCGGCCCGGACCTGCTGGGCCGCGGCGACCATGTTGGCCAGTGAAGCGGTCACCTCGTCGGGCTTGCGGGTCTTCAACCCGCAATCCGGGTTGACCCACAGACGCTGCGCGGGCACGGCGCCCAGTGCCTCACGCAGCGACACCGCCATCTCGTCGGCGCTGGGCACCCGCGGCGAGTGGATGTCGTAGACCCCGGGGCCGACTTCGTTGGCGAACCCGATCGCGTTGAGGTCGTCGAGCACCTCCATGTGCGAGCGCGCCGCCTCGATCGAGGTGACGTCGGCGTCCAGGTCGGCGATCGCGCCGATCACCTCACCGAACTCCGAGTAGCACAGGTGGGTGTGGATCTGGGTCGCATCCGAGACACCTGACGTCGCCAGCCGGAAAGCGCCGACCGCCCACTCCAGGTAGGCCGCTTTGTCGGCGTCGCGCAGCGGCAGCAGCTCGCGCAGGGCGGGCTCGTCGACCTGGATCACCGCGATACCGGCGGCCTCCAGATCGAGCGTCTCCTCCCGGATCGCCAAGGCCACCTGGTAGGCGGTGTCGGCCAGCGGCTGGTCGTCGCGCACGAACGACCAGGCCAGGATGGTCACCGGGCCGGTGAGCATGCCCTTGACCGGCTTGTCGGTCAGCGACTGGGCGTAGGTCGCCCACTGCACCGTCATCGGCTTGGGCCGGGTGACGTCGCCGAACAGCACCGGCGGACGGACACAGCGACTGCCGTAGGACTGCACCCAGCCGTTGCGGGTGGCGAAGAAGCCCTCCAGCTGCTCGGCGAAGTACTGCACCATGTCGTTGCGCTCCGGCTCGCCGTGCACCAGAACGTCGAGGCCCAGATCCTCCTGCAGCTTGATGACGGCAGCGACTTCGGCCTTCATCCGCTCGATGTACTGCACCTGGTCGATCTCGCCGGCCGCCAACGCCGCACGGGCCTTGCGGATCTCGACGGTCTGCGGGAACGAGCCGATGGTGGTGGTGGGCAGCGGCGGCAGGTGCAGCCGCGCCTCCTGAGCGGCGCGGCGTGCCTGCGCCGAACCGCGCCGGGTGCCGGCCGCCCTGATCTCGGCGATCTGCGCGCGCAGCGCGGCATTGTTCAGGCGCGGGTCGGACGTGCGGGAGGCGACCGCGGCGTCGGACGCGGCGATCTCCTCGGCCACGGCATCCGGGCCGTCGCGCAGGGCACGCGCCAGGGTGGCCACCTCGCTCACCTTCTCCGCGCCGAACGCCAGCCAACTGCGCAGCGCCTCGTCCAATCCGGACTCGGGTTCCAACGAGTACGGCACGTGCAGCGTCGAGCACGACGTCGATACCGCAACGGCCGCCGCACTGCCTCGCAGCGATACCAGGGTGGCCAGCGCCGCCCGCAGGTCGGTGCGCCAGATGTTGCGGCCGTCGACGATGCCGGCCACCAGAGTCTTGGATGCCAGCTCCGGCACCGGCGCCACGGTGCTCGGGCCGTAGACCAGGTCCACCCCGATGGCCTCGACCGGCGTGCGGGCCAGCGCCGCCAGCCCCGCACCGGGGTCACCGAAGTAGGTGGCCACGAAGATCGACGGCCGGTTGCTCAGCCCGCCGAGCCGGTTGTAGACCTGCTCGGCCAGCGCGGGCGCGTCGGCGCAGATGTCGGTCACCAGCACCGGCTCGTCGATCTGCACCCACTGCGCCCCGGCGTCGGCCAGCGCGCCCAGCAGTTCGGCGTAGACCTCGGTGAGCTCGTCCAGGCGGGAGATCGGTGCCGGCGCACCGTCGACAGCCTTGGACAGCAGCAGGAAGGTGACCGGACCGATGATCACGGGCCGGGCCACGTTTCCGCCGATGCCCTGCACTTGTGCCTCGGCGAGCTCGGCCAGCACCTTGGCCGGGTTCAGCCTGAACGTTGTGTCCGGGCCGATCTCGGCAACGATGTAGTGGTAGTTGGTGTCGAACCACTTGGTCATCTCCAGCGGTGCAATGTCCGAGGTGCCCCGGGCTGCGGCGAAGTAGCGGTCCAGCTCGTCGGTCACGCCGGCCACCCGGGCGGGGAGTGCGCCCAGCAGCACCGCCGTGTCGAGCATCTGGTCGTAGTAGGAGAACGTGTTCACCGGCACCGAGTCCAGGCCGGCGGCGGTCAGCTGAGCCCAGGCGTCGCGGCGCAGTCCGGCGGCCACATGGCGCAGCTCGTCCTGGTTGATCCGGCCGGCCCAGTAACTTTCGGTGGCGCGTTTGAGCTCGCGTCGAGGTCCGATGCGCGGGGAGCCGATGACGGTGGCGGTAAAGGGGTGAGCGTTCACGAGTTGATCCTTCGATTGCAGGGTGGATCACCGCCGGCAGTTGTCCAGCCAATCCGGTCCCATGCAATTTAACGCAATAAAACCCTCAAAACCAGACGCCCATTCCGCGGGGCGATGATCCGCTGGGCGCGGCGCGCCCAGCACAACAGGCAGGTATTCGGACTCGCAGGCACGCACCGAAGTGCTCCTAATGGCCGTCGCTTCCCAGTCGGTGGACCAGTGCTTTGTGACGGCGGTCGTTCCTGCATACCGCTGCGGGACAGTCCCGGATTCTCACCGGGTTCCCTCTCGCGCCCGACGGAAAACCGCCGTGCGCTCGATGCCGAAGCCGCCGTGAGGCGGCGCCGGCAAACCAGTTGCAGGACCGAGATTACTCGGCGTGCTGGGCCGCGAGCGCCTGCGGGATCGGCGTGTGGCCGTCGTTGAAATCGATGGTGCGCCCAGTGGTCGACGCGTCGGCCAGGCAGGCCGCGATCACTTGGGCGACGTTGCCGCGCGACACCTGACCCCTGCCCGTGCCCACGTCGATGCGGCCGGTCGGCTCCTCGAGCGTCAGCCGGCTCGGCCCCAGCACCGTCCAGTCCAGGTCGCTGGCGCGCAGGTGGGCGTCGGCGGCGGCTTTGGCCTGCGCATACGGAAAGAACGAGTCGCCTTCGGGAACACCGTGGTTGGGACCGGCGCCGAAGTAGGACACCATGATGAACCGCCGCACCCCGGCCTTGGCGGCGGCGTCGATGGTGCGGATCGCGGCGTCGCGGTCCACGGCGTAGGTCCGCGCCGGATTGCCGCCGCCGGCACCCGCGGAGAACACCACCGCGTCGTGACCGGCCAGCAGCTCGGCCAGCGCGTCGGTGTCGAGGTGCTCGATGTCGGCCACCACCGGGTGCGCCCCGGTCGCCGCGACCTCATCGGCGTGCTCGGGGTTGCGGAACACCGAAGTGACCTGATTGCCGCGGGCGCTCAGGATGGGGGCGAGCAGCAGGGCGACCTTGCCGTGGCCACCGATGATCACGATGCGAGCCATGGGAGCGACGCTACCGGGCGGCGGACGCCGCGACACCGGCGCGACGACTCAGCCGCCCGGACCGTCGGCCATTTGAGCAGGGAGCCGGCGTCGACGCGGATGTGCTGGCCGGTGATGAAGCGCGCGTCGTCACTGGCCAGGAACACCCCGGGATTGGCCATGTCCTCGGGCTCCACGCAGGGGATCGGCATCGCCTGGAAGGGCGTGAACAGCGGCTCGGCATCCTCGCGGGTGGCCTTCTTGCCCGCGGCGGTCAGGTCCGGGCGGAACATGGAGTACATGCCGTCGTTCTGCAGCAGGTGGGTGTTGCAGTTGGTGGGGTGAATGGCGTTGACCCGGATCATCCGGGGCGCCAGATACAGCGAAATCTGGTTTGACGTACTCCATGACGATGCGCTTGCTCCACCCGTAGCCGGTGCCGCCCGGTCGCGTGTTCGGGTTGTCGGTGGTTCCCCGGATCATGCCCGCGGTCGAGCCCGTGACGATGACGGATGCGCCGTCGGGAAGATGTGGAATGGCAACGGCCACAGTGTTAATCACGCCCACCAGGGTCCCGTGGGCAGCTTGGCGGCCGGTCCAAAGCCGTCACGGCGTCGGTTCCGGTCTACTTCAGCCGCTCCGATGAGCAGTGACCCAGGTCGACATCGCGGGCCTGCTCCCGCAGTGCGCCGACGGTGAGCCGGACAAGCACGGCCGGCCTGAAGCGCGCCACTACAACTTCGAGCCGACGTTCATCATGTGGGGGCTGCAGGACCTGCACCTGGAGTTCGATCCGGTCGGCTGACCAAGCGATGGCCACCCCCCTTCGGGTGGCGGCGACGGGCTGGTTGACAATCGAGGTCAATCACACCTCGTTGAATGAAGGAGCACCATGGCTGAAGCCGTCATTGTGGAAGCGGTGCGTTCGCCAGTCGGCAAGCGCAACGGTGGACTGTCGGGGGTGCACCCCGCGGAGCTGTCCGCCCAGGTGCTCAACGGCCTGGTCACGCGGGCCGGTGTGGACCCGGCGCTCGTCGACGATGTGATCTGGGGCTGCGTCATGCAGGCCGGTGAGCAGGCGCTGGACATCGGCCGGACCGCCGTGCTCAGCGCGGGCTGGCCCGAGAGCGTCCCCGCGGTGACGGTGGACCGCCAGTGTGGGTCGAGCCAGCAGTCGGTGCACTTCGCCGCAGCCGGCGTGATCGCCGGACACTACGACGTCGTCGTGGCCGGTGGGGTCGAGTCGATGTCGCGGACCCCGATGGGCTCCTCGCTGGCCAACGGCGGCCGGCCCTACGGCGAATCCTTCAAGGCGCGCTACGAGCAGACCCCCAACCAGGGCATCGGTGCCGAGATGATGGCCACCAAGTGGGGCCTGAGCCGTACCGCGCTCGACGAGTTCGCGCTGGCATCGCACGAAAAGGCCGCTGCCGCCCAGGACGCGGGCGCCTTCAAGGACGAGATCGTCTCGATCACCGACCCCGAGGGCAACGTCATCAGCGAAGACGAAGGCATCCGCCGCGGCACCACCTTGGAGAAGATGGGCCAGCTCAAGCCCGCCTTCAAAGAGGACGGCGTGATCCACGCCGGCAACTCCAGCCAGATCTCCGACGGCTCGGCGGCGCTGTTGTTCATGTCGGCGGAGAAGGCCAAGGAGCTGGGCCTGACCCCGCTGGCCCGGGTGCACACCGCGACGCTGGCCGGCTCCGACCCGGTGATGATGCTGTCCGCGCCGATCCCGGCCACGCAGAAGGCACTGCAGCGGTCCGGCCTGAGCGTCGACGACATCGGGGCCTTCGAGGTCAACGAGGCGTTCGCCCCGGTGCCCATGGCCTGGCTCGCCGACATCGGTGCCGACCCGAAGAAGCTCAACCCCAACGGCGGGGCGATCGCGCTGGGCCACCCGCTCGGCGGTTCCGGTGCCCGGATCATGACCACGCTGCTGTACCACATGCGCGCCAACGGGATTCGCTACGGCCTGCAGACCATGTGCGAGGGCGGCGGGCAGGCCAACGCCACCATTCTGGAGCTGCTGTGAGTGACGCGGCCGTTCTGGTAGAGCGGCGCGGCAACGTACTGCTGGTCACGATCAACCGGCCCGAGGCGCGCAACGCGATCAACGGCGCGGTGAGCCAGGGCGTCGGGGACGCCTTGGAGCTGGCGCAGAATGACGACGAGGTGCGCGCGGTGGTGCTCACCGGTGCCGGCGACAAGTCGTTCAGTGCCGGCGCCGATCTCAAGGCGATCGCCAACCGGGAGAACATCTACCACTCCGAACACCCGGAATGGGGTTTCGCCGGGTACGTGCAGCACTTCATCGACAAGCCGACCATCGCCGCGGTCAACGGCACCGCCCTGGGCGGCGGCACCGAGCTGGCGCTGGCCAGCGACCTGGTGATCGCCGAGCAGCGCGCCCAGTTCGGGCTGCCCGAGGTCAAGCGGGGCCTGGTCGCCGGGGCGGGTGGGGTGTTCCGCATCGTCGACCAACTGCCCCGCAAGGTGGCCCTGGAACTGCTCTACACCGGGGAGCCGATCTCAGCGGCCGATGCGGCCCGGTGGGGATTGGTCAACCAGGTGGTGGAGGACGGCAAAGCCCTCGAAGCCGCACTCGAGCTGGCCGAACGCATCACGGTGAACGCACCGCTGTCGGTGCGGGCCACCAAGCGGATCGCCTACGGGGTCGATGACGGCGTCATCGTCGACGAGGTGGCCGCCTGGGCCAGGACCGGCCGGGAGTTCGCCACGGTGCTGCGCAGCGAGGACGCCAAGGAGGGCCCCCGGGCGTTCGCCGAGAAGCGTGCCCCGGTGTGGAAGGCGCGTTGAGCGACCGGCCACAGCCGCTGCTGATCCCCATCGGGGGCCACGCGCCGCAGCTGCACCCGGAGGCCTGGGTTGCCCCCAACGCCAGCCTGATCGGCCAGGTTCGCCTGGCCGATCGGGCGAGCGTCTGGTACTCGGCGACATTGCGCGCCGAGGTCGAACCGATCGAGATCGGTGCGGAGTCCAACATCCAGGACGGCGTGACCGTCCACGTCGACCCGCAGTTCCCGGTACGGGTGGGTGAGCGGGTCAGTGTCGGGCACAACGCGGTGCTGCACGGCTGCACCATTGAGGACGACTGCCTGATCGGCATGGGCGCGATCGTCCTCAACGGTGCCGTCGTGGGGGAGGGCTCGCTGGTCGCGGCGGGTGCCGTCGTCCCGCAGGGGATGGTGGTGCCGCCCCGGTCCCTGGTCGCGGGGGTGCCGGGACGGGTGCGGCGGGAACTCAGCGATGCCGAGGTCGCCAACAATCGGCTCAACGCCGCGGCCTACCGGCACCTGACCGAAGTACACCGGGCGAACTAGCGCATTTAGGCCACCGGCCGCCGTTTCGCCGCTACGTTTTAGGGACGTTGCTCAACCCGCCGCTGAGGGGACGTCCTCGTATGACTCAGATCAGTCCAACCCGACCCGGCCTGCTGCGCGAGATCACCCATATCATCACCAGGGTTGCCCCGCCCTACCACGAACCTCGGGTCGTGGTGCAGCGTCGTCGCGCCGTGGTCGCGGTGGTGGTGCTGATCGGCGCAGCGGTACTGAGCGCTATGCACAGCAAACTTCCCGGCGACCCGGCGTTCTACTGGTTGTCGCTGGTGCTGGCCGCGGTCTGGTCGGTCGGGGCGGTGGTGGCCGGGCCGCTGCACCTGGGGGTGTTGCGGTTCCGCGGGCGCAATGAGCGGCCGGTGTTCACCGGCACCGGGGTGGGTCTGGTGCTCGGCGGAGTGTTCCTGCTGGGCGGGATTGCGGTGCAAGAGATTCCGCCGCTGGCCGATCAGGTGGTGGCGATCCTGGCCTACACCACCGAGGTCTCCTGGCGGCTGGTGGTGCTGATCGCGATCGTCAACGCGATCGCCGAAGAGATCTTCTTCCGCGGCGCGTTGTTCAGCGCCTTCGGTCGCCGCTCCCCGATGGTGTTCTCCACCCTGCTCTACGTTGCGGCGATGATGGCCGCGGGCAACCTCATGGTGGGGGTGGCCGCACTGGTGCTCGGCAGCGTCTGCGCCATGGAGCGCCGCGCCACCGGCGGGGTGCTGGCGCCGGTGTTGACCCACCTGGTCTGGGGACTGGTGATGGTGCTGGCACTGCCGCCGCTGTTCGGGATGTAGCCCCTGCGGTCAGGAGTCGGTGAAGTTGGCCGAGCGCCGCTCCTGAAACGCCCGCGCTCCCTCGCGGAAGTCGTGGTTGTTCAACAGGATTGACTGCCCGACGTATTCCCGGTCCAGGGCCGCGTTCAGCTCGGTCAAGGTGGCGGCGTTGACGGCGTGCTTGGTCTTGGCCAGCGCCACGGCGGGGCCGGCCAGCAAGCGGCCCAGCAGCTTGTCCACCTCGGCGTCGAACTCCTCGGCCGGGTACACCGCGGAGACCAGCCCCCACTCCAGGGCTTCGGCCGCCGACAGTCGTTCGGCCAGCAGCGCCAGCCGCATGGCACGGGTCCGGCCGACCGCCGCGGCCACCAGCGCTGAGGCGCCGCCGTCGGGCATCAGCCCGATCTTGGTGAACGCCAACAGGAAAAAGGCCTTGTCGGAGGCCACGATCAGGTCGCAGGCCAGGGCCAGCGACACCCCGACTCCGGCGGCCGGGCCCTGCACCACCGCCACCACGGGGCGCGGCAGCGCGACGATCGCCCGGATCGCGCGGTTGGCCTCGACGATGATCTCCGTGGGCAGCTCGTCGGCCGCGTCCTCGGCACCGATCCCCGCTCCGGAGCTGAACCCGCGCCCCGCCCCGCCCAGGCGCACCGCCCGCACCCGCGGGTCGCGGGCGGCCGCCTCCATGGCGTCGGCGATCCCGGCCAGAACTCCGGTGGTCACCGAGTTGAGGCTGTCGGGGCGGTCGATGGTCACCGCGAGCACCCCGTCGGTCAGGGTGACGGACACACCCGCCACCGGAGCCAGGGTGTCGATGCCGGAGTCGATTGCTGTCATGGCCCTCACCTTAGGATGCTGATCACACAGGCTTACGACGAGGAGGCAGAAATGGCGGGACCACTGGCGGGACTGCGGGTCATTGAGCTGGCCGGGATCGGTCCGGGACCGCACGCGGCGATGATCCTCGGCGACCTGGGTGCCGACGTGGTCCGGGTGGATCGGCCGCCGAAATTCGGTGGCGGGCCCAGCAAGGACGCCATGCTGCGCAACCGCCGCTCGGTGACCGCGGACCTGAAGTCGCCGGAAGGCCGCGACCTGGTGCTGCAGCTGGTCGCCAAAGCCGATGTGCTGATCGAGGGTTTCCGGCCGGGTGTCACCGAGCGCCTCGGCCTGGGCCCCGAGGACTGCGCCAAGGTCAACGAACGGCTCATCTACGGCCGCATGACCGGCTGGGGGCAGACCGGCCCGCGTGCCCAGCAGGCCGGCCACGACATCAACTACATCTCGCTGACCGGGGTGTTGCACGCCATCGGCCGCCACGGTGAGCGCCCGGTTCCGCCGCTGAACCTGGCCGGCGACTTCGGCGGGGGATCGATGTTCCTGCTGGTCGGCATTCTGGCCGCGCTGTGGGAGCGGCAGACCTCCGGCAAGGGTCAGGTGATCGATGCGGCGATGGTCGACGGGGCCAGCGTGCTCTCGGCGATGATGTGGAGCTTCCGGTCGCAGGGCATGTGGAGCGACGAGCGCGGTGTGAACATGCTCGACACCGGAGCGCCCTACTACGACACCTACGAATGCTCCGACGGCAAGTACATGTCCGTGGGCGCCATCGAGCCGCAGTTCTATGCCGAACTGCTGGCCAAGCTCGAACTGGACCCGGCCGAGTTGCCGGCGCAGAACGACGTCAGCGGCTGGCCGCAGTTGCGGGCGAAGCTGACCGAGGCGTTCGCCGCCCACGACCGGGACCACTGGACGGCGGTGTTCGCCGGCTCGGACGCCTGCGTGGCTCCGGTGCTGGCCTTCAACGAGGTCGAGTCTGATTCGCACATCGCCGAACGCAACACCTTCTACGACGTCAACGGTTATCTTCAGCCGATGCCCGCGCCGCGGTTCTCCCGCAGCGCGCCCGGCACCCCGACGCCGCCGGCCGTTCTGGGAGCCGACAACGAGTCCATCCTGAACGACTGGGTATAGTCCCGACCAACCAGACGGTTGGGACTGAGAGGGGCCAAGAGAGTGCAGATCAAGGACGCGGTAGCCGTTGTCACCGGCGGTGCTTCCGGGTTGGGTTTGGCGACCGCCAAGCGCCTGCTGGACGCCGGCGGGCTGGTTGTGGTGATCGACCTCAAGGGTGCGGACGTCGTCGCCGAGCTCGGTGACCGGGCTCGCTTCGTGGAGGCCAACGTGGCCGACCCCGAGGCCGTCACCGCCGCCCTGGACGTCGCGGAATCGCTCGGCCCGGTGCGGATCAACGTCAACTGCGCCGGCATCGGCAACGCGATCAAGACGCTGAGCAAGGACGGCGCGTTCCCGCTGGACGCCTTCACCAAGATCATCCAGGTGAACCTGATCGGCACGTTCAACGTCCTGCGGCTCTCGGCCGAGCGGATCGCCAAGACCGAGCCGATCAACGGCGAGCGCGGTGTCATCATCAACACCGCCTCGGTGGCGGCGTTCGAGGGCCAGATCGGCCAGGCGGCCTACTCGGCGTCCAAGGGCGGCGTGGTCGGCATGACGCTGCCGATCGCCCGGGACCTGTCGCGGGAACTGATCCGGGTCTGCACCATCGCACCGGGCCTGTTCAAGACCCCGCTGCTGGGATCGCTGCCCGAGGAGGCGCAGAAGTCGCTCGGTGCGCAGGTGCCGCACCCGTCGCGGCTCGGTGACCCCGACGAGTACGGGGCCCTGGCCGAGCACATCATCAACAACCCGATGCTCAACGGCGAGGTCATCCGCCTCGACGGTGCGATCCGGATGGCCCCCAGGTAAGGAGTGAGATGAGCATCAAAACGAAGTTCACCGAGGCGTTCGGCGTCGAGCACCCCATCGCCCAGGGCGGCATGCAGTGGGTGGGTCGCGCGGAGTTGGTGGCAGCCGTCGCCAATGCCGGGGGATTGGGTTTCCTCACCGCGCTCACCCAGCCGACTCCGGCTGATCTGGCCAACGAGATCGCCAAGACCCGGGATCTCACCGACAAGCCGTTCGGGGTGAACCTGACCATCCTGCCGGCGATCAACCCGCCGCCCTACGACGAGTACCGGCAGGTCATCGTCGACGCCGGCATCAAGATCGTCGAGACGGCCGGCTCCAACCCCGCGCCGCACCTGCCGATGTTCCACGACAACGGCATCAAGGTGCTGCACAAGTGCACCTCGGTGCGGCACGCCGTCAAGGCGCAGAGCCTCGGCGTGGACGGCATCAGCATCGACGGGTTCGAGTGCGCCGGACACCCCGGTGAAGACGACGTTCCCGGCCTGGTGCTGATCCCGGCTGCCGCCGCGCAGATCGAGATCCCGATGATCGCCTCCGGCGGCTTCGCCGACGCCCGCGGCCTGGTCGCGGCGCTGGCCCTGGGTGCCGACGGCATCAACATGGGCTCGCGGTTCATGTGCACCGTGGAGTCCTGCATCCACCAGAACGTCAAGGAAGCGATCGTCGCCGGTGACGAGCGCGGCACCGAGTTGATCTTCCGGTCGCTGCACAACACCGCCCGGGTGGCCAGCAACGTGGTGTCGCGTGAAGTGGTCGACATCCTCAACAAGGGCGGCCAGTTCCCCGACGTGCAGGAACTGGTGGCGGGCGTGCGCGGCCGCCGCGTCTTCGACGAGGGCGACATCGACGCCGGCATCTGGACCGTCGGTACCGCGATGGGCCTGATCAACGACATTCCGACCGTCGACGAGCTGGTCTCGCGGATCGTGTCGGAAGCCGAGGAGATCATCCTGGGACGTCTGGGCGAGATGGTCGTTGAGGACGACGACGCGGAGAACGTCGCCTAACAGCGACACCCGGGGACTGCTGCTTTACCAGCGCCGAACGTGTAACCAGGGCGGGATTTGGACCGATTTTCCGCCCTGGTTACACGTTCGGCGTTGTCGTTGAGATGGTTGCCCGCAGGTTGCTGGGGCTGGGCCGCGCCGGGCGCTCGATCAGCGCATCCCGCAGCGGGGCCTGAGTAAAAGAGAAATGGCTCGACTCACAGTTGGCGCCCGATCTCAGCGGAGCGGGGGCCGTCGCGCGATGGGCGCAACAGGGAGCGGCGCCGCTGTCGCGGCGCCGGTCACTTAACTGGCGAGCAGATGAAAGTCGTCGAACTGCTCCGAGGTGTCACCCTCGACGAGGAAATCGCCGTGGTACAGAGCCTCGAAATCGACCTTGATTACGTCGGCACTTGAGTCGTCGATCCACATGGCCCTGAGCCTATGGGTCACTATTAAGGAATCATTGAGTCACGTTTCGGGAAATGGTGGCAATACTACTGACGGGTAGGGTTTGCCGGCGCCCCGCCGAGACTGCTCGAGTAGTCCGCCCGGATCGGTGCGCCCGGCCCCGCGGCGGCGGGCTAGGGTGGCTGGCATGAGCGCACCGGGCAACCTGGACAACCCGCTGTTCGCCCGGATCTGGACCTTCATGTCGAGCCGGGAGACCGAATGGCTGCGCGACCGGCGCCGGGAGAATCTGGCCGGCCTGTCCGGGCGTGTGCTGGAGGTCGGCGCGGGCACCGGAAGCAACTTCGGCTTTTACCCCGAGACCGTGACCGAGGTGGTGGCCGCCGAGCCCGAGTCGCGGTTGCGGGATGCCGCCGCAGCGGCCGCGACGTCCGCGCCGGTGCCGGTCACCGTACTGGCCAGCACCGTCGAGGCCCTGGGCGCCGGCGAGCCCTTCGACGCGATCGTGTGCTCCCTGGTCCTGTGCTCGGTCGACCGTCCCGAGGACGTGCTGCGCCAGCTGTTCGCGTTGCTGAAGCCCGGCGGCGAGCTGCGCTACTTCGAGCACGTCGCCAGTGCCGGGGCACGCGGCCGGCTGCAGCGGGTGGCCGACGCCACCTTCTGGCCCCGGCTGTTCGGCAACTGCCACACCCACCGCCACACCGAGCAGATGATCACCGCAGCCGGATTCGTCGTCACGGAGTCGCGGCGCGGGCACCAATTCCCGGCCTGGGCGCCGGTTCCGGTGTCGGAGTTCGCACTGGGCTCGGCTAGCCGCACGGCCTGAGCGCGCCTCAGCGCAGCAGGAACGGCAACCGCTGCGCCATGCCCGGCAGCGCCGCCGAGGCGGTCGTGAGCAGGTGCACCGTGGCCCGCTCGGACAGCGGCGTGGGCTCGGGGTTCACCTGGACGACGGTCTTGCCCAGGTCCAGTGCCCGTTCGGGCAGGCTGGCCGCCGGATAGACCACCCCGGAGGTGCCGACCACGACCATGACGTCGCAGTTGTCGACGGCCTCAACCGCGGCGTTCCACGGCCCGTCGGGCAGGTCCTCGCCGAACCACACGACGTCGGGGCGGATCAAGCCGCCGCACTCGCACTGCGGCGGCATGATCTCGAGCACTGGCTCCGCCAGCTCGGGTAGCTGCGTGTCGTGCGGTTGATGGCAGTCCGAGCAGCGGAAGGTGAACATCCGGCCGTGCAGATGGTGCACCGTGGAACTGCCGCCGCGCTCGTGCAGGTTGTCGACGTTCTGGGTGATGATCTGGACCTCGGCGTGCTGTTCCCAGTCCGCGATCGCGGTATGGCCCAGGTTCGGCTCATAGCGGCGGGCCAGCTGGCAGCGCCACACATACCAACCCCACACCAGTTCGGGGTGCCGGTTCCAGCCGTCGATGCTGGACACCTCGTAGGGGTCGTACTGCGACCAGAGTCCATTCTCGTCATCGCGGAACGTAGGTATCCCGCTCTCCGCTGAGATCCCTGCGCCACTGAACACCACCACCCGCACGCCACCAACATAGCGGGATACTGGCCGAATGGACTTCTCGGACATGCTGAAGATCGACTCGGACCACGACGGGCCGCTGTTCGAGCAGATCAGGGTGCAGCTGATCGAGGCGGTCCGGGCCGGATCGCTGCCGGCAGGCACCCGGTTGCCCACGGTGCGCGACCTGGCGGGCCAACTGGGCCTGGCGGTCAACACCGTCGCGCGGGCCTACCGCGAGCTGGAGTCCGGCGGTGTTGTCGAAACCCGCGGCCGCTTCGGCACTTTCGTGGCCAGCACCGATCCGGCCGACGCGGCGATGGCACAGGCCGCGGGTGCATTCGCCGCCGCGGCCCGCGCGGTCGGACTGGATAAGGCCCAGGCCCTGCGCTACCTCGACGCCGCGTTCGACGGCGCCGGGGCGAGTTAGCCGAACTCCAGCAGAGTCAGCGACGGGCGCACATCGGCCAGCGACCGCAACCGGTAGGCAGCGGGCAGCAGCGTGTTGAACAGCAGGCCCCGGCCCCGCGGCAGCTGCAGATCGTGCACGGCCCGCACCCCCGGCACGGTGTCCACCAGCTTGGCGCTGGCAGCCGCGGACAGCGTGAACGGCATTGCCGGCGCCCGGTAACGCAGCGAGGTCGGCACGCCCTGGCGCATCAGCCAGCCGAACCACGACGGGGGGAGGTCGAAGACCATCCGGCCGCCGGGAAAGCGGCGGGCGCATTCGGCGATCAGGCCCAGCGCCTCGTCGGGCTGCAGGTACATCAGCAGGCCCTCGGCGGTGATGAACACGCCGTCGGAGGTGTCGACCAGGTCCATCCAGCTGTAGTCCAGCGCGGACTGGGCGCAGACCGACACCCGTTGCTCCTTGGGGAGCAGCCGTTCGCGGATCGCGATGACCGGTGGCAGATCGACGGTGAGCCAACGGAATTGCGGATCCGAGATGGCCTCGCTCAGGCGCCAGAAGCTGGTCTGCAGGCCCTCGGCCAGGGCCACCACGGTGCCCGTCGGGTGTTGGCGAAGAAAGCGCAGGGCCTGCGTGTCGATGCCCAGCGCACGCAGGGGGATGTCCTGGCGGGTGGTGCCGAACTTCGCGAAGTCGAAGTCGATCGAATCCACCAGTCGCACCGCCATCGGATCGTTGAGGATCCGGTCGGGCCGGCGGGCCTCGTTCGCCCGCGCGTTCAAAGTCAGCAGCGCTGTTTCCGATACCCCGGTCAGGGTGACTTTCTGTGCCTCGCCCACCTGCGCGACCTTACCGGTCGGCGGAGTCGAGCACCTTGTGCACAGTGCGCAGGTTGCGGGTCGTGGTGGCCGATTGGTAGCGCTTGGCCCCCATCGTCTTACCCACGGGGCTGGTCAAGGTGTCGCCCTTGGGGACCTGCCAGTAGACCACCCCGTCCCCGAGGGTGATCTTCTCGTCGCCGTCGGTGAGCTCGGCCAGTTCGGCCAGCACCGCGTCGTCGGCGACGAAGGTGACATAGGACTGCAGGCCGGGATCCACGGCGTCGAACGGGTACGCGGCCACGATCTCGCGGACCGTGTCGACGTCGTAGACCAGCACCCAGGCCTGGTAGTCGAAGCGCTGCCGCAGCGCGGATTCGGCGGTGGCCCGCACCGCGGCGGCTTTGGCGGGCGAGTCCAGCAGTACGTTGCCGCTGGCGAGCAGGGTGCGGACCTCGTCGAATCCGGCGTCGCGCAGCGCCGCGGCGACGTCGGGCATCTTGAGCTTGATCCCGCCGACGTTCACGCCGCGCAGAAACAGCGCATACCGGCTCATGCGGCCTACTCCAATCCTCCGAAGAACACGGGCAACGGCCCGGCGCGTCGGTACGCTTCGATCATGGGGCGCCAGGTGTTCGACGACAAGTTGCTGGCCGTGATCAGCGGGAACTCGCTGGGAGTGCTGGCCACCCTCAAGCGCGACGGGCGCCCGCAGCTGTCCAACGTGCAGTACCACTTCGATCCGCGGGCCCTCACCGTGCAGGTGTCGGTCACCGAGCCGCGGGCCAAGACCCGCAACCTGCGCCGCGACTCCCGTGCGTCGCTCCTGGTCAGCTCCGATGACGGCTGGTCCTATGCCGTCGCCGAGGGGGATGCCCAGCTGACACCGCCGGCCGGCGCCCCCGACGACGACACCGTCGAGGCGCTGGTCGAGTTGTACCGCAGCATCGCCGGAGAGCATCCGGACTGGGACGACTACCGCCAGGCCATGGTGACCGACCGGCGGGTGCTGCTGACCCTGCCTATCCACCACCTCTACGGCATGCCCCCCGGCGTGCGCTGAGGCCAGGTTTGGCCGAGACAGGCTGCGCCGGTCCGGGGATCACCGCTAGGCTCCGGGTATGCCCGAGTCAGATTCCGCCGCAGACGAGAACAAGCGCAAGTTCCGCGAGGCGTTAGAGCGCAAGAACACCAAGGCGGCCGGCGGATCCGACCACAAGGACGCCGGAGCCAAGCAGTCGCGGTCGCACGGACCGGTGGAGAGCCGTCGGGAGTTCCGCCGCAAGAGCGGCTAGTTACTGCACGGGGCACGCGTACTTGCGGGCCACGTCCATCAAGCGCTGATCGGCGCCCGGGCCGACGACCCCTTGGGCCATCAGCTCCCAGCTGATGAACCCGGGAAGGCCGCCTTCGCACGCCTGGTGGGCGACGCGCCACGCGGTGTCGGGGTTCAAGTTGAACCCGTTGCGTTCCAGGCCCTGCATGTAGGTGTCGAACTCCGGGGTGCCCTGCTCCGGTATCGCACCGGCCGTGGCGGCCAGGGCCACAGCGGTGACCGCTGCTGCGAAGAGAACTGCCACTGCCCGTCTCATGGTCTTTCTCCTAAGGGGTGCGTTCGCCGGATGTGGTTACACGCTCGCACACTCCACCGACACAGACCACCGGAACGCTTTGGTCGGCCGGGGTGCTCATTGCCGCCGGTGGCCGACAGGTGTGGCCCTAGACTGAGCCGGTGCCCATGCTGCAGTTGGCCGGAGATCCGCCAGCCGATGCCCTGCTGAGCGCCGACCCGTTCGCGCTGCTGGTCGGGATGTTGCTTGACCAGCAGATCCCGATGGAGGTCGCCTTCGCCGGTCCGAAGAAGATCGCCGACCGGATGGGTGGGCTCGACCCGCACGACATCGCCGCGCGCGACCCGGAGGAGTTCGCCGCATTGTTCGCCGAAAAGCCTGCGGTGCACCGGTTCCCGGGTTCGATGGCGGCCCGGGTTCAGGCGCTGGCCAAGGCGGTGTGCGAGCAGTACGGGGGTGACACCGCCGCGCTGTGGACGGTCGGGGAACCCGACGGCGCCGAGGTGTTCAAACGCCTCAAGGCGCTGCCCGGCTACGGCGAGCAGAAGGCCCGGATCTTTCTGGCACTGCTCGGCAAGCAGTACGGCGTGACCCCGTCGGGATGGCGGGAGGCTGCCGGGGCCTACGGTGAAGCGGGCACACATCTGTCGATCGCCGACGTCGTGGATGCGTCGTCGTTGCAGCAGGTGCGGTCCACGAAGAAGGCCCAGAAATTGGCTGCGAAGACCGGCCGGGAGAACAAGGGAAAGGCGGCGAAGTGAAAACTCACCTGAACTGTCCGTGTGGCGAGGCCATCGTCGGCAAGGACGAAGACGATCTGGTCGACCTGACCCAGAAGCACCTTGCGGATGCGCATCCCGGTATGAGCTACGACCGGGACGCCATCCTCTTCATGGCCTACTGACGCTGTTAGCACGAGACCGACGTTTTGCAGAGGAAGTGCGAGAGCATTCCTGCAATACGTCGGTCTCGGCGTTGGCGGTTGGCCTACTGACGGCTCAGGGCACCACCGTCGAGCCGATGGTGGGCAGGAAGTTGCACTGGTGGTCCTTGGTGCTGACCTGACCGAAGATCGTCGACATGATGCTGCCCGAGCCGGTGTCGACGATCGCGGTCAGCGTCGTCGGCCCTTCGGCGTTGATGTCGCTGCGCGGCTGCAGCGTTGCGCTGCCGGACTTTCCGGTGGTCAGGTTCACCCACGTGACGTTCAGCGGTAGCTTCTGCGTCTCGGCCGGGCCGGGAGTGCCCACGGCGGTGAACACGTAGGCGGTCTGGCCGGCCTTGGGGCCCGGCGTGGGGATGGTGGCCGGGCCGGCCACCGACAGGGCGGTGGCGATGACGTTGCCGCCATCGGCGGAGCAGTTCTGGCCCAGCGACGGGTACATGAAGTCCTGGGTCGGCGGGGCATCCGGGCCGAATCCGGCATTGGCGGTCGGCACCGCGTCGGCGCCGGGCGCCACCGACGCGGCGCCGGGCGCCACCGCAGCGGCGTCGGGAGCTGCCGCGACGGCGTCCGGGGCGGCCGGAACGGCCTCGGAGGGCGAGGGCAGGGCTTCGGGGGCGCTGGGCGCCGCCTGGGCGACCGGACCCACCGACTTGGCCGGGTCGACGCCGCTGGGCAGGTGGGCCACCATGCCGGGAGCCGAGCCGGCGGTCGGAACGTGCAGGGGCGACAGGGCCTCGGGCGGTGACTGCACGAACTGTGCCACCGAGTCGGCCACCTGCCGGGAGTCGGCGGTGGCGGCGGGGTTTCCGGCGAATGCGGCGGCCGCGGCCATCAGCAGGGAGGTCGCCCCGGCGGGGTCGGCGGCGGCCTGCTGAATCACCGGGCTCAGCTGCTCGATGGCCGGCAGCCCGGGGAATCCCGCGGCGGGCAACGGCAACGCCGGCATGGCCGGGTCGGCCAGGGCCACCCCGCTGACGGCGCCGAAGACCAGCACGGCCGACGATCCGGCTGCGACGGTGGCCTTGGCGGCGGTGCGCTGCATGGTGAACTGCGGCGTGCGGAACAGCGTCTTCAGGCGCGACATGACTTCCCCAATCATCGGCGGTGGCGTCCTGGAAAACGAAGCTAGCCTGTTACTGGTGAGGCTCAAGTGACACGAGTGTGATTTATGGAACCGTTACGGACCCGAACCTCGACGGTGACCGATCGGCCGTTCGCTAAAGTCGTGCCGGTAGACACCACCCTGGACACCCCGGTTGCGCCCTCGCGCACGTCCCGCCTGATCGCGTGGGCCCCGCTGCTGCTGACCGCCAGCGTCGCGGCGCGCCTGGCCTTGACCTACCTGACCCCCCGCGGCGCCAACTTCGTCGACCTGCACGTCTACATCAGCGGCGCGGCCGCGCTGGCCCGGCCCGGCGGTCTCTACGACTACGTCTACGCCGACCAGACGCCCGACTTCCCGCTGCCCTTCACCTACCCGCCGTTCGCGGCGGTGGTGTTCTACCCGCTGCACTTCCTGCCGTTCGGCCTGGTCGCCTTCCTGTGGCAGATCGGGACGGTGGCCGCGCTGTACGGCGTGGTGCGGCTCTGCCAGCGCCTGCTGGGCCAGCCGGTCCCAGCTTCGCCTCTCCTTCGTCGAGCCTCGCTGAACCGCCGGACCGCGATGCTGTGGACGGCAGTGGGGATCTGGACCGAGCCGCTGCGCAGCACCTTCGACTACGGCCAGATCAACGTGATCCTGGTGCTGGCGGTGCTCGCCGCGGTCAACAGCCGACGATGGTGGGTCTCAGGGCTTTTGGTGGGCCTGGCCGCCGGAGTGAAACTCACCCCCGCGATCGCCGGGGTGTACCTGGCCGGGGCGCGGCGGTGGGCGGCGGCAGTGTGCTCGGCGGTCGTGTTCGCCGGCACCATCGCGGTCTCGGTGTGGGTCACCGGGGATCAGGCCCGCCGCTACTTCACCGAGCTGCTCGGCGACGCCCACCGGGTGGGCCCCATCGGCACGTCCTTCAACCAGTCGTGGCGGGGCGGGATCTCGCGCATCCTCGGCCACGACGCGGGCTACAGCACGCCGGTGCTGGTCGCGATCGGCGTCACCGCGGCGCTGGCGGTGCTGGCCTGGCGGGCGCTCAACAGCGGGCCGTCCGGACCCGATCCGCTCGGGTCGCTGCTGGTGGTCGAGCTGTTCGGGCTGTTGGCGTCGCCGATCTCCTGGACGCATCACTGGGTCTGGCTGGTGCCGCTGATGGTCTGGCTGCTGCACGGGCCCCGTGCCGGTCTTCCGGGCGCCCGCGCACTGGGCTGGCTGTGGCTGGCGCTGACCCTGACCGGGGTGCCCTGGCTGCTGAGCTTCTTCCAGCCGACGATCTGGCAGGACGGCCGGCCGTGGTACCTGGCGTGGGCCGGTCTGGTCTACATCGTCGGCGCGCTGGTAACCCTGGCCTGGATGGCGGCCTCACGGGTCAGGTCTGCAGAATCCGGTTGATCTCACCGGCCATCGCCACATCCTTGTCGGTGATCCCGCCGGCCGAGTGGGTCACCAGGACGAAAGTCACGGTGCGCCATCGTATGTCGATGTCGGGGTGGTGATCGGCCGCCTCGGCGCGCTCAGCGACCCGGCGCACCGCCTCGATGCCGGCGGGGAACGAGTCGAATTTCACCGTGCGGCGCAACGCGCCGTCGGTGTGCTCCCAGCCCGGCAGGCCGGGCAGTGCCTCGTTTATCTGGTCATCGGTCAACAACGCCATACCTGACCGTAGGACGGTATAGCCTCACACGCCATGCCCTCCCAGATCGTCGTCGCCGGAGCCGTCGTCGCGCCGTCGCCGGCGGGGCGCGCGGTGCTGATCGCGCAGCGTCGCCGCCCGCCGGAGCTGGCCGGTCGCTGGGAGCTGCCGGGCGGCAAAGTCATGCCCGGTGAGAGCGAACCGGCCGCCTTGGCGCGCGAGCTCGGTGAGGAGCTGGGCCTGGACCCCGACGCGATCACGGTCGGGGAGCGCCTGGGCGCGGATGTGGTGCTGAACCCGCAGATGATCCTGCGCGCCTACCTTGTACGGCTCAGCGCCGGCGAGCCGCAGGCCCATGACCATCAGGCCCTGCGCTGGGTGACGGCTGTGCAACTGCTCGACGTTGACTGGGTACCGGCGGACCGGGCTTGGCTGCCCGAGCTGGCTCGGGCACTCTGGTGAAAACGCTCTGTTAAATCTCGCCCTGCAAAAGGGTCGTTGAGCGATATATCCCGCTACGCTGGTGTTTCGGGCCTGAAATGGTGTGCGGCGGCTCCGGACTGCACATGACCCGTCGGAGCGCGGCGCTAAGGAGGCCCCGATGACACGTGCAGCGCGACCGCCCACCACGCATATCGGTGGGCCGTTCGAGCAACTGCTCGGACGCAGCAGCCGGTTCTTCACCCCCGGCCAGGTCTCGCCGGACGGGCGCACCGTCACCCGCCGGGGTGGGCGCGCGGCCGACACCTTCTACCGGGACCGCTGGAGTCACGACAAGGTGGTGCGCTCCACCCACGGGGTCAACTGCACCGGCTCGTGCTCGTGGAAGATCTTCGTCAAGGACGGCATCATCACCTGGGAGAACCAGGCCACCGACTATCCCTCGGTGGGCCCGGACCGCCCCGAATACGAGCCCCGCGGCTGCCCGCGCGGCGCCTCGTTCTCCTGGTACTCCTACTCGCCGACCCGGGTTCGCTACCCCTACGCCCGCGGCGTGCTGGTGGAGATGTTCCGCGAGGCCAAGGCGCGCCTGGGCGACCCGGTGGCGGCCTGGGCGGACATCCAGGCCGATCCCGAGCGCCGGCGCACCTACCAGCAGGCGCGCGGCATGGGCGGGCTGGTCCGGGTGAGCTGGGCCGAGGCCACCGAGATGGTCGCCGCGGCCCACGTGCACACCATCAAAACCCGTGGGCCGGACCGGATCGCGGGGTTCTCGCCCATTCCGGCGATGTCGATGGTGTCCTATGCCGCCGGGTCGCGCTTCATCCAGCTGCTCGGCGGGGTGATGACGTCGTTCTACGACTGGTACGCCGACCTGCCGGTCGCCTCGCCGCAGGTCTTCGGCGACCAGACCGACGTCCCGGAGTCCGGCGACTGGTGGGACGCGGCGTACCTGATGATGTGGGGCTCCAACGTCCCGATCACCCGCACCCCCGACGCGCACTGGATGGCCGAGGTGCGTTACCGGGGCACCAAGGTGGTCACCGTCAGCCCGGACTACGCCGACAACACCAAGTTCGCCGACGAGTGGATGCCGTGTGCGGCCGGCACCGACGGTGCACTGGCCATGGCGATGGGCCACGTGATCCTCACCGAGTGCTACGCCGAACGCGAAGTCCCGTTCTTCGCCGACTTCGTGCGCCGCTACACCGACCTGCCCTTCCTGATCAAGCTGGAGTCCCGCGACGGCCGCCTGGTTCCGGGCAAGAACCTGACCGCCGCCGACCTGGGCGGAGAGCTTGCGGCAACCGAGAACTCGGCGTTCAAGCCGGCCCTGCTCGACGAGGTCACCGACACCGTGGTGGTACCGCACGGCTCGCTGGGCTTCCGCTGGGGCGACGACGGCATCGGCAAGTGGAACCTCGACCTGGGCGAGCTGCGGCCGGCGTTGAGCCTCAAAAGCCCCACAGCGCGCAACGGTGATCAACCCACCGCGCTGGTCTGGCTGCCCAGCTTCGACACCGTGACCGGCCACGGCACCGCCGTCGAACGCGGGATCCCGGTGCGCCAGGTCGGTGAGCACTTGGTCTGCACGGTGTTCGACCTGATGCTGGCCAACTACTCGGTGCGCCGGCCCGGGCTGCCCGGCCAGTGGCCCACCGGATACGACGACGCCACACAGGTCAACACCCCGGCCTGGCAAGAGCCGATCACCGGTGTGGCGGCCGCCCAGGCGATCCGAGTCGCACGCGAATTCGCCCGCAACGCCGAAGAATCCGGCGGCCGCTCGATGATCATCATGGGCAGCGGCATCTGCCAGTGGTTCCACGGCGATGCCACCTACCGGGCGGTCCTGGCGTTGCTGATGCTCACCGGCGCGATGGGGCGCAACGGCGGCGGCTGGGCGCACTATGTCGGCCAGGAAAAGGTGCGCCCGCTGACCGGATGGCAGACCATGGCCACCGGCAATGACTGGTCGCGGCCGCCGCGCCAGGTGCCCGGCACCTCCTACTGGTACGCACACACCGATCAATGGCGCTACGACGCCTACGGGGCGGAAAAACTCGCAACGCCGCTGGGGCGCGGCCGATTCGACGGTCGGCACACCATGGACATCCTGGCCTCGGCCACGGCCATGGGCTGGAGCCCGTTCTATCCGCAGTTCGACCGCTCTGCGCTGGATGTGGCCGACGAGGCCGCTGCCGCCGGTCGCGACGCCGGTGACTACGTCGCCGAGAGACTCGCCTCCGGCGAACTCAGACTCGCGGTCACCGACCCCGACGACCCGGCGAACTGGCCGCGGGTGCTGACGGTGTGGCGGGCCAACCTGATCGGGGCGTCCGGCAAGGGCGGAGAGTACTTCCTCAAGCATCTGCTGGGCACTGACGCCAGCGTGATCGGAGCGCCGCCCGCCGGCGGGGTCAAACCGGCGGATGTGCGCTGGGACCGCGACATTCCCGAGGGCAAACTCGACCTGCTGATGTCGATCGACTTCCGGATGACCTCCACCACGTTGCTCTCCGACATCGTGCTGCCGGCGGCCACCTGGTACGAGAAGGCCGACCTGTCGTCGACGGACATGCATCCCTACGTGCACTCGTTCAGCGCCGCGATCGACCCGCCCTGGGAGACCCGCAGCGACTACGACGCCTTCGGGGCGATCGCCCGGACATTCAGCGCGCTCGCGGCCAAGCACCTGGGCGTCCGCAATGACGTGGTGCTCACCGCCATGGCGCACGACACCGCCGACGCGATGGCCTGCCCCGACGGTGCCGAGCGCGACTGGCTGCGCAGCGGCCAGACGCCGATTCCGGGCAAGACCATGCCGAACGTGACGGTGGTGCAGCGCGACTACACCGCGATCTTCGACAAGTGGCAGTCGTTGGGGCCGCTGGTGGACACCCTCGGAATGACCACCAAGGGTTACACGGTCTTCCCGCACGAAGAGGTCGAGGACCTGGCCGCCCGCTTCGGGGTGCTGACATCCGGGGCGGGGCAGGGGCGCCCGGCGCTGACCACCGCGACGCGGATGTGCGACACCGTGTTGGCGTTGTCGGGCACCACCAACGGCCGGCTGGCGACCGAGGGTTTCCGGGAGCTGGAGAAGCGCACCGGCCGGCGGCTGGCGCACCTGTCGGAGGGCAGTGCGGAGAAGCGGATCACCTACGCCGACACCCAGGCGCGCCCGGTGCCGGTGATCACCAGCCCGGAGTGGTCCGGCAGCGAGACCGGCGGGCGGCGTTACGCGCCCTTCACCATCAACATCGAGTGCCTCAAGCCGTTTCACACCCTGACCGGCCGGATGCACTTCTACACCGCCCACGACTGGATCGAGGAGCTCGGCGAACACCTGCCGGTATACCGCCCGCCGCTGGACATGGTGCGGCTGTTCGACGCCCCCGAGCTGGGTGCGGCCGCAGACGGCATCGGCATCACCGTGCGCTACCTGACGCCGCATTCGAAGTGGTCCTTCCACTCCACCTACCAGGACAACCTGTACATGCTGACGCTGTCGCGCGGTGGCCCGACCATGTGGATGAGCCCCGGCGATGCCGCGAAAATCGGTGTCAGGGACAACGACTGGATCGAAGCGGTCAACGTCAACGGGGTGTTCGTCGGACGTGCGATCGTCAGCTCGCGGATGCCCGACGGGGTGGTGTTCGTCTATCACGTGCAGGAGCGCACGGTCGACACCCCGCGGGCCGAGACCAACAACAAGCGGGGCGGCACCCATAACTCGCTGACCAGAATCCGGGTCAAGCCCAGCCATCTCGCCGGGGGCTACGGGCAGCACGCGTTCGGGTTCAACTATCTGGGCCCGACCGGAAACCAGCGCGACGAGGTGACCGTGGTGCGGCGGCGCAGTCAGGACGTGAGGTACTGACCATGAAGGTGATGGCGCAGTTGGCCATGGTGATGAACCTGGACAAATGTATTGGTTGCCATACCTGTTCGGTGACCTGCAAACAGGCCTGGACCAACCGCGAGGGCACCGAATACGTCTGGTTCAACAACGTCGAAACCCGCCCCGGCGGGGGCTATCCACGCACCTACGAAGACCAGAGTCGCTGGAAGGGCGGCTGGACCAAGGACCGCAAGGGCCGGCTGCGGTTGCTGGCCGGCGGCCGCGTGCACAAGCTGCTGAACATCTTCGCCAACCCCAACCTGCCGCAGCTGACCGACTACTACGAGCCGTGGACCTACGACTACGAGAACCTCACCGCGGCGCCGCTGGCCGACACCATGCCGGTCGCCGAGCCCAAGAGCTCGATCACCGGCGAGCCGCTGAAGATCCAATGGGGCCCCAACTGGGACGACAATCTGGCCGGCGCGCCCGAAAACCTGGTCAACGACCCGGTCCTGGCGAAGGTCAGCGACCGGATCACCAGCGAGCTCAAAGAGACCTTCATGTTCTACCTGCCGCGGATCTGCGAGCACTGCCTGAACCCGTCGTGCGTGGCGTCGTGCCCGACCGGGGCGATCTACAAGCGCGAAGAAGACGGCATTGTGCTCGTCGACCAGGACCGCTGCCGCGGCTGGCGGCTGTGCGTGTCGGGATGCCCCTACAAGAAGGTGTACTTCAACCACAAGACCGGCAAGGCCGAGAAGTGCCACTTCTGTTACCCGCGCATCGAAGTCGGGCTGCCGACCGTCTGCTCGGAAACCTGTGTCGGCCGGCTGCGCTACATCGGCCTGGTGCTCTACGACGCCGACAAGGTGCTCGAGGCGGCGTCGGTCGACAACGACGCGGATCTGTATCAAGCGCAGTGCGACGTGTTCCTCGACCCGACCGACCCGGCGGTGATCGCCGGAGCGCGGGCCGAGGGGATCTCCGACACCTGGATCGAGGCCGCCGCCCGTTCGCCGATCTACGCGCTGATCAACACCTTTCGAGTGGCGTTGCCGCTGCATCCGGAGTACCGCACCATGCCCATGGTCTGGTACATCCCGCCGCTGTCGCCGGTGGTCGACGCGGTCAGCCGGGACGGCCACGACGGCGAGGATCTGGGCAACCTGTTCGGAGCGCTCGAGGCGTTGCGCATCCCGATGGCCTACCTGGCCGAACTGTTCAGCGCCGGCGACACCGCGGTGGTCGAGAGCGTGCTGCGCCGGCTCGCCGCGATGCGCTCCTATATGCGCGACATCAGCCTGGGGCGGGACACCCGGCCGCACATCCCCGCCGCGGTCGGCATGACAGAAGAGCAGATGTACGACATGTATCGCTTGTTGGCGATCGCGAAATACGAAGAGCGCTATGTGATTCCCACTGCCTACAGTCAGCAGGCGCACGACCTGGAACACCTGGGATGCTCGATCACCGGCGGTCCCGACGTGCCGGATCCGTTCGTCGGCGCCGGTGTCGGAGAGGCCGCGAAATCCTCGTTCCACCTGGTCGAAAACGGGCACGCGCAACGTCCCCAGGGCCGGACCAACCTGCTCAACTGGGGCGGCGGCCAGCGGGCCGTGCCGGAGATGTTCCCGGAGCGGCACTGATGCGATTCCGACTCCCACCTCGGCGCCCGGCGGGCGGACCCGCCGACCGGGCGGTGTGGCAGGCAGCGTCGCTGCTGCTGTCCTACCCCGACGAGCACCTGCCGCAGCGGCTCGACACCGTCGAGGCGCTGCTGGTCCACGCCGGGCCGCCGGCGGCGTTGTTGCGGCGCACGGCCAGTGCGCTGCGCGCGGCGGACCCGATGGCCGCCGCCGCCGAATACGTCGAGACCTTCGACATGCGCCGGCGCGCCACGATGTTGCTGACCTACTGGACCGGCGGCGACACCCGCAACCGCGGGATGCAGATGCTGGCGTTCGCCCACGCCTACCGCGAAGCCGGCGTGCAGCCGCCGGCCGGGGAGGCGCCCGACTACCTGCCGGTGGTTCTGGAGTTCGCCGCGACGGTGGATCCCGTGGCCGGAGGCCGGCTGCTGCTGGGCCACCGTGCGCCCATCGACGTCGTGCACCGGGCGTTGACCCAGACGGGATCGCGGTACGCCTTCACCGTGGGCGCGGTCTGCCAGACGCTCCGGGAGGCAACCGATCAGGAGGTGCAGCAGGTGCGTCAGCTGATGGAGTCGGGGCCGCCGGCCGAAGCCGTGGGACTGCAGCCGTTCACGGCGGCCGTCTCGCTCGGAATGCCCACGGTGCCGGCGCGATGACCCTGATCAGCGACGCGGAGCTGTGGTGGGACATCGGTCCCTATTTCGTGCTGGCCGTCGCCGGGGTGGCCACCTGGTGGCGGTACCGCTACGACAAGTTCGGCTGGACCACGCGGTCGTCGCAGCTCTACGAGTCCAAACTGCTGCGAGTCGGCAGCCCGCTGTTCCACTTCGGAAGCTTTGTGGTGATCGCCGGTCACGTCATGGGCCTGCTGGTGCCGGAGTCGTGGACTCGCGCTGCGGGGATGAGCGATCGCCTTTACCATGTACAAGCGATGATTCTCGGGATTCCGGCCGGCCTTGCGACCCTGGTCGGTGTAGGCCTGCTGGTCTACCGCCGCCGCACCGAGCGTTCGGTGTTCAAGGCCACCAGCGTCAACGACAAACTCATGTACGCGGTGCTGGTCTGCGCTCTGGTGGCCGGCATGTGCTGCACCCTGATGGGCACCACCGCCTACGGCGAAGACCACGATTACCGGGAGACCATCTCGGTCTGGTTCCGGTCGATCTTCACGCTGCACCCGCGTGGCGACCTGATGCTGGCGGCGCCGCTGTACTTCCAGATCCACGTGATGATCGCGCTGGCCCTGTTCGCGCTCTGGCCGTTCACCCGGCTGGTGCACGCGTTCAGCGCGCCGGTCGGCTACCTGTTTCGGCCCTACATCGTCTACCGCAGCCGCGACGCAGCAAGGAGGAATCAACCCATGGGTTCACGACCGCAGAGGAGGGGCTGGTGAGGATCCGCACGGCGCTGATGACCGTAATCGGCGGGGTGTGTCTGGCGGCGCCGGCGTATGCCGAACCCGGGGACGCAGACACCGCACTGCTGACATCTCTGCAGGCGGCCGGGATCACCTACACCAATGCCGACCAGGTGATCGTCACCGCGAAACTGGTGTGCGAGCTGATCGCCGAAGGTAAGCCCAGCCCGCAGGTGCTCGAGGGTCTCAAGTCACGCAATCCCGGCCTGACAACCGAGCACGGAGCCCAGTTCGTGGGGATCGCCGCGCAGGTGTACTGCCCGGATCAGCTGGTGCGCAACGGCGTGGCGGGCACGACGTAGCGAATCCGAATAAGGTGACGGCGTGCCCCTGCCTGACGAGGTCTACTCCCGGTTGCTTGCCTTCCGCACGCGGCTGCGCCGATTCGAGCGGTGGAGTGCCGACCAGGCCCAGGCCGCTGGGCTCACCCCGGCGCAGCACCAATTGCTGCTGGCGGTGCGGGGCCACAGCGACCCGCGGGGACCGACGGTGGGCGACATCGCCGAGTACCTGTTGCTGCGGCATCACAGTGCCGGCGAGCTGATTCAGCGGGCCGAAAGCGCTGGTCTGGTCACCCGGGTACGCGACAGCGAAGATCAGCGGGTGATCCGGCTGCAGCTCACCGAAACGGCCGCCCAGTGCCTGCAGGCGCTCACCGAACTGCACCTCAAAGAGCTCGAGAGGTTTTCCGCGGAGTCCCCCCTGGGACTGTGACGTCGGTTTCACCTTTTCGCGATTGACAGGGTGCGCTGGCAGAATCGCCCGGTGAACTTTCGTAACGTCGCCATCGTCGCGCACGTAGACCACGGCAAGACGACTCTGGTCGACGCCATGCTCCGCCAGTCCGGTGCACTCGCCGCCGAGCGCGGTGAGGCCCAAGAGCGGGTGATGGACTCCGGTGACCTGGAGCGGGAAAAGGGCATCACGATCCTGGCCAAGAACACGGCCGTGCATCGTCACCATGCCGACGGGTCGGTCACCGTCATCAACGTGATCGACACCCCCGGCCACGCCGACTTCGGCGGCGAGGTGGAGCGCGGGCTGTCGATGGTCGACGGTGTGGTTCTGCTGGTCGACGCATCCGAGGGGCCGCTCCCGCAGACCCGGTTCGTGCTGCGCAAGGCCTTGGCCGCGCACCTGCCGGTCATCCTGGTGGTCAACAAGACCGACCGGCCCGACGCCCGCATCGCCGAGGTGGTCGAGGCCAGCCACGACCTGCTGCTGGATGTGGCCAGCGACCTCGACGACGAGGCGCAGGCCGCTGCCGAGCACGCCCTGGGGTTGCCGACGCTGTACGCATCCGGTCGTGCCGGGGTGGCCAGTACCACCGCGCCCGCCGACGGCTCGATCCCCGACGGCGAGAACCTCGACCCCCTGTTCGACGTGCTGCTCGAGCACGTGCCGCCACCGTCGGGCGACCCGGAGGCGCCGCTGCAGGCGCTGGTCACCAACCTCGACGCCTCGGCCTTCCTGGGCCGGCTGGCCCTGATCCGGGTGTACAACGGCCGCATCCGCAAGGGCCAGCAGGTCGCCTGGATGCGCGAAGTCGACGGCGAAGAGGTGACCACCACGGCCAAGATCACCGAGCTGCTGGTCACCGTGGGCGTCGAGCGGACCCCCACCGACGAGGCGTCCGCCGGCGACATCGTCGCCATCGCCGGGATCGGCGACATCATGATCGGCGACACCCTCGCCGACCTCGCCGCGCCCCGCGCCCTGCCGCGTATCACCGTCGACGAGCCGGCGATCTCGGTGACCATCGGCACCAACACCTCGCCGCTGGCGGGCAAGGTCTCCGGCCACAAGCTGACCGCGCGCATGGTGAAGTCCCGGCTGGACACCGAACTGATCGGCAACGTCTCGATCCGGGTCGTCGACGTGGGCCGCCCGGACGCCTGGGAGGTGCAGGGCCGTGGCGAACTGGCGCTGGCCATCCTCGTCGAGCAGATGCGCCGGGAGGGCTTCGAGCTGACCGTCGGCAAGCCGCAGGTGGTGACCCGCAAGATCGACGGCAAAGTGCACGAACCCTTCGAGCACCTGACCGTCGACTGCCCGGAGGAATACGTGGGCGCCATCACCCAGCTGGCGGCTGCCCGCAAGGGGCGGATGACCGAGATGGCCAACCACACCACCGGGTGGGTGCGGATGGAGTTCATCATCCCCAGCCGTGGCCTGATCGGCTGGCGCACCGACTTCCTCACCGAGACCCGCGGCACCGGCATCGCCAACGCGGTGTTCGAGGGCTACCAGCCGTGGGCCGGCGAAATCCGCGCCCGCCACACCGGATCCCTGGTCTCCGACCGGGCCGGGGCCATCACACCGTTCGCGCTGATCCAACTGGCCGACCGCGGGCAGTTCTTCGTCGAGCCGGGCCAGGCCACCTACCAGGGCATGGTGGTGGGCATCAACCCGCGGGCCGAAGACCTCGACATCAACGTCACCAAAGAGAAGAAGCTGACCAACATGCGCTCCTCGACGGCCGACGTGATGGAGACGCTGGCCCGGCCGATCGAACTCGACCTGGAGCAGGCGATGGAGTTCTGCGCCGCCGACGAGTGCGTGGAGGTCACCCCGGAGGTCATCCGCGTCCGCAAGGTCGAACTGGACTCGACGCTGCGGGCTCGCAGTCGCGCCCGGGCCAAGAATCTCTAGGGCCGCCGCGCCGGGCGGGCGCGCTGCCCGACGGTCTTCGCGCCGTCATCGCCGCCCGGATACCCTGATGTCCGTGCCGAGACCAGCCCGCCGCAGCCGTGTCACGGCGGGCGCCCTGGCTCTGGCGACGACGCTGGTGCTCACCCAGGCCACCTCGGCGTGCACGGTCAATCCGCCGCCCGCACCGCAGAGCACGGAGACGACGAAGAGCACGGCGCCCCCACCGCCGCGGATCAGCCAGATCATCATGGGCATCGACTCCATCGGTGCCGGCTTCAACCCCCACCTGCGTTCGGACCTGTCGGCGGTCACCGCCGCGGTCAGCGCCCTGGTGTTGCCCAGTACGTTCCGGCCGGTCCCGGACCCCGCCACGCCCACCGGGTCGCGCTGGGAGATGGACCAGAACCTGTTGGTGTCGGCCCAGGTGACCGCCGAAGCGCCGTTCACGGTGACCTACCGGATCCGCCCGGAGGCCTCCTGGACCGACAACGCGCCGATCGCCGCCGACGACTTCTGGTACCTGTGGCAGCAGATGGTCAGCCAGCCCGGCGTCGTCGACCCGGCGGGCTATGACCTGATCACCGGGGTGCACTCCGTCGAGGGCGGCAAGCAGGTGGTGGTCACCTTCTCCAAGCCCTATCCCGCCTGGCGGGAGCTGTTCAACAACATCCTGCCGGCCCACATCGTCAAAGACGTGCCCGGCGGCTTCCCGGCGGGCCTGGCCCGGGCACTGCCGGTCACCGGCGGACAGTTCCGGGTGGAGAACATCGACCCGCAGCGCGACGCGATACTGCTGGCCCGCAATGACCGCTACTGGGGCCCGCCGGCCAAGCCGGACCTGGTCCTGTTCCGCCGCGCCGGGTCGGCCGCGGCGCTGGCCGACTCCATCCGCAACGGCGACACCCAGGTCGCGCAGGTGCACGGCGGCGCGGCGGTGTTCGCGCAGCTGTCGGTGATTCCCGGCGTACAGACCACCCGACTGGTCGCCCCCCGGGTGATGCAGCTGGCGCTGCGGGCGGGGGAACCCAAGCTGGCCGACGTCCGGGTTCGCCGGGCCATTCTGGGGCTGCTCGATGTCGGCCTGCTGGCCACGGTGGGGGCCGGCAGCGACAACACCGTGACGTTGGACCAGGCCCAGATCCGGACGCCCAGCGATCCCGGCTACGTGCCCACCGCGCCACCGGCCATGTCGGAGTCGGCGGCGCTGGCGCTGCTGCAGGCCGCCGGCTACCGGGTCGAGAAGGACGCGCCGCCGTCGGCGCTGGTTCCCCCCGCCGGGGCGGCCAGCACCCTGCCGCAGGCGCCGGAGATCACCCGGGGACGCATCAGCAGGGGCGGCGAACAGCTGTCGCTGGTCATCGGGGTGGCGGCCAACGACCCGACCTCACTGGCGGTGGCGAACACCGCCGCCGACCAGTTGCGCAATGTCGGCATCGCCGCCACCGTGCTGGCGCTGGACCCGGTGAAGCTCTATCGCGAGGCGCTGGTCACCCACCAGGTGGACGCGATCGTGGGCTGGCAGCAGGCCGGTGGCGATCTGGCGACGCTGCTGGCGTCGCGTTACGGCTGCGGCGCGCTGGCCCCCACCGCGGTGCCCACCTCGGGCAGCCCGGTGCCGGCTCCGTCGGGGACGGCGGCACCGCGTTCCCCGGCGCCGGCCGCCGGACCGGCCGCGCCCAGCTCAACAACCCCGCCGCCGCGCACGCCGGCGCCGGGCGCGCTGGTGCAGGCTCCGTCCAACATCACCGGGGTGTGCGATCACGCCATCCAGGATGAGATCGACGCGGCCCTCGACGGAGGCAAACCCATCGGCGAGGTGATCGCCTCGGTCGAACCACGGCTGTGGAACATGGCGACGGTGTTGCCGATCCTGCAGGACACCACGATCGTCGCCGTCGGTCCCAGCGTGACCAACGTCAGCCTGACCGGCGCCGTACCCGTGGGAATCGTCGGCGAAGCCGGCAACTGGGTAAAACTGCCCTGAATTCCCCCGGCAGGTCCGGCGTGAGCCGTCATGCCTGCTCAGACCGGTCGTCGCCGCGCCAGCGGCATGTTTCGGCCCCGGAGAACAGGTTTTTCCAATGACTTGTGCACAGCCAATTCTTGGGTAAGATTAAGCAACCTGCGCGGGAAACGTCGGAGGGGTTTGGGTATGGAACAACTCGCTCACCGCTGCCTCTCAGTGGCGGCTGCGGCTCTGTGTGTCGGCGGCCTGGTGGGGGTGCTCACCTCCATAGCGCCGGCCCTGCCCGATCAGCAGATCCGCGACATCGACCTGGCGGCAGCGAATGTCGACGTCGGCCCGGGACTCGAGATCATCGACAACCACGTCCGCCCCGACATCGTCGGCAGCGGCGGTGGCGACGACGGCCAGTTCGTCGACCTCGGCTCGATGCTCTACGGAAGCGGCGACGACGCGTGGGGTGTCGGCACGGCGATGAGCACCGCCGACCTGGACGAAACGCTGCTGACCGAGCTGGCCGGCGGTAACTTCGACCCGCAGACTCTGCTGCTCGGGTCGCCGTTCGCCGCATACATCGGGGGTGTCGAAGTCCCGGGTACCGGAACGTTCAACGGTGTGGCCGAGCAGGACGCCACCAGCGTCGCCGCCAACATGATGGCCGGGTTCAGCATGTTCCTCAACGTCGTCCCGGAGACGCAGCAGGCGCTGAACAACCTCATCACCACGACGCAGCTGGAATTCAACCTCGCCCTTGTCGCCGCGCAGCAGGCCGCCGCCGACCGGCTGTTCGGCGACAGCCCCGAGCTCTACGAAGCCGTCAACTGGATTTTCAGCATCAACAACTCGGTGCTGGCGCAGAACCAGGAGACGTTCAACTCCATGATGGGCATCAGCTACGACACCCGCCCGATCCTGCTGGGCAACTTCGACCTGACCGAGCCGGACTGGGACGCGCTGTTTGCGATGGGTTCGGCGGAGTTCAACGAGATCATCGAGGCCCTGCAGGCCGACAACCTGGCGCTGCTGCTGGGCAGCATCGACTGGGAGGGCCTGTTCGCCGGCATGTTCTGAGCGGCCACCGGGGCCGGCGGTTCATTCGCTCGTGCGGCGGTAGGGTTTCGGCGTGTCCGATCGGATTCCCCGGCTTGTGTTCGTGCATGCCCACCCCGATGACGAAACGCTGACGACCGGCGCCACCATCGCCCACTACGCCGCCCGCGGCGCCCAGGTTCATGTGGTGACCTGCACGCTCGGGGAGGAAGGGGAGGTCATCGGGGACCGTTGGGCGCACCTGACGGTGGACCGGGCCGACCAGTTGGGCGGCTACCGCATCGGTGAGCTGACCGCGGCGCTGCGGGCGCTGGGAGTCGGTCCGCCGCAATTTCTCGGCGGCGCCGGGCGCTGGCGCGACTCGGGGATGACGGGCACCCCCGCCCGGCGTCACCAGCGGTTCATCGACGCCGACGACACCGAGACCGTCGGGGCGCTGGCGGCCCTGATCCGGAAGGTCCGCCCGCACGTGGTGGTCGGCTACGACCCGCACGGCGGCTACGGCCACCCCGACCACATCCAGGCCCATCGCGTCACCACCGCGGCGCTGAACGCAGCGCAGGCCGACGCCGGCGATCCGGGCTGGGCCACGCCGAAGTTCTATTGGACGGTGACGGCCGGCAGCGCCAGAAGGGCCGCGTTGCGCCGGCTGCAGGACGACGACCGCCTGCCGCACTGGACGCTGGGGGCCGACGATTTCTCCGACGCCGTCGGGGACTACGCCGACGACCGGATCGACGCGGTGATCGAGGCTCCCGAGTCGCGCGCCGCCAAAGTGGCGGCCATGGCCGCCCACGCCACCCAGATCACCGTCGGTCCGACTGGTCGCGCGTTCGCCCTGTCGAACAACGTGATCCAGCCGGTCCTGGACAGCGAACACTACGTGCTGGCCGCCGGCGCGGCCGGTCCGCGCGACGCCAGGGGATGGGAGACCGATCTGCTGGCGGGACTTGGGTTCGGCGGCCATCCGCACCGGGTAAGCTCCTGCTGAGCAAGTCACCCGACGCAGAGGCAGGCGTAGGCATGGATCCCGATCTGGACCCCAACTTGGAGCACTGGCAGTGGTGGCTGGACAGCTTCCAGTGGATGGTCGGTTCAATGGTCAGCCAGCTGGACAGCATCCCGACTTGAGCCGAGGCGCGTCGCTCACCGAGCCCGCGACGCCTACCGACAGCCCGGCGTTCACCTTCGTCGTGCTGGCCCTGCTGGCCCTTGACGGAGCGCTCTGCGCCGTGGCCACCGCACTGCTGCTGCCCGCCCACATCGGTTCCGTTCCCTTTCCGCTCAGCGCCGTGATCGGGGGACTGGTCAACGCCGGTCTGGTGTGGGTGGCGCTGCGGCGCACGCCCTCGCTGCGCCTGGCCGTGCTGCCGCTGTGGGCATGGTTGCTCACGATCGCGCTGATGACCCTGGGCGGACCCGGGGGTGACCTGATCTTCGCCGACCGGGGTGTGATGGCCTACGGCGTGCTGTTGATGATCGTGCTGGGCAGCGCACCGGCGGGATGGCTGCTGTGGCGTCGCCGCCAGCCCGCACCGTCGACGGCCAGGTGATCCCGGCGGACCGTCGGGCCCGGTGTGCGCTCGCCGGGACGCCGATGGCGGCGGCTACTGTGGCGGTTATGGCATGCGCGAGATTCCGGATGCGGGTGACGCGCGGATGACGAGCCCGTCGGCACTGCGCCGCGTCCTGCGACGAGCCCGCGACGGCGTGCTGCTCAACGTCGAGGAAACCGCGATAGCCCTGACCGCTCGCGGCAGCGATCTGGCGGACCTGTGCGCCAGTGCAGCCCGGGTCCGCGACGCCGGCCTGGTGTCGGGAGGCCGGCGCGGGCCGGGTGGACGGCTTCCGGTCAGCTACTCGCGCAAGGTTTTCATCCCGGTCACCCACCTGTGCCGCGACACCTGCCACTACTGCACCTTCGTCACGGTTCCCGGCGTGCTGCGGGCCCAGGGCAAGCAGATGTACCTGGGACCCGACGAGATTCTCGACATCGCCCGCCGCGGTGCCGAGTTGGGCTGCAAGGAGGCGCTGTTCACCCTGGGAGACCGGCCCGAGGACCGCTGGCCCGAAGCGCGACAGTGGCTCGACGAGCGCGGCTATGACAGCACGCTGGCCTATCTGCGGGCGATGGCCATCCTGGTGCTGGAGGAGACCGGACTGCTGCCGCACCTCAACCCCGGCGTGATGAGCTGGTCGGAGATGTCGCGGCTCAAGCCGGTGGCTCCGTCGATGGGCATGATGCTCGAGACCACCTCCCAGCGGCTGTTCGAGACCAAAGGCCTGGCGCACTACGGCAGTCCGGACAAGGATCCGGTGGTGCGCCTGCGCGCGCTGGCCGACGCGGGACGGCTCTCCATCCCGTTCACCACCGGCCTGTTGGTCGGCATCGGCGAGACGCTCGCCGAGCGGGCCGACACCCTGCACGCGATCCGCAAGGTGCACAAGGAATTCGGGCACATTCAAGAAGTCATCGTGCAGAACTTCCGGGCCAAGGAGCACACCGCGATGGCGGCGACGCCCGACGCGGGTTTCGAAGACTTCCTGGCCACCGTGGCGGCGACCCGACTGGTGCTGGGCCCCAAGATGCGGGTGCAGGCGCCACCGAACCTGGTGTCGGCCGACGAATGCCTGGCGCTGATCGGCGCCGGTGTCGACGACTGGGGCGGGGTGTCGCCCCTGACCCCCGACCACGTCAATCCGGAGCGGCCCTGGCCGGCCCTGGACGACCTGGCGCAGATCACGCAGCAGGCCGGCTATGACCTGGTGCAGCGGCTCACCGCCCAGCCCGACTACGTCCTGGCCGGTGCGGCGTGGATCGACCCGCGGGTGCGCCCGCACGTCGCTGCGCTGGCCGACCCGGACACCGGCTGGGCACGCGACGTCAACCCGGTGGGACTGGCCTGGCAGGAACCCGACGACGTGCAGTCCGCCGGCCGGGTGGATCTGCACACCGCGATCGACATCGACGGCCGGGCCACCGAGACGCGCAGTGATCTGGGCAGCGCGTTCGGGGACTGGGAGTCGATCCGCGAGCAGATCCACCAGCTGGCGGCCCGGGCGCCCGAGCGCGTCGACACCGATGTGCTGGCGGCGCTGCGGTCAGCCGAACGCGACCCCGCCGGCTGCACCGACGCCGAGTATCTGGCGCTGGCCACCGCCGACGGTCCCGCCCTGGATGCGGTTGCCGCCTTGGCCGACGCCCTGCGGCGCGACACCGTCGGCGATGACGTGACCTACGTGGTCAACCGCAACATCAACTTCACCAACATCTGCTACGTCGGCTGCCGATTCTGCGCATTCGCCCAGCGCAAAGGGGACGCCGACGCCTTTTCGCTGTCCAATGCCGAGGTCGGCGAACGCGCCTACGAGGCCTACCTGGCCGGCGCGACCGAGGTCTGTATGCAGGGCGGGATCGACCCGGAGCTGCCGGTCACCGGTTACGCCGACCTGGTCCGCGCGGTCAAAGCGCGGGTGCCGTCGATGCACGTGCACGCGTTCTCGCCGATGGAGATCACCAACGGGGTCTCCAAGAGCGGCTTGAGCGTCCGGGAATGGTTGACCAGCCTGCGCGAGGCGGGGCTGGGCAGCATTCCGGGCACCGCCGCGGAGATCCTCGACGACGAGATCCGCTGGGTGCTGACCAAGGGCAAGCTGCCGACCTCGACGTGGGTCGAGGTGGTCAGCACCGCCCACGAAGTGGGACTGCGGTCCAGCTCGACCATGATGTACGGCCACATCGATTCCCCTCGGCACTGGATCGGGCACCTGCGGGTGCTGCGCGGCATCCAGGACCGCACCGGGGGTTTCACCGAGTTCGTGCCGCTGCCGTTCGTGCATCAGAGTTCGCCGCTGTATCTGGCGGGCGGGTCGCGGCCCGGTCCCAGTCACCGCGACAACCGCGCCGTGCACGCCCTGGCGCGCATCATGCTGCACGGTCGCATCGCCAACATCCAGACCAGCTGGGTCAAGCTGGGCGTGGAGCGCACGCAGGTGATGCTCAACGGGGGAGCCAACGACCTGGGCGGCACCCTGATGGAGGAGACCATCTCCCGGATGGCCGGCTCCGAGCACGGGTCGGCCAAGACCATCGCGGAGCTGACGACCATCGCCGAGGGCATCGGTCGCCCGGCGCGGCAGCGCACCACCGATTACGCGCCGGTGCCGTCGCGGGCCGAGACCGCCTAGAGGCGCGCGGCGACTTCGGTGCCCTGCTTGATGGCCCGCTTGGCATCGAGCTCGGCGGCCAGCTTCGCCCCGCCGATCAGGTGCGGCGTCACGCCGCGCTCCCGCAAGCCGTCCTCGAGGTCGCGCACCGATTCCTGCCCGGCGCAGATCACCACGTTGTCGACGGCCAGGACCTGCGGGCGGGCCTTCTTCGGGCCGAAGCTGATGTGCAGCCCGTCATCGTCGATGCGGTGGTAGTTCACCCCGGAGAGCTGGCGGACGTTCTTGGCCTTCAGCGAGGCGCGGTGCACCCAGCCGCTGGTCTTGCCCAAGGTGCGGCCCTGGGGGCCGGCGGTGCGGGCCAGCAGGTAGACCTCGCGGGCCGGCGGGACCGGGTCCGGCGCGATCAGCGCGCCCCGGGCCTCCCAGGGGTCGGCCGCACCCCATTCGGCCTTCCACTCTTTGAGGTGCAGGCTCGCAGTGGACTCCGGTGAGTCCAGGACCAGGAATTCACTGACGTCGAAACCGATCCCGCCGGCACCCACCACCGCCACCGAACGGCCCACCGGCCTGCCCGCGATCGCCTGGGCGTAGGTCATCACCATCGGGTGCTCGATGCCCGGGATCGCCGGAACCCGCGGGGTGACCCCGGTGGCCAGCACCACCTCGTCGAAGCCGGTCAACTCCTGGGCCTGGGCGCGGCGGCCCAGGTGCACCGTCACCGCGTACTTGTCCAGCATGGTGGTGTAGTAGCGGATGGTCTCGGCGAACTCCTCTTTGCCCGGAATCCGCCTGGCCAAGTCGAATTGGCCGCCGAGGAAGGCGTTCGCCTCGAACAGCGTCACCTCGTGGCCGCGCTCGGCGGCCGACACCGCCGTCGCCAACCCGGCCGGCCCGGCGCCCACCACCGCGATGCGCCGGCGCCGCCGCGCGGGGCCGAGCACCAGCGTGGTCTCGTGACCGGCGCGGGGGTTGACCAGACAGGAGACCTTCTTGTGCACGAAGGCGTGGTCCAGGCAGGCCTGGTTGCAGGCGATGCAGGTATTGATCTCGCCGGCCCGGCCGGTGGCGGCCTTGGACACCCAATCCGGGTCGGCCAGCATCGGGCGGGCCATCGAGATCAAGCGCACCGAGGTCTGCGCGAGGATCTGTTCGGCCGCCTGCGGCATGTTGATCCGGTTGGAAGCCACCACCGGGATCGTCACGTGGTCGGCGACCGCGCTGCTGATGTCGACGAAGGCGTTGTTGGGCACCGACGTCACGATGGTCGGCACCCGCGCCTCGTGCCAGCCGAAGCCGGAGTTGATCATGGTGGCTCCGGCTGTCTCGACTTCGGTTGCCAGCGCGAGGATCTCTTCCCAGCTCTGGCCGTCCTCGACGAAGTCGGCCATCGACATCCGGTAGCAGATGATGAAGTCGTCGCCGACGGCCGCGCGGGTGCGGCGCACGATCTGCACCGGCAGGCGGCGCCGGTTGGCGGGGGTGCCGCCGTAGCCGTCGGTGCGCCGGTTGGTGCGCGGGGCCAGGAACTGGTTCAGCAGATAGCCTTCGCTGCCCATGATCTCCACACCGTCGTAGCCGGCCTCGCGGGCCAGTTCGGCGGCGCGGGCGAAGTCGGCGATGGTCGACGCGACTCCGCGGGTGGACAACGCCCGTGGCCGGAAGGGGTTGATCGGTGCCTTGATGCTCGAGGCGCTGACCGAAAACGGGTGGTAGGCATAGCGGCCCGCGTGCAGGATCTGCAGCGCGATCTTCCCGCCGGCGTCGTGCACGGCCTCGGTGATGCGGCGATGGCGCCGTGCGTCGGCCCGGGTGGTCATCGCCGAGGCGAACGGCAGCAGCCAGCCCGACCGGTTCGGGGCGTAGCCGCCGGTGATGATCAGTCCCACCCCGCCGCGGGCCCGCGCAGCGAAGTACTCGGCCAGCTTGCCGGTGTCGGCGGCGCGGTCTTCCAAGCCGGTGTGCATCGAGCCCATGACCACCCGGTTGGACAGGGTGGTGAAGCCCAGGTCCAGCGGGGTCATCAAGATCGGGTACGGATTGGTGGATTCTGTTGTCACGCTGCCCCCTTCACCTCAGTGCCTGTCTGCCCGCAGTGCCGCGCCGACTTCGTCGAGCCAGTCGATCGCGCTTTCCTCGGCCCGGATACCGCCGCGCAGAACCAGGTACTGATGCAGTGCGGTGCCGGTCAGCGAACCGGGATCCGGGAACTGCTTCTTCTCCAGCGCGCGGTAGACGTCCAAGCGCTGCGCACGTTCGGCGCGCAGGTCCGCGGCCTGCTCGCGCACCGCGGCGAGGTCACCGGCACCGGCTCCGCGGAGCTTGACCGCCAGTTCGCGCAGCCGGTTGTCGACCACCGAGCTTCCGCGCCCGGCCAGCGGCGCCGCGATCCAGCGGGCCAGTTCGGCGCGGCCGGCCTCGGCGACGGTGTAGACCTTCTTGTCCGGGCGGCCCCGTTGGGCGACCTCGGTGACCTGCACCCAGCCGTCGGCCTCCATGGCGCGCAGCGTCCGGTAGATCTGCTGGTGGGTGGCGCTCCAGAAGTAGCCGATCGAGCGGTCGAAGCGGTGCGCGAGTTCATAGCCCGAGCCCGACTGCTCGCTCAGCGACACCAGGATCGCGTGGGGAAGTGCCACGCGACCGAGCTTAGGCAGCCCGAGACCCTATATGCAACTAGTTGCAGTGCAACGGTGTGCATAGCGGCCTGCGGCGGGCCGGGGACCTGCTGGTGGCTGCCGCCCGCCGGGGGCCTCTACTATCAGAAACCGATGAATCCACCGTGCGTCGCCGCAGCCTCGTGAGCCCCGTAACCGGCGGCAGGTCGGCCGCATTGCCCACCTTCCCGTGGGACACCCTGGCCGAGGCGACCGCGCTGGCCAGATCCCACCCCGACGGCATCGTCGACCTGTCCGTCGGCACCCCGGTCGACCCGGTGGCCGACGTCATCCGCGACGCCCTGGCGGCCGCCTCGTCGGCGCCGGGCTATCCCACCACCGCCGGCACCGCGGCCCTGCGCACGGCGGCGGCCGGTGCCCTGCACCGTCGCTACGGCATCACCGGGCTCACCGAATCGGCGGTGCTGCCGGTGATCGGCACCAAAGAGCTGATCGCCTGGCTGCCGACCCTGCTCGGCCTCGGCGAGCAACAGGTGGTGGTGGTCCCCGAGCTGGCCTACCCGACCTATGAAGTGGGTGCCCGGCTGGCCGGTGCGCGGTGGGTGCGCAGCGATGCCCCCCAGCTGCGCGACGGCCCGCCGCCGGCCCTGGTGTACCTGAATTCGCCGAGCAACCCGACCGGGGCGATCCTGGGCGAAGAAGAGTTGCGAGCCGTGGTCGACTGGGCCCGCGAGCACGACGTGCTGGTGGTCTCCGACGAGTGCTACCTGGGCCTGGGGTGGGACGCCGAACCGCGGTCGGTGCTGCACCCGGCGGTCTGCGACGGCGACCACCGCGGCCTGCTGGCGGTGCATTCGCTGTCGAAGACCTCCTCGCTGGCGGGGTACCGGGCCGGATTCGTCGCCGGGGACGCCGCGGTGGTGGCCGAATTGCTGGCGGTGCGCAAACACGCCGGGATGATGGTGCCCACCCCGATCCAGGCGGCCATGGTCGCTGCGCTCGATGACGACGCACACGAACACGAGCAGCGCGAGCGCTACGCGCGCCGCCGTGCGACGCTGCTGCCGGCGATCCAGGCGGCCGGGTTCACCGTCGAGTTGTCCCAGGGCGGACTCTACTTGTGGGCGACCCGCGGCGAGCCCTGCCGCACCAGCGTCGAGTGGCTCGCCCAGCGCGGCATTCTGGTGGCGCCCGGCGAGTTCTACGGGCCGGCCGGCGCGCAGCACGTGCGGGTGGCGCTCACCGCCACCGACGAGCGGATCGCCGCCGCGGCCGCACGGCTGAGCTAGCCGGTCCCGCCGGCGCAGTCGGTGGCGAGGATCCGCTCGATGGCATCGTGTTCGGCCTGGGTGACCCACAGGCCGTAGCCGGACTTGACCGCGACGATCCGCGAGACGTACACGCACCGGTAGGACCTGTTGGGCGGCAACCAGGTCGCCGCGTCGCCGTCGCCCTTCTGTTCGTTGACCGGCCCGCTGGTGGCCTGCAGGTTCAGCGGATCATTGGCGAAGTTGCGCCGGGTGACCTCGTCCCACTGCTGGGCCCCCTTCTGCCAGGCGTCCGACAGGGCCACGACGTGGTCGACCTGCACCGCCCGGGAGGTCTCCCTGCCCCGCTGGAAGGCGACCACCGCACCGCTGTAGGGATCGGTCAAAACGCCCGCGAGCACCACACACCCGTTGGTGCCCGGCTTGATCTCGGTGTCGGTCAGATCCCGGCGCAGGATGTCGTTGCGGGTATCGCAACCGTTGTGGCCGTAGGGAACCGTCACGTCGTCGCTCCAGGCCGGCCCGAACTGTGCGCGGTGATAACCGGTCTTGGGAGCCCGCCCCTTGATCGGCAGGGCCCCGAGCAGGGTCAGCGCGGCAGGACCATCCGCGGTGTCGGCGACCGGCTCGGCGGAGGCGGCGGCCGGCCCGAGGAGCAGCACCACCCCCGCGGCTGCCAGGGCAGCCGCCCACCCCGGTCGCCGGTGTTGCCGATCGCCCACGCCACCTCCCTGGCTCTGCCGGTTGGCGGGCAGGCTACCAGCGCGCTGCGACAGGCTTGGGCGCCGAACCCCGGCGCGCAATAGGGTGGGGCAGTGCTCATCGATCCCGAAGTCGCCGAGGCGCTGGCCGCCGGGCGCGCGGTCGTGGCGCTGGAGAGCACCATCATCACCCACGGACTGCCGCGCCCGGACAACCTGCGCGTCGCCCGCGAGATCGAGAACGCGGTGCGGTCCGGCGGAGCGGTGCCGGCAACCATTGCGATGGTGGGCGGAGAGCCCCACATCGGTCTCGACGACGAAGCGCTGTACCGCATCGCCACATCCGGTACCGCGGTCAAGGTCAGCGTCCGCGAGCTGGCCATGCTTGCCGCCGCGGGCGGCGACGGGGCGACCACGGTCGCCGCGACCGCCCACCTGGCCGCCGCGGCCGGCATCACCGTGTTCGCCACCGGCGGGCTCGGCGGCGTTCATCGCGGGGCGCGGGAGAACTGGGACGAATCGGCGGACCTGACGGCGTTGTCGCGCACCCCGGTGCTGGTGGTGTGCTCGGGGGTGAAGTCGATACTGGACATCGGCGCCACCCTGGAGCGGCTGGAGACGCTGGGTGTGGGCGTGATCGGCTACCGGACCGACCGGTTTCCGGCCTTCTACCTGGCCGACTCCGGCCACCGGATCGACTGGCAGGTAGGCGATCCCGAGCAGGTGGCCGCTGTGCTGCACGCCCGCAGCCGGCTGGGCACCGAAGGCTACGGCCTGGTGCTGGCGAACCCGATCGCCCGCGAGGCCGAACTCGACTGCGCGCTACACGATCGGGTGCTGGCCGAGGGCCTGGCCGCCGCCGAGGCGCAGGGCGTCCGCGGCAAAGACGTCACGCCGTTTCTGCTCGAGCACTTTCACCAGGCAACTCAGGGCGCATCGGTGGACGCCAATGTCGCTCTGGTACTGGCCAATGCGCGCCTGGCGGGGCAGGTGGCCGTCGCCTACGCGGGCCGCTGAGCCCCGCGGCGCTCAGCGGCTCCGCACCCTGGCGATACACATCTCGGGCTCGACGAACGGCTCCAACTGCGCGCTGCCGCCGGGAGCTCCCTCGGCGTTGAGCAACCCCCGCAGCAGGCCCAGGTGCATGGCGCAGCTGACCTCGGGGTGCGACTGGGCCAAGTCGCGAACCGGGCATCCGGAGAGCAGGATCGTGCGCCGGCCCGGGTCGCCGTCAGCGCCCGGCGCCGGCGCCGCGAGTTCCGCACCGAAACCCATGCGCGCAAAGATTCCGGTGATCCGCTCGGCGCAGTCGCCGATGCCCGAGGCCGGACCCGACCCGTTCGACGTGGGGTCGTGTGAGTCCAGAATGCGGTCCGCCCAGCGGCGACCCGCCCGCTCGGCGCGTACCCGGCGCTCCTCAACGGTCTCGCCCAGCTCCATCGCGAGGATCTCGGCGAGGCTGCGGTAGTCCAGCCGGTCCCGCACCGCCACGTAACCGGTGCGGGGGCGCCCGACGCCGTCCCGTTTGATCCGGGTCCGTGCGACCGCCCCGTCGTCGCACAACGCGTCTAAGTGGAACCGAACGGTGGTGACGTGCAGATGCATGCGTTCGGCGAGCTCTGCGGCGTCGACGGCGCCGCTGGCCGCTCCCACCAACCGCAGCACTCGTTCCCGCTGCTGGTTCCGGGGTAACCGCTGACTGCGATGGGTTCCGCGCCGCTGGCCGGACTCGTCGTGCATGAATTCCCTCTCGTTGAGGAGTCGTCCACGAATTGCAGGAGCTGATTCGTTGATACCACTTGCGGCGGTCGGCCGCCTTTCGGTCCGTCGGCCGGCCCCGCGACGAGGGCGGGGGTAACGTCCCCCGAATGCTGCTGACCTCGCTGGCCGACGACGGCTCGAACGCCTCGGACATCGCCGATGCGGTGCGTATCGGCAACACCCTAGTGAGCCGCGCGGAGCTCAGCGGTGCCGGAGCCGCGGTGCTCGCAGACCTTGCCGGGGTGTCGCGGGTCGCGGTGTCGGCCACCCCGACGGCGCAGACGGTGCTGGCGGTCGCCGGATGCCTGCTCGCCGGGGTGCAGGTGGTGCCGGTTCCCGCCGACGTCGGCGCCGCCGAGCGCCAGCACATGCTGCGCGACTCGGGGGCGCAGGCCTGGCTGGGGGAGCGGCCGGAGGACCTCGCCGGTCTGCCGCACTTCGCGGCCCGTGCCGGATCGCCGCAGCGGCCGGTCGAACCGCCGGAAGACGACACCGCGCTGATCATCTACACCTCCGGCACCACGGGCCCGCCCAAAGGCGTCCAGTTGAGCCGGCGCGCGCTCGCGGCGGACCTCGACGCGCTGGCGCAGGCGTGGCAGTGGAGCCCGGATGACGTCCTGGTGCACGGCCTGCCGATGTACCACGTGCACGGACTGGTGCTGGGCCTGCTGGGATCCCTGCGGGTGGGCAACCGCTTCGTGCACACCGGCAAACCGTCGCCGCAGGCCTACGCGGCCGCGGGCGGCACACTGTATTTCGGGGTGCCCACCGTGTGGTCGCGGGTGGTGGCCGACGCCGGCGCCGCTGCGGCGCTGCGGCCGGCCCGGCTGCTGGTCTCGGGCAGTGCGGCGCTGCCGGTCCCGGTGTTCGACGCGCTGGTCGCCCGGACCGGCCACGCGCCGATCGAGCGTTACGGCGCCACCGAGTCGCTGATCACCGTGAGCACCCGGGTCGACGGTGAGCGCCGGCCCGGATGGGTCGGTCTGCCGTTGCACGGGGTGCAGACCAAGCTCGTCGCCGACGACGGCGGCCCGGTGCCGCACGACGGTGCGACGATCGGGCGGCTGTCGGTGCGCGGACCGACGCTGTTCGAGGGATACCTCAACCGGCCCGACGCGACGGCAGCGGCCTTCGACGCCGACGGGTGGTACCGCACCGGGGATGTGGCGGTGATCGACGCCGACGGCATGCACCGGATCGTGGGCCGCGAATCGGTCGACCTGATCAAGACCGGCGGCTTCCGGGTCGGGGCCGGGGAGATCGAGACCGCGTTGCTCGGTCATCCCGCGGTGTCCGAAGTGGCCGTCGTCGGCCTGCCCGACGAAGATCTGGGGCAGCGGATCGTCGCGTTCGTGGTGCCCTCGCCGGACGGTGCCGCCCCGCCCGATGAACTGATCGACTATGTGGCTCAACAACTGTCGGTGCACAAGCGGCCGCGGGAGGTGCGGATCGTCGATGCCCTGCCCCGCAATGCGATGGGGAAGGTACTCAAGAAGGCGCTGCTGACGTAGGCTGGCGCGAATCGAAACCAGAAGGGCGGTCCCGTGAACCCTTGGAAGCGCTTCAATCTCGCCGCGGTGGCCGTCCTTGCCTGCGCGACGGTCCTGCTCGGTGGCTGTTCGGCCGTGGAGAAGGCCATCAACAAAGGTGGTGACACCACCTGCGGAGAGTTCAACAGCCACAACGACGAGAAGCAGCGCTCGGCGGTGGCCAAGATGCTCGAGGACAAAAAGGGCGGCGAGCCCTCGAACCTGGAGCTTTCGGGAACGCAGGTGGCCGTCAGCGCCTACTGCAAGACCATCGGCAGAGACAGCGACAAGATCAGCAGGGCGGTGCTGTAGCCGGCGCGCCTAGTTGGCGTGCAGGTCGGCGTTGAGCGCGATGCCCTGACCGTCGCGGGCCACCACCTCGACCGCGCCGGTCTGAGAGTTGCGGCGGAACAGCAGGTTGTTCCCCCCGGCCAGCTCACGGGCCTTGGTGATGGTGCCGTCGGGCAGCGTGACCTTGGTTCCCGCGGTCACATACAGGCCGGCCTCGACCACACAGTCGTCGCCCAGCGGGATCCCCAGCCCGGCGTTGGCTCCCAGCAGGCAGCGCTTGCCGATCGAGATGACCTGCGTGCCACCGCCGGACAGCGTTCCCATGATCGAAGCGCCGCCGCCGACGTCGGAGCCGTCGCCGACCACCACGCCCGCCGAGATGCGGCCCTCCACCATCGAGGCGCCCAGCGTGCCGGCGTTGAAGTTGACGAAACCTTCGTGCATGACCGTGGTCCCCGACGCCAGGTGCGCACCCAGGCGCACCCGGTCGGCGTCGGCGATCCGCACGCCCGACGGCAGCACGTAGTCGACCATGCGGGGGAACTTGTCCACCCCGTAGACGGTCACCGGGCCGCGCCGGCGCAACCGGGCGCGGGTGGACTCGAAGCCCTCCACGGCGCACGGGCCGTAGTTGGTCCACGCCACGTTGGTCAGCACCCCGAACAGGCCGGCGGCGTTGAGCCCGTGCGGCACCACCAGTCGGTGCGACAGCAGATGCAGGCGCAGGTAGGCGTCGTAGGCGTCGACGGCGGTGTCGTCCAAGGACGCGATCACGGTGCGCACCGCGACCGTCTCGGTACCGCGGTCCTCGTCACGGCCGACCAGCCCGGCCAGGTCGGCGGGCACCTCGCCGGCGCCGAGCCGGATGGTTCCGGGCGCGCCCGAGCCGCCCAACTCCGGTGCGGGGAACCAGGTGTCGAGCACCGATCCGTCTGCGGCCAGCGTTGCGATTCCGACACCCGAAGCTCCAGTCACGCCGGTCAGGCTACCTTTTCCGCGAGCAGACGCAGAATCGCACGTTGAGGCGATTGCCCGTGCGATTCTGTGTCTGCTCGCGGGGGAAGCGCGCCCGTTAGTCTGAGTGCGTGCTGGACCTGCACTCCGACCCGATTTCCCTGACCGCGGCACTGGTGGACATTCCCAGCGAGTCGCGGCACGAAGCGCGAATCGCCGACGAGGTCGAGGTCGCCCTGCGCGAGCAGACCCCCCGCTCGGCGGGCTTCGAGATCATCCGGGACGGCAACGCGGTGCTGGCCCGTACCCAGCTGGGGCGGCCGACACGCGTGCTGCTGGCCGGGCATCTGGACACCGTCCCAGTGGCCGGCAACCTGCCCAGCCGGCGGACCACCACCGACGACGAGGGGGACGTGCTGCACGGTTGCGGCACTGTCGACATGAAGGGCGGTGTCGCCGTCTTCCTGCACCTGGCCGCCACCATCACCGCACCCGCGCATGATCTGACCTGCGTGTTCTACGACTGCGAGGAGATCGAGGCGGCCGCCAACGGGCTGGGCCGAATCGAACGCAACCTGCCGGACTGGCTGACCGGCGATGTCGCGATCCTCGGCGAGCCGACCGGCGGCTACATCGAAGCCGGCTGCCAGGGCACGCTGCGGGTGGTGGTCAGCGCCACGGGCACCCGGGCGCATTCGGCGCGCTCCTGGCTGGGCGACAACGCCATCCACAAACTCGGGGCGGTGCTGGACCGTCTCGCCGCCTACCAGCCGCGCAGCGTGGACATCGACGGCTGCGTCTACCGCGAGGGGCTGTCCGCGGTGCGCATCGACGGCGGGGTGGCCGGCAACGTCATTCCCGACGCGGCGGCCGTCACGGTGAACTTCCGCTTCGCGCCGGACCGCACCCCCGAACAGGCGCTGACCCATGTCCGCGAGGTGTTCGACGGCCTCGATGTCGGCGTCGAGCAGACCGATTCGGCGGCCGGCGCCCTGCCCGGGCTGACCGCGCCCGCTGCCGCGGCGCTGGTGGCCGCAGCCGGCGGGCGGGTGCGGGCCAAATACGGCTGGACCGACGTGTCCCGCTTCGCCGCCCGCGGCATTCCCGCGGTCAACTACGGTCCGGGCGACCCGAACCTGGCGCACCGGGTCGACGAGCGCGTGCCGGTGGACCAGATCAGCACCGTGGCCGCGATGCTGCGCGGCTACCTCAGCGCCTGACCCGCTCCAGCGCCCCGCGGCCGAACGCGCAGTCGACTTCGCCGCACAGCCGGGCCAGCGGATCGCCGGCCTGGGCATCGCCGAGCCGGGCGGCGACATCCCAGGCCTGCAGCGCAACCGCGGACTGCCCGGAGCGTTGCGCCATCCGGGCGCCCTCCCGCGCGGCCGCGATCGCGCCGTGCTGATCGCGCATGCCGGCCCGCTGCCAGGCGCGCGCCATGCCCAACTCCGGGGCGAACAGCGCCGATTTGGTGCCGTGCCGGGACTCTGCCCGCCGCAACGCCTTTGCGGCGCCGGCGATGTCGGACTGCCGGGCCAGCGCGGTGGCCAGCAACGTCAGCGACAGCGGTCCCCACGAATACCCGGTGCGGTCCAGGGTGGCCGCGGCCGGCGCCAGTAGCGCCGCCGCGTCCGCGAACTCCTCGGCCGCGATCAGCACGACCGCCACCAGGACCTCGCCGACGGCCCGGCCGGGCTGGGTCAGCTCGGCGAAATCGGTGAACTGCCAGGCCAGCTCACGGGCCTCGGCAAGGCGCTCGGCCATCAGCAGCGTGGTGATCTCGGCCAGTCCCACGGTGAACCGCAGCACGCCGGGATGCTCGGCGCCCAGCGCACGGGCCGCCAGCGGTCCGACGTCGTCGAATCGGCCGGCCCGCGCCGCGCACAGCGCGGCGGCGCTACCCGCCCAGGCCACCGCCATGTCGTCGGCGGCGGGATCGGCCAGGACCGTCGTGGCCAACTCGACGGCGCGGCCGATGTTTCCGGCGTTCATCGCGAAGGTGGCGCCGAGCGCATCGAGGGTGTCGCGTGGGCGCGGGCCGCTGACCCGGCCCCGCGTGGCAGCCAGAAACGCGGTCGCGCGTTCCGGTTCGCCCAGCATGAAGAACTGATTGGCGGCCCGCGGCAGCGCCCAGGCCATCAGGTCCGGTTCGTTCAGCGTGGCCGGGTCGACCGCCGCCAGCACCTCGTCGGCGTCGCGGCCGCGGCCCTGCCAGCCCAGCGCATGCGCCAGGGCCAACCGTGCCGGCAGCCCGCCCGAGTGCTCCAGTGCCACACGGGCCAATTTCTCGCCCAGCCGGGGATCGCCCAGCCGCATCGCCTGTTCGGCCGCATCCACCATCTGCGCGGCGGTCTGCGGGGTGTCACTGTCGGCGGCCAGCGCCGCCAGCCGCAGCTGCTCGCCGACGAGGCGGCAGGGCGACGTGGTCAGCACACCGACCACCTGCGTGCGCCGCGCGCGGGCGCCGGCATCGCCCAGCGCGGCGAGCGCCCGCCGGGCGAACAGCGGGTGCGCGGTGTAGACGACGGGGTCGCATCCGTGGCCCCCGCGGACGCGGGTCTCCACGGCGCCGAGTTCCTCGGCTTGGCGGACCGCGTCGGCGCTGGTGAGGTTCTCCAGGTCGACCAAGGCCAGCGGCTCGCAGACCGCCAGGTAGTCCAGCACCGCACGCGCACCGGCGGGCAGCCCCGCCACGAAGGCGTCGATATCCTGGCCGGCCGTGTCCGCATCGCCGGCCGGGATGTCGATCCGGGGCAACAGGTTGTCGCTCCACAGCGCGGTGATCGGGGCCGCGGGAGAGCCGTCGGCGCGGCCGGTGACGATCATCCGGGCCGAGCCGGTCAACGCCAGTTGGTAGACCAGCGTGGCCGACAACAGGTCGAGCTGGTGAGCGTCGTCGATCACCAGCACCAGCTCGCCTTTGCCGTCGGCCAGTGATGCACGCGCCGCGCGCAGCAGTGCGGCGGGCTTGCCGATCTCGGACACCTCGACCAGATGGCTGAACGCGCCCAGCGGTACGCCGCGCTCGGTGGGGGTGCCGATCACCCAGCGCACCCGGGTGCCGGGGTGGCGCTGCGCGTAGTCTTCGGCGGCCAATCGGGCCAGGGTCGACTTGCCGCACCCGTCCGGACCGAGCACCACCGCACCGGCCCGGGCCCCGTCGTCGTCCAGCGCGGCGATGATCTGCTGCAAGGCAGCCGAATGCTCGGGGACGTTCCAGCGGATCGGCATCGCCGGAGAGTTTACGGTCTGAGCCCAGTGCCCGATAGCCTTTCGGTTGTGCGGTCGAGGCAATGGGCGGTGTGCGTTTACTGCGCGTCCGGCCCGCGCGATCCGGCGCTGCTGGCGCTGGCCGCCGAGGTCGGTGCGGCGGTCGCCCGACGCGGCTGGACGTTGGTGTGGGGAGGCGGCAACGTCTCGGCGATGGGTGCGCTCGCCGTGGCCGCCCGCGAGCACGGGGGACGGACGGTCGGGGTGATCCCCAAGGCGCTGCTGCACCGCGAGGTGGCCGATGTCGACGCCGACGAGTTGATCGTCACCGAGACCATGCGTGAGCGCAAACAGGTGATGGACGACCGGGCGGACGTGTTCCTGACCCTGCCGGGCGGCATCGGCACGCTCGAAGAACTCTTCGAGACCTGGACCGCAGGGCAACTGGGGATGCACGACAAGGCGGTGGTGGTGCTGGATCCCGACGGGCACTACGCCGGGCTCTGGACGTGGCTGGCCGGTCTGGTCGACGCGGGGTTCGTCAACCCGCAGGCGATGCGCCGGCTGCTGGTGTTCGATGACGTAGAGGCGGCGCTCGATGCCTGTTCACCCGGTACCGCCGGTACCGATTAGGCTGCTGCTTCGTCAGTCGACCCCACCGACCGCGAATTGAGGCGATAACGTGTCCGACCACGACTCCGGCACCGTCACCCGGGTGGGGCTGTTCGACGTGGTGGCCCGCACACCGCATCTGCTGGCCGACGCGCCGACCATCCTTCGCGGGCTGTGGACCGGACTGCGGGCCCGGCCCACCTCCAAGGCGTCGATCGGCAAGGTCTTCCAGGACCGCGCGGCCCAGTGGGGCGACCGCGTGTTCATCCGATTCGGCGACCAGCGACTGACCTACCGCGAAGCCAACAAGACAGTCAACCGCTACGCCGCGGTACTGGCCGCACGCGGCGTCGGCCACGGCGATGTCGTGGGGATCATGCTGCGCAACGGCCCCGACGCGGTGCTGATGATGCTGGCCGTCGCCAAATGCGGCGGGGTCGCCGGCATGCTCAACTACCACCAGCGCGGCGATGTGCTCGCCCACAGTCTGGGGGTGCTGAAGTCCACCCTGCTGGTCGCGGAGGCCGACCTGGTCGACGCCGTCAAGGACAGCGGCGTCCCCGACGAGCCGGTGACCATCGAGGAATTCCGGCGGCTGGCCGCCACCGCACCGGACGGCAACCCCGCCTCGGTCAACGCGGTACTGGCCAAGGACACCGCGTTCTACATCTTCACCTCCGGCACCACCGGCTACCCCAAGGCCAGCGTGATGACGCACTACCGCTGGTTGCGCGCCCTGGCGACATTCGGCGCCATCGGGCTGCGGCTGCGCGGCAGCGACACCCTGTACTGCTGCCTGCCGCTCTACCACAACAACGCGCTGACCGTCGCGGTGTCCTCGGTGCTCAACGCCGGTGCCACCCTAGCCCTGGGCCGCTCGTTCTCGGCCTCGCGGTTCTGGGACGAGGTGATCGCCGTAGACGCCACCGCCTTCGTCTACATCGGCGAGCTGTGCCGGTACCTGCTCAATCAGCCCCCGAAGCCGACCGACCGTGCCCACAAGGTGCGGGTGATCGCCGGCAACGGACTGCGGCCGGAGATCTGGGACGAATTCACCCAACGTTTCGGCATCAAGCGGGTCTGCGAGTTCTACGCCGCCAGCGAGAGCAACAGCGCGTTCCTCAACGTGTTCAACGTGCCCCGCAGCACGGGCGTGTACCCACTGCGCCTGGCCTACGTGCACTATGACGCCGACACCGGGCTGCCGCTGCGCGGCGACGACGGCCGCGTGCAGCGGGTGCCGGCGGGGCAGCCCGGGCTGTTGCTGAGCCCGGTGAACCGATTCTCACCCTTCGACGGCTACACCGACCCGGAGGCCAACGAGAAGAAGCTGGTACGCGACGCCTTCCGCGACGGCGACTGCTGGTTCAACACCGGCGACCTGATGCGCCCCCAGGGGATGGGGCACGCCGCTTTCGTCGACCGGCTCGGCGACACCTTCCGGTGGAAAGGCGAGAACGTCGCCACCACCCAGGTCGAGGCGGCGCTGGGCGCCGACGAGGCGATCGAGGAGTGCGCCGTCTACGGCGTGGAGGTGCCCGGCACCGGTGGCCGCGCCGGGATGGCAGCGGTCAAACTTCGCGACGGCGCGCAGTTCGACGGACCGGGGCTGGCCGCGTCGCTCTATGACCAGCTGCCCTCCTATGCGGTGCCGCTGTTCGTGCGGGTGGTCCCGTCGCTGGCCCACACCACCACGTTCAAGAGCCGCAAGGTCGAACTGCGCGAGCAGGGCTACGGCGGCGGAGACATCGAGGACCCGCTGTACGTGCTCGCCGGGCGCAACGAGGGCTACGTCCCCTACTACGCCGACTACCCCGGCGAAGTAGCCGCCGGCAAGCGACCGCAGGGCTGACCGAGGAGGGGCCAAGCCCCACCGGGCACCATAGACAGGTGCACACCTATTTCTGCGGACGCCCGGTGGCGGCCGATCGTGCGCTCATCATGGCGATCATCAACCGCACCCCGGACTCCTTCTACGACGCGGGCGCCACGTTCACCGACGAGGCGGCCAAAGACGCGGTGCACCGCGCCGTCGCCGAGGGCGCCGATGTCATCGATGTCGGCGGAGTCAAAGCCGGACCGGGCCAGCCCGTGGACGCCGACGCCGAGACCGCCCGGGTGGTCCCGTTCATCGAGTGGCTGCGCGGCGCCTACCCCGACCAACTGATCAGCGTGGACACCTGGCGGGCGGAGGTGGCCAAACGCGCCTGTGCGGCCGGTGCCGACCTGATCAACGACACCTGGGGCGGGATCGACCCCGGCCTGCCTGCGGTGGCCGCCGAATTCGGGGCGGGGCTGGTCTGCTCCCACACCGGCGGGGCCCAACCGCGTACCCGCCCCTTCCGGGTCAGCTACGGCACGCAGGTCGACGGGGTGGTGACAGCGGTGATCGACGAGGTCACCGCGGCCGCCGAGGCAGCGGTGGCGGCCGGGGTGGCCCGCGAGCGGATTGTGATCGATCCCACCCACGATTTCGGCAAGAACACCTTTCACGGGCTAGCGTTGCTGCGACACACGGAGGACTTGGTCGGCACCGGGTGGCCGGTGCTGATGGCGCTCTCCAACAAAGATTTCATCGGGGAGACTCTTGGTGTGGGTCTCACCGAGCGTCTCGACGGAACATTGGCGGCCACCGCATGGGCGGCGGCCGCCGGAGCCCGGATGTTTCGGGTTCACGAGGTCGGGCCTACCCGGCGCGTCCTGGAGATGGTGGCATCGATCCAGGGTCTCCGGGCACCGACCCGCACAGTAAGGGGATTGGCATGACCGCCGGCGGCGACGCAGCGCGAAGCGATGCTCAGGAGTGGCGCAAATGACCGAGCTGGTCTCAGCGCCGGGCGACACCCGGATGTCCGGGCGTACCTGGACGCGGCCGCAGTGGACGGTGGCTGAGCTGCTGGCGGCCAAGGCCGAGACGGGTCGCAGCATCTCGGTGGTGCTGCCGGCCCTGAACGAGCAGGCGACCATCGAGTCGGTCATCGACAGCATCACGCCTCTGGTCGACAACCTGGTCGACGAACTGATCGTGCTGGACTCCGGTTCCACCGACGACACCGAGATCCGGTCCATCGCCGCCGGCGCTCGCGTCGTCAGCCGCGAACAGGCCGTTCCCGAAGTGCCCCCGCAGCCCGGCAAGGGGGAGGCCCTCTGGCGGTCGCTGGCCGCCACCAGCGGCGACATCGTGGTGTTCGTGGACTCCGACCTGATCGATCCCGACCCGATGTTCGTGCCGCACCTGGTCGGGCCGCTGCTCACCGCTGACGGGGTCCACCTGGTCAAGGGCTTCTACCGGCGGCCGCTGAAGGTCAACGGCACCGAGGACGCCACCGGCGGGGGCCGGGTCACCGAGCTGGTGGCCCGACCGCTGCTGACCGCGCTGCGGCCCGACCTGGGCGCGGTGCTGCAACCGTTGGGCGGGGAGTACGCGGGCACTCGCGAGCTGCTGGCATCGGTTCCGTTCGCCCCCGGCTACGGGGTGGAGATCGGCCTTTTGATCGACACCTACGATCGGCTGGGCTTGGAGGCGATCGCCCAGGTCAACCTGGGTGTGCGGGCCCATCGCAACCGCCCGTTGGCGGAATTGGCCGTGATGAGCCGCCAAGTCGTCGCCACCTTGCTGTCGCGCTGCGGCGTCCCGGACTCCGGGGTGGGACTGACCCAGTTCTTCGCCGACGGCCCGGACGGTATGGACTACCTGCCGCAGACCACGCCGCTGTCGCTGGTGGACCGGCCGCCGATGAACACCCTGCGTCAGCGTTGACCTTGACCTGAGGGGAATCGCCGGCAACGCCGGTCGCCGATGAGGCACTATCGATGCCGTGACACTGGTGTTGCTCTACCTCGTTGTGCTCGTGCTGATCGCGCTGTTGCTGTTCGGCGTCGCCAGCACGCTGTTCGGCCGGGGTGAACCGCTGCCCCCGCTGCCGCGGGCGACGACGGCCACCATGCTGCCGGCATCGGGCGTCACCGGCGCCGATGTCGAGGCGGTGAAGTTCTCCCAGGTGCTGCGGGGTTACAACACTGCCGAAGTCGACTGGGTGCTGGAACGCCTCGGCGCCGAGCTCGACCAACTGCGCGGTCAGCTTGCCGCGGCCCAGGCGGCCGCTGCGGACGCGCCGGAGCCACGTTGAGCCCGGTGCCCCACGACGACCGGGTCCGGTGCGGCTGGGTCGACATCGCGTCGCAGCTCTACCGCGACTACCACGATCAGGAGTGGGGCCGCCCGGTGCGCGAGCCGACGGCGCTGTTCGAGCGGATCAGCCTGGAAGCCTTCCAGAGCGGACTGTCGTGGCTGGTGATTCTGCGCAAGCGGGAGAACTTCCGGCGCGCGTTCGCCGATTTCGACGTGGAGACCATCGCGCGGTTCACCGACGCCGACGTGGCCCGGCTGATGGACGACGCCGGCATCGTGCGCAACCGGGCCAAGATCGAGGCGACGATCGCCAACGCGCGGGCGACCATTGCCCTGGGATCGACCGATCTGGTGGACCTGCTGTGGTCGTTCGCGCCGCCGGCACGGCCACGGCCGGCCGACTTGTCGGCAATTCCGGCGGTCACGCCGGAATCGACGGCGATGGCACGCGAATTGAAGCGGCGCGGCTTCCGATTCGTGGGACCCACTACCGCGTATGCGTTGATGCAGGCCACCGGCATGGTGGACGACCACGTCCGGGCATGTTGGGTGCCACCGGTAAGCGTTTAGATCCACTAAAATGCACTTCGGAATCGGGTCTTGTGCACGCGCCATCTTCGATAGGGGAGAATGGCAGAGTGAATTTGCAGTTCGACGCCGGATGCTGCGGCTGCCGTGCACACCCGGCGCAGAACATGGGCACGGCCTGCGGGCTGGTACCTGGAGGGAGCACTCGATGGCGGCGATGAAGCCCCGGACCGGTGACGGTCCGTTGGAAGCGACCAAAGAGGGGCGCGGCATCGTGATGCGAGTACCGCTTGAGGGCGGTGGACGACTGGTCGTCGAGTTGACTCCCGATGAGGCCGCCGCGCTCGGCGACGAGCTCAAAGCGGTCACCAGCTAACAGATCAAGCGAGGCGGTTCGCCGTGTGGGCGAACCGGCTTCGGCTTGGCACGGTGGTGCTAGCAGTCCGCCGCTCGGTAGACGGCCAGTGTCTGCTCGGCTACGCGCGCCCAGGAGAAGACCTCCTCGCAGCGGCGCCGGCCGGCGTCGCCGTAACGCTGGGCGCGTTCGGGGTCGGTCACCAGCGCGTTGACGGCGGCGGCCAGGTCGGCGTGATAGCTGTCGGGGTCGGCGCCGTCGTAGTGCACCAGGGTGCCGGTCACGCCGTCGGAGACCACCTCCGGGATACCCCCCACATCCGAGGCGACCACCGCTGTGCCGCAGGCCATCGCCTCCAGATTGACGATGCCCAACGGTTCGTAGACAGACGGGCACACAAAAACGGTTGCCGCGCAGAGCAGTTCGCGAATCTTTCGGGCAGGCAGCGTTTCCTGCACCCAGAACACCCCGCTGCGGGTGGCGGCCAGCTCGGCCACGGCGGCGCTGACCTCCGCGGCGATCTCGGGCGTGTCAGGGGCGCCCGCACACAGCACCAGCTGCGCCTCCGGGTCGAACCGGTGGGCGGCGGCCACGAGGTGGGCCACGCCCTTCTGCCGGGTGATCCGCCCGACGAAAGCCACCATCGGCCGGTCCGGGTCCACACCGAGTTCGGCCGGCAGCGAATCGGGCCCGACCGGCTGCGGGCGCCACACGTCGGTGTCGATGCCGCTGTAGATCACGTGCACGCGGTCCGGCCGCAGCGTCGGGTAGACCCGCAGCAGATCCTCACGCATGGCCGAGCTGACCGCGATGACCGCGTCCGCGGCCGTCGTCGCCTCCTTCTCCACCCAGGTCGACACCCGGTAGCCGCCGCCCAGCTGCTCGGCCTTCCACGGGCGCAGCGGTTCCAGGGAATGCGCGGTGAGCACATGCGGGATGTCGTGCAGCAGCGTGGCCAGCCGGCCCGCCAGGGCGGTGTACCAGGTATGGGAGTGCGCGACATCGGCGGTGCTGACGGCGTCGACCATCGTCAGGTCGGCCGACAGCGTGCCCAGCGCCGGATTGGCATCGCGCAGTGCGGGATCGGGCTGATGGGCGTGCGCACCGGGCCGCGGCGCCCCGATGCAGTGCACGTCGACATGGCACAGCCGCCGCAGCGCTTCGACCAGGTTGGTGACGTGGACGCCCGCACCGCCGTAGATCTCTGGCGGGTATTCCCGCGTCAGCATCGCCACCCGCATAACCCGCACGGTAGCGGGCGCCGGTCGGCGGCTGCGCGGCGGATCGACCCGTGAGCGGCGACCCGCCCTTTGTAAAGAACCGTCGTCAATCGTGCGGTCAACCTGGCAGGGCTTCGAAGGGGCCGATAGGTTTGTGGCCATGAGGGAAGTGCCGCACGTCCTGGGCATCGTCCTGGCCGGTGGTGAGGGTAAGCGGCTGCACCCCTTGACCGCGGACCGGGCGAAGCCGGCGGTCCCTTTCGGGGGCGCCTATCGGTTGATCGACTTTGTGCTGTCCAATCTGGTCAATGCGCGCTACTTGCGGATCTGTGTTCTGACGCAGTACAAGTCGCATTCACTGGACCGTCACATCTCGCAGAATTGGCGATTGAGCGGCCTGGCGGGGGAGTACATCACCCCGGTGCCGGCCCAGCAGCGGCTGGGGCCGCGCTGGTACACCGGGTCTGCCGACGCCATCTACCAGTCGCTCAATCTGATCTTCGACGAGGATCCGGACTACATCGTGGTTCTCGGAGCCGACCACGTCTACCGGATGGACCCCGAGCAGATGGTGCGCTTCCACATCGACAGTGGGGCCGGGGCGACCGTCGCAGGAGTACGGGTTCCGCGCGCCGAGGCGACGTCGTTCGGCTGCATCGACGCCGACGAATCCGGCCGGGTCCGCGGTTTCCTGGAGAAGCCCGCGAACCCGCCCGGCACACCCGGGGACCCCGACAGCACGTTTGTCTCGATGGGTAACTACGTCTTCACCACCAAGGTGCTCATCGATGCGATCCGCGCCGACGCCGACGACGACCACTCAGACCACGACATGGGTGGCGACATCATGCCGCGCCTGGTGGCCGACGGGATGGCCGCGGTCTACGACTTCTCCGACAACGAGGTGCCCGGCGCCACCGAGCGCGACCGGGGCTACTGGCGTGATGTGGGAACCCTGGACGCGTTCTACGACGCACACATGGACCTGGTCTCGGCGCATCCGGTCTTCAACCTGTACAACACCCGCTGGCCGATTCACGGCGCCACCGAGAACCTGGCGCCGGCGAAGTTCGTCAACGGCGGCTCCGCTCAGGAGTCGGTGGTGGGTGCGGGCAGCGTCATCTCCGCGGGATCGGTGCGCAATTCGGTGGTGTCGTCGAACGTGCTGATCGACGACGGAGCGATCGTCGAGGACAGCGTGCTGATGCCCGGCGTGCGGGTGGGCCGCGGCGCGGTGGTGCGCCACGCCATCCTCGACAAGAACGTCGTGGTGGGGCCCGGCGAGATGATCGGTGTCGACCTGCAGAAGGACCGGGAACGCTTCTCCATCAGCGCCGGCGGCGTGGTGGCCGTCGGTAAGGGCATCTGGATCTAGCGGCCGCCCCCGGGACCTAGAACGGCTCCTCAGCGCCGCCGGGGTTGCAGCCGTTGGCGAGCAGGTCCAGCGTGCTCACGTCCGGGCGCCACGGCTCCAGATTCCAGCTGGTCTTGCCGGGCTGGATGAACTCCACGAACTGCCAGTGGCACAGGAACTGGGCGCGCATCCCGGCGGTGTTGGCCTCCGGGTTGCGTTTGACCACCTCCGACCAGGCCTGCTCGCCCTGGCGCAGGGTGCCGAGCTCGCCGGCCTCGGTGCGGCCGGTGCCGGTGGGATAGACCCGCAGGCTGTTGCCGCCGTCGTAGGTCACCCACTGGGTGTGCTGGACGTACGGGGCCGCGCTGATACCCGCAGCCCCCAGGAAGCCACCCGCACCGCCCAGGCCGCCGGCGCCGCCCTGCCCGCCGAGGCCGCCGTCGCCGCCGCGGCCGAACAACACGCCGCCCGCGCCGCCTGCGCCGCCGTCGCCGCCGCTCTCCGCTTCGCCGCCGCCCTGCCCGCCGAGGCCGCCGTCGCCGCCGCGGCCCAGCCACCAGGCCCCGGCGCCGCCCACGCCGCCGTCGCCGCCGATGTCGCCGTCGCCGCCGTCGCCGCCGGTGCCGCCGGTGCCGCCGGTGCCGAGCAGGATGCCGATGCCCACGCCGCCGGTGCCGCCGGTCTCGCCCGCGCCACCGGTGCCGCCGGTGCCGCCCACCCCCATGAACCAGCCACCGGCCCCGCCGTCGCCGCCGGCCGCCCCTTCGCCGCCCGTTCCGCCGGCTCCACCGTTGCCGAAGAAGCCCGCATCGCCGCCGGCCCCGCCGACGCCGTCGATACCCGCGATCCCGGCGCCGCCGTCGCCGAAGAGGAATCCGCCGTCGCCGGCGTCGCCGAACCAGCCCCACTGGCCCAGCAGGCTGGTGTTGACGCCGTCGAACCCGTCGATGCCGTCGCCGATCAGATCGCGACCGAACAGCGCGACGAACGGGGCGTTGATCAGGCCCAGGCTGAGCTCGCCGAACGGGCTGGCAAGCCACTGCTGCAGGCCTTCGTGCAACGGGGCGTAGATGAACTGGTTCAGCCACTCGGCGGTGTCGAACTGGTTGGCGCCGGGCACGGCCAGCACCGCGTCGATGACGTCGGAGAACAACTGGTTGGTGGCCGGATCGAGCTGCTCGGTGAAGGACTGCACCAGCGCCATCAGGCTGCCCAGATCGAACCCGTCGGCCGCACTTCCGGCCACCGCGGCCGGTTCGGCGACGTCGAACAGCCAATCCCAGTCCGCCTGGGCGGGAGCGGCGGTCAGCAGCGGGTTGAGGCCCACCACTACGGCGCCCGCCGCGGCGGCGGCCATCCGGGCCGGGATGAGGGTGCGGCCCGCAGCGCCGCTGCCGGTGCCCCGCCTGAGTACGCGCATGGGTTCGCCAATCTCCCCGAGTAGGAATTAACAGTTTCTGCTTAGGGAACTGTAAGCCACCAGCGTCTCTGCGGCATCCGGAGCGGCGGCGCTGGCGCCGCGCCGTCTCACCAGAGGTGCGGCACCAGGCGGTACCGCACCCGGTCGGTGTACTCGCGGTAGCCGGGGAGTTCCTCGGTCAGCATGCGCTCCTCGTCGAGGAGGCGCACGGCCAACAGGGCAACGCCCGGCAGGAGAAAGGCCAGCCCCCAGTAGGAGCCCAGGGCCAGCGGTGTTCCGGCCATCAGCAGCACGTTGCCCACATACATCGGGTGGCGCACCACCGCGTACAGGCCCGTGGAGACCAGCGGTTGCCCCGCCTCGACGGCGACGTTGGCCGCCGCGTAGCCGTTCTGGACGATCACCACCATGGCCAGCCCCAGCCCGGCCGCCACCAGGGCGTCGCCGAGCAGACAGACCGCCGTCGGGACCGTCGACCACCCGAGGCGGTGATCCAGTGCGCTCACGAAGAACAGGGCCGGAAAGCAGATGAAGATCGCGGTGATGACGAGCCGTTGCCGCGGCCGGGGCTCGGCCCGCGGGCCGAACCGCATCCGCCGATCCAGGGCCGCCGGATTGGTGCGCAGCAGGTACAGGCTGGGAATCCAGGTAGCGGCCACGAACACGGCCAGAAACACCCAGGCCTGCCAGTAGTGCAGTGTCCCGGCCGGTACGAACAGCAGCAACCCGAAGGCCAACATGCCCAGCGACGCCGAAAGCAGGCCCTTGCCGACGGCGTTCATGGCTGTCCTCCTAGGGGGTCAGGTCACGGCGGCGCAATCCCCACAGGCCCACCGCGATCAGGCCGATGTCGAGCGCCAGCAGAACGACCAGCGGCACCGCGCTGAAGGTGCCTTCGGTGCGGGCGCCGACCAGCGGAATGTGGGCAAACGGCTCGAGGTCGAGTACCCACTGCGGCAGCCCCGAGATGGTGCCCAGCAGATACAGCGCGATGAAGCCGATCAGAACCGCCCATGCGGCGGGCGCCAGGCGCGGGGCGATCCCGTACGCCGCGACCGCCACCGCCGCGGGCAACCAGACCGCCGGCAGCTGAACCGCGGCGCTGCCCACCGCGAGGGGCAACTGCCCGCCGGAGTCACCGGCCGCCGTCGCGTAGACGATTCCGGCCACCAGTCCGGCGGCCAACAGTGCGATCCCCGAACCCGCCAGGGCCACCACCAGATGGCTTGCCAGCCACCGTCCCCGCGACAATGATCCGGCCAGCAGGGTCTCGGCTCGGCCGGTGGTCTCCTCTTGGCGCGGCCGCAGCGCCAGCGACACCGCGAAAGCGGCGGCGACCATGCCCAGCATGGTGAACGCCACCGCCACGAACGCGTGCTCGAGCACCGCGGTGCCGCCCAGGCGCACCACGATGTCGCGGGCGCGGTCGTTGCCCACCTCGTCGCCGATCCCGTGCACCACGCTGCCGACGAGCAGCCCGTAGAGTGCCAGGCCGGTGGTCCACAGCAGCAGCGCGCCGCGATTCAGCCGCCACGCCAGCCCGAACGCCCCACGCAGGGCCGGTGCTGCAGTGCGTGGACCGGGGCGTTCGGCCAGCAGACCGGCGCCGACATCACGGCGGGCGGCCAGCCGGTAGGCCAGCGCGGTCAGTGCGGCTGCCGTCGCCAGGGGCAGCACCAACACCCACCAGCGGTCACCGGCGTAGGGCCGTACCTGCAGCGACCAACCCAGTGGCGACAGCCAGGACAGCGCACCCGATCCGGCATCGCCCAGGGCCCGCAGCGTGAACGCCCCGGCGAGCACGCCGAACGCGGCGCCGCGGGCGAACCGGGCGCTGGGCGACAGTTGGGCGGCGACCGCGGCCACCGCGGTGAACACCAGCCCGGAGCAGGCCAGCGCCGCCCCGAACGCCCACGATCCCGCGGCGGGCACGTCGGTGGTCAGCAGGCCCGCGGCACCGATGGCGCCGGTGGTCAGCGATGCGCCCGCCGCCAGCAGCAGTGCGCTGGTCAGGCCGGCATGACGGCCCACGGCGGTGGAGTCGATCAGCTCCGTGCGGCCGGCCTCCTCGTCGGCGCGGGTGTGCCGGATCACGGTGAGGATCACCGCGATCCCGATGAGCAGATGGAAGATCCCGGCCTTCCAGACGCCCACCGCGCCCAGGGAGTCGTTGTAGACCTGCCCGTACATGGCACGCTGGGCCGGGCTGGCCATGATGGTCGCGGCCAGGCCGGCGCGTTCGGCCGCGGTGGGATAGATCGCCTGGACGCTCGCGATGTAGACACCCGCCAGCGGCAGCGACAGCAGCAGCACCCACAAGGGCAACACGATGCGGTCGCGGCGCAGGGACAGGCGCAGCGACCCGAGCGTGCCGGCCAGCGCGAGACGGTCCCGGCGGGGCGCCGGTATTGCCGGCGGCACGGCCAGGGCAGTCATGCTCGCACCGTGTCGTAGTGGCGCAAGAACAGTTCCTCGAGGGTGGGGGGCCGGCTGGTGAGGCTGCGCACTCCGGCGGTGCCGAGCACCGCGATCAGTTCCCCGAGGCTGGCACTGTCGACCTGGGCGTGCAGCACGGTGCCGGTGTAGTGCACGTCTGCTACACCCGGGATGCGCGTCAGGTCGCCGGGGTCGCGCATCAGATCGGCCGCGATGGAGGTGCGGCGCAAGTGCCGCAGAGCATCCAGTGAACCGCTCTCGACCGCGCGTCCGGCCCGGATGATCGTGACCCGGTGGCACAGCGCCTCGGTCTCGGCCAGGATGTGGCTGGACAGCAGCACGGTGGCGCCGCGGCGGTTCGCCTCGGTAACGCACTGCTGGAACACGTTTTCCATCAACGGGTCCAGGCCGCTGCTGGGTTCGTCGAGCACCAGCAGCTGGGCATGCGAGGCGAACGCGGAGATCAGGGAGACCTTCTGGCGGTTGCCCTTGGAGTAGGTGCGGGCTTTCTTGCTCGGATCCAGGTCGAAGCGTTCGATCAGCTCGTCGCGGCGGCGTTCGTCGATGCCGCCGCGCATCCGGGCCAGCAGATCGATGATCTCGCCGCCGGTCAACCCCGGCCACAGGGTGACATCGCCTGGGACGTAGGCGATCTGGCGGTGCAGCTCGACCGCGTCGGACCAGGGGTCGCCACCGAGCAGTCGCACGGTGCCGCCATCGGCCCTGGCCAGGCCCAGCAGGATGCGGATCGTGGTGGATTTGCCGGAGCCGTTCGGGCCGAGGAAACCGTGCACCTCCCCGGCCTGCACGCTCAGATCCAGTCCGTCGAGCGCGGTGACCCGCCCGAATCTCTTCTCCAGTCCCCGGACTTCGATTGCCGTCCAGCGGTTCTCATTGCGCATCGGTGGTTCCCCCTTGTTCGGCTTCTAGGAAGGCGTCATACATGGTGCGGTCGGCCAGCAGCCCGTCGGTGTAGAGCTCAAGGGCGGGCAGCACCATCTCGCGGGCGTAATCGCGCAGCACCGCACGCAGATCGGCCGGGTTCTCGTGCATCTGCAGATAGAGCAGGAATCCGCCTCCGCCGCTGACCGCCAGGTAGCGGGCCCGGGCCTTCGGGTCGCGACTGGGTTTGAGGGTCCCGGCCCGGACACCCTCGGCCAGGTAGCTCTCGGTGTTGTCGATCATCCGGCGCCACAACGTGTTTGCCAGCTCGCCGCCGGACTGCATACTGCGGGCCAGGTAGGCCATCAGGGGCGCATAGGACTCGATTTCGGCCATCTGGGCGAACCACGTCGCGGAGTCTGCGGAGCGCATCGCCTCGGACTTTCCGGTGCGGATCACTTCGGCGACGTAGGCGTCGCAGGCTTGGCGCAGGCCGTGTTTGGACCGGAAATGGTGGATGACGAGCGGGGCGCTCACCCCGGCAGCCTCAGCGATAGCCCGGATGCTCACGCCGAAGCCGTGCCGTCCGAACTGTTCGATGGCCGCGTCGCGGATTCTCGCCGCGGCCGTCAGGTCCGCTGAACGCATGTTCAATACGCTAAACGCGCGTTCAGTCGCGCGTCAAGCATCGGATGGCGATAGTTGTCTCGGAGAATGCGGGTGCACCCCGCAGCAGGCGGGCGCCGGTCAGTCGCGGACGGCGGCCAGCAGTCCGTCGCCCAGCGGTATCAGCGCCGGGGTCAGCCGCTCGTCGACGGCGATCAGCCGGGCTGCTTCGCGTACCGCGGTCACCTCGGCGTCGTTGGCGCTGGGGTCTCCGGCCCGGCCGCCCAGGGCCGCCCGGTGCAGCACGACGACGCCGCCGGACCGCAGCAACCGCACGGCTTCCAGCACGTAGCCGGGCTGGTCAATCGGCTCGGCGTCGACGAACACCAGGTCGTAGGACTCGTCGGCCAGCCGGGTCAACACCTCTTGGGCGCGGCCGCTGATGAAGCGGGTCCGGCCCGGCCCGATGCCGGCTTCGGTGAACGCCTGCTTGGCGATGCGCTGATGCTCGGGCTCGATGTCGATGGTGGTCAGCACCCCGTCTTCGCCCATGCCCGACAACAGCCACAGGCCGCTCACTCCGGCGCCGGTGCCGACTTCGACCACCGCCCGGCCGGCGCTGAGTTTGGTCAGCAGACTCAGCAGCGCGCCCACAGCGGCACTGATCGACCCGACACCGAGCTCCGCGGCCCGATCCCGGGCAGCTGCCAGCACCGCATCCTCGGTCATCGATTCCTCGGCGTGGGACAGGAGTGCCTCGGCGCGACTGCGCGGCGGCTCCGCGGGAGTGTCGTCGGTGCTGGCCATATCCGCAGCGTAGGACAAAGCGCGGCGGGGGCACGCACCGGCGCCTACCCGACACGCCCGGGGTTTGGCCCGTGTCCGAACTGTTATCTGGGCGTATTTCCGCACGGCGTGACGCATTCGAACACAGGTTCACAGTCGGCGTTCAGATACAGCACAGAGCTGGCATACCGCGATAGGCAACGGTATCGGCATGGAACGAGGTATGAACCGGCCTCGAGACGCTGGGAATACGAGGGGCCCGTTGCACGTTGACCGCGACAGTGCGCTGTCGTCGCCTGACGGCGGCCCTGATCTGGAGGACGTCGCCATAACCACATTGCTGCCCCCGGTCGCCATGTCGCACCCGACCACCCACGCGGACCGCTACGCCGGCACCGACTGGGTCCCGGGGGCGCCGGCCCCGCAGGGAACCGCGGTGTTCGACGCAACCGGCGATGTAGCGGCGATGCCGTCCTGGGACGAACTGGTGCGCCAGCACGCCGACCGGGTCTACCGGCTGGCCTACCGGCTGTCCGGAAACCAGCACGACGCCGAGGATCTCACCCAGGAGACCTTCATCCGGGTGTTCCGTTCGGTGCACAACTACCAGCCCGGGACCTTCGAAGGCTGGCTGCACCGCATCACCACCAACCTGTTCCTGGACATGGTGCGGCGACGGGGACGTGTCCGGATGGAGGCGTTGCCCGAGGATTACGACCGGGTGCCGGCCGACCAGCCCGACCCCGAGCAGATCTACCACGACGCGCGGCTCGATCCCGACCTGCAGGCAGCGCTGGACTCGTTGGCGCCGGAATTCCGCGCCGCGGTGGTGCTGTGCGACATCGAAGGCCTGTCCTACGAAGAGGTCGGCGCCACCCTCGGGGTGAAGCTGGGCACCGTGCGCAGTCGCATCCACCGGGGCCGCCAGGCTCTGCGCGACTATCTGGCCGCGCGCGCCGGTCAGCGTGACGCCGAGGCGTTCGGCGGCACCGCGGCCCGCTGAGTCCGGCCTGCACCGGCGGGTTTCGGCGTCTGCCGGCGGTATCGCGCTACATTCTTAACGGGCCTTTATTCAAGCCCGACCGAGTGATGGTGGCGATCGGAGAGGAGTCCGGTGTGACGGACCGCGGAGGTCTCTTCCGTCGCGCGTTCTCCTGGCTACCCGCGCAACTCGCCTCGCAGAGCGACGCGCCGGTCGGCGCCCCGCGGCAGTTCAGCTCCACCGAACACCTGTGCAGCGAAGCGATCGCCGCCTACGTCGACGGCGAGCTGCGGATGAACGCCCACCTGCGTGCGGCTCACCACCTGTCGCTGTGCCCCGACTGCGCGGCGGAGGTGGAGTACCAGGGCCGGGCGCGTTCCGCCCTGCGCGATTCACACCCGATCCGGATCCCCTCGGCGCTGTTGGGCCTGTTGGCCCAGATCCCCGAGGCCCCGGCCGACTGCCCTCCGGACGAGCCGGCGAGGCCGCTGCCCGCCCGGTTCGACGACGGCAAACCCCGAGAACGCCGTAAACGCCGGTAAGGTGGGTCCGGAGCGGCGCCAGCGCCAGGTGACGCTGTGCTCGCGGAGCCTGGAAGCGACCCAGGGGTGGAACCGGAAGAGGATTAGGTGAGCTCCAACAACGAGAACGCCGGCGGCAACCGCTTGGCGCCGCGCCCCGTCTACCGTCCCCCGGTGGACACTGCGTCCAAGAAGGCCTTCGGGCGGCCCGACGGCGTGCGCGGCTCCTTCACGCCCGCGGAGGTACGGCCCAAGAAGTACCGCGAGCAGGGCGAGTACGTCCCGCGAGACCTACCGCCGGACCCCGTGCTCAAAGAGGCCTTCGGCCGGCCCTACGGCACCGGCCCGTCATTGCAGCGCCATCCCGCCGACGCCGGGGCGCTGGGCCGAAACGGCAAGCCGGGCGGCTCCGAGGCGACCGAAGACCCCTGGCGCGACCCCGCCGCCGGTGCGGCGCTGGGCGGGCCCGCCGTGGTCCCGCCCGCACCCCGGGCGCCCGGCGACTCCGGGGACCGCCTCGGCGTTCGCGACGTGCTGTTCGGTGAGCGGGTCTCCTACCGCGCGCTGGCCGTCCTGGCCGCGATCGCGCTGGCCATCGGCATAGTCGGGGGCTGGGTCGGACGCACGACCGCGCAGGTGGTCGAGGCCTTCACCACGTCCAAGGTGACGCTGTCGACCAAGGGCAACGTCGAAGAGCCGGCCGGACGGTTCGCCAAGGTCGCCGAAGCCATCGCGAACTCGGTGGTGACCATCGAGTCGGTCAGCGACGACCAGGGCATGCAGGGATCCGGCGTGGTCATCGACGGCAAGGGCTACATCGTCACCAACAACCATGTCATCTCCGAAGCCGCCAACAACCCCAGCAAGTTCAAGACCACCGTGGTGTTCAACGACGGCAAAGAGGTCCTGGCCAACCTGGTCGGCCGCGACCCCAAGACCGACCTGGCCGTGCTCAAGGTCGACAACGTCGACAACCTGTCGGTGGCCCGGCTCGGCGACTCCGACAAGGTGCGGGTGGGCGACGAGGTGATCGCGGCCGGCGCCCCGCTGGGCCTGCGCAGCACCGTCACCCACGGCATCATCAGCGCCCTGCACCGGCCGGTACCGCTGACCGGTGACGACTCCGACACCGACACCGTCATCGATGCGGTCCAGACCGACGCCTCGATCAACCACGGCAACTCCGGCGGTGCGCTGATCGACATGGACGCCCAGCTGGTCGGCATCAACACTGCCGGAAAGTCGTTGTCCGACAGCGCCAGCGGGCTGGGATTCGCGATCCCGGTCAACGAGATGAAGATCGTGGCCGAGGCGCTGATCAGGGACGGCAAGATCGTGCACCCCACGCTGGGGGTGAGCGCTCGCTCGGTCAGCAACGCGATCGCCTCCGGTGCACAGATCGCCAACGTCAAGGTGGGCAGCGCCGCGGAGAAGGGCGGCATGCTGGAGAACGACGTGGTGGTCAAGATCGGCGACCGCACCGTCGCCGACGCCAACGAATTCGTGGTGGCGGTCCGCAACCTGACCATCGGCAAGGAATCGCCCGTCGAGGTGGTTCGCGACGGGCGCCATGTGACGCTGATGGTGACCCCCACCCCCGACGGTTAGCGGCCCGGCGTCATGTTCGCCAATGTCGGCTGGGGCGAGATGCTGGTCCTGGTGGTGCTCGGGCTGGTGATCCTGGGACCCGAGCGGCTCCCCGGAGCCATCCGCTGGACCGCCGGCGCACTGCGCCAGGCCCGTGATTACGTCACCAACGCCACTGAGCAGCTGCGCGAAGAGATCGGGCCGGAGTTCGACGACCTGAGGGCACCGCTGAGCGAGCTGCAGAAACTGCGCGGCATGACACCGCGCACCGCACTGACCCGGCATCTGCTCGACGGGGACGATTCGCTGTTCACCGCCGTCGGTGCGCTGGCCGCCGAGCCACGCCCGGCGCCGCCGGCACCGGCGATGGTGGTTCCCGAGCCGGGTGCACCGGCGCCCTTCGACACCGACGCCACCTAGGGCCTTAGCAGCCCAGCGGCGATCGGATCAGCGGCGGGGGGCCCCGGTGTCCAGGCCCAGCGACATTCCGACCAGCCCGCGCCGGCGCGTGGCCAGCTGATCGGCGATCCGGCGCAGCTCCCGGCCCGCCGGCGAGTCCGGCGACAGCACCACCGGGGAGCCGGAGTCGCCGCCGGTCACCATCTCGGTGTCGATCGGCACCTGGCCCAGCAGGGGAACCTCGCGGCCCATGGCCCGGGTCAGCCGCTCGGCGACCCGCTCGCCGCCGCCCTCGCCGAACAGGTGCATGGTGGACCCGTCCGGCATGGCCAGCCCGGCCATGTTCTCCACCACCCCGACCACTTGCTGGCGGGTCTGCAGGGCGATCGCCCCGGCCCGCTCGGCGACCTCCGCGGCCGCCTGCTGCGGGGTGGTCACCACCAGGATCTCGGCGGAGGGCACCAGCTGCGCCACCGAGATCGCGATGTCGCCGGTGCCCGGCGGCAGATCCAGCAGCAGCACGTCCAGGTCGCCCCAGTAGACGTCGGCGAGGAACTGCTGCAGGGCCCGGTGCAGCATCGGGCCACGCCACACCACCGGCGTGTTGCCCTGGGTGAACATCGCGATCGAGATCACCTTCACGCCGTAGCCGATCGGCGGCATGATCATCGAGTCGACCTGCGTCGGCAGGGCGGTGACGCCCATCATCCGGGGCACCGAGTGGCCGTAGATGTCGGCGTCGACCACCCCGACCGCCAGACCGCGTTCGGCCAGCGCAACCGCGAGGTTGACGGTGACACTGGACTTGCCCACCCCGCCCTTCCCCGAGGCGATCGCGTAGACCTTGGTCAGCGAACCCGGTTGGGCGAAGGGAATGACCGGCTCGCGGGCGTCGCCGCGCAACTGCTTGCGCAACTCGGCGCGCTGCTCGTCGCTGAAGACGTCCAGGCTGACCGTCACCGGGCCGGTGCCGGGCACGTCGTTGACCGCCGCGGTCACCATGTTGGTGATCTCGGACTTCATCGGACAGCCGGCGATGGTCAGGTAGATCGTGACGTGGACGCTGTGGTCTGCCGCGATCTCGATGCTCTTGACCATGCCCAGATCGGTGATCGGACGCCGGATGTCGGGGTCGAGCACGGTGCCCAACGCTGCGTAGATCGCGTCGTGCAGGGCTGCGGTGTCATCCTGGTTCTCGGGCATCGCAACCGAGTCTAAGGCAGTGCGGCGAGGTGCCGGCCTGCGCTGTCGGTCAGGCCGGCGGCAATGCCTGGGGCCCGCCCGGCGGGATGCCGGGGAACACCGGAGCCGGCTGTGCCGGGGCCGGCTGATCCGGGGAATCCGGCGGCAGCGGTGCGACCGCATAGGGCGGCATCGGCGCGGGCGCGGCCGGTGGGGCTTCCGGGGGCGCGAACGGGAACGGGGGCAGCCCGTTGGGCGGGGCCGGCGCGGCCGCCGGGGCCGGGGCTGCTTGCGGCTCCAGACAGATCATCCGGCAGGCCGCCGAGGGACGCGGCAGCTGCTGCTCGGGGGAGGTCATCCACGGCTGGAGCCAGGGCAGGTTGGCCAGCTGCGTCTCCATGCTCGGCTGACCCAGGTCGATCAGCGCGGAGCCCGCGGTGCGGTCGACGTGCGACATGCCGTGCAAGGCCAGCGATTCCGGCCCGAGTCCCTCGGGGTGTTCCAGGTGCTCGAGGTGCAGGTCGGCGATCGGCGGGGCCGGGCCGACGATCGGCGGCAGGTCGACCGGGGCCACCCCGGTGGCGTAGGCCGCCGCCCAGCCCATCACGTTCTCCGCGTAGGCCATCGAATTGTTGTAGCGCAGGATGGCGGTCAGAACCTGCGACTGCTCGCGCAGGTTCAGCCCACCACTGCACAGATACCGGGCTGCCGCCAGCGTCGCGTCATAGACGTTCTGGGGGTCCGCACGTCCGTCGCCGTCGCCGTCGGCGGCATAGCGCGACCAGGTGCCGGGCAGGAACTGCATCGGTCCCAGGGCGCGGGCATAGACCACCCGGCCGGGCGCGCTGCTGGCCACGATGATTTCGTTGCCGGGCAGGGTGCCGTCCAGCGCAGGCCCGTAGATCGGCTGCAGCACATTGCCCCGGGCATCGGTGGCCCCGCCGTTGGCGTGGCCGGACTCGATGCGCCCGATCCCGGCGAGCAGGTTCCAGCTGACCCCGCACTCGGGTGCGGCGACCGACATCTGGTGCTCGGCGTTGCGGTAGGCGGCCAAGGCGGTCTGGGGGATCCCGAGGGTGCCCGGTGCGTAGACGACGGCCGCCGGCGGCGCCGACGGGGCTCCGGCGGCCACGCGCAGGGCGGCCGGCGGGCGGTGCACCGCGACGACGGCGGGCCCCGACGAGCGCCCGGCCGACGAGGTGTTCACCGACGCTGCCAGTGGGGTAACCGCGGTGTTGCGCAGCGGTAGCGAGGTCGAGGGGGAGCGGGGTGTGGCGCCCACGGCGCCGGCGAACACCAGCGGGGTGATGAACATCAGGCCGAACGCCGGCCGCAGGGCCGCACGCGCGGCTCGGCGCACTTTGGCGCCACGGGACACGCGTTCCCCTGCGCCGCCCCCTTTTAGCACTCGACCGTCCCTAAATTCGCTGTGGTGATACCGCTCGCGCTTCGTGAACTAGGTCACCATACCCAACGTCGGTCCTGCTGGTGACCGTTATATGGTCCGCGTCCCCAGGCGGACCATCCCGGGCACCGGCTACGGCGCGCCTGGGTCGGGCGCCGGCCGCAGCGCTTCGAGCAGTTCCCGGAGCCGCTCGAGTTCGTGGTGCAGGTAGTCGCGGGTGGCCACCTCGCCGACCGCCAACCGCAGCGACGCCAGTTCCCGGGCCAGGTACTCGGTGTCGGCTTTGGTCTGGGCGGCGCGCCGGCGGTCCTCGTCCAGGCTGACCCGGTCGCGGTTCTCCTGCCGGTTCTGGGCCAGCAGGATCAGCGGCGCGGCGTAGGCGGCCTGCGTGGAAAATGCCAGGTTGAGCAGGATGAACGGGTAGGGGTCCCACTCCAGGCGGACCGCGTAGACGTTCAGCAGGATCCAGGCCACCACGATCAGGGTCTGGATGGCCAGGTAGCGCCCGGTGCCGAAGAACCGCGCCACCGACTCGGTGAAGCGGCCCAGCGCGTCGGGATCGAGCTGGAAGCTGGGCAGCCGTGAGGTGCGGGGAGTGGAGAGACGCTGCGATGACGAGCGGTCGGTCACGACGGCCTCCCGGCGAGTTTCGGTCCCAGATCCGGCTCGGGCGTTTCGCGCCAATCGGCGGGCAGCAGGTGATCGAGCACGTCGTCGACCGTCACCGCGCCCAGCAGGTGGTTCTGTTCGTCGAGCACCGGTCCGCAGACCAGGTTGTAAGCCGCGAAGTAGCGGGTCAGCTCGGCCAGCGAGACCTCGGGGTTCAAGGCCGGCAGATCAGAGTCGACGAATCCGCCGATGAGTTCTGCGGGGGGAACCCGCAGCAGTCGCTGCAGCGGGACAGAGCCCAGGTAGCGGCCGGTCGGGGTGGCGGTGGGAGCTCGCGTCACGAACACCAGCGACGACAGCGCCGGGGTCAGGTCGGGATCGCGCACCCGGGCCAGCGCCTCGGCGACCGAGGTGTCAGGGGTGAGCACCACGGGGTTGGAGGTCATCAGGCCGCCCGCGGTGTCGGGGGAGTGCTCCAGCAGGCGGCGCACCGGATTGGAGTCATCGGGGTCCATCCGCGCCAGCAGTGTCTCGGCCTCGGTCGGGTTCATCACGCCGAGCAGGTCCGCGGCGTCGTCGGGGTCCATCTCCTCGAGGACGTCGGCGGCCCGATCGGTGCCCAGCTGGGCGAGCACCACGGCCTGCCGTTCTTCGGGCAGCTCCTGCAGGATGTCGGCCAGGCGTGCGTTGTCCAGGGCGTTGAAGACTTCGTAGCGGCGTTTGGGCGGCAGCTCGCGGATGGCGTCGGCGACTTCGATCGGCCGCCAGCCCTCGAACTGCGCCAGCAGCTGCGCCACTTCCTGCCCGGGCATCGCCAGCGCAGACGGGGTCAGGCCCTGCACGTTGTGCCAGTCCACGATGTGCACCGCGGCGCGCCGGCCCAGCCGCCGGGAGTGTCGCACCGCCACCCGCGTCACCAGCCAGTCCCGCGTGCGGCTCTGCTCGATGGCCAAGTCGGCGATCGTGACATCGACGCCGGCCAGTTCCGGCAGCTCGGGGTCGTTGACCCGGACCTTGGTGTCGAGCACCTGACCGAGCACCAGTGCCTCGCCGGGGCGCTGGTTGAACTTGCGCAGCGACACGGTTCCGGTGTTGAGGGTGACGGCGTTGGGTTCGATCGAGGCGACCCGCAGAATCGGTACGAATATCCTTCTGCGGGTAGGTAGTTCGACAACAAGTCCCAGGACACGGGGCTGCTGGCGAACGATGCTGAGACTGACCACCACGTCGCGGACCTTCCCGACGGATTCGCCGAACGGGCCCAGTACCAGCATCCGCGCGAGCCGCGCTGCATAAACCCTGTTGCTCGACGCCATGATTGAAAGGGTAGGAGTATTTAGGTGACCAACGCGTATCGCCCCCGCCGTACCTGCCTGTCCGTACCGGGCAGCAGCCAGAAGATGATCGACAAAGCCAAGGGCCTGCCCGCCGACCAGGTCTTTCTCGATCTGGAGGACGCGGTCGCCCCAGCGGCCAAAGACCAGGCCCGGACCCTGGTGGCCGAAGCGCTGACCGAGACCGACTGGACGGCTCCGTTGCTGGGCGTTCGGGTCAACGACTGGACCACACCGTGGACCCATGCCGACCTGATCGAGGTGGTCTCGGCGGTCGGTGCCGCCGGTACCCGGCTGGATGTCGTCGTACTGCCCAAGGTGTCCGATGCCTCGCACGTGCAGGCGCTGGATCTGCTGCTCACCCAGCTGGAGACCGTCCACGGTCTGCCGGTCGGCCAGATCGGCATCGACGCCCAGATCGAGGACGCCCGCGGCCTGACCAACATCAACGCGATTGCCGCAGCGCCCCGGGTGCAGGCATTGGTGCTCGGACCGGCCGACCTGATGGCCAGCCTCAACACCCGGACCCTGGAGGTCGGCGAGCAGCCCGAGGGCTACACCGAGGGCGACGCCTACCACCATGTGCTGATGACGATCCTGGTGGCGGCGCGCGCGCACGGGATCGCCGCCGTCGACGGGCCGTACCTGAAAGTCCGTGACGTCGAGGCATTCCGGCGGGTGGCGGGCCGCTCGGCCGCCCTCGGTTTCGACGGCAAATGGGTGCTGCATCCCGACCAGATCGCAGCGGGCAACGAGATCTTCAGTCCGCGTCAGGCCGAGTACGACCACGCCGAGCTGATTCTGGAGGCCTACGCGTGGCACACCTCGCACGCCGGCGGAGCCCGCGGTGCGGTGATGCTCGGTGACGAGATGCTCGACGAGGCCAGCCGCAAAATGGCGTTGGTGGTGGCGGGCAAGGGCCGCGCCGCCGGGATGCGCCGCGAGGCGCCGCCGTTCACGCCGCCGTCGGCCTAGCGGCGATCGCGAGCGCGGCGCAGCCGGGCGCGGCGGGTCGCCGCCGTCGGCCTAGCGGCGATCGCGGCTAGTTCAGGGCGATCATCGCCAGGACGAACGAGAGCATCATCGCCACGCCGGCGATCGAGGTGCCGGCCACCGCCAGGCCGTGCCCAGCCTCACCGGTCGACCTGATCTGGTTCAGCGCGACAACTCCCACGATGACCCCGGCCAGAGCCAGCGGCCAGAACACCAGTCCGAGCAGGGCCAGCACCAGGGAGGTGACGGCCAGGACGTTGGTCTTCTGCGCCTGGCCCGGAAGGGGGTAGCCGCCGGGATACGGCGCGCCATAACCCGCCGGCGGGTAACCCGGGGCGTAGCCCGGCGGCGGGTAACCCGGGGCGTAGCCCGGAGGCGGGTACTCGCCCGGCGCGGGCGGTGGGGGAGGCAGATAACCGCCGGGCGGCAGGTAGTTGCCGGGCGGCGGCGCAGCCGGATAGCCGCTGGTAGGCGGGGGTGGCGGGAAGCCGCCGCCGGCCGGGGGTGGCGGGAATCCGGGCGCGGGGTACGCCGGCCCGGGGGGATAGCCCTCGAAGCCCGACGGGTAAGCCCAGCCGCCCTGATCGGGCCCGACAGCACCCGGGTTGGCCCAGGGCTGGTCAGGATTGCCTCGTGGATTCTGTTCAGAATCCCCGCCGGGAGCTGTCATGCTGTTCAACCTAGCCGATGCGCCGCGACCGGCTTGTCGTCCGACAGCCGCTTCTCGGGGCGAGGAGAGAGAATTCCCATGACCAGCCCCTTCCAGCCTGGACAGCGTCCCGATCCGCTCGGCGCGGCCGGAGCGCCCGCTCGTCGTGATCCGGCCCGGCTGCCGACGCCGCCGAAAGGCTGGCCGATCGGGTCGTACCCGACCTACGCCGAGGCGCAGCGAGCGGTGGACTATTTGTCCGATCAGGAGTTCCCCGTCCACCAGGTGACCATTGTCGGCGTCGACCTCATGCAGGTCGAGCGGGTCACCGGCCGGCTCACCTGGCCCAAGGTGCTCGGCGGCGGGGTGTTGAGCGGCGCCTGGCTGGGTCTGTTCATCGGCCTGGTGCTGGGAATCTTCAGCGCCAACCCGACCCAGGCGCTGGTGACGGGTCTGATCGCCGGGGTGTTCTTCGGCCTCATCACCTCGTCGGTGCCCTACGCGATGGCCCGGGGTACAAGGGACTTCAGCTCCACCATGCAGCTGGTCGCGGGACGCTATGACGTGCTGTGCGACCCGCAGAGCGCCGAGCAGGGCCGGGATCTGCTGGCGAAGCTGACGCTGTAGCGGCTGCGGTGTTTGCGTAGCGCCCGCGGACGGCCTTACCGTCGTGACACGGAACGGCAACGGGAGGCGGGTGGCGTGGGGAGTCGGCGCGGTCGCGTGGGCCGGCTGGGCGCGGCCGGGTTGATCGCGCTGACCGTGGCGTCGGCGGGATCGTCCTGTGGATCGCCGGACTCGTCCGCCGGTGTCCCGGTGATCAGCGTCTACACCCCGGCCAACGACACCGCGACCTTCCGCGTCATCGCGGCGCGCTGCACCGAACAGGCCGGTGGCCGGTATCGGGTGCAGCAGTTCAGTCTGCCGCGAGCCGCCGACGACCAGCGCCTGCAACTGGCCCGGCGGCTCACCGGCAACGACCGCACCCTGGACGTGATGGGCCTCGATGTGGTGTGGACTGCCGAATTCGCCGAGGCCGGCTGGGCGTTGCCGCTGTCGGACGACCCGGCCGGCAAAGCCGAAGCCGACGCCGTCGAGGACACCCTGCCGGGTCCGCTCGCGAGCGCCCGGTGGCATGAGCGGCTCTACGCCGCGCCCATCGTCACCAACACCCAGTTGCTCTGGTACCGGCCGGATCTGATGGCGTCGGCCCCGGCCACCTGGGACCAGATGGTGGCCGAGGCGACGCGCTTGCACGCCGCGGGCGGGCCCAGTTGGATCGCGGTGCAGGCCAAGCAGTACGAGGGTCTGGTGGTGTGGTTCAACACCCTGCTGCAAAGCGCCGGCGGCCGGGTCCTCAGCGATGACGGCAAGACCGTCACCCTCGTCGACACCGAGGAACACCGGGACGCCACCGTGGCCGCGCTGCGGGTCATGAAGGCGGTGGCGACCGCGCCCGGGGCCGACCCGTCGATCACCCAGACCGATGAGGCCACCGCCCGGCTGGCGTTCGAGCAGGGCCGGGCGGCGCTGGAAGTCAACTGGCCGTTCGTGCTGCCGTCAATGCTGGAGAACGCGGTCAAAGGCGGGGTGGGTTTCCTGCCGTTGCAGGGGCGCCCGGAGCTGGCCGGCAGCGTCGAGGGCGGAGCGTTCAAACCCACCGAGGAGCAGTATCGTCTCGCCTACGACGCCAGTCGTTCGGTGCTGGGCTTCGCGCCGTATCCGGCTGTGCGGGAAGGCCACCCGGCCAAGGTGACGCTCGGCGGGCTGAACCTGGCGGTGGCCCGGACCACCCGGCATCGCGCCGAGGCCTTCGAAGCGGTGCGCTGCCTGCGCAGTCCCGCCAACCAGAAGTATGTCGCGATCGAGGGCGGCCTGCCGGCGGTGCGCGCCTCGGTGTACGACGACCCGCAGTTCCAGCAGAAATATCCGCAGCACAACGTGATCCGCCAGCAGCTCACCGACGCCGCGGTGCGCCCGGCGACCCCGGTGTATCAGGCGGTGTCGACCCGGATATCGGCGACGCTGGCGCCGATCAGCGTCATCGACCCCGAGCGGACCGCCGACGAGTTGGCCGTGCAGGTGCAAAAGGCCATCGACGGCAAGGGGCTGATCCCGTGACGCGGGTCGACGACGTCCGTTCGCAGCGCCGGCTGGCGGTGTTGCTGGTCGCCCCGGCGGTGATCCTGATGCTGGCGGTGACGGCGTACCCGATCGGCTACGCGATCTGGTTGAGCCTGCTGCGCTACAACCTGGCCACCCCGGGGGACACCGCCTTCGTCGGCCTGGCCAACTACCAGACCACCTTGGCCGACTCCTACTGGTGGACTGCGTTCGCGGTGACGCTGGGGATCACCGTGGTCTCGGTGGCGTTCGAATTCGTGTTCGGCCTGGCGCTGGCGCTGGTGATGCACCGCGGTCTGTTCGCCAAGGGAATGGTGCGCACCGCGGTGCTGGTGCCCTACGGCATCGTCACGGTCGCCGCCGCCTACAGCTGGTATTACGCCTGGACGCCGGGGACGGGGTATCTGGCCGACCTGCTGCCCACCGGCAGCGCGCCGTTGACCCAGCAGTTGCCCTCGCTGGGCATCGTGGTGCTGGCCGAGGTGTGGAAGACGACGCCGTTCATGGCTTTGCTGCTGCTGGCCGGACTGGCGCTGGTACCCGAGGACCTGCTCAAGGCGGCGCAGATGGACGGAGCCGGTCCCTGGCGGCGCTTGGTCGCGGTCATGTTGCCGATCATGAAACCGGCGATCTTGGTGGCGGTGCTGTTCCGCACCCTGGACTCGTTTCGGATCTTCGACAACATCTACGTGCTGACCAACGGCTCCAACAACACCGGCTCGGTGTCGATCCTGGGCTACGACAACCTGTTCAAAGGATTCAACGTGGGCTTGGGTTCGGCGATCTCGGTGTTGATCTTCATCTGCGTGGCGCTGATCGCGTTCGTGTTCATCAAACTGTTCGGTGCCGCGGCGCCGGGGTCGGACCAGCGATGATCGGTCTGCGCCGCCGAACCGCATGGGTCATCATCGACCTGGCTGTGCTGGTCTACGCACTGGTCCCGGTGTTGTGGATTCTGTCGCTGTCGCTCAAGCCGACCTCAACGGTCAAGGACGGCAGGTTCATTCCCTCGTCGGTGACGCTGGACAACTACCGCGGCATCTTTGCCGGTGACGTCTTCGGTTCAGCGCTGATCAACTCGGTGGGCATCGGCCTGATCACCACGGTGATCGCGGTGGTAATCGGGGCGATGGCCGCCTACGCGGTGGCTCGCCTGGACTTCCCCGGTAAGCGGTTGCTGGTGGGGGCAGCCCTGCTGATCGCGATGTTTCCCCAGATTTCCCTGGTGACACCGATTTTCAACATCGAACGCGCCACCGGGCTGTTCGACACCTGGCTGGGCCTGATCATCCCCTACATCACGTTTGCGCTACCGCTGGCGATCTACACGCTGTCGGCGTTCTTCGCCGAGATCCCGTGGGATCTGGAGAAGGCCGCCAAGATGGACGGCGCCACACCGGGGCAGGCGTTCCGCAAGGTGATCGCGCCGCTGGCGGCGCCGGGCATCGTCACCGCTGCCATTCTGGTGTTCATCTTCGCGTGGAACGATCTGCTGCTGGCGTTGTCGCTGACGGCCACGAAAGCCTCGGTCACCGCGCCCGTGGCCATCGCCAATTTCACCGGCAGTTCGCAATTCGAGGAGCCCACCGGATCGATCGCGGCGGGAGCGATGGTGATCACCGTGCCGATCATCGTCTTTGTTCTAATCTTCCAACGACGGATCGTGGCGGGACTGACCTCCGGCGCGGTGAAGGGATAGGCCGATGGCAGAGATCGAACTCCTCCACGTCACCAAGAGCTACCCCGACGGTGCGGTGGCGGTCAACGACCTGTCGCTGAGCATCGCCGACGGCGAGTTCATCATTCTGGTGGGGCCTTCGGGCTGCGGAAAGTCAACCACCCTGAACATGATCGCCGGCCTGGAACAGATCACCTCGGGGGAGCTGCGCATCGGGGGCGAGCGGGTCAACGAGCGTGCCCCCAAGGACCGCGACATCGCCATGGTGTTCCAGTCCTACGCGCTCTACCCGCACATGACGGTGCGGGGCAACCTCGCCTTCCCGCTGACCCTGGCCAAGATGAAGAAGTCGCAGATCGCCGAGAAGGTCGCCGACGTCGCCAAGATCCTCGACCTGACCGACCTGTTGGATCGCAAGCCGTCGCAGCTGTCCGGCGGCCAGCGTCAGCGGGTTGCCATGGGCCGGGCGATCGTGCGGCACCCCAAGGCATTTCTGATGGACGAGCCGCTGTCGAACCTCGACGCGAAGCTGCGCGTGCAGATGCGCAGTGAGATCGCCCGGCTGCAGCGCAGGCTGGGCACCACCACCGTCTACGTCACGCACGACCAGACCGAGGCGATGACGCTCGGGGACCGGGTGGTGGTCATGCAGGGCGGCGTCGCCCAGCAGGTCGGCACACCCGACGAGCTCTACGAGCGGCCCGTCAACCTGTTCGTCGCCGGTTTCGTCGGCTCGCCGGCGATGAACTTCTTTCCCGGCACCCTGACCGCGACCGGCGCACGCCTGCCGTTCGGTGAAGTCCCGCTCGATGCGGCGACTCGTCAGCTGATCGCTGCGCATCCCGCACCGCAGGGCGGGGAGGTCGTCATCGGGGTGCGCCCCGAGCATCTGGTGGATGCGGCGCTGCTCGACGACGCCGGCCGGCGCGCCGCGGTGACCTTCACGGCCCGCGTCGACCTGGTGGAATCGCTGGGTGCGGACAAGTACCTGTACTTCACGCCGAACGAATCCGCCGGAGCGCCGGCCGAAGGCAGCCTGGTGGCCCGGGTCCCCTCGGCGTCGAAGGCCGTCGGCGGGCAGCCGATCGAACTGGCACTGCTGGCGGACAAGGCGGTGGCGTTCGACGCCAAGACCGGGGTGAACCTCAGCGTCGCACCCGCCGGGCGGTGAACACCCGGTGACCCACAACCTGGATCGGGTGCGTCAGCACGTACAGCAGCACTTCGCCGTGGCCGGTGCCGGTGAGCCGGACGTCGCCCGGGTGACATTTCTGGGTGTCGAGCCCATCGAGGTGTTGCGGTTCGGGCCCGGACCCGACCGGATGGTGCATTACGTCTCGGCGGGTTGCTCGCGGCACCCCATGGGAGACCCCGGCCATATGCTTGCCGACCCGGTGCACGGTCCGCGGGCGGAAGTCGTTGTGCACCTGCGTGCTTCGGCGTCTGATACCGGCCTGGCCCGTAGCATCGCCGCCGTGGCCGCCGCGCCGGTGGTCGAAGGGGTGGTGCTGGCGCCCGACGCGCTGATCGACCTCGGGGGGCCGTTGTGGACCGGACCTGCGGGCCCGGCGCCGTTCACTGCGGTGTTGCTCGGCGACAGCGACATCGCCGAGTTGGCGCTGGAGCCCCCGCGGGAACCGGTGCGGTTTCTTACGGCCACCCCGATCACCGCGACGGAGGCCGCCTGGGTGCGGCTCAAGGGCGCCGAGGCGATGCGGGAGGCCTGGCGCGCGGACGGCGTGGACGTGTTCGACCCGGACCGTCGCGCTTCCCAGCCCCACTGACTCTTCTTGGCGAGCAGACACAGAATCGCCCTAAAACAGCCCAAAGAGGGCGATTCTGTGTCTGCTCGCGGGAAGGGCGGGGTAGGGCTGGCGGGGGTGGGGTGCGATGGCCTCAGAGCCAACCGTTGCGGCGGAACGCGCGGTAGAGCACCGCGGAGATCACACACATGCCGGCCACCACAATCGGGTAGCTGAACGCCCAGTGCAGGGCCGGCATGTAGTCGAAATTCATTCCGTAAATGCCGGCGATCATGGTCGGGACGGCGATGATGCCCGCCCACGCCGACATCTTGCGCATGTCGGTGTTCTGCTGCATGCCCACCCGCGCGAGCGCGGCCTGCACCAGCGAGCTGAGCAACTCGTTGTAGCCGGCGATCTGTTCGGCTGCGCGCGTCTGATGGTCGGCGACGTCGCGCAGATACCGCCGTACCTCCTTGGAGATCAGGTCCCGGCACTCGTTCTGCATCCGCTCAAACGGCCCGGACAGCGGCGCCACCGCCCGCCGCAGTTCGACCACTTCGCGTTTGATCTGGTAAATCGGTTCGACATCGGTACGGGTGCCGGGTGCGAACGCGGCCTCCTCGATCAGGTCGATGTCGCTCTCCATGCGGGCGGTCACCTCGACATAGCGGTCCACCACGTAGTCGGCGATGGCGTGCATCACCGCAAACGGCCCCAGTCGCATCTGCTCGGGATCGGCTTCCATCCGCCTGCGCACGTCGGTCAGGCTGCTGTGTTCGCCGTGCCGGACGGTGACCACAAAGTTTTTGCCGACAAACATCATGATCTCGCCCGTCTCGACGATCTCCCGGGGCACCACCGCCGATTCGTGCGCGACGTAGTTGACGGTCTTGAGCGCCAGGAACAGGCTGTCGTCGTAGCGCTCCAGCTTCGGCCGCTGGTGTGCCTGAACGGCGTCCTCGACCGACAGTGGGTGCAGTTCGAAGGTCGCGGCCACGCCCTGCATCTGGGCCTGGCCCGGCTCATGCAGACCGACCCACACGAACGCTTCGCGCCCGTCGGCCTCGATTTCGCGCACCTTGGCCCGAGCGCCCGCGGGGGTGAACCGGCCCGGGATTCGCTTGCCGTCGGCATAAACACCGCAGTCCACCAGCACTCGAGGTGTCGGGTCGTGCGACGCCGTCATGGTGGCTCTCCCTCCGGCGCAGGTGCCGGTCAAATGCTACGCGTCCGGCGTCGACCTGCGCGGTGAGCGGGGTTCATCGGCAGGGTCCCGGAGTTTCGGCGACGGCGCCGGTGCGCTAGTTTCGACCCGGACCAAAGCCCAGACCAGCCGAACGTTCGAGGAGCGCTTGACGTGAGCACAACCCCACTCAAGGTCGCCGTCACCGGCGCCGCCGGCCAGATCGGCTACAGCCTGCTTTTCCGCCTGGCCAGTGGCTCGCTGCTGGGCCCCGACCGGCCGATCGAACTGCGCCTGCTGGAGATCGAGCCGGCGCTCAAGGCGCTTGAGGGCGTCGTCATGGAGCTCGACGACTGTGCGTTCCCGTTGCTGTCGGGTGTGCAGATCGGCTCGGACGCGAACAAGATCTTCGACGGCGCCAATCTGGCGCTGCTGGTGGGCGCGCGCCCGCGTGGACCGGGCATGGAGCGCAGCGACCTGCTGGAGGCCAACGGCGCGATCTTCACCGCGCAGGGCAAGGCGCTCAACGCGGTTGCGGCTTCCGACATCCGGGTCGGGGTGACGGGCAACCCGGCCAACACCAACGCGCTGATCGCGATGACCAACGCGCCCGACATCCCCAAGGAGCGCTTCTCGGCGCTGACCCGTCTGGACCACAACCGGGCAATCTCGCAGTTGGCCGCCAAGACCGGGGCCAAGGTCACCGACGTCAAGAAGATGACGATCTGGGGTAACCACTCGGCGAGCCAGTACCCCGACATCTTCCACGCCGAGGTCGGCGGGCGTAATGCCGCCGAGGTCGTCGGCGACCAGGCCTGGATCGAGAACGACTTCATTCCCACCGTCGCCAAGCGCGGTGCGGCGATCATCGACGCGCGCGGTGCGTCGTCGGCCGCCTCGGCGGCATCGGCCACCGTCGACGCGGCCCGGGACTGGTTGCTGGGCAGCCCGGACGGTGACTGGGTGTCGATGGCGGTGGTCTCCGACGGCTCCTACGGTGTGCCCGAGGGCCTGATCTCCTCGTTCCCGGTCACCACCTCCGGCGGCGACTGGAGCATCGTGCAGGGCCTGGAGATCGACGACTTCTCCCGCAGCCGAATCGACGCCTCCACCGCTGAGCTCGCCGACGAGCGCGAAGCGGTCACCTCGCTGGGCCTGATCTGAGGCATTAGCTCGGTAGGCGGTGTTGGAACTGCGGTGCATCGGCCGCCGCGGCCGAGAGAAAGAACCCAAATGCAGCGCAGTACCCTGGCATATCGATGCCTGAGAACCTAGCGATGAATAGCTCGCCGATCGTGATCGGAGACGAAGAGATCTTCGAAGCCCACACGGGCGGGAAGATCTCCGTCGAACTCAAGGCGCCGCTGGACACCCAGCGTGCGCTGTCGATCGCCTACACCCCCGGTGTGGCGCAGGTCAGCCGGGCCATCGCCGCCGACCACACACTGGCGGCGCGGTACACCTGGGCGCACCGTCTGGTCGCGGTGGTCAGCGACGGCACCTCGGTGCTCGGGCTGGGGGACCTGGGTCCGTCGGCGGCGCTGCCGGTGATGGAGGGCAAGGCGGCGTTGTTCAAGACGTTCGCCGGCCTGGACTCCATCCCGATCGTGTTGGACACCAAGGACCCCGACGAGATCGTCGAAACCCTGGTGCGGCTGCGTCCGTCGTTCGGGGCGGTCAATCTGGAGGACATCTCCGCTCCGCGCTGTTTCGAGATCGAACGCCGGGTGATCGAGGCGCTGGACTGCCCGGTGATGCACGACGACCAGCACGGCACCGCGATCGTGGCATTGGCGGCCCTGCTGGGGGCGGCCAAGGTGGTCGACCGCGAGATCGCGTCGCTGCGGGTGGTGGTCTCCGGTGCCGGTGCCGCGGGGGTGGCCTGCGCGAACATCCTGCTCTCCCGGGGCGTCACGGACATGATCGTGCTGGACTCGCAGGGCGTGCTGCATCCGGAGCGCTCGGGCATGAACGAGGTCAAGCTCGAGCTGGCGCAGCGGACCAACCCGCGGGGCGTCACCGGCGGTCTCGCTGAGGCGCTGGCCGGCGCCGACGTCTTCCTCGGCGCGTCCGGAGGCGTGGTGCCCGAGGAGCTGATCGCGTCGATGGCACCGGGCGGCGTGGTGTTCGCCCTGTCCAATCCTGACCCGGAGATCCACCCCGACCTGGCGGCCAAGTACGCGGCGGTGGTGGCGACCGGACGCAGCGACTTCCCCAACCAGATCAACAATGTGCTGGCCTTCCCCGGTGTGTTCCGTGGTGCGCTGGACGCCGGTGCGCGCCGGATCACCGAGGCGATGAAGTTGGCTGCCGCAGAAGCGATTTTCTCGGTTGTCGCCGACGAGCTGGCCCCGGACCGTATCGTGCCCAGCCCGCTGGATCCCCGGGTCGAACCGGCCGTTGCGGCCGCTGTCGCGGCGGCCGCCGACACCGCCTCCTAGAGTTCACCGTGCGCAGGCCGCTCGGACATCACCTGCGCCGCTGGGCGCTGGGATGGGCGGCGGTGCTGATCGCCGGTTGTGGCGCTCACCCGGGCCCGTCGCCGCTGACCGTGGGCATGGCTCCGGATCCGCAGGCGCAGGTGCTGGCCCACCTGTATGCCAGCGCGCTGCGCAGCACCGGCGCCGCAGTTCGCATCGAGGCCGTCGCCGACCCGGTTCCCGGACTGGATTCCGGGGAGCTGACCGTGGTGCCCGGTTTCACCGGCCGGTTGCTGGCGATCTTCGCCCCCGACGCTGTGGCACGCTCCGATCGGGGGGTCTACTGGGCATTGGCCGGGGCGCTGCCGGAGGGACTCGCGGTCGGCGACTACGCCATGAGTGCCGAGGACAAGCCGATGCTGGCCGTGACCGAGGCGACGGCCCTGGCCTGGGGCGACTCCGACCTGGGCGCGCTCGTGCGGCACTGCGCCGGGTTGGCCGTCGGCCGGGTTGCGGGCGCGCCGGCACCTACCGCTGTGGGGCGCTGCGCGCTGCCCAAAGCTCGTGAATTCCCCAACGACACAGCGTTGTTCGCCGCGCTGCGCGCTCGCCAGATCACGGCGGCGTGGGCCACTACCGCCGATCCGGGCGTACCGGAGGACGTGGTGCTGCTCACCGACGGCCGGCCCGCGCTGGTACGCGCGGAGAACGTGGTGCCGCTGTATCGCCGCAACGAGCTGAACGAGGCCCAGCTGCTGGCGGTCAACCAGGTGGCCGGAGTGCTCGACACCGAGGCGCTGATCGAGATGCGTCGCCGGGTGGCCGAGGGAGCCGATCCGCAGGTTGTGGTCGACGGCTTCCTCGACGAACACCCACTGGGCAGGTAACGGCAGCTACCGGGGCCGCAGCCGCGGGATGGCGCGCGAGAACAGCCACTGGTATCCCGAGCCCGTGATGCGCACCAGCAGGTCCAGAGCGCGCGCGTCGTTTCCGATCAGCACGCGGGCCCGGTTCTTGCGGACTCCCGCGAGGATCACCCGGGCGGCCTCTTCGGCGGTGGTAGAGGCCAGCCGCCGGTCGAAGAACTCGGCCAGCGCCGCGGCGTCGAGGCCTTCGGCGACGGTGGCGTTACGGGCGATCGCGGTCTTGATGCCGCCCGGGTGCACCGTGGTGACCTTGACCGGGTGCCCGGCGACGACCATTTCCTGGCGCAACGCCTCGGTGAAGCCGCGGACGGCGAACTTCGCCGCGTTGTAGGCGCCCTGGGCGGGCACCGACAGCAGTCCGAACAGACTGGAGACGTTGATGACGTGCCCGTCGCCGGAGGCGATCAGGTGCGGCAGGAAGGCCTTGGTGCCGTTGACCACACCCCAGAAGTCGACGTCCATCACCCGTTCGATGTCCTTGAACGGGGTGATCTCGATGTCGCCGCTGTAGGCGATCCCGGCGTTGTTGTAGATCTGGTTGACCTTGCCGAAATGCTCTTTGACCTCGTCGGCGTAGATCAGGAATGCTTCGCGCTCGGTGACGTCGAGGCGGTCGGCCTTGACCCGCACGCCCAGCGCGGCCACCCGACGCTCGGTCTCGGCGAGACCCTCGGTGTCGACGTCGCTGATCGCCAGCTGCGCTCCCGCCCGTGCCAGCTCGACGGCCAGTGCCTGACCGATGCCGGAACCGGCGCCGGTGACGACGGCGACCTTGCCCGCGAATCCCTGCATGTGCTCTCCCAGCGGTCGGTGGAACCCCGAGCGTATCCGGTACCGCCGGTACCGGATGAGTGGGCCTCGGTGAAACGAAGGGCGCGGCGCCTGCGGCTTCGTGCCTGCGCCGAACGCCGTGGCCGCGCTGATGTCTCCTCGGCGTGCGGCTTCGTACCTCAGCCGAACGCCGAGTCCGCGCTAATGTCTCCTCGGCGTGCGGCTTCGTACCTCAGCCGAACGCCGAGTCGATGATCTCCTGCTGTTCGACAGCGTGCACCTTCGACGACCCCGACGACGGCGCCGACATGGCGCGGCGCGAGATGCGCTTGACCCCGGTCAGCTTGTCCGGGAGCAGCTCCGGCAGCTCCAGGCCGAACCGCGGCCACGCGCCCTGGTTGGCCGGCTCCTCCTGCACCCAGAAGAACTGCTCGGCGTTCGGGTAGCGGTCCAGGGTTTGCCCGAGGCGGCGCTTGGGCAGCGGGGCCAGCTGTTCGATCCGCACGATCGCGATGTCGTCGCGGCCGTCCTTGGCCTTGCGGGCGGCCAGCTCGTAGTACAGCTTGCCGCTGGTCAGCAACACCCGGGTGACCTTGTTGCGGTCGCCCTCGCCGTCCTCGTACGTCGGCTCTTCGAGCACCGACCGGAACTTGACGTCGGTGAAGTCCTTGATGTCGCTGACCGCTGCCTTGTTGCGCAACATCGACTTCGGGGTGAACACGATCAGCGGCCGCCGGATGCCGTCGAGGGCATGCCTGCGCAGCAGGTGGAAGTAGTTCGACGGAGTCGAGGGCATCGCGATGGTCATCGAACCCTCGGCCCACAGCTGCAGGAAACGCTCGATGCGCCCGGAGGTGTGGTCGGGGCCTTGGCCCTCATGGCCGTGCGGCAGCAGCAGCACCACGCTGGACAGCTGCCCCCACTTGGCCTCACCGGAGCTGATGAACTCGTCGATGATCGACTGGGCGCCGTTGACGAAGTCGCCGAACTGCGCCTCCCACAGCACCAGGGCGTCCGGGTTGCCCACGGTGTAGCCGTACTCGAAGCCGACGGCGGCGAACTCCGACAGCGGCGAGTCGTAGACCAGGAACTTTCCGCCGGTCGGGTTGCCGTCGGCGTCGGAGGCCAGCAGCTGCAACGGGCTGAACTCCGCCCCGTTGGACTGGTCGATGATCACCGAATGCCGTTGCGAGAAGGTGCCGCGGCGGGTGTCCTGCCCCGACAGCCGGATCAGCTTGCCTTCGGCGACCAGCGATCCCAGCGCCAGCAACTCGCCGAACGCCCAGTCCACCTTGCCCTCGTAGGCCATCTCGCGGCGTCGCTCCAACACCGGCAGCACGCGCGGGTGCACGGTGAAGCCCTCGGGGATCGCTATGAACGCATCACCGATGCGGGACAGCATCGCCTTGTCGACCGCGGTGTTCAGGCCGCGGGGCACCTGTTGCTCGGATTCCACCGACTCACTGGGCAGCGCGGCATGCTTTTCCAGTTCGCGGATCTCGTTGAACACCCGCTCCAGCTGGCCGTGGTAGTCGCGGAGGGCGTCCTCGGCCTCTTTCAGCGAGATGTCGCCACGGCCGATCAGGTCTTCGGTGTAGCTCTTGCGGACGCTGGTCTTGGTGCCGATCACGTCGTACATGTAGGGGTTGGTCATCGACGGGTCGTCGCCCTCGTTGTGCCCGCGCCGGCGGTAGCACAGCATGTCGATGACGACGTCCTTGTGGAACTTCTGGCGGAAGTCCACCGCCAGCCGGGCCACCCAGTCGCAGGCCTCCGGGTCGTCGCCGTTGACGTGGAAGATGGGGGCGCCGATCATCTTGGCCACGTCGGTGCAGTACTCGCTGGAGCGCGAGTAATCCGGCGCCGTGGTGAAACCGATCTGGTTGTTGACGATGATGTGGATGGTGCCGCCGACCCGATAGCCGGGCAGCAGCGCCATGTTCAGCGTTTCGGCGACCACGCCCTGGCCGGCGAACGCGGCGTCGCCGTGCAACATCATCGGCACCACCGAGAATGCCGGCTCCTCTTCGGTGCCCGACGCGCCCCGGCCGAGCAGATCCTGGCGGGCCCGGACCAGCCCTTCGAGCACCGGGTCCACTGCCTCCAGGTGGGACGGGTTGGCGGTCAGGGAGACCTGAATCTCGTTGTCCCCGAACATCTGCAGGTACACGCCGGTGGCGCCCAGGTGGTACTTGACGTCGCCGGAACCGTGCGCCTCGGCCGGGTTGAGGTTGCCCTCGAACTCGGTGAAGATCTGCGAATAGGGCTTGCCGACGATGTTGGCCAGCACATTGAGCCGGCCGCGGTGCGGCATGCCGATGACAACCTCGTCCAGGCCGTGTTCGGCGCACTGGTCGATGGCCGCGTCCATCATCGGGATGACGGTCTCGGCGCCTTCCAGGGAGAAGCGCTTCTGGCCGACGTACTTGGTCTGCAGGAAGCTCTCGAACGCCTCGGCGGCATTGAGCTTGCTCAGAATGTACTTCTGCTGGGCCACAGTGGGTTTGACGTGCTTGACCTCGATGCGCTCCTGCAACCACTGCTGCTGCTCGGGCTCGAGGATGTGGGTGTACTCGACGCCGACGTGGCGGCAGTAGGCGTCGCGCAGCACCGAGAGGATCTCGCGCAGCTTGCGGATGTTGCCGCCGGGGACGCCTTCGACCTTGAATTCCCGGTCCAAGTCCCACAACGTCAGGCCGTGGCTCTGCACGTCCAGGTCCGGGTGGCTGCGGAATCGGGTGTTGTCCAAGCGCAGCGGGTCGATGTCGGCCATCAGGTGGCCCCGGTTGCGGTAGGCGGCGATCAGTTCCACTGCGCGGGCGTTCTTGTCGACGACCGAGTCGGGGTTGTCCGAGCGCCACCGCACCGGCTCGTAGGGGATGGACAGCTCGAAGAAGATCTCGTCCCAGAACGCATCCGACAGCAACATCTCGTGCACGGTGCGCAGGAAGTCGCCCGACTCCGCGCCCTGGATGATGCGGTGGTCATACGTCGAGGTCAAGGTGATCACCTTGCCCACGCCCAGTTCGGCGATGCGCTGCTCGCTGGCACCCTGGAACTCAGCGGGGTACTCCATGGCGCCGACACCGATGATGGCGCCCTGGCCTGCCATCAACCGGGGCACCGAGTGCACCGTGCCGATGGTTCCGGGGTTGGTCAGCGAGATGGTCACCCCGGCGAAGTCCTCGGCGGTCAGCTTGCCGTCGCGGGCCCGTCGCACGATGTCTTCATAGGCGTCGACGAACTGCGCGAAGCGCAACGATTCGGCGCCTTTGATGGCGGCCACCACCAGGGAGCGCTTACCTCCGGCGCCATGCAGATCGATGGCCAGACCCAGGTTGGTGTGGGCCGGGGTGACGGTATTGGGCTTTCCGTCGATCTCGGCGAAATGCCGATTCATGTTGGGGAACTTCTTGACCGCCTGCACGATCGCGTAACCGAGCAGATGGGTGAAGGAGATCTTGCCGCCGCGGTTCCGCTTGAGCTGGTTGTTGATGACGATGCGGTTGTCGATCATCAGCTTGGCCGGCACGGCGCGCACGCTGGTGGCCGTGGGCACCGCGAGGGAGGTGGACATGTTCTTGACCACGGCGGCCGCGGCCCCGCGCAGCACCTGACGCTCGTCGGCGGCCGCGGGCGCCGCCTGCGGCGGCTTGGCGGCCGGCGCCGGAGGCGTGGGCGCCGGGGTGGCGGGCGTGGCGGCGGGGGCGGGAGCGGCTGGGGCGGGGGCGGCCGCTGCCGGAGCAGCCGGTGCCTGCGGCGCCGGTGCGGGGGCAGTCGGTTGCGCCGGGGGAGCCTGCTCAGTCACTGCCGGGGCGGGCGCGGCCGACCCGTCGGCGCGGTTCCCGTCGTGCTTGTAGTCGGCGAGGAACTCGTGCCAGCTCGGATCCACCGAGGAGGGATCCTCGCGGAATTTGCGGTACATCTCCTCGACTAGCCACTCGTTCTGACCGAAGGGTGAACTGATACCGCTCACGACAGCTTCTCGCCTCGATTCCTGGTCGTCCGGCGAGGCACTTTGCGCCCGCGCCCACCTGCCCTATAAAGGCTAGCCCCTCCCATATATTCCGCCAGGATCGCGGCCGATTGTCCGTCGCCTATCGCAGTCGGTCAGGCGGAGTGGGCGTCGTCGGCGGGCAGGGCCGGAACCAGGTGCAAGGGCACCGGCCACCGCTGGGCGGGCTCGCCGAACGCCTTACGGGCGTGACCGACGACCTTCTTGCCCATCAGGCGGTTGCCGATCGCCCCGATCACCGCACCCAGGCCGACCGGCAGCAGTTTGCCGAACGCCAAGGCCCCGCGGCGCAGGGTGAAGCGCTTGACGAAGTACCGCAGCATCCGGGAGTTCAGCTCCCGGACCGCCGGCAGCGGCAGGGCGGCGACACCGGCGGAGCCTTCGGCGAGCCACGCGCCGCTGGTACGGCCCGTGCCGAGCAGCTCGCCCAGCGCGCCCTTGCCCCGGTCGCCCACCAGCACCGCCAGCACCAGCGCCCGCCGCCGCTCGTGGTCGTCCACCGGAATGCCGTGCACCTGCGCCACCGACAGCACGAAGAACGCGGTGGCCTCCAGGAACACCGCGGTTTCGCCGGCCACCGCCGACAGTGCCATCAGGGTGCCGATAGCCGGTACCGCCGCGGTGGCGCCCACCGCGGCGCCGGTAGCCGTCGACGCGGCCAGGTAACGCTTCTCCAGCTTCGCGATGATCTGGGCCGGGCTGGCGTCGGGATCGGCCCGGCGCAGTCGCTCCAGGTAGGTGCGTACCGCCGGACCCTGCACCCGTTCGCTGCCCTCGATGACCCGCGCCAACGCCCGGGCCGCCATGGTGGGCTTACCCTCCCCGGAGGTCGGTGATGGAACCTGCGCCGACTTCCGCCGTCGAAAGATGCCCATGGTTGCCTCCCGTTTGGTGCGGTGCCTTTCAGGCTAACGCGCCGGCGACCGTCGGCCCGGCGAACGAAGCGGGCACCGCCGGACGGCACAGCGTCCCATCGGCGATCCGAGTTGTTCGTGACCTCATCTGTCCGTAGCGTCGGATGCGGTGGCTTGATGCCCCCAACAGCACCGCGCAGTGATGAGAGGGGCGGCGCTTGAGCAGCACGATCAGCCGGTTTGGGCCCGGGGAGCACTCGGAAAGCGCCGAATCCGCGCGTTCGGGTGCGGTGCGCTCAGCCGAGCCGGTCAACCCGTGGAACGCGCTGTGGGCGATGCTGCTCGGCTTCTTCGTGATCCTGGTCGATTCCACCATTGTCGCGGTCGCCAACCCGAGCATCATGACGTCGCTGGGCGTGGGCTACGACACCGTGATCTGGGTTACCAGTGCTTACCTGCTGGCCTACGCGGTGCCGCTGCTGGTCGCCGGCCGCCTCGGCGACCAGTTCGGTCCGAAGAACCTGTACCTGATCGGCCTGGCGGTGTTCACCGCGGCGTCGCTGTGGTGCGGTCTGGCCGGGGGAATCGCGATGTTGATCGCCGCGCGCACGGTGCAGGGGATCGGAGCGGCGCTGCTCACCCCGCAGACCCTGTCGGTGATCACCCGCACCTTCCCGCCGGATCGGCGCGGCGCGGCAATGAGTGTCTGGGGTGCCACCGCGGGCGTGGCGACGCTGATCGGTCCGCTGGCCGGTGGCGTGCTGGTGGACCGGCTCGGCTGGGAGTGGATCTTCTTCATCAACGTCCCGATCGGCGCAATCGGCCTGGTCCTGGCGATCGTGTTGATCCCGGATCTGCCGGTGCACCGCCATCGCTTCGACCTGCTGGGCGTCGCGCTGTCGGGAGCCGGGATGTTCCTGCTGGTGTTCGCCCTGCAAGAAGGCGAATCCCAGGGCTGGGCGCCGTGGATCTGGGCTCAGTTGGTCGGCGGCCTGTGCTGCATGGCGGCCTTCGTCTACTGGCAGGCCGTCAACAAGGGCGAGCCGCTGGTGCCGCTGCGCATCTTCCGCGATCTCGATTTCGGGCTGGCCAACGTCGGGGTGGCCGTCATCGGCTTCGCCGCCACCGGGATGGTGCTGCCGGTGATGTTCTACGCCCAGGCGGTGTGCGGCATGACGCCGACGCGCTCAGCGCTGCTCACCGCACCGATGGCGATCACCTCAGGGCTGCTGGCCCCAGTCGTGGGACGCATCGTGGACAGGGCACACCCCCGGCCGGTGGTCGGTTTCGGTTTCTCGGCTCTGGCGATCGGGCTCACCTGGCTCTCGATCGAGATGACGCCGCTGACCCCCATCTGGCGGCTGGTGCTGCCCTTCACGGCGATCGGCATCGGCATGGCGTTCATCTGGTCGCCGCTGGCGACCACCGCAACGCGCAACCTGCCGCCGCAGCTGGCCGGTGCCGGTTCGGGGGTCTACAACGCAACCCGCCAGGTCGGCGCCGTGCTGGGCAGCGCCGGTATGGCCGCCTTCATGACCTCGCGGATCGCCGCGGACCTGCCCGCCATGCCGGGTGAGACACGCCCCGGGGATGCCGCCGGGGTCCTGCACCTACCGGAGTTCCTGCACGAGCCGTTCGCGCTGGCGATGTCGGAGGCCACGCTGTTACCGGCCTTCGTCGCCCTGTTCGGTGTCCTCGCCGCGCTGTTCATGGTCGGTTACGTGATCGACCCGGCACGCCGCACCGCCGGACGCGGGGGTCACGCCGGGGATGCCGCACGCCAAGGCGACCCGCCGACCGCGCCGATCCCGGTCGTGGCCCCGCATCACGCTGTTCGCCCGTCGCCGGCCGATGACCCGGCGACCGAGCCGCTGACGGTCGAGATCGTGCGGCCGGCGTTTGCCGCGCCTGCGCCGGCACGGCGTCACAACGGTGTCAGCGCCGATGTGGAACGTCAGATTCGGCCCGCCACCAACGGGGCGCCGGTGCCCGACGTGCTGGCCAAATTCGGGATCACCGGCAGCAGTCCGTCGCGCCGCAACCGGCATTATCTGGAGGATCCCGGTGACACCGCGACCGTGGGACGGCACTCGCGGCGGTGGTGAGGCAGCCCGCTAACGGGTGGTGTTGCCGACGATCTCCACGCCGGTGCCGTTCCAGTGGAACTTCACCACCCCGGCTATGCCCGGTATGCCGCTGGCGTTGCGCAGGGCCACCGTGTCCGGCGTGCACTGCGCCAGGTCGATGCCGCTGAATCCGTAGGTGTCCGGCACGGACTGGGCGAGGAATTCTCCGCGGTGAAACAGCACGGCGCGGGTACCGGGATGCTCGGAGTTGGTGTTCGCCTTCACGATCACCGCCGATATGTCGGCACAGGTGTTGTAGTTGCCGGCCAGCGGTTCCGGGCTCCACGGTTGCCCGCTGCGCGGGTCGCGCGGCAGCTCGGAGACGGCCTGGGCGATCGCCGGGGCGGCCAGGTCGACCGCACACGGGTCGGCGGGCGGGCTGCTCGAGGCCGGGGACTCTGCGACGGGCGCCTGCGGCGGCGCGGCGGCCGGGCTGGTGTTCGCGGGCGTCTTGGCGACGGTGGAGTCGCCCGAGCCGCAACCGGCCAGTAGGGCGGCAGCCAGCGCGGCAATCACGACAGACGGTTTGACGACACCCAGCACACCGGGCACCGTACCGTCCGCCGGCCGACCGGCCGGGGAGGCACGGCCAACCGGCGGCCGAACGCGGGCTTCGGCGACCCGCGTCGAGCGCGGCACGGGCAGGGCTCCTTTGCCCGTAGACTGCTAAGCGCTATGACCTCGCCTGATGCCCCCGATGAGCTCCTCTCGGACCCGTCCGCCCCGTCCACCTCGGACTCCACTCCGACCTTCGCCGACCTGCAGATTCACCCCTCGGTGCTGCGGGCCGTCGCCGATGTCGGCTATGAGACGCCCTCGGCGATTCAGGCCGCAACCATCCCGGCCCTGCTGGAGGGTTCCGACGTGGTCGGGCTGGCCCAGACCGGCACCGGCAAGACCGCCGCGTTCGCCATTCCGATCCTGTCGCGCATCGACACCACCAGCAAAGCCACCCAGGCGCTGGTGCTCGCACCCACCCGCGAGTTGGCACTGCAGGTGGCCGAGGCGTTCGGGCGTTACGGCGCGCACCTGCCGCGGATCAACGTGCTGCCGATCTACGGCGGGGCCTCCTACACTGTGCAGCTGTCGGGGCTGAAGCGCGGCGCGCAGGTGGTGGTGGGTACGCCGGGCCGGGTCATCGACCACCTGGAACGTGGCAGCCTGGATCTGTCGCACCTGGACTACCTGGTGCTCGACGAGGCCGACGAGATGCTGGCGATGGGCTTCGCCGAAGACGTCGAACGCATCCTGGCCGACACGCCTGAGTACAAGCAGGTGGCCCTGTTCTCGGCGACCATGCCCTCGGCCATTCGCCGCATCACCAGCCGTTACCTGCACGACCCGGTCGAAGTCACCGTCAAGGCGAAAACCACCACGGCGGAGAACATCTCGCAGCGCTACATCGAGGTCGCCGGGCCGCGCAAGATGGACGCCCTGACCAGAGTGCTCGAAGTCGAGCCTTTCGAAGCGATGATCGTCTTCGTCCGTACCAAGCAGGCCACTGAGGAGGTCGCCGAGAAGCTGCGCGCCCGCGGGTTTTCCGCGGCGGCCATCAACGGAGATATCGCCCAGGCGCAGCGCGAGCGCACCATCACCGCGCTGAAGAACGGCAGCATCGACATCCTGGTCGCCACCGATGTCGCCGCCCGCGGCCTGGATGTCGACCGCATCTCTCACGTGGTCAACTACGACATTCCCAACGACCCCGAGGCCTATGTGCACCGGATCGGGCGCACCGGCCGGGCCGGGCGGTCGGGAGCCGCGCTGCTGTTCGTCAGCCCCCGCGAGCGCCATCTGCTGCGGCTCATCGAAAAGGTGACGCGGCAGAAGCTGGTCGAGTCCGAGCTGCCCAGCATCGACGACGTCAACGCTCAGCGGGTCGCGAAGTTCGCCGACGCGATCACCAGCCACCTCAGTTCCCCGAGCCTCGAGTTGTTCCGCCGCCTGGTCGAGGACTACAGCCGCGAGCACAACGTCCCCATGGCCGACATCGCCGCCGCACTGGCGGTGCAGTCCCGGGACGGCGAGGCGTTCCTCATGGTGGAACCGCCGCCGGACAAGCGACGCGAACACGCCAAGCCGGGCAGGGAAGGCGGCCGGGACGACCGCAAGGGCGGCCCCCCGAAGGACGGATTCGCCACCTACCGGATCTCGGTCGGCAAGCGGCACAAGGTCAACCCGGGTGCCATCGTCGGGGCGCTGGCCAACGAGGGCGGCTTGCACCGCAGCGATTTCGGCAACATCAGCATCAAGGTGGACCACTCGCTGGTGGAGCTTCCGGCAAAGCTGTCCGGCAAGACACTCAAGGCGTTGGAGCAGACCCGGATTCAGGGACAGCTGATCCACCTGAGTCGGGAACGGCCGTCCGGTAAGCCCAGTCGTCGTCCTGAAGGCGGGCACCGGAAACGCACCGAATGACCCTGCCGCGCGACGAGGTCGCCCAGGGCGGGCTCGAGCAGATCGATCATGTCGATCGGGTCGCGTCGCTGACGGGTGTGCGTGCGGTGGCCGCGATCCTGGTGGTCGGAACCCACGCGGCCTACACCACCGGCAAGTACACCCACGGCTACGCGGGGTTGCTGGGTTCGCGCATGGAGATCGGCGTGCCGATCTTCTTCGTGCTCTCCGGTTTCCTGCTGTTCCAGCCGTGGGTTCGCGCGACGGCGTTCGGGGCGCCCGAACCCACGGTGCGGCGCTACGCCTGGCATCGGGTGCGGCGCATCATGCCCGCCTATGTGGTCACGGTGCTGCTGGCCTATGCGATCTACCACTTCCGCACCGCCGGCCCGAACCCCGGCCATACCTGGATCGGGCTGCTGCGCAACCTGACGCTGACCCAGATCTACACCGACAACTACATGTTCGGATACCTGCATCAGGGCCTCACCCAGATGTGGAGCCTGGCGGTCGAGGTCGCCTTCTACGTGGTTTTGCCCCTGCTGGCCTACGTGACATTGGTCTGGCTGTGCCGGCGACGGTGGCGGCCGGGGCTGCTGCTGGCTGGACTGGCCGCCGCGGCCGCGATCACGCCGCTGTGGTTGACGCTGGTGCACGTGACCGACTTCCTTCCCGACGGCGCCCGGCTGTGGCTGCCGGGTTACCTGGCCTGGTTCGTGGCCGGGATGGTGCTGGCGGTGCTGCGGGCCATGGGCGTGCGGTGCTATGGATTCGTCGCGATTCCGCTGGCGCTCATCTGCTATGTCATCGCTTCCACCCCGATCGCCGGGGAGCCCACCACGTCACCGGCCAAGTTGTCCGAGGCGCTGGTCAAGGCGGGCTTCTACGCGGCAATCGCCGCGCTGATGGTGGCGCCGCTGGCGTTGGGCAACCGGGGCTGGTACGCGCGGCTGCTGGCGAGCCGGCCGATGGTGTGGCTGGGGGAGATCTCCTACGAGATCTTCCTGGTGCACCTGGTGCTGATGGAGGTGGTGATGGTGCAGGTGCTGCGCACCCCGGTCTACACCGGCTCGATGGCGGCGCTGTTCGTGCTCACCATGGCGGTCACCGTCCCGGTGGCCTGGCTGCTGCACCGGTTCACCCGGGTGCGGAGTTGAGCCGGCCGGGCGACACCACGACCGGCACCACGAACTGCCGCAGCATCGCCCGTTCCTCCTCGGCGTCGCGGCCGGGAAAGCTCAGCAGTGAGGTCAGCACCCGCACCACCCAACGGGCGCGCGCCGGCACCGTGTCGCTGTCCTGACCGTCCAGCCCGGACAGGAAGGACGTGACCATCACGGTGATGACCTCGGACTGCGCAGCCATGGTGGCACCGATCGGCGGGCCGCTCTCGGCGAACCACGACGCCAGGGCCGGGTTGTTGCGCACCAGCGCCAGGGATTCGGTGATCCCGGCGACCAGCCGCTCCGCCGGATCCTCGACACCGGCCAGCCGCTGGGTCAACTGGTGATACAGCGCATTGGCCCACCGGTGGGCATAGGCGGTGTGCAGCGCGTCGCGGCTCTCGAAGTACCGATACAGCGTGGCGCGCGAACATCCCGCTGCGCGGGCGATCTCATTCATGCCCACCGAAGCGGGGTCCTGTTCGGCGAACAGCTTCTCGGCCGCGTCGAGAATCTTCTCGGCGGCCAGCTCACCGCGCTGATCGGACAGCCAGGACCGCCCAGCCATCACGACCCGACGGTGAACGGTACCGAGACTGGACGCCGCACGTAACTGCCGCCGGCCCAGACGATCGCGGCTTCGTCGATCGAGTAGTCCGGGCAGCGGGCCAGCAGTTCCTCCAGCGCAACCCGTGCCTGCATCCGTGCCGCCTGGTTGCCGATGCAGTGGTGGGCACCGTAGCTGAAAGTCAGAATCTGGTGCGGCTTGCGCAGCACGTTCAGTTCGCCGGCGTCTTGGCCGAACTGGCGTTCGTCACGGTTACCCGAGCCGTAGAGCAGCAGCACCTTGCGGTCGGCGGGAATGGTGGTGTCGCCGACGGTTACGTCCCGGGTGGTGGTTCGGGCCAGCCCCTGCACCGGGGAGGTCAGCCGCAGCAACTCCTCGACGGCGTCGCGGACCAGCTCCGGCTTGTCGACGAGCAGCTGACGCTGATCGGGGTGCTGCTGCAGCAGTTGCACTGAGCCGCCGAGCATTCCGGTAGTGGTGTCGTTGCCGCCGGTGACCATGGTGAAGGTGAAGGCCAGTACCGACAGCAGTCCCTGGATGTCACCGTCGGCGGCCAGGCCCGCCGCCACCAGGTGCGATACGGTGTCGTCCTGCGGGTCGGTGCGGCGGCGTTCGATGAGCCCGCCGAAGTAGGCCATCATTTGTCCGACCGCTTCCCCGGCCGAGGCCACGCCGTCTGCGCTGACGGTGGCCGCTACCACCGCGTCGGTCCAGCCGTCGAACTGGTCGCGGTCTTCCTCGGGCACGCCCAGGTAGTGGGCGACCACCATCGAGGGCAGCGGTTTGAACAGTTCGGCGACGATGTCGCCGCCGCCGTTGGCCTTGAGCCGCTCCAGGCGTTCGACCACGAACTGGCGCACCTTGGGCTCGAGCAGCTCGACCTGTCGCGGCATGAAGCCGCGGGCTACCAGTTTGCGAAACTCGGTGTGTACCGGGGGATCCTGCATCACCATCGGCGGATTGTCGGCAAGGCCGATCATCTCCAGCTCGTGGTAGTTGATGGTCAGCCCCTGGGCGGACGAGAAGGTCTCATGGTCGGCGGCGGCGGCCCAGATGTCGGCGTGCCGGGACATCACGTAGTAGTCCTGATCCGGCGCGCCCGGCGGAACCACGTGGTGGACGGGGTCGTGATCGCGCAGCGCGGCGTACATCGGCCAGGGGTTGGGCCAGGTGTCGGCGTTGCAGAGCTCGAACTTCGGATGAGACAGCGTTGTCGTCATGTCTCATTGATACGACAACGGATCAGCTGGTGTCAATGCCCAAAAGTGATCTGCGTCGCCGTCTCGGGTCAGATCCCTGAACCCGGGTTGAGGATGTTCATCGGGTCCAGGGCGGCCTTGACCCGATGGTTGAGCGCCATCACCTCAGGCCCCAACTGGTCGGCGAGCCATGGCCGCTTCAAACGGCCCACGCCGTGCTCACCGGTGATGGTGCCGCCCAGCGCCAGGGCCAGATCCATGATCTCGCCGTAGGCCAGCTCGGCGCGCCGCAGATTCTCGGGATCGCTCGGGTCGTGCACGATCAGCGGGTGGGTGTTGCCGTCTCCGGCATGGGCGATCACCGAGATCAGCAGCGAACGCTCCGCGGCGATCTTCTCGATGCCGGTGATCAGCTCCGCCAGCCGCGGCACCGGAACCCCGACGTCCTCGAGCAGCAGCGGACCTTTCGCCTCGACCGCCGGGATGCAGAATCGCCGGGCCGCGACGAAACCTTCGGCCTCGACCGGGTCGGCCGTGGAGAACACCTCCTTGGCGTGGTGCTCGGCGAACACCCGGGCCATCAGCTCGACATCCTCGGCGCCGGCGTGGCCGCGCTCGTCGGAGGCCGCCACCAGCATGGCCGCGGCGTCGCGGTCCAGCCCCATGCGCAGCTGGTCCTCGACGGCGTTGATCGCCGCGCCGTCCATGAACTCCAGCATCGACGGGCGCAGCCGCCCGGACACGTCGAGGACTGCGTCGGCCGCGGCGGTGACGGAGTCGAAGGTGGCCACCACCACCGAGGAGGCGGGCTGGGCCGGCAGCAGTCGCAACGTCACCTCGGTGATCACGCCGAGAGTGCCCTCGCTGCCGACGAACAACTTGGTCAGGGACAGCCCGGCGACGTCCTTGAGGCGCGGCCCGCCCAGCCGCACGGCGGTGCCGTCGGCCAGCACCACCTGCAGGCCCAGCACGTAATCGGTGGTGACGCCGTATTTGACGCAGCACAGCCCGCCGGCGTTGGTGGCGATGTTGCCGCCGATACTGCAGATCTCGAAGGACGACGGGTCCGGCGGGTACCACAAGCCGTATGCCGCGACCGCCTTCTTCACCTCGGCGTTGAAGAGCCCGGGCTGGCATACCGCAGTACGGGTGACCGGATCCACGGTGATGTCACGCATCTTCTCTGTGCACAGCACGATCCCGCCGTCGATCGCGGTGGCACCACCGGACAACCCGCTGCCCGCACCGCGGGTCACCACCGGAATGCGGTGCGCGGTGGCCCAGCGCAGGACGGTCTGCACCTGCTCGGTAAGCAGCGGTCGGACCACCGCCAGCGGCTGGCCAGCCCGGGGATCCAGCGCGTTGTCCTGCCGATAACCCGCGGTGATCGTCGGGTCGGTGACCACCATGCCCTCGGGCAGATCGGCTGTGAGCTGGGCTAGCGCGTCGGTGTTCACGCAGGCGATCCTAGTCGCGGGGCACCCGGGGGGCCGGTGGCGCGATCAGCTTGTCACCAGGCCGCCGAGGGTGCCGATCAGGCCGAGCGCCGGATCCAGCAGGTACTCCTGGACCCCGCTGACATCGAACAGCAGTTGGATGGCCTCCCCGATGGGGCCTTCGATCGCGGTGAAAGCGGTGAACGGGTTGAGGTAGTCGTTGAGCCACGACACCGCCTGGGCGTACGGTTCGCCGATCTCGGAGGCCGTCCAGGCGCGCACGTCCTCGAACAGCTCCATCAGCTCGGCGTAGCCCGGCAGGTCCGCGCCGAACAGTGCCAAGGCGTTGTCCGCGCCCTGCACGACGGCCCTGGTGAAATCGACCAGGAAGGTCGCCGGGTCGATGATCGGGATGAGTTGGGCGGGCACCGGTTCGCCGAACGGAACCGACCTGTCGTAGCCGGCTTCGACGATCACCCGCAGTGCCGGCTGCACGATCTCCAGCCAGGACTCCGGTACCCCCAGGGTCCGCAGCGGGCTCAGCAGCGGCAGCTCGGCGGTCGGGATGAAATAGAACGTGGTGTCGCCGGTGACCTGCCGGACGATGTCGGTCGAGCCCGCAACGTACTCGTCGACGAACGGACCGACCAGCGGCTGCGACGGTGGCCACACCGCCGGAACGAGCTGTGGCAGTGGACCGCCGGCGTAGCCTCCATGCGTGTAGAGGAATCCGAGGAAGGCGTTGAGGACCGCCACCAGATTGATGGGGTACTGCGGAAAATCCGCGTTGGCGTCGTATTGCGCGGCCACGTCGATGGTGGCTATATCGCCGTCGGTCGGTGCCGCCCCATTGAAATTGAGCCCCGGCATGCCCGGGATCACCAGGCCGTCGAAGCGTTCGAGGAATCCGCCGTTGGGCCGGTTGCCCGAGCCCAGGAGCAAGAACGTCACGTCGGGGTCGGGTTGCCCCGATTGCATCATGTCGATCTTCTGCAGAACCGCGATCTGCGCGCTCTGCGAATATCCCGCCACCACATAGGGCTGACCGTCGGGCTGCTGCGCCATCGTGGCCGCAAGGTTCGCCAGGCCGGTGGGAATCGACGTGCTGGCCCCGGATGCGGGGTAGGGGACCACCACCGGGACATGATCCGCGCCGGTGGCCGGGTTGATGTAGTCGGCGACTACCGCGTCCTGCCACCGTTGGCTCGGGGTCGGCATGAAGGTGCCGCCCATGATCAGCGCCGTCTGTGCGTCGTCCGGGGCACCGGCGTGCGCCGGTACCACCGGCGCCATGAACGCCACCGACGCGCCGCACAGCAACGTCACAAGCAACCGGCGCGAAGGCCAGCGTCGGCCCACGTCTAGCCCCCTTGTGTCCGGTGAGGGGTCAACTATGTTTGAGAATCTCTCAGAAATCAAGACCGTTTGCCTACTCCGAGCTGCGGGCGGGCACAGTGGATGCATGCTCAACCACCCGCGCACGGGTCAGCCGTTCGAGTCGCCGGTGCCGCCCGGGACCGGCTGGCCCGGCGACCCGGCAACCTCGCACACCCCGCCGGCGGCCGACGCCGCGCAGGTGGTGGCGCTGGCCGGTCAGTCCGAGGCAATCGACGAGCTCGACGCGCTGGTCAGCGTATGCCAGGCCTGCCCGCGGCTGGTGGACTGGCGCGAGCAGGTGGCGGTCACCAAGCGGAAGTCCTTTGCCGACCAGCCCTATTGGGGCCGGCCGGTGCCCGGCTGGGGCTCGCGCACACCCAAGATCGTGATCGTGGGTCTGGCCCCGGCCGCCAACGGCGCCAACCGCACCGGCCGGATGTTCACCGGCGACCGGTCCGGCGACCAGTTGTACGCCGCGCTCTACCGCGCCGGACTGGTCAACCAGCCGACCAGCGTCGACGCTGCGGACGGCTTGCACGCCAACGGCATCCGGATCACCGCCCCGGTGCGGTGCGCTCCGCCGGACAACGCTCCCAGCATCGTCGAGCGCAACACCTGCGCACCGTGGATCGAGGCCGAATGGCAGCTGATCGCCCCGTCGGTACGGGTGATCGTCGCTTTGGGAGGGTTCGCCTGGCAGACCGCGCTGCGCATCGGCGCGGACCCCGTGCCCAAGCCCAAGCCGAAGTTCGGCCACGGCGTGGTCGTCGGTCTGGGGCCGGCGTTGCACCTGGTGGGCTGCTATCACCCCAGTCAGCAGAACATGTTCACCGGCCGGCTGACTCCGGCGATGCTGGACGACGTCTTTGCCCAGGCCTCGGCGCTGGCGGGACTTTCCGGCTGACTTCCGGTGTTGACTAGGGGCGTGCGACTCTCCGTTCTTGATCTCGTCCCGGTCCGCTCCGACCAGACCAGCGCCCACGCGCTGGCTGCCACGGTGCGGTTGGCCCAGACCGCTGACCGCCTCGGCTTCACCCGGTACTGGGTGGCCGAGCACCACAACATGCCGTCTGTGGGAGCGACCAGCCCGCCGGTAGTGCTGGCCTACCTCGCTGCGCAGACGGCGCAGGTGCGGCTGGGCTCGGGTGGGGTGATGCTGCCCAACCACGCTCCGCTGGCGGTGGCCGAACAGTTCGCGCTGCTGGAGGCCGCCGCCCCGGGGCGCATCGACTTGGGGATCGGCCGGGCGCCGGGTTCGGACCCGGTCACCTCGGTCATGTTGCGGGGCAACCGAAGCGGCGCCCCCGACGAGGACGTCGCGAACTTCCCCGACTACCTCGACCATGTGCGGGCGATGATGAGCAGCCGCGGCGTGCAGGTCCAGCTGCGCGACGGCGACTATCTGCTCAAGGCCACCCCGGCCGCCGCCGGCGAGCCGCGACTGTGGCTGCTGGGTTCCAGCATGTATTCGGCCCGGCTCGCCGCGGCCAAAGGACTGCCGTACGTCTTCGCCCACCACTTCTCCGGCCAGGGCACGCAGGAGGCGCTGGCGTACTACCGGGCCAACTTCACCCCGAGTGAGGTGTGCGCGGCCCCGACGACGTTCCTGACCGTCAACGCCGCCGTTGCCGAAACCCGCGCAGAGGCAGAGGCTTTGATGCTGCCGAACCTGCAGATGATGGCCCGGCTGCGGACCGGGCGACCGCTGGGGCCGGTCGATGTGGTCGAGGACGCGCTGGCGGCGGTGGTCTCCGACGCCGAACAACGCATCATCGACAGTGGCCTGCGGCGCGCGGTCGTCGGCGCCCCGGACGAAGCAGCCGAGCAGGTCCAGACGCTGGCCGACCGGTTCGGCGTCGACGAGGTGATGATCAACCCGGTCGCCTCGGCGCGTCGCGGCACCGACCCGGCCACTGCTCCCGGCCGGGAACGCACCTGCGAGCTGCTGGCCAAGGAGCTGCTGTAAGCCTCAGCGGCTGATGATCGTCATCCCGTATCCGCTTGGCCGGTAATCGATGTAGACGGGGTTCACCGAGAACGGGTAGTAGCCGCTGTTGGCCGCGCCGCCGGAGGTGACCCACGGCCCGTTGCCGGCCGAGGTGGTGTAGGAGTACAGCAGCGTCTCGCCGTCGGAGCTGTACACCGAGATCACGGTGCCCGCCGGCACCTGCGAACCGACGCCGAGGCTGGGGACCAGTGACTGCGGGATGCTGCCGTACATGCCGCCCGAGTCGATCGAAGTGGAGATGGCCACCGGCGGACCGCCGTTGATGGACACCATCGTGTCGACGTAGGGCGACCCGGAAACCGCGATCTCCGGGGTCAGCGGATTCGGGCCGAAGATCACCTGGCCGGTCTGCTCGTCGATGAGCACGCCCTGGTTGAGCGAGCCGGGCAACGCCGAGATGATGGTCGAGGTTCCCGCGTAGCCGTTGTTGGGGCCGATGCCCAGCACGCCGACGATGCCGTACCGGTTGAAGTACTGCGTCATCAGGGCATTCGACCCGGAGGTCACCACGTTGACGCCGGTCGGCTGGGTGATCAGCTCATCCGGGCAGTCGCCGCCCTTGTCGCAGAACCCGACCGTGGTGCTGTAGGTCTGGTAGCCGTAGCTTGCTCCGCCCAGGCCGGCGTAGCTGGCACTGCCGGTCAGCTGCACGTCGCCGATGTTGCCGGAGACGGCGCTGTTCAGGATCGTCAGGCCGGTGGAGCCGGTGTCGATCTGGACCGGCACCGGGGGCCCGCCGTTGATCGAGATGTAGACGATCGGGCTGATGCCACCGCTTTGCAGATACAGCGGCACCGCGACGTTGGCCGGGCCGTCCGGGCCGCCCCGCTCGCCGGCGGCCGCACCGCCGGACCCCGCGCCGCCCTCGCCTCCGGCACCGTTGGCGCCATTGCTGCCGACCGCCCCGCCCCGGCCGCCGTCGCCGCCGTCACCGCCGTCACCGCCACGGGCGCCGGCTCCGCCGGCCGCCACCGCGCCGGCCGCCCCGCCGTCGCCGCCGTCACCGGCCGCCCCGCCATGGACGTTCGTTCCGGTCAGGGTGGATTCGCCGCCGTCGCCGCCGTTGCCGCCGTGGCCTCCCGCGCCGGCATTGCCGCCCGATCCGGCATTGCCGGTGCCGCCGCCGGCGCCACCTTCACCGGCGTCGCCACCGGATCCGCCCGCGCCGCCGTTGCCGCCGCTGGAGCCCTGCGCGTAGTAGCTGCCGACGGCGCTGCCGCCGTTGCCGCCGAAACCGCCGAGGCCGCCGTTTCCGCCGGTGCCGCCGTCGAATCCGATGTCGCCGACGCCGCCGGACCCACCAGATCCTGCGGACCCGCCGGCGCCGCCCTCGCCGCCGATACCGACCGGCGCGCGGTTGATCCCGGGTTGGGCGTAGAGGCCCGAACCGGGCGAGCCGCCGTCACCGGCCGTTCCACCGTTGCCGCCGTTGCCGCCCGTCCCGCCGGCGCTGTCGTTCCCCGCGCCGCCGGCACCGCCGCCACCGCCGCTGCCGCCGGCACCCCCGTCACCGCCGGTGCCGTTGGTGCCGAATCTGCCGTGTTCGCCGATCGCCGGGTTGCCGACGTAGGCCGACCCGCCCGCTCCACCGCTGCCGCCGGCCCCGCCGTTGCCGCCGTGGTAGCCCTCGCCCCCGCCGAACGCCCCGGTGTCTCCGAGCCCGCCGTTGCCTCCGGCGCCACCGACGCCGCCGTCTCCGCCGCTGCCGTATTGCACGTTGTTGGCCACGTCCAGCTTGGCGATACCGTTGCCGCCGCCGTTTCCGCCGGCGCCGCCGGCGCCGCCCGCGCCGCCGTTGCCGGTGCCCTCGCCGTGGGCGCTGACGCTGCTGCCGCCGACACCTCCGGCGCCACCGGTTCCACCGTTCCCGCCGCTACCGGGCAATGTGGCGCTCGGGGGCAGGTATACCTGGTCCAGGCCTCGGCCGCCGTCACCGGCTGCACCACCGGCGCCACCGGCGCCGCCGCTGCCGTCGCCGAGGGAGTTTCCGCCGGCGCCGCCAGTGCCGCCGTTGCCGCCGTGTCCGGCGTTGCCGCCGTTGAGCGCCGCGGTGCCGTCGGCCCCGGTCGCGCCGTTGCCGCCGGCCCCGCCGCCGTTGCCGTGCAGGCTGCCGGTCCCGCCGTCGCCGCCGTGGCCGCCGTGGCCGCCCGCTGTGACGGCGTTGAAGCCGTTACCGCCGGCACCACCGTGGCCGGCGGGCGCGGTCGAGGTCGTGCCGTTGGCGCCGGCGGCACCGTGGACCGAGCCCGCTCCGCCGTCGCCGCCGAGGCCCCCGGCGCCGTAGGCGCCGGCGTCGCCGCCGCGGCCGCCGTTCGGGTTGCTCGCATCGCCGTGGCCGCCGGCTCCGCCGTCGCCGGGTGTCCCGCCGTTTCCGCCGTTTCCGCCGTTTCCGCCGGTGCCCGCGAGCCCCGCCACGCCGTGGGCCGCGACGCCGCCCGCGCCACCCGCGCCGCCGGTACCGCCGTTGCCGCCCTGCATTCCGTCGCCGCCGTTGCCGCCGGCACCGCCCGCCAGGGTTGCGTCGGCCCCGGTGGTTCCGGCACCGCCGGCTCCGCCCGAACCGCCGTTGCCGCCCGCCCCGCCGCGGCCACCGTCGCCATACTGCGCCGCACTGAATCCGCCCGCGCCGCCGGTGCCGCCCACGCCACCGGTCCCACCGCTGAAGCCCGCCGCCCCGTCCACGCCGGCTGCCCCGTTGCCGCCCGCGCCGCCGGCACCGCCGTTACCGAACAGCCAGGCGATGGCGTCGCCGCCGGCACCGCCGAAGCCGCCGGCCAAGTCGTCGATGCCGGCACCGCCCGCGCCGCCGGCGCCGCCGTTGCCCATGAGCCATCCGCCGGTGCCGCCGATGCCGCCGTCGGCACCGGCTCCACCGTCACCGCCGGCCCCGCCGTCGCCGAACATGCCGGCCGCTCCGCCGTTGCCGCCGACCAGGCCCGCCTCGATCTGGTCGAAGCCGTCACCGCCGTCGCCGAACCAGAGACCGCCTGCTCCGCCGTCGGGGTTCTCCGCCGTCCCGTCCAGGCCGTTGCCGATCACATAGGCGCCCAGCAGCTGGTTGATGCCGTTGTTGATCTGTTCACCGAACGGGTTGGTGATCCACGCCTGCATCGATGCGTGCAGGGGTTCGTAGAACAGCTCGTCGAACCAGTCGGCGGAGTCGAATGCGGTGGTGTCGGCAGCCACCCCGGTGTCCGGGGTGAACCAGTCGATCAACCAGTCGAAGTCCAGGCCGTCGGCGTGTGCCGGCGGGGTGATCGGGGCCAGGCCGAAGCCCAGGAAAGTTCCCACCGCCGCTCCGGCGCCGACCAGGCGCCGGCGGACTGATCTTGACTTTCGCGGCGTGCCCCGACCACTCATCGCCTCAACGTACTAGCTGAGTGATACCTGAGCAAAGGGAAACAACGGTCTGGGTGGAGCAAGGGTGACGATTAAGGAGCGGACGCCGGGGTGAGCTTCACGACGGGGATCGGGCGGGTTGTCCGGCGCTGGTAGCCGTCGTAACGATTGGCATTGTTGGCGTTGACGATCCGCCACAGCCGGGCATAGTCCGGGTCGTCGGGAAGCACCGGCTGGGCGGTGGCCCGAAGGCGCTTCGGCCCGATGTTGATCTCCACCTCGGGGTGGGCCTTGAGATTGTGGTACCAGCCGGGGGAGCGGGGAGCGCCGCCCATCGACGCGACGATCAGATACGCATCGCCGTCGCGCGCGTAGGTAAGGGTTGTGGTGCGTGGCTTCCCCGTCTTGGCACCGACGGTGTGCAAAAGGAGGTTGGGCGGCAGGCCCGGCAGTCTATGGCCGATCCAGCCGTGGCTTCGCCGGTAGATCAGGTCGTGCAGGCCGAGGACGCGGACGCCCACCTTTTCGATCCAGGGAAGATGGTCCATCACATCAGTCTGACGGTGCCGACTCGCTGCTCGCCAGTGCGGCTCTCAGTATCGCCCCGGTGCCCTCGCGGTCGCTGTCGCGGCGCACCAGCAGGCCTTTGGCGAAGGACAACCGGTCGCCGTTGCGGCGCGGCACCACATGCAGGTGGATGTGAAAGACACTCTGGAAGGCTGCCCGGCCGTCGTTGATCGCGAGATTGTTTCCGTCGGCGTGCAGGCCGGAGGCCCGCGCGGCCTGGCCGATCCGTTGTCCGACTTTGAGCATGCCGGCCAGGGCGGCGGGCGGGGTGTCGGTCAGATCCACGAAGTGTTGCTTGGGGACCACCAGGGTGTGGCCGCGGGTGAAGGGCCGGATGTCGAGGAACGCCAGGTACTCATCATCTTCGTAGACGCGCACCGCGGGCGCGTCCCCGGCGACGACGGCACAGAACACGCAGGACATGGTGGCCACGTTAGCCCGTCATCTTTTCAGCGCACCGGCCATCGCGTCGATCGCCCGGTCCAGGATGGCTCGGGTGGTCGCGAAGTTCAGCCGTGCGAAGCCCGGGCCGCCGCCGAAGGGGATGCCCGGGCTCAGTGCCACCCGCGCATTCGCCAGCAAGATCGCAGCCGGCTCGGCCGGCAGCCCCAGTTCCCGGAAATCGACCCAGGCCAGGTAGGTGGCCTCCGGGTGGCTGATCCGCACGCCGGGTATCGCCGCGGGCAGCACCTGGCTGAGGTGATCGCGGTTGGCTCGCAGGTAGGTCAGTAGGGCGTCGAGCCATCCGCCGCCGTGCTGGTAGGCGGCGATGTTGGCGCGGATGCCGACGGTGGCCGCACCCATCGTGTTCAGCATGTTGATCCGGTCCCAGGCGTCCGCGTCGCGCTGGTTGGACAAGACCACCTGCGCGCACATCAGGCCGGGCAGGTTCCAGCCTTTGGAGGCCGACATCAGCGTGATGACCGTGTCTGCGGCGGTGGCCGACACCGAGGCGGCGGCCACATGGGGGCGGTCGTAGACCAGCGGGGCGTGTATCTCGTCGGCGATCACCCGGGCGCCGTGGCGCGCGGCGACTTCGACGATGGCGCTGAGCTCGGCGGCGGTGAACGCGGTGCCCAGCGGGTTGTTCGGGTTGCACAGGATCAGCGATCCCGCCCCGGCGGCGAACGCCGCGTCCAGGGCGTCCATGTCCATCACATAACGCCCGTAAGCCTGCTGGTGCATGGGGATTTCCACGCGCTGGCGTCCGGTGACGGTCAGCAGGTCGAAGAACGGCATGTAGGCCGGGACCGGCAGCACCACCGGGCTTTGCGGTCGGGTGAGGAACTCGATGACCACTTCCATGCCCTTGAGGACATCGGGCACCACGCGCACCCATTCCGGCCGGGCGTCCCAGCCGTAGCGGTGCCGGCACCACTGCGTGAGAGCCACCGGCAGGGTGTCGGAGTTCAGCACCGGATAGCCGAACTCTTCGTCGGCGATGCAGGCGCGCAACCCGTCGAGCACCGCGGGCGCCGTGGGGAAGTCCATCTCGGCGATCCACAGCGGCAGCACATCGGGAGGAAAGTGATTCCACTTGATGGTGTTGCGTGCTCGGAGCCGGTCGGGGGTCAACGCGTCGAAGACTTCAGCCACCCCGACAGTCTGCCGCGAGATACGTTTGCCACGTGGTTGATCCTGTGATCGAGGAGTTACTGGAGGGGCTGGAGGGCGCCGCGCGGGCCGAGCGTGCCGAGCTGATCGAATGGCTGCTGGGACAGGGCATCACCGCCGAAGAGATCCGCGGGAATGTCTCGCCGATGTTGCTGGCGTCGCGGCGGCTGATCGGTGATGACGGCACGTACGTCTCGGCTCGCCAGATCAGTGAGTCCAGTGGGATCACCCTCGAGCAGTTGCAGCGCTTGCAGCGGGCGGTCGGACTGCCCTGGATGGATGATCCGGATGCCCCGGGGCAGATGAGTGCCGACGCCAGCATCGCCGTGCACGCGCGCCGTTTCATCGAGGCCGGTATCGACGCCGAGCAGGCCCTGCAAACGGCTCGCGTACTGGCCGACGGCTTGGCGCACACGGCGGAATTCATGCGATTCACGGTGATGTCGGCCATCGGCGAACAGGGGGTCACCGAACTGCAGGTCGCGCAGCGGTCCCGCGATCTGGTGGGACGGCTGGCGCCGATGCTGGGCGCGTTCGTCGAAGACATGCTGATGATGCAGTTGCGTCATCAGCTCGACATCGACGTGATCACCGCCGGTGAGCGGGTGGCGGGCGCCCCGCTGCCGGGGGCCCGGCAGATCACCGTGGCATTCGCCGACCTGGTCGGGTTCACCCGGCTCGGGGAGATGGTTCCGCCCGAGGAGCTGGTGGAGCTCGCCGAGCGGCTGGCCGTGCTGGGGCGCGAGATCGCCGTTCCGCCGGTGCGGTTCATCAAGACCATCGGCGACGCGGTGATGTTCGTCTGTCCCGAGCCGGCGCCGCTGGTCGAGGCGGTGCTGCGGCTGGTCGAGGAAGCTCAGGCCGACGACACCCTGCCGCGGCTTCGTGCCGGAATCGCCTCCGGAGAGGCGGTGAGCAGGGTCGGGGACTGGTTCGGCAGCCCGGTGAACACCGCCAGCCGAATCACCGGTGCCGCCCGGCCGGGGACGGTGTTGGTGGCCGAGCCGGTTCGGGTCGCGCTGGCCGACTCCGACGATTTCCGGTGGTCGTTCGCCGGCGGGCGTCGTCTCAAGGGCATCAAGGGCGAGGTGAATCTGTTTCGGGTGCGCAGCAACACCGAACACTGACCGGCGGCGCCGTCACACCGGTGACCAACGGCCCCTGGCGCGGTCCGGGTCGGGCTGCGAGCCTGGAAGCGGCAGATCCTGTGGGAGGTGGCTGATGCTGAACACGTCGGTGGACTCGGATGTCCTGACCGAGGCGGTGCGGCTGGCGTGCCGAGCGCCGTCGCTGCACAACAGTCAACCGTGGCGATGGGTTGCCCAGGCGGGGCGGCTGGATCTGTTCCTGGACTCCAACCGTGCCGTGCACGGCGACCAGTCGGCACGCGAGGCGTTGATCAGCTGCGGCGCTGTGCTCGACCACTTGCGGGTTGCCATGGCCGCGGCCGGTTGGACCGCCGATATCGAGCGGTTCCCCGATGCCGCGCAGCCGGAACACCTGGCCTCGATAGGTTTCACCGCTGCCGCCGGCCCGGTCACCGATCTGGACCGCTATCGCTCCGGCGCGATTCTGGCTCGCCGTACCGATCGGCTGCCGTTTCTGGAGCCGGGCAACTGGGAACCATTCGAGACGGTGCTCCACGGCACGGTGAGCGACCAGGTGCGGTTGTACGTCCTGGACGCCGAGGCGCGCGCCACGCTTGCCGAGGCGTCTGAGCTCACCGAGGCGCTGCGCCTCTACGACTCGGCGTATCACGCCGAACTGGGCTGGTGGACAGCACCGTTCGAGGTTTCGGACGGCATACCGCAGAGTGCGCTGGTATCGGCAGCAGAAAGTGACCGGGTGGACGTCGGCCGGGCGTTCCCGGTCACCCACAACCGGGAGCGCCGTCTTCAGGTCGGCGAGGACCAGTCCAGGATCGTGCTGCTGTCAACTGCCGGCGACGGACCGGAAGACGCGCTGGCCTGCGGTGAGGCGCTCTCGCAGCTGCTGCTGGAAGCCACGATGGCCGGGTTGGCGACGTGCCCGGTGACCCACGTGACGGAGGTCCCAGCTGCGCGGACGATGCTTGCGGGAGTGGTCGGCGCCGAGGGCTTGCCGCAGGTACTGGTTCGCATCGGTGCGGCGCCGGCACTGGAGACGCCCCCGGCGCCGACGCCGCGACGTCCGCTGGGCGACGTGCTGCACCGGAAGCTTTGACGGGGCGAACGGAAGCTTTGACGGGCGAATGCTCCGGGCATTAGGGCAGGCCCGGACTGACTTGGGAGCGTCTACACTTTCCGCGCGGCTGGCTTCCACCCACTAGTCCAGCTCTTCGGATTCGGTCATATCCGAGCCTGCTTCGCCGTCGAATCTACGCCGTCCGATCGGGGTGGGCAATGGTTGGCTCCCGGCCGGTTCCCTGTCAATTTGTCACTGTATTCACTTGTGTCACTGTGGTTTTGGTTGTGGAGAACGGCGGACGAATTGTCGGGGGTGCGGGCTAGTATTAGAACATGCGTTCGAGTAGTCGCGAGGAGGTCGTCGAAGCCTTCGGCGCGCTCTCGGCGCAGCTCGACCGGGCGCTGGACCTGGACTTCGATGCCCTGACCCCGCGGGAATGCCTGGCACTGTTACAGCGCTGCGAGAAGCTGCGGCGGCGGTTGCCGGCACTGGAACATCCTCTGGTCAACCGGCTGGCCGCCACCGACCCCGCCGAGATCGGCGGTAAACCTCGCTGGGTGCTCGCCGACGAACTGCACCTGACTCGGGGCGAGGCGGGGCGCCGCATCGCCGAGGCCGCCGAACTCGGTGCCCGGCGCAGCCTCACCGGCGAACCGCTGGAACCGGTGCTGCCCGCGGTGTCAGCCGCTCAACGCGCCGGACAGATCAGCCCCGCCCACATCGCGGTGATCCGCTCCTTCTTCAGCTACCTGCCTCCCGACATCGACCCCGGCACCCTCACCCACGCCGAACGCCACCTGACCGAGCTGGCCACGCACTACCGGCCCGAGGAGCTGACCAAGCTCGCCCAGCGCCTGGCCGACCACCTACACCCCGACGGCAACCACACCGACGAGCAGCGGGCCCGCCGCCGCGGGCTGACCCTCGGTTCCCAAGACCGCGACGGCATGAGCCCCATCACCGGCCACCTGGACCCCCAGGCCCGCGCCACCCTCGACGCCGTCCTGGCCCGCTGGGCCGCCCCCGGCATGTGCAACCCCACCGACGCCACCCCCTGCACCAGCGGCACCCCCGGCCAAGCCGCCATCGACACCGACACCCGCAGCGCCGCACAACGCAACCACGACGCCCTGACCGCGATGGGCCGCGCCCTGCTGGCCTCCGGCGACCTCGGCCAACACAACGGCCTGCCGGCCACCCTCATCGTCTCCACCACCCTGACCGACCTGGAATCCGGCACCGGCAAAGCCCACACCGGCGGCGGCACCTGGCTGCCCATGTCCGACGTCATCGCCATGGCATCGCACGCCCACCACTACCTGCGGATCTACCACGGCGCTCAAGAACTGGCCCTGTTTCACACCAAACGCCTGGCCACACCGGGACAGCGCATCGTGTTGCACGCCAAAGAGCGCGGCTGTTCCCACCCGGGCTGCCCCATCCCCGGCTACCTCTGCGAAGTCCACCACGACACCGACTACGCCAGCACCGGCCGCACCGACATCGACGGCCTCACCCTGCGCTGCGGCCCCCACCACCAACTCATCACCTCAGGCGGCTGGAAAACCCGCAAACACCCCAACGGCACCACCCAAACCCTGCCCCCACCGCATCTCGACCACGGCCAACCCCGCATCAACCGCTACCACCACCCCGAAAAACTGCTACAGGACCACAACAGCGACGACGACGTTCCGTAAGTCCGCTCAGCTGCGCTCGGCCATTGCCCAGTAAGCGCCGCGCCGGGCGAGCAGTTCGGCGTGGGTGCCCTGCTCGACGATCCGTCCGGACTGCATCACCAGGATCACGTCGGCGTCCCGGATCGTGGAGAGTCGGTGGGCGATGATGAAACTGGTGCGGCCCCGGCGAAGTTCGCGCATCGCGCGCTGGATCAGCAGTTCGGTGCGGGTGTCCACCGAACTGGTGGCCTCGTCGAGGATCAGCAGTTGCGGCCGGGCCAGAAATGCCCGGGCGATCGTGATCAGCTGCTTCTCGCCGGCGCTGATGGCCCCGCCGTCGTCGTCGACCCGGGTGCGGTAGCCGTGCGGCAAGGCACGGACGAACGGGTCCACATGCGCTGCCCGGGCTGCCTCGATGATCTCCTCGTCGGTGGCGCCGGGCCGCCCGTAGCCGATGTTGTCGGCAATCGTCCCGGTGAACAGCCAGGTGTCCTGCAGCACCATTCCGATCGATGAGCGCAACGCGCAGCGATCCACGGCTGTGATGTCCACGCCATCGATGAGGATCTGGCCGCGGTCCACGTCGTAGAACCGCATCAGCAGATTGACCAGGGTGGTCTTGCCGGCGCCGGTCGGTCCGACGATCGCGACCGTGCTGCCGGGGGCCACGCTCAGTGACAGGTCCTCGATCACCGGCACGCCGGGCCGGTAGCCGAAGCTGACGTCGCGGAACTCCACCCGGCCGCGCGGGCTCGCGTCGCGCGGTTCGGAGCCGGGGCGCCACAGCGGGACCGGCGGTGCAGGAGGTTCTTCGGGTTCGTCGAGGAAGGCGAACACCCGCTCGGCGCTGGCGGCTCCGGACTGCAAGGCGTTGAACAGCGCGGCCAGGTTGCCCAGCGGCTGATTGAACTGGCGCACATAGGCGATGAACGCCTGGACGCTGCCGAGCGTGATCTGCCCGGTGGCCACCTGGAAACCGCCGATCACCGCGACCGCGACGTAACCGAGGTTGGCGATCAGCCCGGTCACCGGCGCGATCAGCCCGGAGAGGAACTGGGCGCCGAACCCGGCCCGGTACAACGCGTCGTTGCACTCGTCGAACCGCTGCTGTGCCCAGTCGCGATGACCGAAGGTCCGCACCAGGGTGAAGCCGCTGTAGGTCTCCTCCAGGTGGGCGCCCAGACGGCCGGTCGCGGCCCACTGGGCGGCGTAGAGCCGTTGCGAACGCCGGGTGATCGCCCGCACCGCCAACAGTGTCACCGGCACACCGGCCAGGGTGATCACGGCCAGCAGCGGCGAGATGGACAGCATCATCGCCAGCACCACCAGCACGGTCAGCACCGAGGAGAACAGTTGACTGACCGTCATCGACACCGAGGTCGCGGTGTTGTCCACATCGTTGGTGACCCGGCTCATCAGCTCCCCGCGCCGCTGGGTGTCGAAGTAGCGCAGCGGGAGCCGGTGCAGTTTGTCCTCGACATCGCGGCGCAGCGCCCGCATGGTGCGCTGCAGGATCACGTTGAGCAGTCGAGCCTGCGCCCACACCAGCAACGCCGCAACCAGATACAGGGCCATGGCCAGCGCCAGGGTGCGCGCCACCGCGGCGAAGTCGACACCGGCGCCGGGCACCACATCCATTCGGTCCAGCATCTCGGCGTAGGCGTCCCGGCCCTGCTGGCGGGCGGCCGCGACGGCTTGCTGCTTGGTGATTCCGGCCGGCAGGCCGCGACCGAGGATGCCGCTGAACACCAGGTCGGTGGCGTGACCGAGGATTCGCGGCCCGGCCACGCCGAGGCTGATCCCGGCCAGCGACAGCCCGATCACTCCGGCGATCAGCCGGCGCTCGGGCCCCATCCGGCTGGCCAGGCGCAGCGCGGTCGGCCAGAACTGCCCGGCCCGATCGGCGGGATCTGCTGCCGGTGTACTCACGAGCCACCGATCCCGGCGGTCACCGTCTGCGACTCGGCGAACTCGGCGTAGGTGGGGCAGTCGGCAAGCAGCTCGTGGTGGGTGCCCGCACCGACCACCCGGCCGTCATCGATGACGATCACGTGATCGGCCTCGATGACGGTCGAGATCCGCTGGGCCACGATGATCACCGCCGCTTCGGCGGCCACCTTCCGCAAGGCCGTGCGCACGGCGGCGTCGGTGCGGGTGTCCAGTGCCGAGAACGCGTCGTCGAACAGGTAGATCGGGGGGCGCCGGATCACCGCCCGGGCGATCGCCAGTCGCTGACGCTGCCCGCCGGACAGATTGGTCCCGCCCTGGGCCACCGGCATCGCCAGACCGTCGCGGTGCGCCGCCACGAAGTCGTCGGCGGCGGCCACCCGCAGCGCCTCCCACATCTGCTCGTCGCTGACCGTCACCCCGGCCGGGGCGCCGTAGCGCAGGTTGTCGGCGACCGTGCCGGAGAACAGGTGGCCGCGCTGGGGCACCAGCCCGATCTCCGACCACAGGGCCTCGGGGTCGCGCTCGCGCACATCCACGCCGTCGATGAGCACCGCGCCGTCGGTGACGTCACGCAGCCGGCAGATCAGCGACACCAGGGTCGACTTGCCCGATCCGGTGGAGCCGACCACCGCGGTGGTGGTGCCGGGCAGCGCGGTGAACGACACGTCGTGCAGCACCGAGCGATCAGCGCCGGGATAGCGGTAGCCGACGCCGTAGAGCCGGATCTCGCCGGTGACGGCCGCCGGGGCCACCGGGGTCTCCGGGGCGGTGATGGTCGGCTCGGTGGACAGCACTTCGGTGATCCGCTCGGCGCAGACCGAAGCGCGGGGCAGGATCGCCAGCACCATGGTGGCCATCAGCACGGCCATCAGGATCTGCATGAAGTAGGACAGGAAGGCGATGAGCGAGCCGACCTGCATCTGGCCGGCGTCGATGCGCAGGGCTCCGAACCAGATCAGGGCGACGCTGGAGGTGTTGATGATCAGCGTGGTGACCGGCAGCATCAACACCTGCAGGTTGCCGACCGTCAGCGAGGCTTCCGACAGCGCGGTGTTGGCCTGGGCGAACCGCTGGCGTTCGGCGGCTTCGCGGGCGAAGGCGCGGATCACCCGGATTCCGGTGAGCTGGTCGCGCAGCACGCGGTTGATGTTGTCGATGAGCATCTGCATGCGGCGGAACAGCGGCAGCATCCGCGAGACGATCAGGTAGTTGGCCAGCGCCAGCACCGGCACGCTCACCGCCAGCAGCCAGGCCAGGCCGGCGTCCTGGTGTATCGCCATGATCACCCCGCCGATGCTCATGATCGGGGCGGCGACCAGCGTGGTGGCGCTCAGCTGCACGACCAGCTGGATCTGGCGGACGTCGTTGGTGGTGCGGGTCAGCAGGGTCGGCGTCCCGAACCGGCTGGTCTCGTGTTCGGAGAACCCGATCACCCGGCTGAACACCGCCCGGCGCAGATCGCGTCCGAAGCCGGCGCCGGTACGGGCGCCGAAGTAGACCGCGGCGACGGCACACAGCATCTGCAACCCGGTGACCCCCAGCATCACCGCGCCCAGCCGGGTGATGACGGCGGTGTCACCGCGGACCACGCCGTCGTCGATGATCGTGGCGTTGAGGGTCGGCAGGTACAGCGAGGCCAGCGTGCTGATCAGTTGCAGTGCCATCACCGCCGCGATCGGCCGGCGGTAGGGCCTGATGTAGCAGCGCAGCAGCGCCAGAAGCATGGGGTTACTGTCGCACACCCGCGGGTGGCCGGTGTTGCTGCGGCGACAGCCGGCGACACAAACCGACTGGTCACCGCGGTGTCGTGGTTGACGGGCGGCGGTGCCGCTACAGTGCATCGTGTGCGGCTCACACTGACGGTCCCGGCCCTGGCGGCCGCTGCCCTGATTCCGATGCTCGGCGGATGTTCCGATGCCGACTCGCCTGAAGCCCAGTCCGGCAGCCAAACTTCTTCTTCGGCGCCCGAGCAGGGCACTCACGGCCCCTCGTTCCCGCTGTGCGGGGGCGTCAGCGACGAGACCATGACCAACCTCACGCGGGTGGCCGGCCTGGTCAGCACCGCCCAGAACTCGGTCGGCTGCCAGTGGCTGCTGCGCGGCGGGATCATGGGCCCGCACTTCTCCTTCTCCTGGTATCGCGGCAGCCCCATCGGTCGTGAGCGGAAAACCGAGGAGGTGTCGCGCACGTCCGTGGAGGACATCAACATCGACGGCCACAGCGGTTTCATCGCGATCGGCACCGCCCCGACCATGGGCGACAACCTGTGCGAGATCGGCATTCAATTCAAGGATGACTTCATCGAGTGGTCGGTCAGTTTCGCCCAGAAGCCGTTCCCGGATCCCTGCGACGTCGCCAAAGAGCTGACGCGCCAGTCGATTGCGAACGCCAAATGAACCGCCGGGTTTATGCGCCGGTCCCAGCTTCGCCTCTCCTGCGTCGAGGCTTGCTGAACCGCCGGGTTTTGGCCGGCGCGGTCGCGGTGTTGGCAGTGGTGACCAGCTTGACGGGTTGCTCCCGTGAGGTGGGCGGCACGGCGGTCAAGGCCGGCTCAGGCGACACCAAGCGCAACAACAACTCGGAGCGGCAGTACCCGAACCTGCTCAAGGAGTGCGAGGTGCTGACCACCGACATTCTCGCCAAGACCGTGGGTGCCGACCCGCTCGACATCCAGAGCACCTTCGTGGGCGCGATCTGCCGTTGGCAGGCGGCCAACCCGGCCGGGCTGATCGACATCACCCGGTTCTGGTTCGAGCAGGGCAGCCTGGACAACGAGCGCAAGATCGCCGAGTTCCTGAAGTACCAGATCGAGACCAAGTCCATCGTGGGCGTCCCGTCGATCGTGATGCGTCCGTCCGACCCGAACGGCTCGTGCGGGGTCGCCAGCGACGCCGCCGGAGTGGTCGGGTGGTGGGTCAACCCGCAGGCACCCGGGATCGACGCGTGTGAGCAGGCTCTGAAGCTGATGGAGCTCACGCTCGCGACGAACTCCTGAGTCGGAGCGTGTTCGGCGCGGCGGGCTAGTGCGCGCCGCCCTTGCCCCCGGTTGACATCTGCCGCAGCTCGGCGATGGCCTGACCTGCTGTCGGCGCACTGTCGGGGTCGATAAGCGACTGGATCATCAATCCCAGGACGACGGCCAGCGCGACTGATCCGCCCATCTCGGTGCGCGCGCGACGCTGCCCCTCGGCCAGGCGGGCACGGAGCTCGTCGTTGCGTTGAGCCTGCACGATCGCTTCCAGATGTGATGTCCACAGCGCCTTGTCGGTGGCGAAGGACTCGATCACCGCCTGCCAGCGGTCCACCTCCGCTGCGGAGTCGCCGTCTGAGGCCATCCGGGCGTCGAGTTCGTCGAGCTCGTCGAAGAGGGCCTGCACCAGCAGGCGCTCGCGACTGCCGAAGTGGTAGCCGATGGCGGCGTGGCTGACGCCGGCGGCCGCGGCGATGTCTCGCACCGTGGTATTCGCCCAGCCCCGTTCCACGAGGCAGCGCTTGGCGCCCTCCAGCAGATCCTCACGGTTGCCCATGAGTGCAGGTTAGCCAGGGTCGGACCTTTGCACAAATGGTTTGACCGTATGGATTGACCAAATGGACAAATCGGGGGTACGGTACCGAACCGGGACGGCCCCGCGGTGGGGCCTGCGAGCAGGAGGTGCCGGTCATGGCCCACGAAGTCCTCGAACGCGTCGAGCAGATCGCCGCCCAGCTGGCGGCCACCGCCGAAGACAGCGAGCGGCTGGGCAAGCTCTCGGATCAGTCGGTGTCGCTGATCCGCGAAGCCGGCGTGATGCGGATGCTGCAGCCGACGGACTTCGGCGGCTATGCTGCCCACCCGCGCGATTTCGCCGAGACGGTTATGGCGGTGGCGAAGCACTGCGGCTCCACCGGCTGGGTGTGCGGTGTCGGGGGAGTGCACCCCTGGGAGATGGCGCTGATGGACCGTCGGCTGCAGGCCGAGATCTGGGCCGACGATCCCGACACCTGGATCGCCTCCCCGTATGCCGCGCAGGGTGTCGCGACACCCGTCGACGGCGGCTATCGGTTGACTGGCCGGTGGAACTTCTCCTCGGGCACCGATCACTGCGACTGGATCTTCCTGGGCGCACGGGTCGGTGGCGCCGACGGTGTGCCCCCGCGGGTGCTGCACGTCGTCTTGCCGCGCGCCGACTACACGATCGTCGAGGACTCCTGGGACGTGATCGGCCTGTCGGGAACCGGCAGCAAAGACATCATCGTCGACGGCGCCTTCATCCCCGGCTACCGCACCATCGACTTCGAGCACGTCGCCTCCGGCGCGCCCGCCGCCGAGGCGGCCGGACGCACCGAGACGCTCTACAAGCTGCCGTTCTGGACGATGTTCCCGCTCGGGATCACCGCAGCGCTCATCGGGATCACCGAGGGCGCGCTGGCGGCCCACTTGGACTATCAGCGCGACCGGGTGGCCGCCACCGGCACCAAGATCAAAGACGACCCGTACGTGCTGTACGCGATCTCGGAAGCCGCCGCGGAGATCGCGGCCTCGCGGTTGCAGCTCCTCGACGGCATCAGCCGCATGTACGACCTCGCCGACGCCGGGCGCGAGATCAGTTTTGAGGACCGTTCGCTGGTGCGGCGCAACCAAATTCGCTGTGCTTGGCGGGCGGTGGCCGCCGCGGACGCGATCTTCGCCCGCTCCGGGGGCAACGCCGCGCGCCGCAACAACCCGTTACAGCGGTTCTGGCGTGACGCCCACGTCGGCCTGGGGCACGCCATCCAGACCCCGGGGACCATCTATCACTCCAGCGCCCTGACGGCCATGGGCGTCGAGCCGTCGCCGGCGTTGCGGGCGATGATCTGACCGGGCGTCCCTACCGCGGGACGTGAAAACCGACCAGGGCGGCCGATCCCAGCTGTACGTCCGCCCAGCTGCCGCCGACTTGGAGGACGGCGATACCCGAGGTCGGATACTTCTCCGAGATCCGTTGCGCGACGGCGGCATCGGTGCCGGATCCGGCCAGTCCCAGCGCGACGCGCGACATCGCCGGCTCGTGACCGATTACCAGCAGGGTGCCGACGTCGTCGCCGACGGTGTTGATCGTCGCGAGCACGGTTCCGGGCGCCGCGTCGTAGAGATCGTCGACATAGCGCACCGGCGCGGCCAGCGCGGTCCGCGCATAGGTCTGCCGGGTGCGGGTGGCGGTCGAACACAGCACCGCATCGACGGCCGGCGCATGGGCCCGCAGCCAGTCCCCGGCCAGCCCGGCCTCCCGGATCCCGCGCGGCGCCAACGGACGCTCATGGTCGGTTGCCCCGGGTGGATAGTCCGACTTGGCGTGCCGCAACAGAATCAGGGAGCGCTGAGTACTCACCCGTTCCAGCGTAGGGGCTCGCCTGCCGGTGCAGAAGTGCTGGATGTGACGCATGTGTTCTGACCGTGCCGCGGGCTTGCGGACCTGCCGAGCGAGGTCCGCGAGCTTGTCGGTGACCGGCCATACACTCGCGATGCCCGGCTGACGGACCGGCGGAAAGGGACAGGACGGACATGCGCTTCGTGCACACCGCCGATTGGCAGCTCGGCATGACCCGGCACTTTCTTGCCGGCGACGCCCAGCCCCGCTACTCGGCGGCCCGGCGCGACGCGGTGGCCGGGCTGGGGGCGCTGGCGAAGGAGACCGGTGCGGAGTTCGTGGTCGTCGCCGGCGATGTGTTCGAGGACAACCAGCTGGCTCCCGAGGTCATCAGTCAGTCGCTGGAGGCCATGCGCACCATCGGGATCCCGGTCTACCTGCTGCCGGGAAACCACGATCCACTCGATGCCGCGTCGGTGTACACCAGCGCCTTGTTCACCGCCGAGTGCCCCGACAACGTGGTGGTGCTCGACACCGCCGGCGTGCACCAGGTGCGCCCCGGCCTGGAGATCGTCGCTGCACCATGGCGGTCCAAGCGTCCCACCACCGACCTGACCGCCGCCGTGCTCGAGGGGCTCCCCGCCGACGGCACCGTCCGCATCCTGGTCGCCCACGGCGGCGTCGACGCATTGGACCCCGACCCCGGCAATCCGGCGCTGATCGGGCTGGCGGGCCTGCAGGACGCCTTGTCGCGCGGCGCCATCCACTACGTCGCATTGGGAGACAAGCACTCCCGCACCCAGGTGGGAACAACGGGCCGAATCTGGTACTCGGGTTCCCCGGAAGTGACCAATTTCGACGACATCGAATCCGATCCCGGTCATGTGCTGGTGGTCGACATCGACGAGGCGGACGGCAGCGTGCATGTCGACTCCCGCCACGTCGGCCGGTGGCGGTTTCTGACACTGCACCGCCAGCTCGACACCGGGCGCGACGTCACCGACCTCGACATCAACCTTGACCAGCTGCCGGACAAGGAGCGCACGGTCGTCCAGCTGGCCCTGACGGGGTCGCTCAGCGTCACCGACCGGGCCGCTCTCGACGTCTGCCTGGACCGTTACTCGCGCCTGTTCGCCTGGCTGGGCACCTGGAAGCGCCACACCCACCTGGTGGTGGTGCCCGCCGACGGCGAATTCTCCGACCTGGGAATCGGCGGGTTCGCCGCCGACGCGGTCGAGGAACTGGTCGCCGCCGCCCGTGGCAGCGACACCGGGGCCGCCGACGACGCCCATGCCGCGTTGGCGCTGTTGCTGCGCCTGGTCGACCGGGGCGTGGCATGAGACTGCACCGGCTGGTCCTGAACAACTATCGCGGCGTGGCACATCGGGAGATCGACTTTCCCGACCAGGGCGTGGTGGTGGTGTGCGGCGCCAACGAGATCGGCAAGTCCTCGATGATCGAGGCGCTGGACCTGTTGCTGGAGGCCAAGGACCGCTCGGCCAAGAAGGACGTCAAACAGGTCAAGCCCACCCATGCCGACGTGGGGGCCGAAGTCACCGCCGAAATCAGCACCGGTCCTTACCGTTTCGTCTATCACAAGCGGTTCCACAAGGCGCCCCAGACCCAACTGACCATCCTGGAGCCGCGCCGCGAGCAGCTCACCGGCGACGAGGCGCACGACCGGGTACGCACCATGCTGGCCGAGACCATGGACACCGGCCTGTGGCAGGCCCAGCGGGTGCTGCAGGCGTCCGCCACCGCGGCGGTGGACCTGTCGGGCTGCGATGCGCTGTCTCGGGCGCTGGACGTCGCCGCCGGCGACACCGCCACCCTCAGCGGTACCGAGCCGCTGCTCATCGAGCGGATCGAGGCCGAGTACGCCCGCTACTTCACCGCGACCGGGCGTCCCACCGGCGAGTGGGCCGGCGCCATCGCCGCGCTGGCCGATGCCGACGCCGAGGTGGCGCGGTGCGCCGAGCTGCTCGCCGAAGTCGACGACCGGGTGCACCGGCACGCCACGCTGTCCGAGCAGCTGGCCCGGCTGACCGCCGAGCAGGCCGCCGTGGACGCCCGGCACGGCGCGGCGCGGGCGGCCGCCGACACCATCGCCGATTTGCGCGGCCGGCTTCGCGATGCGCAGTTGGTGGCCACCGCGGCCCAAGCGACCGGCGCCGCGACGGAAAGCGCCCAAGCCGAGCGGCGCCGGCAGCGCGACGAACTCGAAGCGCGGGCGGCGGCAATCGGACTGCTGGACAACGAGATCGACGGCGCCGCCAAGGCGCAGGCCACCGCCGAGGCCGAAGCGGCTGCGGCGGACACCGCCGCGGCCGGAGCCGCACAAGCGGTACTGGTCGCCACCGAGCGTGCCGTCTGCGCGCGCCGGGTCGTCGATCAGCTCGCGGTTCGCGACGAGACAGACCGGCTCGCCGACCGACTCGCCCGCCTTGATGACACCGAAGGCCAGCTCGCCGCGGTGGCGGCCGAACTGGCGCAGATCATCGTGACCGAGCCGATGCTGCGCCGGATCGAAGAGGCGTCGGCGGCATGCGATCGCAGTGAGGCGTCACTGGCCGCGATCTCGGCGACTCTGGAACTGACCGCAGCCGCCGACATCGAGCTGATGATCGGCGGCGAGCACACGCCCCTGGCCGGCGGGCAGAGCTGGTCGGCCACCGTCACCGACGGCCTGGAGGTCGATGTGCCCGGCCTGCTGCGGGTGTGTGTCCGCCCGGGGGACAGCGCGCGCGAGGCCGGCGTCAAACATGCTGCGGCACGAGCTGAACTTGCCGATGCCCTGGCGTCGGCAGGCGTGACCGACCTGGTGCAGGCGCGCCACGCCGACCAGCGGCGCCGTGACCTGCAGGGCAGCCGCGGCCAGTTGGCCGCCACCCTGGCCGCGTTGCGCGGTGACGACGACGTCGAGGGGTTGCGCACCCGGCTGACGCGACTGCGCGACCAGTGCGGCGAGATCCCCGCTGGGATCACCTCGGAGCAGGCCCGCGCCGAGCGCGACGAGGCCGAGGCGCTGCGGGCACAGGCTGACGCCGACTGTGAATCCCTGCGCCGAGCCGCCCAGGAAGCTGCGGCGCGGCGCACGGAGGCCGCCACGCGGCTGACGCTGTTGCGGGAAAAGATGGCCGCGCAACACATTGAGCTGGAGGCGGTCAGCCAGCGTCTTGCAGCACAGCGGGGCACGGTCAGCGATGACGAGCTGGCGGCTACCGCCGCCGCCAATGAGCAGGCATTGCGCGCCGCCGAGCAGCGCGTGACCGAGTTGTCCGCACAGTTGGGCGCCGCCGCCCCCGAGGCGATCGACGCCGAACTCGCGGCAGCGCAGACCGCGGCCCAGGACCTGCGTGCCCGGCACACCGAGACCGCCCGTGCGCTGCACGAGGTGGAGGTCGAGCTCGCCGTGTTCGGCACCCAGGGCCGGCGCGGTCAGCTCGACGCGGCGCAGACCGCCCGCGAACACGCTGCGGCCGAACATGATCGGGTCGGCCGCCGAGCGCGGGCCGCCAAACTGCTGCGGTCGACCATCTTCCGCCACCGCGACGACACCCGCCGGCGCTACGTCGAGCCGTTCCGTGCCGAGATTCAGCGGCTGGGCGCGCACGTCTTCGGCTCCGACTTCGAAGTCGACATCGACACCGACCTGAAGATCTGCGCCCGCACCCTGCGGGGCCGAACCGTGCCGTATGAGTCGCTGTCCGGCGGCGCCAAGGAGCAGCTGGGCATCCTGACCCGGCTGGCCGGGGCGGCACTGGTGGCCAAGGAGGACAGCGTCCCGGTGGTAATCGACGACGCGCTCGGCTTCACCGACCCGGATCGCCTGGAGAAGATGGGCGCGGTGTTCGACGCGGTCGGCTCACACGGTCAGGTGATCGTGTTGACGTGCAGCCCAGAGCGCTACGCCAGCGTGACCGGCGCCCACCGCATCGACCTGACCGCCTGACCGCGGCCCCCATCGGCTGAGTCCCCCTGCGCCGAACGTGTAACCAGACCGCACGATTGGCGGAATTCTCGAACTCAGTACACGTTCGGCGGCCCGGAGGGTGACAAGTTGCGGCTCAGTCCTTCATGAACCCGATCACGGTGTAGTCCAGATCCGCCAGACCGGGCGCGCCGAAGTTCGCCAGGGAACTGCGCACCGCGACATTGCCGGTGGTCTGGATCAACGGCAGGCTGAACCCCTCGGCCCACAGCAGGCTGTCGACCTCGTTGGCCCGGGCACGAGCCACCGCCGGGTCGAGTGCTTCCAGCGTCTCCTCGATCTTGGCGTCGATGGCCGGGCTGCCGATCTTGCCGAAGTTGGCCTCGCCGTAGGAGGCGGAGATCTGCGTCAGACCGGCCAGGGGGAATGCGTCACCGACCCAGCTGAATTGGGCGATGTCGAAGTCGCCCACATTGACGTAGTCGGTGAAGAAGCCGCCCCCGGCCTTGGCGTCCAGTTGCAGCTTGACCCCGATCTGGGCCAGATTGTGTTGAGCGACTTGGGCGAACTGCCGGGTGCTCGACGCGTCGTAGAACAGGTGCCGGATCACCAGGGGACGGCCCTCCTTCTCCCGGAACTTCCCGTTCAGCCGCCAGCCCAGTTCGTCGAGTTCGCGCGCGGCGCGGTCCGGGTCGTAGGCCACCACCGCACTGTTGTCCTGGTAACCCTCTTGGCCGGCGACATAGATGTGATTGTTCAGCGGCACCGGATCTGCGGTCAGGCCGCGCTGGGTGACCTTGGCGATCGTGGACCGGTCGATACCGCGCATGACCGCCAGTCGCAGCGCCTTGTCGGCCAGGATGGCGCCGGGCGCACCGTTGAAGGTGAAGTGATTCCAGGCCGGGGTGGGGGCACGGCGGATCGAGATGCCCTCGGTGCGCCGCGCGATGGTCAGCTGGTCCAGGGTGGCCACCCCGGTGGCGTCGACGGTGTGGTTCTGCAGCGCCGGCATCCGGGCCGCCTCGTCGAGCACCAGGTAGGTGATGGTGTCCAGCTTCGGGCGCTTGCCCCACCAGGCGGGGTTGCGGGTCAAGGTGATGCGCTGGCTGGTGCGGTCCAGAGTGGACAGCACGAACGGTCCGGCTGAGGGGCCCGGCTTGCTCAGCTGGGCCTTGTTGAAGGTCTCCGGGTCGGCGGTCATGCTGGCGGGCAACAGCATCGAGTTGCCCGCGAACATGCCGCGCCACTCCGCGTAGGGCTTGGCGAAGCGCATCACGGCCTGCCGGTCGTCGACGCCGCGGGTCACCGAGGCGACGCGTTCGGCGCCGTTGGTGGTCGCGATCGCGTACCGGCTGTCGGCGCCGCTGGTGGCATGGATCTGGCTGGCGATGTCCTTCCAGCTCAGCGGTGTCCCATCACTCCACACCGCTCTCGGGTTGATGGTGTAGGTGACTACCTGGGGGTTGGTGCCGGTCAGCTCCACGCTGGTGAAGTAGTCGGTGTCCACGGTCGCCGAGCCGTCCGGCCCGATGATGAATGCCCGCGGCATGGTGGCCTTGAGCATGGCGGCGTTCTCGGCCAGGTTTCCGTCGATGTGCAGCGGGTTGAAGTTCGGCGGGAACTGGGTCATCGACAGCCGGAGGTTGCCGCCGTCGCGCAGTCTGGCGGGGTCCTGCGGATTGATGTCGCTGGCGGTGCCGACGGCGGCGGTGCCTTCCGGGGCGGTGATGTCGACGGCCGAGCAGCCGCTGAGCACCAGGCCGGTCGCCCACAGTGCGGCTACCACCCGATTGACTCTGCGCCCACCAGGCGCCCTTCTCGCACAACGTCGTGGTGAGCGCAGAGTCAACGTGGGGGTCATGAGGTCACCACCGGCTGCGGTACGGCGGCCAGCAGCTGCCGGGTGTATTCGTGCTGCGGGTTGCCGAAAACCTGGTCCGCCTCGCCCTGCTCGACGATCTCCCCGGCGAGCATCACGGCCACGCTGTGGGCCAGGTGCTTGACCACCGAGAGGTCATGCGAGACAAACAGGTATGACAGTCCGAATTGCTGCTGCAGATCCAGCAGCAGGTTGATGATCCCGGCCTGAATGGACACGTCGAGAGCCGACACCGGCTCGTCGAGCGCCAGGATCTTCGGTCGTAACGCCAGCGCCCGGGCGATGCCGATCCGCTGCTTCTGCCCGCCGGAGAATTCCGAGGGGTAGCGCAGCGCGTCGCCGCGGCGCAGCCCCACCAGCTCCAGCAGCTCGGCCACCCGGGCATGGATCGCGGCCTTGTCGAAACCATTGGCGCGCAGCGGTTCGGCCAGCAGGTCGAACACCGGCAGGCGTGGATCCAGGGAGGCCACCGGGTCTTGGAACACCACCTGCAGGTCTTTCCGCAGAGCGCGACGGCCGTCACGGGTCAACGTCGCGACATCGCTGCCGAGCACCTCGATCGAACCGGACTGCGGCGCGGCCAGTTCCAGAACCTGGTGCAAGGTGGTGGATTTGCCCGAGCCGGATTCGCCGACGATCGCCAGGGTGCGGCCTTGCCGCAACTCGAAGCTCACGCCGGAGACGGCGCGTACCTCGCCGGCCCGGCGCCGCAGCAGCCCCTTGGTCAGCGGGTAGGTCTTGACCAGATCACGGACTCGCAGCACGGTGGGGGATTCGCCGGTGGGCTCGGTGGCCACCTCGGTGCGCACCCGGTAGATGTCGGCGGCGCTGCGCCCGGTGACTTGGTCGGTGTGGATGCACGCCGCCGAATGGTCGGCCCCGACGGGCAGCAGTGCCGGCTCGGCCTGCAGGCAGTCGGCGGCGGCCAAGGGGCAGCGCGGGGCGAACGGACAACCCGCCTCGATGCCGGCCGTCAACGACGGTGGCGCTCCGGGGATGGGCACCAGCCGGGTGCCCTGGGACGCGTCGAGGCGCGGCACCGAACCCAACAGTCCCACCGTGTACGGCATCCGCCGGTCGGAGTAGAGAACCTTCACCGGCGCAGACTCCACCACCTTCCCGGCGTACATCACCAGTGCCCGGTCGGCGAATTCGGCGACCACGCCCAGGTCGTGGGTGATGATCAGCACCCCCGCGCCGGTCGCGTCTCGAGCCGTCCGCAGGACATCCAGGATCTGTGCCTGCACGGTCACGTCCAGGGCGGTGGTGGGCTCGTCGCAGATGAGCAGGTCCGGGTCGCAGGAGATCGCGATGGCGATCACCACGCGCTGGCGTTCGCCGCCGGACAGTTCGTGCGGAAACGCCCGCGCCCGCTGCTCCGGGCGGGCGATCCCCACCAGCTCCAGCAGCTCGACCGCACGGCGCCGCGCCGCGGCGCGACCCACCTGCGGTTGGTGTACCTCGATGGCCTCGGCGATCTGGTCGCCCACCGTGTACACCGGGGTGAGCGCCGACATCGGATCCTGGAACACCATGCCGATCGAGGTGCCGCGAAACTTCGACATTGCGGTGTCGCCCAGCCCGATCAGCTGCGTGCCGTGTAGCCGAACCGAACCGGACACCTGCGCGTACTCCGGGAGAAGTCCCATCACGGCCATCGCCGCCGCGGACTTCCCCGAGCCCGATTCGCCGACCATCGCCACCACTTCGCCGGCGTTCACGTGGTAACTGATTCCGCGCACCGCGCGCACCGCGTCTGTTCCGGTGCCGAATGTCACGGCCAGGTCGGCGACTTCCAGCAGGGCGCTCATCGGCGGCCCCGCAGCGTCGCGGCATCGGGGTCCAGGGCGTCGCGCAGGCCGTCGCCGGCGAGGTTGGCGCACACCAGGATGGTGATCAGCACGCCGGCCGGGAACAGGAACACCCACGGGAACGTGATGGCTGAGGCGGTGCCGTCGGCGATCAGGGTGCCCAGCGACACATCGGGTGGTTGGATGCCGAAACCCAGATAGCTCAGGCCGGTTTCGGCCAGGATCGCCACCGCGACGTTGAGTGCGGTGTCGATGATGAGAATGGACGCCACGTTGGGCACCACGTGGTCGGTGATGATGCGCCGGCTGGAGACACCCATATATCTTGCGGCCCGGATGAATTCGCGTTCCCGCAGGCTCATGGTGAGTCCGCGCACCATGCGGGCGCTGATCATCCAGCTGAACCCGGCCAGCAGCAGCACCAGCAGGGCGATGTTGCCGCTGTTCTTGGTGCGCGGGGTGATGATCGCGATCAGGATGAATGCCGGAACCACCAGCAGCAGGTCCACCAGCCACATCAGTACGCGGTCGCGCCAGCCGCCGAAATATCCCGAGATCGCCCCCACCGTCGCGGCGATCACCGTGGAGATCAGCGCCACGCACACCCCGATCAGCATCGACTTCTGCATGCCCCGCAGGATCTGCGCCAACAGATCCTGCCCGAGCGCGTTGGTACCCAGCCAGTGACGGGCCCCCGGGGGAACCAGCAGGGCGTCGTAGTCCAGGTCGGTGTAGGAGTAGGGCAGCAGACCCGGCAACGTGTAGCAGCCCACGAACATCACCGCCAGCAGCGCCAGCGCGCCGACCGCACTGCGGCTGCGCAGGAACCGGCGCAGCACCAGCGTGCGCCGTGAGGCGAACTCGATCTGGGTCATCGGCGCCGCCCCCTCACGGCGGCCCTCGGCGACGCGGCTCATGACACCCGCACCCGGGGGTCGAGAAGGGCGTAGATGACGTCGGAGAGTAACCCGGCCAGCAGCACCACCGCGCCGGAGAACACCGTGATGGCCGCGACGATATTGGTGTCCTGGGTGGCCACGCCCTGCACCACCCACTCGCCCATGCCGTGCCAGCCGAAGATCTTCTCGACGAACACCGCGCCGGTGACCAGGCCGGCCACCCCGTAGGCGAACAGCGTCGCCATCGGGATGAGCGCGGTGCGCAGCCCGTGTTTGAACAGGGCGCGCCGGCGGGTCAGCCCCTTGGCCCGCGCCGTGCGGATGAAGTCCTGGCCCAGCACGTCGAGCATCGCGTTGCGCTGATAGCGGCTGAAGCTGGCGGCCGCGCCCAGCGCCAGGGTGAGCGACGGCAGCACCAGATGTTGCAGTCGATCGGCCAGCCCCGGCCAGAACCCGGTCACCAGGCCCGGGGAGGTCTCCCCGGTGTAGTCGAACAGCTGGGCGCCCAGCGCCCAGTTCACCCGCAGCGCGCTCAAAATCACCAGGTTGGCCAGTACGAAGGTGGGCACCGAGAGGATCAGCAGCGCCGCCAGGGTGATGACGCGGTCCGACAGCCGGTACTGGCGTACCGCCCCCCACGCGCCGGCCACCACGCCGATCGCCGTGCCGGCCAGCGAGCCGACCACCAGCAGGCGCAGGCTGACCCCGACGCGTCGGCCCAGTTCCCCCGAAACCGGCTGGCCGGTGACGGTGACACCGAAGTCGCCGCGCACGGCGTGCGAGGCCCAGTGCGCGTAACGCAACGGAATCGGCTTGTCCAAGCCGAGCTCGGCGGCTTTGGCGTCGATCACGGCCTGCGGCGGCCGCGGGTTGCGCTGCATGAGGCTGTCCAACGGCGCGAAGGCCAAAGACGTCAGGCAGAACGTCAGAAACGAAGCCAGGCCCAGCAGCACCAGATAGTTCAGCGCCCGCCCGGCCAGAAACCGCGTCATGGCCCACAGGGTAGAGGGCCGCGGCGCGACCGCGCCGGATGCGCCATGCCGATCTGCGCTCGTGTCTGTGGTCGGGGCGACCGGGAAAGAAACTCGGCTGATTTTTACCCGTGAAATCCCCGAGAACCTTCACTAGGCTCCGCACGACTCGGCACCACTAATCCGACAGAAAGAGAGAACCTGTGACCGTCACCGACGAGTACCTGGCCAACAATGCGGAATACGCGAAGACCTTCACGGGCCCGCTGCCCATGCCGCCGAGCAAGCACGTCGCGATCGTCGCCTGCATGGACGCTCGCCTGGACGTCTACCGCGTGCTGGGACTCAATGAGGGCGAGGCGCACACCATCCGCAATGCCGGTGGCGTGGTCTCCGACGACGCGATCCGCTCGCTGGCGATCAGCCAGCGGCTGCTGGGCACCCGGGAGATCATCCTGATCCACCACACCGACTGCGGGATGCTGACGTTCACCGACGACGACTTCAAGCGGTCCATCCTGGAGGAGACCGGCATCCGCCCGACCTGGTCGGCAGAGGCGTTCCCGGACGCCACGGAGGACGTCCGCCAGTCGCTGCGGCGGATCCAGGCCAGTCCTTTCATCACCGCCACCACGTCGCTGCGCGGGTTCGTGTTCGACGTCGCCACCGGCAAGCTCGACGAAGTCACCCTGTAATTCCCGCACCTGCCCCTGGGGGGTGGGTGAGGCCTGGTACAACGCGGTGCGGGGCCCCTGTCGCAAGGCAGCGGGTCCCGCATCGTGCGTTGGCACGCGTCACGTTGACAGCACCGCGGTGCGACTGGTTGCATAGCCAGCCATAACCAACAAATATGGTAAGTCTCACCAAGATTACCGGGTATCCCTGGCAAGGAAGTCATGACCAGCAACGTCGCCGCGCCGCCGGAAGCCACCACGGCCGGGCAGTACCAGCTCACGCATCTGCGCACGCTGGAGGCCGAGGCCATCCACATCATCCGGGAGGTGGCCGCGGAGTTCGAACGTCCGGTGCTGCTGTTCTCCGGCGGCAAAGACTCCATCGTCATGCTGCACCTGGCCGTCAAGGCCTTCCGGCCGGGCCGGCTGCCGTTCCCGGTGATGCACGTCGACACCGGCCACAACTTCGATGAGGTCATCGCCGCGCGCGACGAGCTCGTCGCGGAGACCGGGGTCCGGCTGGTGGTGGCCTCGGTGCAAGAGGACATCGACGCCGGGCGGGTGGTCGACGACGGTCCGTCGCGCAACCCGCTGCAGACCGTCACCTTGTTGCGTGCGATCCGGGAGAACAAGTTCGACGCCGCGTTCGGCGGCGCCCGGCGCGACGAGGAGAAGGCCCGCGCCAAGGAGCGGGTGTTCAGCTTCCGTGACGAGTTCGGCCAGTGGGACCCCAAGGTCCAGCGCCCCGAGCTGTGGAACCTCTACAACGGCCGGCACCGCAAGGGCGAACACATCCGGGCGTTCCCGCTGTCGAACTGGACCGAGTTCGACATCTGGTCCTACATCGGCTCCGAGCAGATCGCCCTGCCGTCGATCTATTTCGCGCACCAGCGCAAGGTTTTCCGGCGCGACGGAATGCTGTTGGCCGACCACGAGTTCCTGCGGCCCGCCGACGGCGAAGAGGTGTTCGAGACCTCCGTCCGGTTCCGCACCGTCGGCGATGTCACCTGCACCGGCTGTGTGGAGTCCACGGCGGCCACCGTGGAGGAGGTGATCGCCGAGACCGCGGTCTCGCGGCTCACCGAACGGGGCGCGACCCGCGCGGACGACCGGATCTCCGAAGCAGGCATGGAAGACCGCAAGAGGCAGGGGTATTTCTGATGGGTGCGGCCACCACGCTGCTTCGAATCGCGACGGCCGGCTCGGTCGACGACGGCAAGTCCACGCTGATCGGACGGTTGCTGTTCGACTCCAAGGCGGTCATGGAGGACCAGCTGGCCTCCGTCGAGCGCACGTCGCGCGAACGCGGCAACGACTACACCGACCTTGCTCTGGTCACCGATGGGCTGCGCGCCGAGCGCGAGCAGGGCATCACGATCGACGTCGCCTACCGCTATTTCGCAACGCCCAAGCGGAAATTCATCATCGCCGACACCCCTGGGCACATCCAGTACACCCGCAACATGGTGACCGGCGCCTCGACCGCCCAGCTGGCGATCGTGCTGGTCGACGCCCGGCACGGCCTGCAGGAGCAGTCTCGCCGGCACACCTTCCTGGCATCGCTGCTGGGCATCCGCCACATCGTGCTGGCCGTCAACAAGATGGACCTGATCGACTGGGACGCCGACAAATTCGAGGCGATCCGCGACGACTTCCATTCGTTCGCCACCCGCCTGGACGTCCACGACGTGACCACCATCCCGATCTCGGCGCTGCTCGGCGACAACGTGGTGACAAAGTCCGACAAGACGCCTTTCTACGACGGACCGGCCCTGCTGTCGCACCTCGAAGAGGTCTACATCGCCGGCGACCGCAACCTGGTCGACGTCCGGTTCCCGGTGCAGTACGTGATCCGGCCGCAGACCCACGAGCATGCCGACCACCGCAGCTACGCGGGTACGGTCGCCAGCGGCGTGCTGCGTCCCGGCGACGACGTGGTGGTGCTGCCGTCGGGCAAACCGAGCCGGATCGCCGCGATCGAGGGGCCCAATGGCGCTGTGGCCGAGGCATTTCCGCCGATGGCGGTCTCGGTGAGCCTCACCGACGACATCGACATCTCACGCGGCGACATGATCGCCCGGACCAACAACCAGCCGCGCGTGGTTCAGGATTTCGACGCCACCGTGTGCTGGATGGCCGACGGCGCGACCCTGCAGCCGGGCAACGACTACGTCATCAAGCACACCACCCGCACCACCCGGGTCAAGGTGATGGCGCTGGACTACCGCCTCGATGTCAACACCTTGCACCGCGACAAAGACGCCAACGACCTCAAGCTCAACGAGCTCGGCCGGGTCTCGCTGCGTGCCCAGGTGCCCCTGATGCTCGACGAGTTCACCCGCAACGACGCCACCGGCTCGTTCATCCTGATCGACCAGGCCACCAACGGAACCGTGGCCGCCGGCATGGTGCTGCGCGACGTGTCGCCGCGCGCGGCGAGCCCCAACACCGTGCGGCACCAGTCGCTGGTCACCGCCGCGGACCGGTTGTCCAAGGGGCGCACCGTGTGGTTGACCGGCCTCTCCGGTGCGGGCAAGTCGTCGGTGGCGATGCGCGTCGAACAGCTGCTGCTCGAACGAGGCACGCCCGCTTACGTTCTCGACGGCGACAACCTGCGGCACGGCCTCAACGCCGACCTGGGCTTCTCGATGGCCGACCGCGCCGAGAACCTGCGCAGGTTGGCCCATGTGGCCACCTTGCTGGCCGACTCCGGCCAGATCGTGCTGGTGCCGGCCATCAGCCCGATGATCGAGCATCGACAGCTGGCCCGCCAGGTGCACACCGACGCCGGGTTCGACTTCATCGAGGTGTTCTGCGACACCTCGCTCGAGGAGTGCGAGCAGCGTGACCCCAAGGGGCTCTACGCGAAGGCGCGGGCGGGTTTGATCACCCACTTCACCGGCATCGACAGCCCGTATCAGCGGCCGCGTAATCCCGACGTGCGCCTGACCTCCGACGACAGCATCGACGAGCAGGCCCGTCAGGTGGTCGCAGCGATCGACGCCCGGCAGTGAACGACCACCAGCTGGCAGGTCACCTCGCCACCGAGGCCGGCCGGCTGCTGCTGGCGGTGCGCCAGGAACTGGCCGGGGCCGGCGAAGCCGAGCGCAAGGCGGCCGGGGACCGGCGTTCCCACGAATTCCTGATGGCCGCCCTGGCGCAGGCGCGGCCGCAGGATGCGGTGCTGTCCGAGGAAGGCGCCGACAACCCGGCCCGGCTTCGCGCCGAACGGGTGTGGATCGTCGACCCGCTCGACGGCACCCGGGAGTTCAGCGAACTGGGCCGCGACGACTGGGCCGTGCACGTGGCGCTGTGGCAGGCCGGCGATCTGACGGCCGGGGCGGTGGCCCTGCCCGCACGAGACATCACGCTGGCGACCCCGTCGGTTGCCGCACCGCCCGCCGCCGACGGCGCGCCCCGGATCGCGGTGTCGCGCAGCCGGCCCCCGGCGATCTCGGAGGCCGTTCGCGCCCGGCTGGACGGTGTTCTGGTGCCGATGGGCTCGGCAGGGGTGAAGGTGGCCGCCGTGGTCCAGGGCACCGCCGATGTCTACGTGCACGCCGGTGGGCAGTACGAGTGGGACTCGGCGGCCCCGGTGGCGGTGGCCCGGGCCGCAGGACTGCACACCTCCCGCCTGGACGGCTCGCCGCTGGTCTACAACCGGGCCGACCCCCTGCTGCCCGACCTCGTGGTGTGCCGCCCCGAATACGCCCAAGCGGTGCTCTCGGCAGTCAATTGACCCACCAGATGGAAGAATGCTCGCAATGCGCATGTCGGCCAAGGCGGAGTACGCGGTGCGAGCGATGGTCCAACTGGCCACCGCCGAGCCCGGCTCCCTGGTCAAGACCGATGAGATCGCGGCGGCGCAAGGCATTCCGGCGCAGTTCCTGGTCGACATCTTGTCCGATCTGCGCACCGACCGGCTGGTGCGCAGCCAGCGCGGCCGCGACGGCGGCTACGAACTGGCCCGGGCGGCAACCCAGATCAGCGTCGCGGATGTGCTGCGCTGCATCGACGGTCCGCTGGCCAGCGTTCGCGACATCGGCGTAGGCGATCTGCCCTACTCCGGTCCGACCGCCGCCCTGACCGACGTGTGGCGGGCGTTGCGGGCCAGCATGCGCTCGGTGCTGGAGAAGACCAGCCTGGCCGACGTGGCCTCGGGCGAGCTGCCCGCGCACGTCGTCGAACTGGCCGCCGACTACCGCACCCAAGAGCGCCAGCGGGGCCACACTCCGGGCTAGTAACGGCGGTTAACCGCCGGAGCCGTACGGCCGGGTAAGGATCTCCATGTTGTGGCCGGCGGGGTCGCGGAAATACACACCGCGCCCGCCATCGCGGTGGTTGATCTGGCCGGCCTGCGTGCCGCCGGGATCGGCCCAGTGCTCCAGCCCCCGGTCGGAAATCTTGGCGTAGATCGCGTCGAAGTCGGACTCCGAGACCAAGAAGGCGTAGTGCTGCGGCCGAATCGGCTCACCGGCGGGCACGTCGGCGTAATCCAGGCTGGCCTGGTGTTCGAGGGCGACCACCTGGAAGTGGCCCAAGGGCTGCGGTGCGGGCAGGCCGAACAGCTCGGCCAGAAACGCTGCCGAGGACTGCTTGTCCCGGGCGGCCACGATGGTGTGATTGAAGGAGATTCCCATTCCTTCCAGTGTCGGCCGTGCACGGCGCGCATGCCACAATCGCGGTCATGCGCGTGGGAATGACCATGCCGGTGATGGAACCGGACCTGAATGCGACGCTGCTGCGCGACTGGGCCCGCGCGATCGACGACGGGCCGTTCTCGGCGTTGTGCTGGGGCGAACGGATCGCCTTCGCCAACCCGGACAGCCTGACGCTGGCGGGTGCGCTGGCGGCGTGGACCGAGCGGGTTCGCCTGGTGACCACGGTGATCGTCCCGCAACTGCACGACCCCGTGATGCTGGCCAAGGCGCTGGCCACCGCGGACGTGCTCTGCGACGGCCGGCTCACCGTCGGGCTGGGCGTGGGCGGCCGGGTCGAGGACTATCGCGCTGTCGGCGCCGACCCGGCCACGCAGACGATGCGCGCGATGGCCGACGCGGTGGCGATCATGCGACGGGTCTGGGCGGGGGAGAAGGTCACCGAGTCGGTGCTGCCGGTGGGGCCGAGCCCGGTGCAACCCGGTGGGCCGCCGCTGCTGGTCGGCACCATCGGTCCCAAGACGCTGCGCAGTGCCGCGTCGTGGGCCGAGGGCCTGGCCGGAATAACCATGGACCTTGATGTGGCCAAGCAGAACGAACTGTTCGACGTCGCGCGCGACGCCTGGCATCAGGCGGGCCGGGCCAAGCCGCGGCTGGCGACGTCGTTCTGGTTCGCGCTGGGGGATCGCGATGCTGCCCGTGACCAGGTCCGCCGGCACCTGTTGCGCTACATGAACTGGATTCCCGCCGAGTACGTCGAGGCGATGGCGCCGTCAACGGGCTGGGCGGGCAGCGAGGACGAGCTCGCCGAGGTGCTGCGTGGGTTCGCGGCGGTGGGCACCGACGAGGTGCACCTGATCCCCACCAGCTCGGATCTGGGCCAGCTGCGCGGCGTGGCCGACGTAGTCGCCGAGATCACCCGGGCCGGCTGAGCTGTCTTTCCTGCTGGTTGCGACACCGTCACGGATACATCTCTTTCCTTCACCGCCCGCCACACCAGCCCCAGGAATCACTATCGTCGCAGGGGAGTGAGACCCGGCACCGGGTCCGGGGAAAGGTGGGACATGTCGGCGACGCGTCGAATCGTCTCGGCGGCATTGGTGCCGGCGGTGGTTCTTGGGTTGGTGGCCGCCACCGAATTCGCCCCACCAGCCAACGCCGCTACCTGCCACGCCCCCGAGGCCAACATCGACCCGCCGCCGGGATCGCCCACCACCGGTGCGGGTCAGATGCCGACCGGGCGCCGGCCCCGCGGCACCAACGATCAGGCGCCGCTGCCCAAGCTGGGCCCGCTGATCGCCGCACTGATCAACCCGAACGGCACCATCAAGCAGCAGGCCGCGGTGGTGCCGCCGGTTCCCAACCCCGCCGGCCAGGCCGCCCCGAACGTCGCCCAGCCGGTGCAGCCCGTTCCGAACGTCGGCGCCGACCAGGGCATCTCCACCGCCGATCCCGGCGGGGCCATCGCCGGTGCGCAGACGTCCCTGGTGGAGTGGGTGACCGGGCCCAACAGCCCCAATAAGACACTGGAACGCTTCGGCATCTCCGGAACTGACCTCGGCATTCCTTGGGACAACGGGGATCCCGTCAACAGGCAGATCCTCATGGCATTCGGCGACACCTTCGGCTACTGCCGTATCGAGGGTAAGCAGTGGCGCAAGAACGTGCTGTTGCGCAGCCAGGACAACAACCTGTCCGACGGCATCACGGTGACCGCCGGAGCGGTGGGCAACAAATATTCGGGTTCGCCACTGCGGCAAGCGAATTTCTCCAAGCAGATTCTGCCCGCTGTGCAACTGGCGCCCCACCAGGAGGGCATGATCCCCACTGCCGCCATCGGGATTGCCGGCAACCAGTACATGAACTTCATGTCGATCAAGAAGTGGGGCCGCGACGGCGAGTGGTCCACCAATTACTCGGCGATCGCGGTCTCCAACGACAACGGCGAAACGTGGGGCGTCTATCCGGGCACCGTGCGGTCCACATCGCCGGAGAACGTCCCACGGGCCCGCTTCGTGCCGGGCAACGAGAAGTTTCAGATGGGCGCGTTCCTGCGCGGCAACGACGGCTATCTGTACTCCTACGGCACGCCTTCGGGCCGCAGCGGCTCGGCGTACCTGTCGCGGGTGTCCGAGCGCACCATTCCGGACGTGACCACATACGAGTACTGGAACGGCGACACCGGGGCGTGGGTGCCCAACAACCCGGCTGCGGCCACACCGGTGATCCCCGGACCGGTGGGCGAGATGTCGGTGCAGTACAACACCTATCTGCGGCAGTACCTGGCGCTGTACGGCAACGGCGGCAACGACGTCGTGGCCCGCACCGCGCCGACGCCGCAGGGTCCGTGGAGCGCCGAGCAGACGCTGATCCCCACCGGCCAGATTCCCGGCGGTATCTACGCGCCCTACATGCACCCCTGGTCGACCGGCAAAGAGGTGTACTTCACCCTGTCGCTGTGGAACGCCTACGACGTGATGCTGATGCGCACGGTGCTGGGCTGAGGGCGGCCGCTCAACACCGCGAGGCGACCACCTCGTCGGCCACCGCCAGGGCCAGCGCCATGATCGACACCTGAGGATTGACCTCGGGGCAGCTGGGCAGGATGGACGCATCGGCGACCCAGACGCCGTCCACTCCGCGCAGTCTCCCGCGCTCATCGACCGGGCACAGCTGGTCGTCGCTTCCGGCGGCGGCGGTGCCCGTCGGGTGGAATGCCGCCAGGTGCAGGCGCCGGGGATCGGCCCGGCGCAGAACGTCGCTCAGCTCCGCAACCGAGGACACCGTGGGCGCCGAGGACAGGCCGGTGATCACCTCCACCGCGCCGGCGGCAAACAGCAGGCGGCCCATGGCCTCGATCGCCACCACCAGTTTGGCCAGATCCCGATCAGTGATGTCATAGCGCAGCACGGCCGGGCCGCGCGCTGTTCTGACGACTCGCCCCACGCCCTCATCGGCAACCATGGCGCCCACCGACCCGATGTGATGCGCCCGGTCGAGCCAGCTCAGCAGTTCCCGGCCATAGCCCGGGAACACCATCGACCCCATCCCGGGCGGTGTGGCGGTGGCCTCGATCAGGATGCCGTGTGACCGGTGCAGCTCCTCGACCGCAGCGCTTTGCAGGACGCCGTTCCAGGCGTACACCTCTTCGTCGAAACGGCCGGCCAGCGGGACCGAGGGGTGCAGGGCCAGGTTGCGGCCGAGACGCGGATGACCGCCGAGTCGGCTGCGCCACAGAAGTTTCGGCGTCTCGCCGGCGCCACTGGCGATCACCACCGTCGATGCGAGCACCTCGAAGGTGGAACCGTCGGATCGCAGCGCCCGGACCCCTCGGGTGCGACCACCCGAATGCAACACGCGGGTCACCCGGGCCTGGGAAATGATGCGGGCCCCGGCGTCGCACGCCTGCGGCAGCGCGTTGAGGTGGACCCCGAACTTGGCGTTGCGGGGGCAGCCCAACGCGCATTGGCAGCAGGCGCCGCAGCCGGGGGCGTTGCGGGTGAGCGGCGCAGCGCTCCAGCCGAGTTCGCGGGCACCTGCCAAGAGCAGAGAGCCGTTGCGGCCCATGATGTCGTGGGGAACCGGGCCGACCTGCAGGGTGGCTTCGACGTCATCGAGTGCGCGTGCCAGCACGTCCTGATCGGCAAGTGCCAGACCGAAGTGATCCCGCCATCGTTGTTGCACGTCTGCCGGCGGGCGATAGCAGGTGCCCGAATTCACCACGGTGGTGCCACCGACGGCGCGGCCGATGGGCAGCACCAGCGGCGGGCGGCCCAGCGCGAGCGTGGTGCCCCCGGCGCGGTAGAGACCGGCATAGCGGTCCATCGGGTGGGTGGTGCGGAACTCTTCGGACGTCCAGTGCCGGCCTTCCTCGAGGACCACCGTGTCCAGGCCGGCTAGCGTCAAGGTCCGCGCCACCATGGCGCCACCGGCGCCGGAGCCGACAACCACGGCGTCGGCCCGAATCGCTGTGGCGGCTTCGGTCGAAGCGGTGACCGACAGGGCTGCGTCGGGCCGCACGACCGGGGTCGACTGCGCGTGTGCAAGCAGTTCGCCCGCGAAGGTGTCGGCGCCATTGGCCAGCAGTGCCACCGCTTTGAGGCCGTCGACTGCCGCCTCGGTGGCTGCGCCGAGTCCGGCGATGCGGCGCAGGACGGCCGCTCGCGCATCGGGCGGCAGGCGGCGCGCGGTGCGGCCGGTCCCCAGGTAGCCGGCTGCCGCCATCGACAGCAGCCCGGCGCGTACCGCGAGCCTGGTGCCACTGGGCAGCTGTCGGACGTAACGCTCGATCCGGGAGACGAGCACCTCTGGTGGGGGGCCGCCGTGCTCCTGCGGCAACAGCGCGGCACCAAACGACGCGGCGGCGCGGCCGGCGAGTGTCATGAGACCAACGTGAGTCGGCCGGCAGTACGACGCCGACCAAGGCGGCGGCCCAATTTGAGGAAGAACGGATACGTCGCGAAGAGGACCGCTGCCACAGCGTGCGCGCGCCATCCCAACGACTCGGTGCGAAGCCGCAGAATCCCGCTGTTCCACATGAAGTCGCGGCCGTCGCGCGAGCCGAAGGGCCGCCACATGATGCCCAGGCCGGGGACGTTGTTGTACAGCCCGAAGGATGCCCCGAAGAAGGTCCCCAGCACCGCGGCCTCTGCCAGATCACGCTCGGCGACATCGACTTCACGTTCGATCAAGACGCCGGCGGCAACCAGCATCGGGGGATCCAGCAGAAAACTCATCCAAGCGACCTTTCGTTGACGGTGGGCGCCGCGTCGCCGCGGAAGCCGATCTCGGCATGTCCGGTGCCCGACACCGACCAGCTGCGTTCCACGATGCGCACGCCGCGCCGGTGCCGGCCGACCTCGATGTGGATATCGGCCTGCCCGGTGTTGGTGCACACCGCGACGGCGCCGTCGGGATCCTGATAGCGCATGCTGACGCATCGCTCGGCCGGTTGATCGACGCGTATTCGAATGTCACGCCTGCCGATTCGTCCTTCCAGCTGCCACCTCGGCAGGTCGAGGCTGGTGCGCACCCGCACGGCCGGCAGGCCGCTGCCCGGCCAGTCCCGGCCATCGGCGCGCAACCGGATGAACGCCACCGGCCGCAGCGCGCGCAGGCCTGGCCGTCGCGATACCGCGGTGACGACCTCGAGGGCGTCCTGGCCGCCGAGATCGGCGTGGATCCAGCCCCACCGCTCGGCGTTTCCGTGACCGTAGATGTGCGATACCGCGCCGCGCCATCCGTCGATTCTGTGCGCAGTCCCGTTGAGCGACAACGTTCCCTGGAACTCGGCGGTCGGGGCCAACACCACCTGCGCGCCGGGCAGCAGCTCGCGCTCCCAGACGAATCGGGGGAAGGTCCACAGCGGCGCTGCGGGGTCTGTCCAGCGCAGGTCCCATTCCATGGCACCGGCGCGTCCACTAAGAAAGCCCGGGCCGACCCGGCCACCGGCGCCGCGGTACCAGCTGCCGTCGTGCTCGTGGGGCGCCAGCGGCTCCGGGCCGAGCCGCTGAGTCTGCGGTTCGCCCTGTGCCGGAAACCAGGTGATCCAGCCATGGCTGAACGGCGGGCCGCCGTCGGTCGGCGCGACAATCTCGTGGTGGATCCACAGGCCGGCGCGGCTCACCGGATCCGACAGGGTCGCGTACCACACCTCAAGGCGACCGGACTGTCCGCGCCAGCGGGCCGCGGCCGCCGATGCCACATCACTTGACGTCATCCTGCGTACTGTATTGGTTGAGCCAATGGACCAGTCAAGCCCCATCGGGCAACCGCAGCGCCGGCGCCTCGACGAGCAGATCGCGACGTCGATCATCGAGGCGATCGTCGACGGCGCTTATCCGCCGGGTTCGGTGCTGCCGCCGGAGCGTGATCTGGCCGAACAACTCGGGGTCAACCGGACCTCGCTGCGGCAGGCGCTGGCCCGGTTGCAGCACATGAGGCTGATCGAAGCCCGGCAGGGCAGCGGGAATCTGGTGCGTGAGCCCGCGGCGCTGACCGATCCGGCGATCGTCGGGGTCCTGCTGCGCAAGCTGGGTCCCGACTTCCTTGCCGAGCTGTTGGAGATCCGGGAGGCGCTCGGTCTGCTCATCGGCGAGCTGGCCATCAGCCGTGCTACATCCGAGGACCTGGCGGCGTTGCGCCCGACGTTGGAGTTCGTGCGCGCAGCCGACCGCCCCGAAGTGCTTCAGACCGCGGAGCTTGCGTTTTTCGCGGTGCTCATCCAGGCCACCCACAATCGCGCCCTGGCCCTGATGTTCGGTTGGGTGCAGCAGGGTTTCGGTGGGCGCGAGCATGAGCTCACCGCGGCCTTCGCGGACGCCGGCGCCGTACGGACTGCGCTGGCGGCGATCGCCGACGCCGTTATCGCCGGCGATGCGGCCCGGACCGCCGCCACGATGCGGGCACATCTGCAGGCCAGCGGCCAGCGCATGCTCGCCGCCGCACGTCTGACCGGTGCGGGCTGAGTGGCTGGGAACCCCGCTATCCGGCGTCGATCACCGCACGCAACGCCGCACCGACTTCGGCGACCAGGCCTGGGGTGTAGCCGGGGACGTTGATGGTCACGCCGCCGACGCCGGCGTCGAGCACCTTGGTCTTGATCTGCTCGGCGATCGACTCGGGGCTGCCCGCCACCGCGCGCTGTGCGATCGGGGCCGGGATCTGATCGGCGGTCAGGTTCGCACCGGCCAGTGCGGTGAGCAGCATGGTGGTTTCCAGCGTGGCCGGGTCACGGCCCACTTCCTCGCAGCTGCGCCGCACCGCGTCCATCTTCTGCGGGAGCTCGTCGAACCCGGTGATCAGGTTGAGGTGGTCGAAGTGCCGGGCCGCCATCGGGATGGTCTTCTTCTCGCCGCTGCCGCCGATCAACAGCGGAATGTGGTCGCGGTAGCGCGGTTCGGCCACGGCCTCGCGGGTCCGGTACCACTTGCCCTCGAAGGTCGGCCGCTCACCTTTGATCATCGGCAGGATGATCTGCAGCGCCTCGTCGAGCCGGTTGAACCGGTCGGTGAAGGTACCGAATTCGAAACCCAACTGGTCATGTTCGAGCTCGAACCAGCCGGTGCCGATGCCCAGGACGGCGCGCCCGCCGCTGACCACGTCCAGCGTGGTGATGATCTTGGCCAGCAGCGCCGGGTTGCGGTAGGTGTTGCCGGTGACCAGGGTGCCCAGCTGCACCGTTTCGGTTGCCGTCGCCAGCGCACCCAGGGCGGTGTAGGCCTCGAGCATCGGCTGATCGGGGGCGCCCAGCATGGGCAGTTGGTAGAAGTGGTCCATCAGGAAAACGGCGTCGAAGCCGCTGGCCTCGGCCTCGCGGGCTTGAGCGATCACGGTGGGGAAGAGCTGAGAAACATCGGTGCCGTAGGAGAAGTTGGGGATCTGGAAGCCAAGGCGAATCGTCACATGGCTGAGCGTAGGGGCAGCGGGGGAGTGGGATGGGGCGATTCCGCTGTGCGCGAAGTGAAATTCTGCCGGCGGGTTTAGCCGTCCAGCTTTCGGTGGCGGGGATGTGCTCGGTATTCCATCGACTGCTTGCGTCGCAGGGGCCGGCGCTGGCCGATGTAGTAGGCGGTCATGTAGAGCAGGGCGAAGATGCCCACGGTGATGACGGCGTTGACGCCGAACTGTAGGTATTGGCCGCGCGCAATCGGATAGCCCCAGCTCGCGTCGCCGTATGCGGTCACGACGGCGAGCATTGCGGCGAAGGCACCACTCATGACGCCCACCCAGATCTCGCCTTTTCCTATGGCGGCGAAATACTCATTTCCGGCGCCGATCGCACTGAGTACGACGAGAGCCCACCACATGGTTGTGGCGGTGACAGCCCGCTGTAGGAGTCGGGATGTGGATCGATCTCTTGCTGTGCGGCATCGGTTGTCGCGGGTGTGTCTTCGGGGTCGGGGTCTTCGATCGTCAAGGAGTAAATCTTTCCGCCGATCTTGATGTAGGGAGTCGATACATACGCTGCGATGGCCATCGCCGACGCGAAAAAGACTCCCCCGGCTGCGTTTTTCCACGTGGGATATGTCGCCAGGACGCCAAAAACCCCTGCAATGCAGGCAGAACTCCAATAGATCCGCCGCTGAGCGTGAATGCTGATTTTGAGAAACGAAAGGACAAATCCCGTAAAGAAGCACAAGACTACTACGAAGAAAGCCAGATTCCTCACCATTAGCCGCCCATCGCTTTCTCCACTGCTAACTCCCCGCCAAAACTACCTGCAATAGGGCCGGCAAGTCCGACAACCACGGTGCCTTCGGGCCCGACCAATGAACCGCGCGTCGCCCCTGCGGTGAATCCTCCTAACCAGCCCCCAAGACCGCGACCTCTGTGTTTGAGCGGACCCTTGGGCAAAGGGAGCTCCACTCAATATGTCGTCGCCAGTCACCAAGAAATCCAGTCCTCCTAGTTTCGATGCCGGGGGTGTGCTCGGTATTCCATCGACTGCTTGCGTCGCAGTGGCCGGCGTTTGCCCATGTAGTAGAGGGGCAGGTAAATCAGGGGCAAAGCGCCTGCGGTGATCACCGATACGACGGCGAACGGTGTGTATTGGCCGCGCGCGATGGGGTAGCCCCAGCTGGCGTCGCCGTAGGCGGCGCCGACAATTATCAGGGCAAAGAAGGTGGCGCTCATGGCGCCGACCCAGATCTCCCCTCGTCCCTCGGCGGCGAAGTAGACGTTTGCGGTGGCGGTCAGCGCGGGCACGAGGAGCCTCACCAGAATATTGTGGCGGTAAGGATCCCGCTGTAGGAGTCTGGATGCGGATCGATCTCCTGCTGCGTGGGATCGGTTGTCGCGGGTGTGTCTTCGGGGTCGGGGTCGATGATCGTCAAGGAGTGTTGACGACGGTCGAAATCTAGGCCAGAAGCGACGGTGAAAAGTAGGCCACGTGGTCGTGGTTATTGTGCCGTGTTGTCGGCTCTGGCGGAGGGCAAGGTGGCGATTCCGGTGTCTTTGAGGCGGTAGCTGGAGCCTTTGAGGGTCAGGACGTCGGCGTGGTGGACGATGCGGTCGATCATGGCTGCGGCCACGACCTGGTCTCCGAAGACGTCGCCCCAGCGGGCGAAGGGCAGGTTTGAGGTCAGGATCAGCGAGGCGTGTTCGTAGCGGCTGGAGACCAGTTGGAAGAACAGGTTCGCAGCGTCCTGCTCGAACGGGATGTAGCCGACCTCGTCGACGACGAGCAGACCGATGCGACGCAGCTTGGCCAGCTCGGCGGGCAGCCGGCCGGCGTTGTGGGCGGCCTTGAGGCGAGCGACCCAGTCCACGGCGGTGGCGAAGGCGATGCGGTGCCCGGTCTGGGCGGCTTTGATGGCCAATCCGATGGCGAGGTGGGTTTTGCCGGTGCCGGGTGGGCCGAGTAGCACCACGTTGCGGGATTTGGCCAGGAACGCGCTGGTGCCGAGATGAGCGATCATGTCTCGGTTCAGAGCTGGTTGGTGATCGAAGTTGAAGTCCTCCAACGATTTGCGGGTCGGGAATCCGGCGGAGCGGATGCGGGTCGCCGCGCCGGATGCTTCGCGGGCGGCGACCTCCCGCGAGAGCACCGCCGCCAAGTACTCCTCATGAGTCCAGCCGTCGTCGCGGGCTTGGTCGGCCAGCCGGGCGGCCGACTCGCGGATACGCGGGGCCTTGAGCGCTTGGGCGTAGTGCACAACGGCCTTCATCGGGTCCTCGGCCATGCTCACGCCACCTCCCCGTCGGAGGCGGTGGTGCTGCCGAGGAAATCAACACCGAAGGCCCGGTCATAGTCGGATAGATCCCGCATCGGATGATCACCGGCCGCCAAGGGTGGGCTGGCCTGGAACTGCTGACGCAACGCCGCGGCAGCCTGCACGTGGGCGGGGTCGGTCAGGGTCTGTCGCCTCGCCCAGCAGCGGTCATGAGCCGCCAGCAGGCGCCCCGATCTGCTCACCGTCACCTGCGTCAAGGTGGTGCTCACCTCGACGAGTTGGCCGATCGCTCGCGGGTCCACGGAGTAGTCATTGCCGGCCACCCGCACGTAGTAGTCACGCCCCAATCGCACCGAAGTCACCGACTGCACCAACGGTGGCACCGGTGGCAGCGCCAGCATGTGGCCTCGATCGGAATCGAGGAAGTCGACGGGTCGCCCATCGAGGACCCGCACCCGACGGCGGTTGGCGATCGGAAGCCACAGTTGCAGTTGGCTATTGAAGTCTTGCGGTGAGGTGAAGCTACGCCCGGGCAGAAACGAGGTCTCCAGGTACCGGTTGGCCCGCTCCACCACCCCCTTGGATTCGGGGTCATAGGGTTTGAGTTGCACCAGCCGCGACCCGAGGGTGCCCACCAGAGCCGTCACCGGATCAGTCAACCGGCCACGACGACCGATCCCGGCTTCGTTGTCCCACCACAGCTCACGGGGCACCGCGCCAAAGCTGCCCGAAAGCAGCTGCCACATCCCGGCCACCAGATCCATGGTCTGACGCGAGGGCAGCATCACCGCGGCGATGAACCGAGAAAACGCCGCCACCATCACCAGCACCGGCAGCACCGCCTCTTGGCCGAACCCCACCGCAATCTTGGGCGCGGGGAACCACAGGTCGCACTGGATCACCCGACCTGGCGGATGCTCAAGCCGATCCACCGGATCGGCAGGCAGGTACTCCGGGCGGATCGCCCGGACTCGCTCCCTAAACCACGAGATCGAACCGGCCCACCCGACCCGCTCGGCGAGCACCGTCGCCGGCATCTGCGGATAGACCGACAACACCGTCCGAATCCGCGGCTCCACCTCGCTGATCGCCGACGGCACCGCCGCCCGCTCGTACTTCGGTGGAACATCGCTGGCCAGCGCGCTGGCGACCGTGTCGCGCGCAATACCCAGCTGCCGTGCGATAGCCCGCTGCGACAACCCTTCGCTGCGGTGAAGATGCCGGATCAAGGCCCAGTCTTCCAAGGAGATCACCCATCCAATCTGATTGGGTGGCCTACTTTTCAACCGTCGCGACTGGCCGGACTTTCAACCGTTGTCAACAAAGGAGTAGATCTTGCCGCCGATCTTGATGTAGGGGGTCGCGAGATACGCCAAGCCCACCATTATCACCACGGGCGTGAACCCCAGCGCCGCTGCGCGATCCCACGTCGGATACGTCGACAGGACGCCCGCCGCCGCCGCGATACAAACAAGGCTCCAGTACCAGCGCCGCTGGACACTTCGGTCGATACTGAGAAATGACAGCACGACTCCGCCCGCCAAACACAGGGCGAACACCCAGAACATCAGGTCGCTCAGCGTCATCCGCCCAGTCCCCAGGTAGCTATCTTGTCCCCGAGCAACCCGCCCCCAGCCGCGCCGAGAAGGCCCGCAATTACGCTGCCCTCCGGCCCCATCCACGAACCCCAAGCTGCCGCTGCCGCGAATCCCCCGAGCCATGCGCCGGTACTGCGCCCTCCGAGTTTGGGGGCTTTGGCAAAGGGAGTTCCGCTCAAGATGTCGTCGCCAGCCACCAGTTACCAGTCACCATGAAATCCAGTCCTCCTATTTTCGATGCCGGGGGTGCACCAGATATTCCATGGACTGCTTGCGTCGCAGTGGCCGGCGTTTGCCCATGTAGTAGAGGGGCAGGTAGAGCAGGGGCAAAACGCCTGCGGTGATCACGGAGGCGACCACAAACGGGATGTATTGACCGCGCGCTATCGGGTAACGCCAGCTGGCGTCACCATATGCGGTGATGGCACATAGCATCGCGAAGAAGGTGCCACCCATCAGGCCGACCCAGATCTCGCCTTCCCCGGTAGTGGCGAAGTAGACGTTTCCGGCGGCGATCGCACCTAGTACGACGAGAGACCACCACAGGGTAGTGGCGGTGAGGAGTCCGCTGTAGGAGTCTGGATGTGGATCAATCTCCTGCTGCGTGGGATCGGTTGTCGCAGGTTCATCGTCGGGGTCAGGGTCTGTGATCGTCAGCGCATAGATTTTTCCGCCAATCTTGATGTGGGGCGTCCACACATACGCCATCACCACCATTGACACCGTGGGCATCAGTCCCCGCGCTGCCGCGCCTTCCCACGTCGGATACGTCGACAGGACGCCAGCCGCCCCCGCAAGGCAGGCGAGGCTCCAGTACCAGCGCCGCTGGACATTTCGGTCGATACTGAGAAATGACAGCACGACTCCGCCCGCCAAACACAGGGCGAACACCCAGAACATCAGATCGCTCAGCATCATCCGCCCAGTCCCCACGTAGCTATCTTGTCCCCGAGCAACCCGCCCCCAGCCGCGCCGAGAAGGCCCGCAATTACGCTGCCCTCCGGCCCAATTAGCGAACCCCAAACTACCCCTGCGGCGAATCCGCCAACCGCACCGCCGAGATTGCGTCCGCCAAGCTTGGCCCATTCTTCGTAAGCCGGAGCTCCCTGCCAGATGTCATCGGCGGTTACTAAGAGGTCGAGCCCGAAACCGGCAATGCCCACCCTGCGGCCCAGCGTCTTAAGGGCATCGACGTCTGCCGCAGACCACGTCGGAGCGTTGCCCCAATGCCTACCCTGGGGCAGGGCATTCGCCTGCGAACTGAGTCCGCTGCCCAAACCACCTACTCCGGTGGAGATTTCAGACCCCGCTTCGTGGATCAGCTGTCGGGGCGACTTGCCGCTTCGCACCTCTTCGAGTGCTTGGCTGATCCCTGCCGGGGACACCCCCGCCGATTTCAACTGGTCGGCGAAGCCTCCCAGGACCAATTCCCGAGCCTGCAACTCACACCGATCGAGCATCTGGGTTGCTTGATCGGGTGTCAGGGGTGGCCGGTCTGAATAGGCCCGCCCGGATTCGAGGAAACGCTGAAACTGCAGTCTGGCTTGGGCGCGGGTACGCGCGTCGCCCCCGAGCACCGGATCGGTTGGCAGGGGGCCGATGAACTGCGAATTCCGCAAGTCATCCAGACGTTCCTGGGCCAGTCGGCGCGCCGCCGGGTCTGCGGTGGGATCATCGGCAATCGCCTGATCGCGTTGCCGCACCGCATCTGATGGATCTGGTGTGAGCGGAGCCGGCGTCTGCGGTTTCGTGCCGGCACCGGTTGAGTCATGGGCGCCGTCTTCGCCGAAGGCGAAGTAGTGCAGACCTGTTGTTGCGGTGGTCAGGTCGCGGGCGATCTGGTCTTCGTTGGTGACCAGGTTGGCCACGCGGGACTTGATGAAACTTCCATGATCGGCCGCGGCCTGCTCGCGTTGAGCCTGCTCGGCGGTGGAGCTGTAGTAGGGCCACGTATCGGTGACGGCGTAGTCGTCGCCGACGCGGAATTCATCGCGTTCGGCGGCGGCGACGGCGTAGAGCACCTCGGCTTTGTTGTTGTGTTGGGTCTGCGCGCCGCGGGTGGCGGTAGTGGCGGCGTTGCGCAGCGCGTCGGCTGGACCGTGGACTTTGACCAGATCTGCGGCGGATCGGCGCTGAAAGCCTTCGGCGCCGGCGCCGGTCCAGGGCGTGCCGCCGGGCCTGGTCGCAGCGTCGCGGACTTCGGTGAACGCGGCTTCCCAGGAGTCGGCGAGGTTGGTCCAGGCGGTGGCGTTGGCGATCAGGTGATCCCAGGTGGCGTCTTCGACTTCGGTCAGTGTCGGTAGCCCGGACATCGCGGCCTACCTGCCGGTTCCGAGCGCGCCGGCGCCGGCGTCGACGCCGGAGTGCGGGGCCAAGGGTGGGGGGCCGCCTGCTCGCTGGGCGACCGCGGTCAGGGCGGCTGCGGCGTTGTTGTCCGTCGCCTCGTATTCGTCGGCGGTGGTGGTGAGCTTTGTCGCGTTGGCTGTCAGCCGGGCGCGCATCGCCGCTGCGGCCGTGCCGGCGCCAGTGTTGGTGGTGTTGCATGCTGCACTGCTGGTCTGCCATGCGGACGCTGGAAGTGTTGGTAACTGCGGTGCGACCTGGCCCGCCAGCATCGCGCAGCGTTGCGCCAGTTGGCGCAGGTCGGCTGGGACGACCCGCAGGACGGGGCTGGTCACCCGCCAAGCGTATAAGTGAATCCGAATTTGCGGAATTCAGTCGCCGAACGAGCTGAGTCAAAAAGATGGCATTTTGTGTGGTGCCCCCGGCAGGATTCGAACCTGCGGCCTTCTGCTCCGGAGGCAGACGCTCTATCCCCTGAGCTACGGGGGCGCTCGCGTAATGCGGCGCCATGTGGGCTTTGACAGAGTAGCGCATGAATGCCCCGAGCCGAGAACCGGACGGATTCGGGGCCTGACCACGACAGACCATAGGATGGGGCCTCGTGACCCCCGCCGATCTGGCCGAATTGCTCAAAACCACCGCTGCCGCGGTGCTGGCCGAGCACGACCTGGACACCGCCGCGCTGCCCGCGACGGTGACGGTCGAGCGGCCGCGCAACCCCGAACACGGTGACTACGCCACCAACCTGGCCCTTCAGCTGGGCAAGAAGGTGGGCGCCAACCCGCGTGAGCTGGCCGGCTGGCTGGCGCAGGCGCTGGAGCAGGCCGACGGGATCGCCGCGGCCGAGGTCGCCGGCCCGGGGTTTGTGAACCTGCGCATCGAGGCCTCGGCGCAGGGCGCCGTGGTGGCCAACATCGTCGCCGCGGGCGCCGACTACGGCCATTCCCGCGAGTTCGCCGACCTCAACGTCAACCTCGAGTTCGTCTCGGCCAACCCCACCGGCCCCATCCACATCGGCGGCACCCGCTGGGCCGCGGTCGGTGACGCGCTGGGCCGGCTGCTGAGCACCCAGGGCGCCGCGGTGACCCGCGAGTACTACTTCAACGATCACGGCGCCCAGATCGACCGGTTCGCCAACTCGCTGATCGCCGCGGCCAAGGGCGAGCCCGCCCCCGAGGACGGCTACGCCGGCGCCTACATCACTGATATCGCGGCTCAAATCCAGGCCCAGGCCCCGGACGCGCTGAACAGCCCGGATGCCCAGGAGACGTTCCGCGCGATCGGCGTCGACCTGATGTTCACCCACATCAAGGCCTCGCTGCACGAGTTCGGCACCGACTTCGACGTGTTCACCCACGAAGACTCGATGCACACCTCCGGGCGGGTCGAGCAGGCCATCGCGCGGCTGCGCACAGAAGGCAACATCTACGAAAAGGACGGTGCCACCTGGCTGCGCACCAGTTCCTACGGCGACGACAAAGACCGCGTCGTGATCAAGAGCGACGGCAAGCCCGCCTACATCGCCGGGGACCTGGCCTACTACCTGGACAAGCGCGAACGCGGCTTCAACCTGTGCATCTACATGCTCGGCGCCGACCACCACGGCTACATCGCCCGGCTCAAGGCGGCTGCGGCGGCCTTCGGCGACGACCCGGCAACGGTCGAGGTGCTCATCGGACAGATGGTCAACCTGGTGCGCGACGGCCAGCCGGTCAAGATGAGCAAGCGCGCCGGCACGGTGATCACCCTGGACGACCTGGTCGAGGCCATCGGCGTGGACGCCGCGCGCTACAGCCTGACCCGCTCCTCGGTGGACACGCCCATCGACATCGACCTTCAGCTGTGGTCCTCGGCGAGCAACGAAAACCCGGTCTACTACGTGCAATACGCGCACGCCCGGCTCTGCGCGCTGGCCCGCAACGCCGCCGAACTGGGCCTGGTCCCGAGCACCGCCAACCTCGGACTGCTGAACCACGACAAGGAAGGCGCGCTGATCCGCAACCTGGGCGAGTTCCCCCGGGTGTTGGAAACCGCTGCCGCGCTGCGTGAGCCGCACCGGGTGTGCCGGTACCTCGAAGACCTCGCCGGCGACTACCACCGTTTCTACGACAGCTGCCGGGTGCTGCCGCAGGGCGACGAAGAACCCACGGATCTGCACGTCGCGCGCCTGGCGCTGTGTCAGGCCACCCGCCAGGTGATCGCCAACGGGCTGGGCATCCTGGGCGTGAGCGCACCGGAGCGGATGTGAACGTCCACCCCGCCGGCCCCCGCCACGCCGAAGCGATCCAGCCCGACGGCCTGCCGCCGCGGCCGCAGAGCCCGCAGCAACTGCTGGAGCTGGCGCCGAACGTCTGGCCCCGCAACACCGTTCGCGACGACGACGGCGTGACGCGGATCGCCGGTGTGAAACTGACCGACCTGGCCGCCGAGTACGGCACCCCGCTGTTCGTCATCGACGAGGACGATTTCCGGGGCCGCTGCCGCGAGATCGCCGACGCGTTCGGCGGCGGCGAGCACGTGCACTACGCCGCCAAAGCCTTTCTGTGCAGCGAGATCGCGCGCTGGATCGACCACGAGGGCCTGTGCCTCGACGTCGCGACCGGCGGCGAGCTGGCCGTCGCTCTGCACGCCGGTTTCCCCGCGCAGCGAATCACCCTGCACGGCAACAACAAATCTGTTGAGGAACTGACCACTGCGGTCAAGGCCGGCGTCGGCCACATCGTGCTCGACTCGCTGATCGAGATCGAACGCCTCGACTCGGTCGCCGCGGCGGCCAGTGTGGTGCAAGACGTGCTGGTGCGGGTCACCGTCGGCGTGGAGGCCCACACCCACGAGTTCATCTCGACCGCGCACGAAGACCAGAAGTTCGGGCTCTCGCTGGCCAGCGGCGCGGCGATGGAGGCCATCCGGCGGGTGTTCGCCGCCGAGCATCTGCGGCTGATCGGCCTGCACAGCCACATCGGCTCGCAGATCTTCGACGTCGCCGGTTTCGAGCTGGCCGCCCACCGGGTCATCGGGCTGCTGCGCGATGTGGTCGCCGAATTCGGCGTCGACAAGACCGCGCAGCTGTCGGTGATCGATTTGGGCGGGGGACTGGGCATCTCCTACCTGCCACAGGACGACCCGCCGCCGATGGCCGAGCTGGCCGCCAAGCTGGCCGCGATCGTGCGCGACGAGTCCGCGGCGGTGGGCCTGCCCGCCCCCCAGCTGGTCGTCGAACCCGGCCGGGCCATCGCCGGGCCGGGCACCGTGACGCTCTATGAGGTGGGCACCGTCAAAGACGTCGACATCAGCGCCACCGCGCACCGCCGCTACGTCAGCGTCGACGGCGGTATGAGCGACAACATCCGCCCGGCGCTTTATGACGCGCATTACGACGTGCGGCTGGTGTCGCGGACTCTCGACGGTGCCGACGCTGAACCCGAGGTGGCGCGCATCGTCGGCAAGCACTGTGAAAGCGGCGATATCATCGTCCGCGACACCTGGGTGCCCCGCGGCCTGGTTCCCGGCGACCTGGTCGCCGTGGCCGCAACGGGCGCCTACTGTTACTCGATGTCGAGCCGGTACAACCTGCTCACCCGGCCGGCAGTAGTGGCGGTACGCGACGGAAAAGCTCGCCTTATGCTGCGCCGGGAGACTGTCGAAGACCTGATCAGCCTGGAGGTGGGGTAGAAGTGTCCGGTTCGCAGGTATCCGGGGCCCCCATCGGGGTGGCCGTACTCGGTCTGGGCAACGTCGGCAGCGAGGTGGTCCGCATCCTCGAAGCCAGCGCCGACGACCTGGCGGCCCGCATCGGGGCGCCGTTGGTGCTGCGCGGCGTCGGGGTGCGCCGTGTTTCGGCTGACCGCGGTGTCCCGGTGGAGTTGCTCACCGACGACATCGACAGCCTGGTCTCGCGCAGCGACGTCGACATCGTCGTGGAGCTGATGGGCCCGGTCGAGCCCGCCCGCAAGGCGATCCTGTCGGCGATCGCGCACGGCAAGTCCGTCGTCACCGCCAACAAGGCCCTGCTGTCGCGCTCCACCGGCGAGCTGGCCGAGGCCGCCGAGAACGCGCTGGTGGATCTGTACTTCGAAGCCAGCGTCGCCGGCGCGATCCCGGTCATCCGCCCACTGACCCAGTCACTGGCCGGGGACACCGTGCTGCGGGTGGCCGGCATCGTCAACGGCACCACCAACTACATCCTGTCCGAGATGGACTCCACCGGCGCCGACTACACCAGCGCGCTGGCCGACGCGAGCGCGCTCGGCTACGCCGAGGCCGACCCGACAGCCGACGTCGAGGGCTACGACGCCGCTGCCAAGGCCGCGATCCTGGCGTCGATCGCCTTCCACACCCGCGTCACCGCCGACGACGTCTACCGCGAGGGCATCACCAGCATCAGCCCGGCGGACTTCACCACCGCGCGGGCCCTGGGCTGCACGATCAAGCTGCTGGCGATCTGCGAGCGCATCACCACACCCGATGGCCAGCAGCGGGTTTCGGCCCGCGTTTACCCGGCGCTGGTTCCCCTGACCCACCCGCTGGCCAGCGTCAACGGCGCCTTCAACGCGGTGGTGGTCGAGGCTGAGGCGGCCGGGCGGCTGATGTTCTACGGCCAGGGCGCCGGGGGTGCTCCGACGGCGTCGGCGGTCACCGGAGACCTGGTGATGGCGGCGCGTAACCGGGTGCAGGGCGGTCGCGGCCCCCGCGAGTCCAAGTACGCCCAGCTGGCCATTGCGCCGATCGGCGACGTCGCCACCCGCTACTACGTGAGCATGGACGTGGCCGACAAGCCGGGCGTGCTGTCCACGGTGGCCGCCGAGTTCGCCGCGCACGGGGTGAGCATCGCCGAGGTGCGCCAGGAAGGCGTCGCCGACGGCGAAGGCCAGCTGGTGGGTGCTCGTATCGTGGTGGTCACCCACCGAGCCGCCGAGTCGGCTTTGTCGAAAACTGTTGCGGCGCTTGCGGGCCTGGACGCAGTCCAGCGGATCGCCAGTGTGCTGAGACTGGAAGGAACAGACCAGTGAGCTCCACCCGGACCCCGATTCATCGACCCTGGCCCGGCTTGATCGGCGCCTACCGCGATCGGCTCCCCATCGGCGACGACTGGACGCCGATCACCCTGCACGAGGGCGGCACCCCGCTGATCCACGCCAAGCGGATCTCCGAGCAGACCGGCTGCACGGTGCACCTCAAGGTCGAAGGCCTCAACCCGACCGGTTCGTTCAAGGACCGGGGGATGACGATGGCGGTCACCGACGCGGTGGCCCGCGGCCAGCAGGCGGTGCTGTGCGCCTCGACCGGAAACACCTCGGCCTCGGCGGCGGCCTACGCGGCGCGCGCCGGCATCACCTGCGCCGTGCTGATCCCGCAGGGCAAGATCGCCATGGGCAAGCTGGCGCAGGCAGTCATGCACGGCGCCAAGATCATTCAGATCGACGGCAACTTCGACGACTGCCTGGAACTGGCCCGCAAGATGGCCACCGACTTTCCCACCATCTCGCTGGTGAACTCGGTGAACCCGGTGCGCATCGAGGGCCAGAAGACCGCGGCTTTCGAGATCGTCGATGCATTGGGCACCGCACCCGACATCCATTCGCTGCCCGTCGGCAACGCCGGCAACATCACCGCGTACTGGAAGGGCTACCGCGAATACCACGCCGACGGCCTGACCGAGAAGCTGCCGAAGATGCTGGGCACCCAGGCCGCCGGGGCGGCGCCGCTGGTGCTGGGTGAGCCGGTGGCCAACCCGGAGACCATCGCCACCGCGATCCGGATCGGCTCGCCGGCGTCCTGGACGCAGGCCGTGGAGGCGCAGCAGGATTCCGGTGGGCGCTTTCTGGCCGCCACCGACGAGGAGATCCTGGCCGCCTACCACCTGGTGGCTCAGACCGAAGGCGTGTTCGTCGAGCCGGCCTCGGCCGCCAGCATCGCCGGCCTGCTCAAGTCGGTGGAGGACGGTTGGGTGGCTCCCGGTTCGACGGTGGTGTGCACCGTGACCGGCAACGGGCTCAAGGACCCCGACACCGCGCTCAAGGGCATGCCCGAGGTGACCGCTGTTCCCGTCGACGCGGCCGCGGTGGTCGCTGAATTGGGACTGGCCTAGTGGTCCAGGTGTTGCCGATCGGGTTGACGGCCAGCGTTGCGGTGGCGGCGTCGAGCGCCAACCTGGGTCCCGGGTTCGACTCTCTGGGCCTGGCGCTGGGCCTCTACGACGAGGTGATCGTCGAGACGGTCGAGTCCGGTCTGGTGGTGCGGGTCGAGGGCGAGGGTGCCGGCCAGGTGCCACTGACTTCGGATCACCTTGTGGTGCAAGGCATCATGCGCGGACTGCGCGAAGCCGGGGTGCAGGCGCCCGGGTTGGTGGTGCACTGCCGTAATGCCATCCCGCACCAGCGCGGCCTGGGCTCGTCGGCAGCCGCGGTGGTCGGCGGGCTTGCCGTGGTCAACGGCCTTGTCGCGCAAGTGGATCAGCGTTGCCTGACCCAGGCGCAATTGATCCAGCTGGCATCGGAGTTCGAGGGGCACCCGGACAACGCCGCGGCCGCCGTACTGGGCGGTGCGGTGGTCTCCTGGACCGAGTGCAGGCCCGACGGCGGTGCCGCCTATGCGGCGGCCGCGCTGCGGCTGCATCCCGACATCCATCTGTTCCCCGCGATACCGCAACTGCGCTCGTCGACCGCCGAGACCCGAGCACTGCTGCCCGAGCAGGTCAGCCACCACGATGCCCGGTTCAACGTCAGCCGCGCCGCGCTGCTCGTGGTGGCGCTGACCGAGCGCCCTGATCTGCTGCTGGCGGCCACCGAGGACGTCCTGCACCAGCCGCAGCGGGCCGCCGCGCAGCCGGGGTCCGCGGCGTTGCTGCAGTTGCTGCGCAGGCACGGCATCGCCGCCGTGCTCTCGGGTGCCGGACCCGCGGTGATCGCCCTGACGACGGCGCCTCAACTGCCGGCCGAAGTGCTCGAGTCCGACGAGGCCAGGGCATTCCACATCGCCGAGATGCCGGTTGGCGAGGCGGTCACCTGGAACTCCGGGGTGGCGGTACCGGGTTGAGGCGCGCCGAGGTATCTGTTGCGTCCAGCACAGAAGCGGGCTATCCTCGGTTCCGTCCCGCATTCGCGGCATCAGCACCTGAATCAGACTGCGATGTCAACCGGGATGCCACCAAATTCTTCCCGTAGCTGACGGTGTGTGTTACGACGCCGTCGATACGGGCAACACCGTTACACATTCGACGGTGACAAGCACTCGGCGGGTCCGCTGAATGCAACTAAGCCCCTCGCGTGAGGAAACCGCCGAGGGAAGAAAGGAAATCCGTGACAGAAACGGACCTCTTCGCGGCTGAAGGCAGCACCGACCAGGAATCGGTGCCGACCCCCCCGATCACTGCTGTGACCAGCCAGGATGTAGCCGCTGACAGCGGCGAGGCCGCACCGTCCGCCCCGGCTGAGAGCGCTTCGGCGCCCGCGCGGGGCGCCGCGACCGCCGTTGCCGATGGCGCACTGTCTTCGATGGTGCTGCCGGAACTGCGGGCGCTGGCCAACCGCGTCGGCGTCAAGGGCTCTTCCGGGATGCGCAAGAGCGAACTGATCGCTGCGATTCGCGAGGCGGGCGCCAACGGCGGCCAAGCATCGAACTCCGAGCCCAGCGCCGAGCCGTCCGCGACCGGCGTGGCCAACGGCGCCGAACCTGCCGCGGCCACTGATGCTGCTGAGGGCGACGCCCCCGCAGCACGGCCGCGGCACGAGCGCCGTGGCGCCAATCGGGCGACCGGTGCGCCCGCGGCCGACGCCGCAGCGGCCGACAAGCCCGCCGAGCAGGACAACGCCGCTGCGGCGGACAAGCCCGCCGAGCAGGACAAGCCCGCCGAGCAGGACAAGCCCGCCGAGCAGGGCAAGCCCGCCGAGCAGGACAAGGCCGCCGAGCAGGACAAGGCCGCTGCGGCCGACAAGCCCGCCGAGCAGGACAAGGCCGGCGACGGCGACGCCCCGGGCGGGTCGCGCAGGCAGCGCCGCACCGAGGACAGGGCAGACAGGTCCGACAAGCCCGAGCAGTCCGGTGAGCGGCGCGAGCGTGCGGGCGCCAAGGCCGAGGACGGCGCGCAGGCCAAGAACGACGACCAGGGCGATTCCGCCAACCGCGGCGACGACGACGACGGGCGCGGCGGCCGACGCGGTCGGCGCTTCCGGGACCGGCGTCGGCGTGGCGAACGCGGCAGCGAGGGCGGTGCCGGGAGCGACTCCGAACTGCGCGATGACGACGTCGTGCAGCCGGTCGCCGGCATTCTCGACGTGCTGGACAACTACGCGTTCGTGCGTACCTCCGGCTACCTGGCCGGGCCCAACGACGTCTACGTCTCGATGAACATGGTCCGCAAGAACGGGCTGCGTCGCGGTGACGCGGTGACCGGCGCGGTGCGGATTCCCCGCGACGGCGACCAGCAAAACCAGCGGCAGAAGTTCAACCCGCTGGTGCGGCTGGACTCGGTCAACGGCGGCCCGGTCGAGGACGCCCGCAACCGTCCCGAGTTCTCCAAGCTGACCCCGCTGTACCCCAACCAGCGGCTGCGGCTGGAGACCACGCCGGACAAGCTGACCCCCCGCGTCATCGACCTGATCATGCCGATCGGCAAGGGGCAGCGCGCGCTGATCGTGTCGCCGCCCAAGGCTGGTAAGACCACGATCATGCAGGACATCGCCAACGCGATCACCCGCAACAACCCGGAGTGCCACCTGATGGTGGTGCTGGTCGACGAGCGGCCCGAAGAAGTCACCGACATGCAGCGCTCGGTCAAGGGCGAGGTCATCGCCTCGACCTTCGACCGGCCGCCGTCAGACCACACCCAGGCCGCCGAACTGGCCATCGAGCGGGCCAAGCGCCTGGTCGAGCAGGGCAAGGACGTCGTCGTGCTGCTGGACTCGATCACCCGGCTGGGTCGTGCCTACAACAACGCCTCGCCGGCGTCGGGCCGCATCCTGTCCGGTGGTGTGGACTCCACCGCGCTCTACCCGCCCAAGCGGTTCCTGGGCGCGGCCCGCAACATCGAGGACGGCGGCTCGCTGACCATCATCGCCACCGCGATGGTGGAGACCGGCTCCACCGGCGACACGGTGATCTTCGAAGAGTTCAAGGGCACCGGCAACGCCGAGCTCAAGCTGGACCGCAAGATCGCCGAGCGCCGGGTGTTCCCGGCGGTCGACGTCAACCCGTCCGGCACCCGCAAGGATGAGCTGCTGCTCTCGCCGGACGAGTTCGCGATCGTGCACAAGCTGCGCCGGCTGCTGTCCGGCCTGGATTCGCACCAGGCCATCGACCTGCTGATGAGCCAGCTGCGCAAGACCAAGAACAACTACGAATTCCTGGTACAGGTCTCCAAGACCACCCCGGGAATGGACAACGACTGACCGCAGCGGGCCCACCCGCCCAGCGGGTGATCCCGGCGGAATACGGTGACCGCTCCCGGCGTTTTGGGGGTCGACAGCGTAGCTGGCATAATCGAAAACCTCAGGTTCCGGTTCACGTCCGCCACTGAGGCGGGCGACCCGGCGACCCACGATCGAAGAGGACACCATGAAAACTGGCATTCACCCTGCCTACGTCGAGACCACCGTGGTCTGCGGTTGCGGCAACACCTTCACCACCCGCAGCACCAAGGAGAGCGGCCACATCGTGGTCGAGGTCTGCTCGCAGTGCCACCCGTTCTACACCGGCAAGCAGAAGATTCTGGACAGCGGCGGCCGGGTCGCGCGCTTCGAGAAGCGCTACGGCAAGCGCAAGGCCGGTGCCGCAGCAGAAGCAGCCGACGACAAGTAGTTCCCACACCGACGCCCGGAACGTGCCAGCACGTCACCCGGGCGTCGGCTTGCGTTTGGGGATGGAGGTGAGATGACCCACAGTGTTCAGGGGATCGACGCCCTGCTTGCCGAGCACGCCGCCCTGGAAACGCAGCTGTCGGACCCCGAACTGCACAACGATCCGGCCGAGGCGCGGCGGGCGGGGCGGCGATTTGCCCAGCTCGCTCCCATCATCGCCACCCACCGCAAGCTCGAGTCCGCCCGCGGCGACTTGGAGGCCGCCCGGGAACTGGCCGCCGACGACGCGTCGTTCGCCGCCGAGATCCCCGATCTGGAAGCCCGCGTCGCCGAGCTGGACACCGCACTCACCGACATGCTGGCGCCCCGCGACCCGCATGACGCCGACGACATCGTGCTGGAGGTCAAGTCCGGCGAAGGCGGCGAGGAATCGGCCCTGTTCGCCGCCGATCTGGCCCGGATGTACATCCGCTATGCCGAACGGCACGGCTGGAAGGTGACGGTCCTCGACGAGACCACCTCAGACCTCGGCGGCTACAAGGACGCCACGCTGACCATCGCCAGCAAGGGCGACAGCCCCGACGGCGTGTGGTCGCGGATGAAGTTCGAGGGCGGCGTACACCGCGTTCAGCGCGTCCCGGTGACCGAGTCGCAGGGCCGCGTGCACACCTCGGCCGCCGGGGTGCTGGTCTATCCCGAGCCCGAAGAAGTCGCCGAGGTGGCCATCGACGAGTCGGACCTGCGCATCGACGTCTACCGGTCCTCCGGCAAGGGCGGCCAGGGGGTCAACACCACCGACTCCGCGGTGCGCATCACCCACCTGCCGACCGGGATCGTGGTGACCTGCCAAAACGAGCGGTCCCAGCTGCAGAACAAGGCCCGGGCACTGCAGGTCTTGGCGGCCCGCCTGCAGGCGCTCGCCGAGGAGCAGGCGCAGGCGGATGCCTCTGCCGACCGCGCCAGCCAGATCCGCACCGTGGACCGCAGCGAGCGCATCCGCACCTACAACTTTCCGGAGAACCGGATCACCGATCACCGCATCGGCTACAAGGCGCACAACCTCGACCAGGTCCTCGACGGGGATCTCGACCCGATGTTCGACGCGCTGGCGGCCGCCGATAAGGAATCCCGGTTACAGGGGACGGCGTGAGCCTGCGGTGACGATGCAGAGCGAAGCGATGAGCAGCAGACGGCGATCTCGGTCCGATCTCCGGGACGCAATCGATTCCGCTGCGGCGCTTTTCGCTGACGTCGGGATCGACTCCGCCCGCTACGACGCCGAAGAACTCGCCGCCCACGCGGCGGGCACCGATCGTGGCCGGCTGGCGTTGCTGGAATCTCCCGACGACGAATTCTTCAGCCGCTACCGCCAACTCGTCGCCGCGCGCAGCTCCCGTATCCCGCTGCAGCACCTGATCGGGACCGCTGCCTTCGGACCGGTGCTGCTGCATGTCGGTCCCGGGGTGTTCATTCCGCGGCCGGAGACCGAGGCCATGCTCGAATGGATCCTCAAACACGTTGCGGCGCAACCTCTGGGCCCGGCGCCGGTGATCGTCGACGCCTGCACCGGGTCAGGAGCACTGGCAGTCGCGTTGTCCCGCAGTTTCCCCAGCGCCCGGGTGTTTGCGGTTGAGGACTCCGAGGAGGCGCTGAACTACGCTGCGCGCAACTGCGCGGACACGCCGGTGGAGCTGGTTCGCGCCGATGTGACCACGCCCGGCCTGCTGGCGCAGTGGCATGGCCGGGTCGACCTGATGGTCAGCAACCCGCCCTATATTCCCGACGGTGCAGATCTCGACCCTGAAGTGGCCCAGCATGATCCGGCGCATGCGTTGTTCGGCGGGCCGGACGGAATGTCGGTGATCGCCCCGCTGGCCGGCCTTGCCGCGCGGTTACTGCGCCCGGGCGGTGTGTTCGCCGTCGAACATGACGACACCACGGCGGCGGCCACGGTGCGCACCGTGCGCGACACCGGGGGATTCGCCGAGGTGGTGTCGCGGCCGGACTTCACCGGACGGCTCCGGTTCGTGACAGCTATCAGGAACGGCCAACCATGACAGAGGTTTACGACTGTGCCGATGCGGACCGGCGTGCGGCCGGCGTAGCAGCGGCGATCGACGCCGTGCGTGGTGGCCGCCTGGTGGTGCTGCCGACCGACACCGTCTACGGCATCGGCGCCGATGCCTTCAACGCCGCGGGAGTCACCGCACTGCTGGCGGCCAAGCGACGCGGCCGCGACATGCCGGTGGGTGTGCTGGTCGGGTCGTGGAGTTCCATCGACGGGCTGGCCCTGATCGTGCCGGCGACTGCCCGCGAGCTGATCCGGGCGTTCTGGCCGGGCGCGTTGAGCCTGATCGTCAGGCAGGCGCCGTCGTTGCAGTGGGACCTCGGCGAGGCCCGCGGCACCGTCATGGTGCGCATGCCGCTGCATCCGGTGGCGCTGGAGGTCCTCAAAGCGGTGGGGCCGATGGCGGTGTCGAGTGCCAACGTCTCCGGCTCGCCGCCGGCGGCCGACGCCGCCGAAGCCCAGCGCCAGCTGGGGGAGTCCGTCGAGGTCTACCTCGATGCGGGCGCTGCCGAGCAGGGGGAGGCCTCCACGATCGTCGACCTCACCGGTCCCACGCCCCGGATCGTCCGGCCCGGCCCGATCTCCGCCGAACAGATCGGTGCCGTGCTGGGCCTGGAGGCGGACGAGCTGATGGGGACACCGTGACCAGCCTGCTGGCCCTGGCCGACCGGGGCGCCGGTGTGCCGTTGCGTGAGCTGGCGCTGGTCGGGCTCACCGCCGCGATCATCACCTACTTCAGCACCGGCCCGGTCCGCTGGCTGGCCACCCGGATCGGCGCGGTCGCCTATCCGCGCGAGCGGGACGTGCACGTACGGCCGACGCCGCGCATGGGTGGCCTGGCAATGTATGTCGGCATCGTCGCCGGGATCTTCCTGGCCTCGCAGCTGCCGGCACTGACCCGTGGATTCGTCTATTCCACCGGCATGCCCGCGGTGGTGCTCGCCGGCGGGGTCATCATGGGAATCGGTCTGCTCGACGACAAATGGGGCTTGGACGCCCTCACCAAATTCGCGGGCCAGATCACCGCGGCCAGCGTGCTGGTCACCATGGGGGTGGCCTGGAGCGTGCTTTACATCCCCATCGGCGGCGTCGGCACCGTGGTGCTCGACCAGGTGGCATCCATCCTGCTCACGCTGGCGCTGACCGTGTCGATCGTCAACGCGATGAACTTCGTGGACGGCCTGGACGGCCTGGCTGCCGGCCTGGGTCTGATCACCGCACTGGCCATCTGCATGTTCTCCGTCGGCGTGCTGCAGGACCACGGCGGTGACGTGCTGTTCTACCCGCCCGCGCTGATCTCGGTGGTGCTGGCCGGGGCGTGCTTGGGTTTCCTGCCGCACAACTTCAGTCCCGCGAAGATCTTCATGGGCGATTCCGGTTCGATGCTGATCGGGCTGATGCTGGCCGCGGCCTCGACCACCGCGGCGGGGCCGATCTCACAGACCGCCTACGGCGCGCGCGACGTCTTCGCGCTCTTGTCGCCGTTCTTGCTGGTGGCCGCGGTGATGTGTGTCCCCGCCCTGGACGTGGCACTGGCGATCATCCGCCGTACCCGGGCCGGTCTCAGTCCCTTCAGCCCGGACAAGATGCACCTGCACCACCGGCTGCTGCAGATCGGCCATTCCGACCGTCGGGTGGTCTTGCTGATCTACTTGTGGACGGCGATTGTCGCCTTCGGCGCGGCCAGCACCATCTTCTTCGACCCGCGCTATACCGGTGCGGTGATGCTGGGTGCGATGCTGATCGCGGTTGTCGTTACGCTCATCCCGTTGCTACGCCGGGACAATGCCTCGGACGACGGCCCCTACGACACACGGTAGTAGCACCGTCTAGGATGGTGTTGTAGGTGGTTCCACAGCGCGTTCGGGCATCCGATACGCTCGGCGGGCGACGCCACGACATTGGCGCACGGCAGACTCAGATTGGGGTGAAGCGGTGACGACACCAGCGCAGGATGCGCCGTTGGTGTTGCCGTCGGTGGTATTCCAGCCGATTCGGCTGCTGCTGATCTGTCTGGTGCTCACCGGCGCCGCAATCGCCGTGGCCGCTCAGTTCGGCAGCCCGATGTTCGGGGTGTTCTTCGGGCTGGGCCTGGCGCTCGGTCTGGGCAACGCCCTGCTGATCCGCCGCTCCGCGCTGCGGATCACCGCCTCCGACCATCCGCTGAAGAAGAAGATGGCGCTGAACTCGGCGTCTCGTCTGCTGGTCATCAGCGTGATCGGCCTGGCAATTGCTTACCAGTTCCGGCCGGCGGGTCTCGGCGCGCTGTTCGGGCTGGCCTTGTTCGAGGTAGTACTGGTGCTGACCACCATGCTGCCAGTGGTAAAAAAGCTCCGCGCGCAAGCGTCAGAGTCCGGCGCTGAAGGGACAGCAAATGACTGAGTCGATCCTGGCCGAGGGAGCCATTGAGGTCGGCCACCACGAGACCGCGGTGTGGCCGCTGGTCGGTGAGGTCAACATCGACACCATCCTGTCCACCTCGATCGCCGCGGTAATCGTGATCGCACTGGCGCTGTTCCTGCGCGCCAAGGTCACATCCACCGGCGTTCCCGGCGGGGTGCAGCTGTTCTTCGAGGCCATCACCATTCAGATGCGCAACCAGATCGAGGGCGCCATCGGGATGAAGGTCGCGCCGTTCGTGCTGCCGCTGGCCGTCACCATCTTCGTCTTCATCCTGGTCTGCAACTGGCTGTCGGTGCTGCCGGTGCAGTACGCCGACGAGCACGGCGTCCACGAGCTGCTTTCCTCTGCCGCGGCCGACATCAACTTCGTGCTGGCACTGGCGCTGTTCGTGTTCTGCGGCTACCACCTGGCCGGCTTCTGGCGGCGCGGTTTCATCGGCCACCCGCTGCGGGTGCTCAAGGGCCACGTGGCGGTCCTGGCGCCGATCAACCTGGTCGAGGAAGTCGCCAAGCCGGTCTCGCTGTCGCTGCGTCTGTTCGGCAACATCTTCGCCGGCGGCATCCTGGTCAGCTTGATCTCGTTGCTCGGGCCCTACTTCATGGTCGCGCCGAACGCGATCTGGAAGACCTTCGACCTGTTCGTCGGGCTGATCCAGGCGTTCATCTTCGCGCTGCTGACCATCCTGTACTTCAGCCAGGCCATGGAGCTCGAAGAAGACCACCACTAGTACAACCTGCAGGACCACATCAGACCTGGTAGAGCACTACCAGCTAGCAAGGAGGAATGAAATGGCAGATCCCAATCTGATCGGACTCGGTGCCCTCATCGGCGGCGGTCTCATCATGGGCGGTGGCGCCATCGGCGCCGGTATCGGTGATGGTATCGCCGGTAACGCGCTGATCGCCGGAATTGCCCGCCAGCCCGAGGCTCAGGGTCGGCTGTTCACCCCGTTCTTCATCACGGTTGGTCTGGTCGAGGCGGCCTACTTCATCAACCTGGCCTTCATGGCGTTGTTCGTCTTCGCCACCCCGATCGCCGCACAGCAGTAACGCGCACGATGGGTGACATGAGCGTTGTTGTCCTCGCAATGAGCGAGGCGGCTGAGGAAGGCCAGAAGAAGAGCTTCCTCATTCCCGACGGCACCTTCTTCGTCGTGCTCGCGATCTTCGTGATCGTGCTGGCCGTGATCAGTACCTTCGTGGTGCCGCCGATCATGAAGGTGCTGCGGGAACGCGAGAACATGGTCACCAAGACACTCGCCGACAACCGCGAGTCCGCCGAGCAGTTCGCGGCCGCCGACGCCGACTACGAGAAGCAGATGGCGGCGGCGCGCTTGGCGGCATCGACGGCACGGGATGACGCTCGTGCCGAGGGCCGCAAGGTGATCGAGGAGCAGCGGTCGGCGGCAGAGGCGGAGGTGGCTTCGAAGTTGCAAGCCGCCACCGACCAACTGAAGCAAGAAGGCGATGCGGTGAATGAGCAGCTGCAGGCCCGGGTGGAGACGCTGTCTGCCACCCTGGCCAGCCGGATCCTCGGCGTAGAGGTCGAGGCTCTTTCCGCGGCGAGCACGGGGCGGTAGCAACAGAGATGTCGATTTTCATCGGGCAGCTGGTCGGCTTTGCGATCATCGTGTGGCTGCTGGTCAAGTTCGTGGTGCCACCGGTGCGCAAGCTGATGGCCGACCAGCAGGAATCGGTGCGCAAGCAGCTGGAGGAGGCGGCAGCGGCCGCCGCCCGCCTGGCCGAAGCCGGCCAGGCGCACTCCGCGGCGCTGGCCAATGCCGCCACCGAGTCCGAACGCGTCACCGCCGAAGCCCGCACGGATGCCGAGCGGATCGCCGAGCAGCTGCGCAGCCAGGCCGGTGCCGAGGCGGAACGCGTCAAGGCTTCCGGCGGTCAGCAGGTCGGCCTGTTGCGGGCGCAACTCATCCGTGAGTTGCGGTCGGAGCTGGGCGACGAGGCTGTGCAGCGGGCCGCCGATCTGGTTCGCGCCCATGTGGCCGACCCGCAGCGCCAGTCCGCCACCGTCGACCGGTTCCTCGACGAGCTCGACGCCATGGCGCCGACTGCCGTCGAGGTGGAATCGCCGATCCTGGTCCAGATGCGCTCGGCCAGCCGGCAGGCACTGGCCGGACTGCTGGGCAAATTCGACGAGGTGGCCGGTGGCCTGGACCAGCAGGGCTTGACCGCGCTGGCCGGTGACCTGTCCGCGGTCGCCGAAGTGCTCCAGCGCGAAAGCGTCGTCACCCGGCACCTGAGCGTGCCGACGGACGACGCCGCACCGAAGGTGCGGCTGGTGCAGCGCCTGTTCGCCGACAAGATCGGCGCGCCGGCCCTGACCCTGGTGACCGAGGCGGCCGCGGCCCGGTGGTCTCACGGTTCCGACCTGGTCACCGCGGTCGAGCACGTCGCCCGGCAGGCCCTGCTGCTTTCGGCCGAAGGGGCGGGCACCGTCGACGAGGTGGAGGACCAGTTGTTCCGGTTCTCCCGCCTGCTCGACGCCCAGCCCCGGTTGGACATCCTGCTCGGCGACACCGCGACCCCGGCCACCGGTCGGGTCGGGCTGCTGCGCAAGGTCATCGGCGAGGGCAGCGGCGTCAACCCGATCACCGCAGCGCTGCTCGAGCAGACGGTGCGGCTGTTGCGTGGCCAGTCCGCGCATCAGGCGATCACCGAGCTGGCCTCGATCGCCGTGGCACGCCGCGGCGAGCTGGTGGCGCAGGTCGGTGCGGCCGCCGAGCTCAGTGACGCCCAGCGCAGCCGGCTGAAGACGGTCCTGAGCCGGATCTACAGCCACCCGGTCCGTGTGCAGGCCGGGGTCGACCCGGCGCTGCTGGGCGGGCTGACCATCTCGGTCGGCGACGAGGTGATCGACGGCACGCTGTCGTCACGCCTCGCGGCCGCCAAGACGCATTTGCCCGACTGATCAAGACCTACCAGGTCCAAGAGCCCACAACCCATTTTCGAAGGCAGGAAGACGAGAAGCCATGGCAGAGTTGACAATCTCCTCTGACGACATTCAGGGGGCGATCGAGGAGTACGTGAGCTCCTTCAGTGCCGAAACCGCGCGCGAGGAGGTCGGCACCGTCATCGACGCCGGCGACGGCATCGCACACGTCGAGGGCCTGCCTTCGGTGATGACCCAGGAGCTCCTCGAGTTCCCCGGCGGGGTGCTGGGCGTGGCCCTGAACCTCGACGAGCACAACGTCGGTGCGGTCATCCTGGGTAACTTCGAGAACATCCAAGAGGGCCAGCAGGTCAAGCGCACCGGTGAGGTGCTCTCGGTGCCCGTCGGCGACGGCTTCCTCGGTCGCGTCGTCAACCCGCTGGGGCAGCCGATCGACGCCCGCGGCGAGATCGAAGCCGAGACCCGCCGTCCCCTGGAGATGCAGGCCCCCTCGGTGGTGCAGCGCCAGAGCGTCAGCGAGCCGCTGCAGACCGGCATCAAGGCGGTCGACGCCATGACCCCGATCGGCCGCGGCCAGCGTCAGCTCGTCATCGGCGACCGCAAGACCGGCAAGACCGCACTGTGCGTGGACACCATCCTCAACCAGCGTAAGAACTGGGAGACCGGCGACCCCAACCAGCAGGTCCGCTGCGTCTACGTCGCGATCGGCCAGAAGGGCACCACCATCGCCAGCGTGCGTCGCGCGCTGGAAGAGGGCGGCGCCATGGACTACACCACGATCGTCGCCGCACCGGCGTCGGACTCGGCCGGCTTCAAGTGGCTGGCTCCCTACACCGGCTCGGCGATCGCCCAGCACTGGATGTACTCCGGCAAGCACGTGCTGATCGTCTTCGACGACCTGACCAAGCAGGCCGAGGCCTACCGCGCGATCTCGCTGCTGCTGCGCCGTCCGCCGGGCCGCGAGGCCTACCCCGGTGACGTGTTCTACCTGCACTCGCGCCTGCTGGAGCGTTGCGCCAAGCTCTCCGACGAGCTCGGCGGCGGATCGCTGACCGGCCTGCCGATCATCGAGACCAAGGCCAACGACATCTCGGCCTACATCCCGACCAACGTCATCTCCATCACCGACGGCCAGTGCTTCCTGGAAAGCGACCTGTTCAACCAGGGTGTCCGGCCGGCCATCAACGTCGGTGTGTCGGTTTCGCGTGTCGGTGGCGCCGCGCAGATCAAGGCCATGAAAGAGGTGGCCGGTTCGCTGCGTCTGGACCTGTCGCAGTACCGCGAGCTGGAGGCCTTCGCCGCCTTCGCCTCCGACCTGGACGCCACCAGCAAGGCCCAGCTGGAGCGCGGTGCGCGCCTGGTGGAGCTGCTGAAGCAGCCGCAGTACGCGCCGATGGCGGTCGAAGAGCAGGTGGTCTCGATCTTCCTCGGTACCGAAGGCCACCTGGACTCGGTGCCGGTCGAGGACGTGGGCCGCTTCGAAGCCGAGCTGCTGGACCACATCCGGGCCTCCGAGAGCGACATCCTCACCGGCATCCGGGAGTCCAAGAAGCTCTCCGAGGAGGCCAGCGAGAAGCTGGTCGCGGTGATCAACCAGTTCAAGAAGGGGTTCGCCGCCACTGACGGCAGCTCGGTGGTTCCCAACGAGCACGTCGAGGCTCTCGGTGAGGACAAGCTCGGCAAGGAAGCGGTGCAGGTCCGCAAGGCCGCGCCGGCGAAGAAGAAGTAACGTCGCTATGGCAGCCACACTTCGTGAACTACGCGGGCGAATCCGCTCCGCCGGGTCGATCAAGAAGATCACCAAGGCACAGGAGCTGATCGCCACCTCGCGTATCGGCCGCGCGCAGGCTCGGCTCGAAACCGCACGGCCGTACGCCGACGGGATCACCCGGCTGCTCACCACGCTGGCTGCAGAGGCGGCCCTGGACCACCCGCTGCTGGTCGAGCGCAGCGAGCCCAAGCGGGCGGGTGTCCTGGTGGTGTCGTCCGACCGTGGTCTGTGTGGCGGCTACAACGCCAATGTCTTCCGCCGGGCAGAGGAGCTGTTCGCGCTGCTGCGTTCGGAGGGCAAAGACCCGGTGCTCTATGTCGTCGGCCGCAAGGCGCTGGCGTACTACAGCTTCCGGAACTGGACGGTCACCGATTCCTGGACCGGCTTCTCCGAGCAGCCGACGTATGAGAACGCCGCCGCGATCGCCTCGACCCTGGTGGAGGCGTTCCTGGCCGGGGCCGACGACGACGGCAGCCACCCGGGCACCGACGGGCTGCTCGGCGTGGACGAGTTGCACGTCGTGGCCACCGACTTCCGGTCGATGCTTTCGCAGTCGGCGGAGGCCCGTCGGATCGCCCCGATGCTGGTGGAGTACGTCGGCGAGGAGACCGGTCCCCGGACGCTGTACTCCTTCGAACCGGACGCCACCACGCTGTTCGACTCGCTGCTGCCGCGGTATCTGACCACCCGCGTGTACGCGGCGCTGCTCGACTCGGCGGCCTCGGAGCTGGCTTCGCGCCAGCGCGCGATGAAGTCGGCGACCGACAACGCCGACGACTTGATCAAAGCGTTGACCCTTGAGGCCAACCGCGAGCGTCAGGCTCAGATCACCCAGGAAATCAGCGAAATCGTCGGCGGTGCGAATGCCCTCGCCGACGCCGCCCGGTAAGTCCCCAAGGAAGCGAAGAAGATAATGACTGTTACCGCTGACAAGACAACCGCCGGCCGCGTGGTGCGCGTAACCGGCCCCGTCGTCGACGTCGAGTTCCCCCGGGGCGCGGTGCCCGAGCTGTTCAACGCTCTGCACGCCGAGATCAGCTTCTCGGAGCTGGCCAAGACCCTGACCCTCGAGGTTGCCCAGCACCTGGGCGACAACCTGGTCCGCACCATCTCGATGCAGCCCACCGACGGCCTGGTGCGTGGCACCGAGGTCACCGACACCGGTGCCGCGATCTCGGTGCCGGTCGGCCACGAGGTCAAGGGCCACGTCTTCAATGCCCTGGGCAACTGCCTGGACAAGCCGGGCTACGGCGAAGACTTCGAGCACTGGGGCATCCACCGCAAGCCCCCGCCATTCAACGAGCTGGAACCGCGCACCGAGATGCTCGAGACCGGCCTGAAGGTCGTCGACCTGCTCACCCCGTACGTCCGTGGCGGCAAGATCGCCCTGTTCGGTGGTGCCGGCGTCGGCAAGACCGTGCTCATCCAGGAGATGATCAACCGTATCGCCCGCAACTTCGGTGGCACCTCGGTGTTCGCCGGCGTGGGGGAGCGCACCCGTGAGGGCAACGACCTGTGGGTCGAGCTCGAGGACGCCAACGTGCTCAAGGACACCGCCCTGGTGTTCGGCCAGATGGACGAGCCGCCGGGCACCCGTATGCGGGTGGCGCTGTCGGCGTTGACCATGGCCGAGTGGTTCCGCGACGAGGCGGGCCAGGACGTGCTGCTGTTCATCGACAACATCTTCCGGTTCACCCAGGCCGGCTCCGAGGTCTCGACCCTGCTGGGCCGCATGCCCTCGGCCGTGGGTTACCAGCCCACGCTGGCCGACGAGATGGGTGAGCTCCAGGAGCGGATCACCTCGACCCGGGGCCGGTCCATCACCTCGATGCAGGCCGTGTACGTGCCCGCCGACGACTACACCGACCCGGCTCCGGCGACCACCTTCGCGCACCTGGACGCCACCACCGAGCTGTCCCGTGCGGTGTTCTCCAAGGGCATCTTCCCCGCGGTGGACCCGCTGGCCTCCAGCTCGACCATTCTGGACCCGGCCATCGTGGGCGAAGACCACTACCGGGTCGCCCAGGAGGTCATCCGGGTGCTGCAGCGTTACAAGGACCTGCAGGACATCATCGCCATCCTCGGTATCGACGAGCTGTCCGAAGAGGACAAGCAGCTGGTCGGCCGGGCGCGGCGTATCGAGCGGTTCCTGAGCCAGAACATGATGGCTGCCGAGCAGTTCACCGGCCAGCCCGGTTCGACGGTGCCGCTGAAGGAGACCATCGAGGCCTTCGACCGGCTCACCAAGGGCGACTTCGACCACCTGCCCGAGCAGGCGTTCTTCCTCATCGGCGGCCTCGACGACCTGGCCAAGAAGGCCGAGAGCCTGGGCGCCAAGCTGTGACCCGGAATCTTCTGGCGGCGAAAGGCGGTGGGTAATGGCAGAGCTTGACGTCGACATCGTCGCTGTCGATCGCAAGGTGTGGTCGGGCAAGGCCACGTTCATCTTCACCCGGACCACCGCCGGGGAGATCGGCATCCTGCCCGGACACATTCCGCTGGTGGCCCAGCTCGTCGACGACTCCATGGTGCGGGTTGACCGCGTCGAGGAGGGCGAGCTGCGGCTGGCCGTACATGGCGGCTTCCTGTCGGTGACCGAAGAGGGCGTCAGCATCCTGGCCGAGGCGGTCGACTTCGCCGCGGAGATCGATGAGGCGACCGCACGGCACGAGGCGCAGTCCAGCGACCCGAAGATGGCCGCTCAGGGACGGGCACGGCTGCGCGCCCTGGGTGTGATCGACTAATCGGCGTGAACCAATGAGCACGCCCATGCTGTATATGGTCGTGCTCATCGCCGTTCTCCTTTGCGCGGTGACTGCGCTGAGCTACCGGCTGTGGAAGCTGCGGCAGGGCGGGACGGCGGCGATCATGCGCGATCTGCCGGCGGTCGGCGGGCAGGGCTGGCGCCACGGCGTGGTCCGGTACCGGGGCGGCGAAGCGGCCTTTTACCGGATCTCCAGTGTGCGGCTGTGGCCGGACCGTCGGCTGTCCCGCCGTGGGGTGGAGGTGGTGGCCCGGCGTGCTCCGCGGGGCGACGAGTTCGACATCATGACCGACGCGATCGTGGTGCTGGAACTGCGCGACACCACCCAGGACCGGCGCGCCGGCTTCGAGATCGCCCTGGATCGCGGCGCGCGGACGGCCTTCCTGTCGTGGTTGGAGGCTCGGCCGTCACCGCGGGCCGGGCGCCAGAATTACTCCGATACCCCCGTCGCGCAGCGCGCCGTCAGCCCTCGGGCTGGTCGGCGGGAGATCCGCCGCCGGGCTTCCACAGGACGTCGCCGCCGGCGTTGGCCACCCGGCACAACACGAACATCAGATCCGACAACCGGTTGAGGAACTTGGACGGCAACACCGAGACGCCCTCGGGATAGGTCTCCAGCGCCGCCCAGGCCGCGCGTTCGGCGCGGCGCACCGCCGTGCGGGCCACGTGCAACAGCGCCGAGAGCGGTGTTCCGCCGGGCAGGATGAAGGAGTTCAGCGCGGGCAGTTGCTCGTTGTACTCGTCACACCAGGCTTCCACGCGGTGGATGTATTCCTCGGTGATCCGCAGGGGCGGGTACTTGGGGTTCTCGGCCAGCGGCGTCGCCAGGTCCGCGCCCGCATCGAACAAGTCGTTCTGAATCCGCAGCAGCACCGCCCGCAGGTCTTCGGCCGGTTCGCCCAGGGCGATCGCGACGCCGATGGCAGCGTTGGCCTCCTCGACATCGGCGTATGCCACCAGTCGCGGATCGGTCTTGGGCACGCGGGAGAAGTCGCTGAGCCCGGTGGTTCCGTCGTCGCCGGTGCGGGTGTAGACGCGGGTGATGTGCACGGCCATAGCCCAAACCGTACCGGGGCGGCGCCCCGCGCGATCCGGCCCCGGGCCCCAGGACGGATTGGTCGGGACGCGACACCTGACGTCACTACACTGACGCGGGTGGGAGAGCGTTTTGTGGTTACCGGGGGTAACCGGTTGTCCGGTGAGGTCGCGGTCGGCGGGGCCAAGAACAGTGTCCTGAAGCTGATGGCGGCGACCCTGTTGGCCGAGGGCACCAGCACCATCACCAACTGCCCCGACATCCTGGACGTGCCGTTGATGGCTGAGGTGCTGCGCGGGCTTGGCGCCACCGTCGAACTGGACGGCACCACGGTGCGAATCACCTCGCCGGATGAGCCGAAATACGACGCGGACTTTGCCGCGGTGCGGCAGTTCCGGGCCTCGGTGTGTGTGCTCGGGCCGTTGGTGGGCCGTTGCCTGCGGGCCAAGGTCGCGCTGCCCGGCGGCGATGCGATCGGGTCGCGTCCGCTCGACATGCATCAGGCCGGCCTGCGCCAGCTGGGTGCCACCTGCAATATCGAGCACGGCTGTGTGGTGGCGCATGCCGACGCGCTGCGGGGTGCCGAGATCCAGCTGGAGTTTCCCTCGGTCGGGGCGACCGAGAACATCTTGATGGCCGCTGTGCTGGCCGAGGGTGTCACCACCATCCACAATGCGGCGCGCGAGCCCGACGTCGCCGACCTGTGCATGATGCTCAACCAGATGGGTGCCCAGATCGAAGGCGCCGGCTCGCCGACGCTCAAGATCACCGGGGTGCCGCGCCTGCACCCGACCGAACACGAGGTGATCGGCGACCGGATCGTCGCCGCGACGTGGGCCATTGCCGCGGTCATGACCCGCGGCGACATCTCCATCACCGGAGTTGACCCGGCGCACCTGCAGTTGGTCCTGCACAAGTTGCACGACGCGGGTGCCACCGTCACCCAGTCCGATAACGGCATCCGGGTGGTCCAGTACGACCGGCCCAAGGCCGTCAATGTCGCCACCCTGCCGTTCCCGGGATTCCCCACCGATCTGCAGCCGATGGCGATCGGCCTGGCGGCGATCGCCGAGGGCACCTCGATGATCACCGAGAACGTCTTCGAAGCCCGGTTCCGGTTCGTCGAAGAGATGATTCGCCTGGGTGCCGATGCTCGCACCGACGGACACCACGCCGTGGTGCGCGGTCTGCCGCAGCTCTCCAGTGCTCCGGTGTGGGCTTCCGACATCCGGGCCGGGGCCGGTCTGGTGCTTGCGGGCCTGGTCGCAGACGGAGACACCGAGGTCCACGACGTGTATCACATCGATCGGGGCTACCCGTTGTTCGTGGAAAACCTGGCCGATTTGGGCGCTGAGATAGAACGTGTAATATAGGTCGAGTCGGAGGGACGCGGACCGCGGAACTACCGGCAGTCTGGAACTCCTTCCGGAAGCCCCGAAAAACTCGGAGTTGACTCAACTCCAACTACGGAGTATAGTAGCGGGGTTGCCTGAAGCCGGGCGTGTTGTTTGAGAACTCAATAGTGTGTTTGGTGGTTTTTGTTTGTTGTTGTTTTTTGCCATGCCTTCGGCGCCCCGTGTTGGGGGTGTGGCGTTTTTTGATGTCAGTTTTTGACTGATGTTTTGGGATTGTTTCCAAATGGTTTTTGTTTGGAGAGTTTGATCCTGGCTCAGGACGAACGCTGGCGGCGTGCTTAACACATGCAAGTCGAACGGAAAGGCCCCTTCGGGGGTACTCGAGTGGCGAACGGGTGAGTAACACGTGGGTGATCTGCCCTGCACTCTGGGATAAGCCTGGGAAACTGGGTCTAATACCGGATAGGACCGCGCGCTTCATGGTGTGTGGTGGAAAGCTTTTGCGGTGTGGGATGGGCCCGCGGCCTATCAGCTTGTTGGTGGGGTAATGGCCTACCAAGGCGACGACGGGTAGCCGGCCTGAGAGGGTGTCCGGCCACACTGGGACTGAGATACGGCCCAGACTCCTACGGGAGGCAGCAGTGGGGAATATTGCACAATGGGCGCAAGCCTGATGCAGCGACGCCGCGTGGGGGATGACGGCCTTCGGGTTGTAAACCTCTTTCAGTATCGGCGAAGCTCCGTGGTTTTCTGCGGGGTGACGGTAGGTACAGAAGAAGCACCGGCCAACTACGTGCCAGCAGCCGCGGTAATACGTAGGGTGCGAGCGTTGTCCGGAATTACTGGGCGTAAAGAGCTCGTAGGTGGTTTGTCGCGTTGTCCGTGAAAACTCACAGCTTAACTGTGGGCGTGCGGGCGATACGGGCAGACTAGAGTACTGTAGGGGAGACTGGAATTCCTGGTGTAGCGGTGGAATGCGCAGATATCAGGAGGAACACCGGTGGCGAAGGCGGGTCTCTGGGCAGTAACTGACGCTGAGGAGCGAAAGCGTGGGGAGCGAACAGGATTAGATACCCTGGTAGTCCACGCCGTAAACGGTGGGTACTAGGTGTGGGTTTCCTTCCTTTAGGGATCCGTGCCGTAGCTAACGCATTAAGTACCCCGCCTGGGGAGTACGGCCGCAAGGCTAAAACTCAAAGGAATTGACGGGGGCCCGCACAAGCGGCGGAGCATGTGGATTAATTCGATGCAACGCGAAGAACCTTACCTGGGTTTGACATGCACAGGACGCCGGTAGAGATATCGGTTCCCTTGTGGCCTGTGTGCAGGTGGTGCATGGCTGTCGTCAGCTCGTGTCGTGAGATGTTGGGTTAAGTCCCGCAACGAGCGCAACCCTTGTCTCATGTTGCCAGCACGTAATGGTGGGGACTCGTGAGAGACTGCCGGGGTCAACTCGGAGGAAGGTGGGGATGACGTCAAGTCATCATGCCCCTTATGTCCAGGGCTTCACACATGCTACAATGGCCGGTACAAAGGGCTGCGATCCCGTGAGGGTTAGCGAATCCTTTAAAGCCGGTCTCAGTTCGGATTGGGGTCTGCAACTCGACCCCATGAAGTCGGAGTCGCTAGTAATCGCAGATCAGCAACGCTGCGGTGAATACGTTCCCGGGCCTTGTACACACCGCCCGTCACGTCATGAAAGTCGGTAACACCCGAAGCCGGTGGCCTAACCCTTGTGGAGGGAGCCGTCGAAGGTGGGATCGGCGATTGGGACGAAGTCGTAACAAGGTAGCCGTACCGGAAGGTGCGGCTGGATCACCTCCTTTCTAAGGAGCACCATGTTCCCCGTCCCCACACCTGTGGGATGAGTGCGGTTGGGATATTTTTCGCCGGCGCCTGTAGTGGGTGGCCGGTGGTGCAGATTATTTTGACAACAGCAGCAGCTTTGATCACCGACCGCCAGGAACGCTTGTTTCTGGTGGCCGGCCCCGTTTTCGGGGCTGGGCACACTGTTGGGTCCTGAGACAACAGGCCCGTTTTTCGCCTCCGTGTGGGGGTGGGTGTGTTGTCGCTCCATCTTGGTGGTGGGGTGTGGTGTTTGTTTTGTGGATAGTGGTTGCGAGCATCTAGCAAGCAAGACTTTTGGTCTTGTTTGTTTTTGCAATTTTTGTTTCTTGGTTTTTGTGTTTGTAAGTGTTTAAGGGCGCATGGTGGATGCCTTGGCATCGAGAGCCGATGAAGGACGTGGGAGGCTGCGATATGCCTCGGGGAGCTGCCAACCGAGCGTGGATCCGAGGATGTCCGAATGGGGAAACCCGGCACGAGTGATGTCGTGTCACTCACTGGTGAATATATAGCCAGTGTGGAGGTAACGCGGGGAAGTGAAACATCTCAGTACCCGTAGGAAGAGAAAACAAAATGTGATTCCGTGAGTAGTGGCGAGCGAAAGCGGAGGATGGCTAAACCGTATGCATGTGATACCGGGTAGGGGTTGTGTGTGCGGGGTTGTGGGAGTGTCATGTCTGGTTCTACCTGACCGGAGGGCAGTGACAAAGTGTTGTGGTTAGCGGAAGTGGCCTGGGATGGTCTGCCGTAGACGGTGAGAGCCCGGTACGTGAAAACCCGACACCTGCCTTGTGATGTTTCCCGAGTAGCAGCGGGCCCGTGGAATCTGCTGTGAATCTGCCGGGACCACCCGGTAAGCCTGAATACTACTCGATGACCGATAGCGGATTAGTACCGTGAGGGAATGGTGAAAAGTACCCCGGGAGGGGAGTGAAATAGTACCTGAAACCATGTGCCTACAATCCGTCAGAGCCCTCCCTTGTGGTGGGGTGATGGCGTGCCTTTTGAAGAATGAGCCTGCGAGTCACCGGCACGTCGCGAGGTTAACCCGTGTGGGGTAGCCGCAGCGAAAGCGAGTCTGAATAGGGCGTATCACATCCGTTGGGGTGTGTGTAGTGGCGTGTTGTGGACCCGAAGCGGAGTGATCTACCCATGGCCAGGGTGAAGCGCGGGTAAGACCGCGTGGAGGCCCGAACCCACTTAGGTTGAAGACTGAGGGGATGAGTTGTGGGTAGGGGTGAAAGGCCAATCAAACTCCGTGATAGCTGGTTCTCCCCGAAATGCATTTAGGTGCAGCGTTGCGTGTTTCTCACCGGAGGTAGAGCTACTGGATGGCCGATGGGCCCTACTAGGTTACTGACGTCAGCCAAACTCCGAATGCCGGTGAGTATAAGCGTGGCAGTGAGACGGCGGGGGATAAGCTCCGTGCGTCGAGAGGGAAACAGCCCAGATCGCCGGCTAAGGCCCCAAAGCGTGTGCTAAGTGGAAAAGGATGTGCAGTCGCTTAGACAACCAGGAGGTTGGCTTAGAAGCAGCCACCCTTGAAAGAGTGCGTAATAGCTCACTGGTCAAGTGATTGTGCGCCGATAATGTAGCGGGGCTCAAGCACACCGCCGAAGCCGCGGCAATCCGTAAGGATTGGGTAGGGGAGCGTCCTGCATCCGGTGAAGCCACAGAGTGATCTAGTGGTGGAGGGTGTGGGAGTGAGAATGCAGGCATGAGTAGCGATGAGGCAAGTGAGAACCTTGCCCGCCGAAAGACCAAGGGTTCCTGGGCCAGGCCAGTCCTCCCAGGGTGAGTCGGGACCTAAGGCGAGGCCGACAGGCGTAGTCGATGGACAACGGGTTGATATTCCCGTACCCGTGCGTGGGCGTCCCTGATGAATCCATTCTGCTAACCACCCAAAGGGTGGTCGATCAATCCCTTCGGGGAGCGACGATCACCGGCTGCGTGGGACCCGGGTGGGTAGTAGTCAAGCGATGGGGTGACGCAGGAAGGTAGCCGTACCAGTCAGTGGTAATACTGGGGCAAGCCCGTAGGAAGTCAGATAGGCAAATCCGTCTGACATATATTCCGAGAGGTGATGCATAGCCGTTTGCGGCGAATTCGGTGATCCTATGCTGCCAAGAAAAGCCTCTAGCGAGCACACACACGGCCCGTACCCCAAACCAACACAGGTGGTCAGGTAGAGAATACCAAGGCGTACGAGTGAACTATGGTTAAGGAACTCGGCAAAATACCCCCGTAACTTCGGGAGAAGGGGGACCCTCATACCGTCATGGCCCTTGCGGCCGGCAGCGGGAGGGGGTCGCAGAAACCAGTGAGAAGCGACTGTTTACTAAAAACACAGGTCCGTGCGAAGTCGCAAGACGATGTATACGGACTGACGCCTGCCCGGTGCTGGAAGGTTAAGAGGACCGGTTAACCCTTCGGGGTGAAGCTGAGAATTTAAGCCCCAGTAAACGGCGGTGGTAACTATAACCATCCTAAGGTAGCGAAATTCCTTGTCGGGTAAGTTCCGACCTGCACGAATGGCGTAACGACTTCTCAACTGTCTCAACCATAGACTCGGCGAAATTGCATTACGAGTAAAGATGCTCGTTACGCGCGGCAGGACGAAAAGACCCCGGACCTTCACTATAGCTTGGTATTGATGTTCGATGCGGTTTGTGTAGGATAGGTGGGAGACTGTGAAACCCGCACGCCAGTGTGGGTGGAGTCGTTGTTGAAATACCACTCTGATCGTATTGGACCTCTAACTTCGAACCATGAAACTGGTTCAGGGACAGTGCCTGGTGGGTAGTTTAACTGGGGCGGTTGCCTCCTAAAATGTAACGGAGGCGCCCAAAGGTTCCCTCAACCTGGACGGCAATCAGGTGTTGAGTGTAAGTGCACAAGGGAGCTTGACTGTAAGACTGACACGTCAAACAGGGACGAAAGTCGGGACTAGTGATCCGGCACCCCCGAGTGGAAGGGGTGTCGCTCAACGGATAAAAGGTACCCCGGGGATAACAGGCTGATCTTCCCCAAGAGTCCATATCGACGGGATGGTTTGGCACCTCGATGTCGGCTCGTCGCATCCTGGGGCTGGAGCAGGTCCCAAGGGTTGGGCTGTTCGCCCATTAAAGCGGCACGCGAGCTGGGTTTAGAACGTCGTGAGACAGTTCGGTCTCTATCCGCCGCGCGCGTCAGAATCTTGAGGAGACCTGTCCCTAGTACGAGAGGACCGGGACGGACGAACCTCTGGTATACCAGTTGTTCCACCAGGAGCACGGCTGGATAGCTACGTTCGGACAGGATAACCGCTGAAAGCATCTAAGCGGGAAACCTACTCCAAGACCAGGATTCTCACCCTTTTAGAGGGATAAGGCCCCCCGCAGACTACGGGATCGATAGACCAGACCTGGAAGCACCGCAAGGTGTGCAGGGAACTGGCACTAACCGGCCGAAAACTTACCAACACAAAGAAACAACGTGTTGCCCGCAACCACACCACAAACATGTGCAAACCCACACCCCACCACCAAACACACCCGGTGGCACGGTGAACGCAATCCCGCACCACCCAACAAAAAAATAGAGTTACGGCGGACATAGCGACAGGGAAACGCCCGGTCCCATCCCGAACCCGGAAGCTAAGCCTGTCAGCGCCGATGATACTGCCCACACGGGTGGAAAAGTAGGACACCGCCGAACACAACATAAAGCCCTGTGCCCCCCAAGAAATTGGGGGGCACAGGCATTTATGCGTTCGGGCGTATTCACGCGCATTCGCGGGCTTGCGCACCGCGGGAGAATGGCTGCCGAAAATGGACCGGCCCGCGGGCTGGGACGGGCATCGCCGGCGCGGGCAGACGGATCGAACTGCTGTTGCTGGATACGTCGCGAGGCGATACCTTTAAGCGTTGCTGAGAAACGTTCCAGGAGGACCTGCGTGCGCGTTAATACTTGTCTGCCGCTTGTCGCGACCCTCGCAGTGGCCAGCTTATTCGCCGGCGCACCGGTGGTGGCGCCGCCCGCCGGTGCCCAGTCCACCGCGGTTTCGCTGACCGGCAATGGCACAGCCCTCGGGGACGGCATCGCCTACATCATGGGCGGCACCGGTATGCCGCAGCCGTCGGACCGCTACCTGGACGCGGTCGACACGCTGTACCTGCAGCCGCACGGATTCGGTGGCGACCTGGTGTCGCTGTGGACGCCGGAGAACGTCAGCTCCACCTCGCAGGCAGTGGGCGGGCAGATCCTCTACAACACGGTGATGGACCAGATCAACGGTGGCGAGGTAGACGCCGACAATCCCGTGGTGGTGTTCGGGTACTCGCAGAGTGCCTCGATCTCGGTGGCCGTGATGGAGAGACTCGCCGAGGAAGGCGTGTCCGACGATCTGGTGCGGTTCGTGCTGATCGGCTCGCCGGGAACCAGCGGCGTGCCCACGGATCTGTATTCCACCGACGTCTACAACTACGAATACGACCCGGTGGCATTCCAACCGACCTATTTCAACCCGCTGGCGACCTTGAACGCGGCGTTGGGTTTCATCTACGGCCATTCGGTGCTGTTGAGCGCCACCCCCGAGCAGGTTGCCTCCGCCATCGAACTTCCGACCTCGGACCCGGACTCGCTGGCCAGCTTCTACATGATTTCCTCGGACCTGCTGCCGGTGTTGGCCCCGCTGCAGTTGATCCCGTTCATCGGCCAGCCGCTGTATGAGCTGTGGGAGCCGGTCACCCGGATCCTGGTGAACCTCGGCTACGGCAACATCGAGAACGGCTGGCCGCCCGGCGCTGTCGATTTGCCAGCGGACTCGGGACTGTTCCCCAATGTCGACCTCGGTGAGCTGTTCACCGCGCTGGGCAACGGGGTGCAGCAGGGCATCAGCAACGCCATCGCGACATTGCTGGACCCGGACAACTACCAGATCATCCCGCTGGTCGAACATCCGTCGCTGGCCGGAGTCATTCAAGAGGGCTACATCGTGGGCGCCATCGACACGCCCACTCCGACGCTGAGCGAAGCGCTGAGCGGTCTGGTGGAGTTCTTCCAGGGCTTCACCGACACGACCGAATACCCGATGCCGGATTAGCCCTTTCGCGAACAGGCCGTAGTGCAGCGGCGGCGCCGCCGGGCCGATCAGTCGAACAGCGTGGCGTGGGTGTGCCGTTGCTCCAAATCCAACAGGGTTCTTTTGCGGTCGATGCCGCCGCCGTATCCGGTCAGGCTGCCGGTGCTGCCGATGACCCGGTGGCACGGGACGATGATCGAGAGCGGATTGCGGCCGTTGGCCAAACCCACGGCACGCGAAGCCGTGGGGGCCCCGATCTGTAGGGCCAGCTGACCGTAGGAGCGGGTCTGGCCGTACGGGATGGTCAGCAGGGCGGTCCAGACGCGGCGCTGGAACTCGGTGCCGACCATCTCATAGTCCAGGTCGAACTCGGTGCGCTCGCCGGCGAAGTACGCGGTGAGCTGCTCAACGGCAGCGGCGAACGCGGTGTCGTCGCGGACCCAGCCCGCCCGGTCGGGAGCGTGCGCGTGATCGAACATCAACAGATGGTGCAGGGTGCCGCCGCGTCCTGCCAGCGTCAGCGGGCCCAGCGGGCTCTCGACGATGCGGTAAGTGCTCATGCGATCTCCTTCGCGGCCGGCGGCCAGGCGTTCACGGCATGATCCAGGCTGGCCCATAAGTGCTGGGTCGCATAGGCGCGCCAAGGCCGCCACCGGGCACTGTGCCGGATCAGCGCCTGCGGGCTCTCGGGCAGGCCGTGCCGGCGTGCAGCTGCCTGCACACCGAGGTCGGTGGCGGGGAAGGCGTCGGGGTCGCCGAGGGCCCGCATGGCGATCACCTCCGCGGTCCAGGCCCCGATCCCGGGCAACGTCAGCAGGTCGCGGCGGGCGCGTTCCCAGTCGCAGCCCGGACTCAGGCTCAGCGTCCCCTCGGCCAGGTGCGAGACCAGGGCCAGCAGTGCCCGCCGGCGCGAGCGTGGGAGGGCCAGCCGTTCCGGATCCAGGTCGGCAAGGCATTCCGCCGACGGGAAGACGTGGGTCAGTCCACCGTCGGGATCGTCGAGCCGCTGACCGTGCGCCACCACCAGGCGATGGGCGTGGGTGCGTGCCGCCGCGGTCGAGACCTGCTGACCCAGCACCGCCCGCACCGCGAGTTCGGCCTCGTCGACGGTCCTCGGGATGCGCTGGCCCGGTGCCTTGGTCACCAGGGGGGCCAGATCGGGGTCGGCCATCAGGACGTCGACGACGGCCTGCGGGTCGGCGTCGAGGTCCAGCAACCGTCGGCAGCGGGTGATCGCGGCGGTCAGATCCCGGAAGTCGTCGAGGGCCAGGTGGCACCGGACATGGTCGCTGGCGGGCCGCAGGCTGGCGACGGCGCTTCCGTGCGGCAACCGCAGGGTGCGCCGGTAAGCGCCGTCGCGCACCTCCTCGCAGCCAGGAACCGCGCCGGCCGCCAGGTGCGCGAACACTCCCGCGTAGGCGAACGGGGTGCGTACCGGCAGCCGTAGCGACAGCACTCCCGGGCCCGATACCTCGCGGCGGCCCGGGGCGGGCGAACGCGCCGCGGCGTTGCTGCGCAACACCGACGGCGTGGTGGCGCATACGGCGCGGACGGTGTCGTTGAACTGCCGGATGCTGGCGAAACCCGCGGCGAAGGCGACATCGCCCAACGGCAGGTCAGTGGTTTCGATCAGAATGCGGGCGGTCTGGGCGCGCTGCGCGCGGGCCAGCGCCAGAGGACCGGCGCCCACCTCCGCCTGCAACAACCGCTGCAGTTGGCGGGCGGAATAGCCGAGGCGAGCGGCGAGCCCGCCGACGCCCTCCCGGTCGATCGTGCCGTCGGCGATCAACCGCATGGCCCGCCCCACGACGTCGCCGCGGATGTTCCACTCCGGCGATCCCGGTGCCGCGTCCGGCCGGCAGCGCTTGCAGGCGCGGAAACCGGCCCGCTGGGCCGCGGCGGCGGTGGGGTAGAACTCCACATTCGGCGGCAGAGGCGTGCGCGCCGGGCAGCTGGGCCGGCAATAGATCCCGGTCGTGAGGACCGCGGTGACGAACCAGCCGTCGAAGCGCGCATCCTTGGACTTCACAGCGCGATAGCAGCGGTCGAAGTCGTCGTGCACCGTTCAACCATGACATGCGCCCGCCGCCCGCACTAGCGGAAAAACGACACGACAGTGGCGGGCCTCGGTGCACCATGGGGGCTAGCATCGGTGCGTGGCGGCACTGGTGCAGCGGTACTTGGACGAGATCCTCGCCGAGCATGCCGGGGTGCACGACGGGAACCTGGCGAGCTACATCCCCGAACTCGCCCGGGTCGATCCCACCAGGTTCGGGCTGGCGCTGTCCTCCTCCGACGGCTACGTCTACGAATCCGGCGACGCCGGGACGCAGTTCACCATGCAGTCGATTTCCAAATCGTTCACCTACGCCCTGGCCCTCGATCAGCTCGGCCAGGCCGCCGTCGACGCCAGGATCGGTGTGGAACCGTCCGGTGAGGGCTTCAACAAGATCAGTGTCGATCAGGTCACCAACGTGCCCAAGAACCCGATGATCAATGCCGGCGCGATCGTGGCGTGCTCGCTGATCCCCGGCAAGACGGTCGCCGACCGTTTCGCGCTGATCCGGGAGTTCTTCAGCGCGTGTGCCGGACGCAGCCTGGACTTCGACGACGCCGTCTACGCCTCCGAGCGGGCCAGTGGGAGCCGCAATCGCGGGATCGCTTATCTGCTGGACAGTTTCGGCGCCCTGGGCTCGGACCCCGATGACGCCCTGGACCTCTACATCCGCCAGTGTTCGCTCAAAGTCACCAGCACGGACCTTGCCCGGATGGCGGTGACGCTGGCGCGCGGCGGTCTCAACCCGCTGACGGGGCGCCAAGTCACCGGTGCGGCGGTGGTGCGCCGCACCCTGTCGGTCATGGTCACCTGCGGCATGTACGACGCGGCGGGCGAGTGGGTCAGCGCAGTCGGCATGCCGGCCAAGAGCGGGGTGGCGGGCGGCATCGTGGCCGTGCTGCCCGGCCAGATCGGCATCGGCGTCTATTCGCCGCGGATTGATGCCAAGGGCAACAGCGTACGTGGGATGCTGGTGTGCCGGAGCCTTTCTCGCCAGCTCGGGCTGCACTTTCTGACGGTGAGCAGCGACGCGCATGCCGCCATCCGCGGAGTGTATTCACCCCGCCCGGGAATCCGGGTCTACGAGGTGCACGGCGACCTGTTGTTCGCCGGCGCCGAGCAGGTGGCCCGCACCGCGACCCGCGAATGCGCCGAGTTCGACGTCGCGATCCTGGATGTCTCGCGGCTGCATGCGATCAGCGAGCCTTCGCGGGCGCTGCTTGCGGGGCTGGCCGAGGAGTTGCGGGCGCTGGGCAAGCAGGGCCTGCTGGTCGATCCGTCCGGCTCGGTGACGCCCGACCCGGCGGCCTACTCCGGGCTGGTGTTCGCCTCCGTCGAGCAGGCGCTGGCCGAGACCGCGCAGTGGGAGCAACCGCTTCCCGGTTAGAGCGGGTTGGCCAGCACCGTGGGTTCGTCGTAGCCGCGCAACACGATCGAATCACCCACCACCCAGTGGGCCTGCTCGCTGATGCTGGCCGCGTACATGGTCTTGGCCGTCGTCAGCAGTGGCACGGGTTGGGCTTTGGCCAACTCGCAGAGCCGGGCGGCCTCGTTGACCGGCTCGCCGATCACGGTGTACTCGAAGCGTTCCTTGGCGCCGACGTTTCCGGCGACCACCTGCCCGGCCGCCACCCCGATTCCCGCCCGGATCTCCGGCACCTCCTCGGCCAGCCGGTACAGGATGCCCCGCGCCGCGGCCAAGGCCTCGTCCTCGGGCTGATCAAGGTGGTTCGGTGCGCCGAATATCGCCAGCGTCGCGTCGCCCTCGAATTTGTTGATCAGCCCATGGTGGCGGTCGACCTCGTCGACCACCACCGCGAAGAAGCGGTTCAGCAATGCGACCACCTCAGTAGCCCGGCAGGCGGTCACAATCTTGGTCGAACCGACGATGTCGACGAAAAGCACTGCGACATGGCGCTCTTCGCCGCCCAGTTGGATCTGGTCGCGTTCCGCGGCTGCGGCGACGTCGCGCCCGACATGGCGGCCGAACAGGTCGCGCACCCGTTCACGCTCCCGCAACCCGTGCACCATCGCATTGAAGCCGCTCTGCAGCTCGCCGAGTTCGGTTCCGTCGAACACCACCAGATCACCTTGTAGGTCGCCCCTTTCGACGCGCCGCAGCGCCGCGCGCACCACCCGGACCGGAGTGGCGGTGAGCCAGGCCAGGATCAGCATCAGCAGGAAGCCGAAGGTGAGGGTGGTCACCGAGGCGATCAGCACGGCGACGCCCAACTGCTCCAAGGTCAGATTTTTGAGCACCACGGCAAAAAGTGCCGCCAGGGCGATGCCCAGGATCGGGACGCCCGAGGTGAGCAGCCAGACCATCATGGTTCGGCCCATGATCCCCGACACCATGCGCCGCGGGGGAGGGCCGGCGGCCAGGGCCTGGGCGGCCACCGGCCGCAACGCGAACTCGGTGAACAGGTAGGTGGCGGTGGACACCAGCGAGCCGCAGACGCACAGCGAGAACCCGATGATGGGGATGAAGATCTTGTCGGAGATCCCGTAGAGCACGGTGAACAACACCGTCGCCACACCCCACAGACCCAGCACGACCTGTGCCACCCGAAACGGCGTGAGGAAGGCGTTGCGTTCGTCCTCGGGAGTCGGCGGCTGTTCCTCGATGGCCCAGCGCAACTTTTTGATGGTGTGCCGGGTGACGCCGAAGGTGCCTGCGATCAATGCGGTGAGCACATAGCCCGGCGCCAACCCGTAGGTCAGCCAGCCCGGGGCGTCCCGGAACACACTGGGCACCGGAAAAGCCACTGTCACCAGGAGAATTTCCACCGCGACACCGGTCAGATTCGTCCCCACCACCACGATGGTCAAGATGAACTGGATACGAATGCGGCGCAGGTACTGACTTTCCGACACCCGGCCCAGCAGCCACGAGCCGTACTCCGGTGTCTCGGGCAGCCGACCGCTCTGACGGGTGAGCAACTCCAGCACTCGACCCAGCCGTTGCGCGATCGTCTTCGGCGGCTTCATCGTGGCGTAAGAATAGTTGCTCGGCTGGGCCTTTAAGGTGGTTCGGATGCGACTCGTGATCGCCCAGTGCACCGTCGACTACGTCGGCCGACTCACCGCACACCTGCCGTCGGCCCGGCGACTGCTGCTGCTCAAAGCCGACGGGTCGGTCAGCGTGCACGCCGACGACCGTGCCTATAAGCCGCTGAACTGGATGAGTCCACCGTGCCGGCTCACCGAGGAGACCGACGGGCAGTGCCCGGTCTGGGTGGTGGCGAACAAGACCGGCGATCAGCTGCGGATCACCATCGAGGAGATCGAGCACGACTCCAGCCACGAACTGGGCGTGGACCCCGGCCTGGTCAAGGACGGCGTCGAGGCGCAGTTGCAGGCGTTGCTGGCAGAACATGTCGAGCTGCTCGGCGAGGGCTACTCCCTGGTGCGGCGCGAGTACATGACCGCGATCGGCCCGGTGGACCTGTTGTGCCGCGACGAGAACGGACGGGCGGTCGCCGTGGAGATCAAGCGGCGTGGCGAGATCGACGGAGTGGAACAGCTCACCCGGTACCTGGAACTGCTCAACCGCGACAGCCTGCTGGCGCCGGTCAGCGGGGTGTTCGCCGCCCAACAGATCAAGCCGCAGGCGCGCACGCTGGCCACCGACCGCGGCATCCGCTGCCTGACATTGGATTACGACGCGATGCGCGGCCTGGACAGCGACGAGTACCGGCTGTTCTGAGAGCCGGCCGGAATAGTCCGGCCCGGCCCGACGTTGGAGCCCACCGTGGCATTAGACGATCTCTTCCAGCCGCTGACGGTGCGCTCGCTGACGGTGCCCAACCGGTTCGCCATGGCACCGATGACCCGCCAGGCCTCGCCAGACGGCGTTCCGGGCGCCGATGTGGCCGAGTACTACCGGCGGCGGGCCGCGGGCGGTGTCGGGCTGATCATCACCGAGGGCATTCGGCTACCGGACCCGGCTGCGGGATACCCCGCCAGCGTGCCGACGCTCGCGGGCGACGACGTGCTCGCCGGCTGGGCGCGAGTCATCGAGCAGGTCCACGCCGAGGGCGCCACGATCGCTGCGCAGCTGTGGCACCAGGGCGTCGAGCGCCGCGACGACGACGGCGTGCAACCGGTGGGCCCGTCGGGCGTCGACGGGCTCGGGCAGCCCCGCGGCCGCGCGCTGCGGACCGATGAACTCGCCGAGGTTGCACAGCTCTTTGCCACCAGTGCCGCCACCGCACGAGACCTCGGCTTCGACGCGGTTGAGATCCACGGTGCCCACGGATATCTGCTCGATCAATTCCTGTGGGAGCGCACGAATCGGCGTACCGACGGCTACGGCGGCTCCTCGGCGGCCCGGACGCGCTTTCCGGCCGAAGTGGTCGCGGCCATCCGCGCGGCGGTGGGCCCCGACTATCCGATCATCTACCGCTTCTCCCAGTGGAAGGGAACCGATTACGCGGCGTCCATCGCCGAGCGCCCAGAACAGCTCCAGGAGCTGCTCATGCCCTTGGTGGCCGCCGGCGTCGATGTCCTGCATCCCTCGACGCGGCGACACTACGAACCCGGGTTCCCCGATCACGACCCGCACGTGAGCCTCGCCGGATGGACCAAGAGGCTCACCGGACAGCCGGTGATCGCGGTGGGATCGGTGGGGCTGGAGACGCAGTTCCGCGCGGAGAAACGCGGCCAGGTGATCCAGCCGGCTCCCATCGACCGGGTGGTCGAACAGTTCGAGGCCGGCGAGTTCGATGTGGTGGCGATCGGACGAGCCCTGCTCACCGAACCGAACTGGGTGGACATGCTGCGCGACGGCCAGCTGGGCGGGTTCGGCGGCTACGACGCCGCAGCCGCCCTATCAGCACTCGCCTGAGGGCGGGCGACTGGTCCTAGGCTGGTGGTCATGGCACGTCGTCGCGGATCGTCGCGTGCGCAACCGCTTCCGGCGTTGCGTATGCCACCGCGCATCCAGACCGGGCCGGACGGCTACGACTATGTGGTCCAGTCCATCGCCGGTGCCCGGGCGGTCAAGATCTATCGATGCCCGGGATGTGATCATGAGATCCGTTGCGGCGTCGCGCATGTGGTGACATGGCGGGCCGACTCAAGTGACTCCGCCGGCGAGGATCGCCGGCATTGGCATACCCCGTGCTGGGCGAACCGGGACAACCGGCGCCCGACGCGCAAGTGGTCCTGAGGCGTTAGTGCGACGCCGGGGCCTCGCTCGCCGGCTCGACCAGCTCGACCAGCACGCCGCCGGCGTCCTTGGGGTGGATGAAGTTGATGCGCGAGTTCGACGTGCCGCGCCGCGGGACCTCATAGAGCAGGCGAACGCCCTGCTCGCGCAGCCGCTCTGAGAGGGCGTCGATGTCGCTGGTGCGATAGGCCAGCTGCTGCAGGCCCGGGCCGCGCTTGTCCAGGAACTTCGCGATGGTCGACGTCTCGTCGATCGGGGCCATCAGCTGAAGCTGCGCGCTGCCGACCGGGGCGCCGCGTACCGTCAGCATCGCCTCGACGATGCCCTGCTCCTCGTTGACCTCTTCGTGCAGCACGATCATGCCGAGCTTGTCGTGGTACCACTTCTTGGCAGCTTCGAGGTCCGGGACCGCGATACCGACGTGGTCGACAGCGGTCACCAGGGCCGAGGCCAGGGCGGGGCGTACCTCGCAGGAGTCAGCGACGGATTCGGTCGTCATAAAGCAACGGTAACCTGGGCGGAAACATCGCGCTGAGCCGACCGGAAGATCGGCCCCAGAAGACCTGCCCAGGAGGTAGTAATGACGACATCGGTGATCGTTGCTGGGGCTCGGACCCCGATCGGCCGCTTGATGGGTTCGTTGAAGGATTTCTCCGGCAGTGACCTGGGTGCTGTTGCCATCGCCGGGGCGCTGGAGAAGGCTCAGGTCCCGGCGTCGCTGGTGGAATACGTCATCATGGGCCAGGTGCTCACCGCCGGGGCGGGCCAGATGCCGGCCCGGCAGGCGGCGGTGGCGGCCGGTATCGGCTGGGACGTGCCGACCCTGACCATCAACAAGATGTGCCTGTCGGGAATCAACGCCATCGCCATGGCCGACCAGCTGATCCGCGCCGGAGAATTCGACGTGGTGGTGGCCGGCGGCCAGGAATCGATGAGCAAGGCCCCGCACCTGTTGCTGGACAGCCGGTCGGGCTACAAGTACGGCGACGTGACGGTGCGCGACCACCTCGCCTACGACGGCCTGCATGACGTCTTCACCGACCAGCCGATGGGTGCTCTGACCGAGCAGCGCAACGATGTGGACAAGTTCACCCGCGCCGAGCAGGACGAGTTCGCCGCCGAGTCGCACCGCAGGGCCGCCGCGGCCTGGAAGGACGGCGTGTTCGAAGACGAGGTGGTGCCGGTGAAGATCCCGCAGCGTAAGGGCGATCCGCTGGAGTTCACCGAGGACGAGGGCATCCGCGCCAACACCACCGCGGAGTCGCTTGCCGGGCTCAAGCCGGCGTTCCGCTCCGACGGCACCATCACCGCCGGTTCGTCGTCGCAGATCTCCGACGGCGCCGCCGCGGTGGTGGTGATGAGCAAAGCCAAGGCGCAGGAGCTGGGCCTGGACTGGCTGTGTGAGATCGGGGCGCACGGGGTGGTCGCCGGGCCGGACTCGACCCTGCAGTCGCAGCCGGCCAACGCCATCAAGAAGGCGATCGCCCGCGAGGGCATCTCGGTCGACCAACTCGACGTGGTGGAGATCAACGAGGCGTTCGCGGCGGTGTCGCTGGCCTCGACCCGGGAGCTGGGCGTGGACCCCGCCGTGGTCAACGTGCACGGCGGTGCGATCGCCGTGGGGCACCCGATCGGGATGTCGGGGGCGCGGATCACCCTGCACGCCGCCCTGGAGCTCAAGCGGCGCGGCTCGGGCTACGCGGTGGCCGCGCTGTGCGGTGCCGGCGGCCAGGGGGACGCGCTGATTCTGCGCGCCGGGTAGCGGCTGCCCTGCGCTTCCGGTGTTGCTGGGGCCGGGGCAGTGTCCCGCCCGGCCGCGTCGTGTGATCTTCGTCATAGCGGGGAGGGGGCGCGGGCAAACGGCCCTCAGCGGCACCGTGCGGGCGGCGTGACAGACTTGACGGCGTGACGCGTCCTCGACCCCCGATCGGACCGGCCTTGGCCGGAGCAGTGGACTTGTCCGGCCTCAAGAAGCCGGCTCCATCCGGCGGCGCCGCCGGCGGCACCGCCGCCGCCCCGTCGGGCGCCACCGAGATCACCGAGGCCAACTTCGAAGACGAGGTGCTGGTCCGGTCCAACCAGGTGCCGGTGGTGGTGTTGCTGTGGTCGCCGCGCAGCGAGGCCTGCCTCCAGCTGGCCGACACCCTGGCCGCGCTGGCGCAGGCCGACAACGCGGGCGGCCCGGCCAAGTGGGCGTTGGCCACCGTCAACGTCGACGTCGCCCCGCGGGTGGCGCAGGTGTTCGGCGTGGACGCGGTGCCCACGGTGGTGGCCCTGGCGGCCGGCCAGCCGGTCACCAGCTTTCAGGGCCCCCAGCCGCCCGATCAGCTGCGTCGCTGGGTGGACTCGCTGGTGTCGGCCACCGCGGGCAAGCTTGCCGGCGACGCCGAGCAGCCCGAGCAGGTGGATCCGAAGCTGGCGCAGGCCCGCGACCACCTCGACGCGGGCGACTTCTCCGCGGCGCGCGTCGCCTACCAGGCTCTGCTGGACGCCGACCCCAACCACAACGAGGCCAAGGGGGCGCTGCGCCAGCTCGCCTTCCTGGAGCGGGCGACCAGCCGGCAGCCCGATGCGCCGGCCCGCGCCGACGCCGACCCCGACGACATCGAGGCCGCTTTCGCCGCCGCCGATGTGCAGATCCTCAACCAGGACGTCACTGCCGCCTTCGACCGGTTGATCGCCCTGGTGCGACGTACCTCCGGCGACGAGCGCACCCAGGTACGGACCCGGCTGGTGGAGCTGTTCGAGCTGTTCGACCCGGCCGACCCCGAGGTCATCGCCGGTCGCCGCAACCTGGCCAACGCCCTGTACTGACACCGGGCGAGTCTCCAGGGCGAGCAGACAGAGAATCGCACTCCGCTACGCGGATTAGTGCGATTCTCTGTCTGCTCGCGGTAGTGGCCGTGCCCCGCGGGCTACTCCGGGGCGAGCCACACCGCCGACAAGGCCGGTAAGACCAGCACCGCCGAGGCCGGCCGGCCGTGCCACGGGCTGTCGACGGCTTCGACGCCGCCCAGGTTGCCCTGGCCCGAACCCCGATAGCCGACCGCATCGGTGTTGAGCACCTCGCGCCAGCGGCCCGCCCGCGGCAGCCCGAGGTGGTAGTCGGTGTGGGCGACGCCGGCGAAGTTGAACACGCAGGCCAGCACCGAACCGTCGGTGCCGTAGCGCAGGAAGCTCAGCACGTTGTTGGCCGAGTCGTTGGCGTCGATCCACGAGTAGCCGCGGGGGTCGGCGTCCTGGGTCCACAGGGCGGGCAGCGCCCGGTAATGGGCGTTGAGGTCGCCGACCAGGCGCAGGATGCCGGGGGAGTAGCCGTCGGGCTCGACGGCGGGATCGAGCTGAAACCAGTCGACGCCGCGTTCGTTGCACCACTCGCTGCGCTGGCCGAACTCCTGGCCCATGAACAGCAACTGCTTGCCGGGGTGGGCCCACTGGTAGGCCAGCAGTGCTCGCAGGCCCGCGGCCTTGTGGTGGTCGTCTCCCGGCATCCTCGACCACAATGTGCCCTTGCCGTGCACCACCTCGTCATGGCTGATCGGCAACACGTAGTGCTCGCTGAACGCGTACAGCATCGAGAACGTCATGTTGTGGTGGTGATAGCTGCGGTGCACCGGATCATGACCCAGATAGGCCAGGGTGTCGTGCATCCAGCCCATGTTCCATTTCATCGAAAACCCGAGGCCGCCGAGGCCGGTGTCCCGGGTGACCCCCGGCCAGGAGGTGGACTCCTCGGCGATGGTCACAATGCCCGGCGCGACCCGGTGGGTGGTCGCGTTGAGCTCCTGCAGGAACTGCACCGCCTCCAGATTCTCGCGGCCCCCATAGATGTTGGGGGTCCACCCGCCGTGCGGCCGCGAGTAGTCCAGGTAGAGCATCGATGCGACGGCGTCCACCCGTAGCCCGTCCACGTGGAACTCGGTCAGCCAGTACAGGGCGTTGGCGACCAGGAAGTTGCGCACCTCCGGTCGGCCGAAGTCGAACACGTAGGTGCCCCAGTCGAGTTGCTCACCGCGGCGCGGATCGGAATGCTCATACAGCGGGGTCCCGTCGAACCGGCCGAGCGCCCAGTCGTCCTTGGGGAAGTGCGCCGGGACCCAGTCCACGATCACCCCGATGCCGGCGCCGTGCAGCGCGTCGACCAGCGCCCGGAAGTCGTCGGGGGAGCCGAAGCGGGCGGTCGGAGCGTAGTACGAGGTCACCTGATAACCCCAGGACCCGCCGAAGGGATGCTCGGCGACCGGCAGCAGTTCCACATGGGTGAAGCCCCGGTGTGCGACGTATTCGGTCAGTTCCACCGCGAGCTGGCGGTAGCTCAGACCGGGACGCCAGGAGCCCAGATGGACCTCGTAGGTGCTCATCGGCTCGTTCACCGGGTCACGCCGGGCGCGTTGCGCCATCCACTCGGAGTCATTCCACGTGTAGTGGCTCGAGGTCACCACCGAGGCGGTGCGCGGCGGCACCTCGGTGGCGAAGGCGAAGGGGTCGGCGCGCTCGGTGACCGCGCCGTCGGCTCCATGCACGCGGAACTTGTAGAGACCGCCGGCGGGGAAGTCCGGCCAGAACAGCTCCCAGACACCGGAGAACCCCAACGACCGCAGCGGTGCGTCGTCACCGGACCACCCGTTGAAGTCACCGATCAGGCTCACGCCGGTGGCGTTGGGGGCCCACACCGCGAAGGACACGCCGGACACCTCGCCGTCCGGTGTGGTGAAGGTGCGCCGATGAGCGCCCAGCACCTCCCAGAGACGTTCATGGCGCCCCTCGGCGAACAGGTACAGGTCCAGTTCCCCCAGGGTCGGGGCAAACCGGTAGCCGTCGGCGACCAGGCACACACCGGTGGGTTCGGCGAACTCGGCCGATTCGGGGTAGTGCACCTCCAGCCGGTAATCGGGCAGGCCGGTGAACGGCAGAGCCGCCGCGAACAGTCCGGATCCGAGGTCACGCATGACGAATCGCTGCCCACCGGTGATCACCACCACCCGGTGGGCCCGCGGACGCAACGTCCGGATGATCGTGGTTCTACCGACCTCGTGCGCGCCCAGGATGGCGTGCGGATCGTGGTGTTCGCCGGCGAGCAGCCGCGCCAGGTCGGCAGCCGCGGGCGCCAGGTGTCGGGTGGCGGGGGCCATCAACGGCGCAGCAGTTCGGTGCGGCTGCCGGCGTTGATCGGCGGCATCGTCACGATGTGGGCGACCGCGCGTGCCGGGTCCAGCCGCACGTAGTTGTCCTGACCCCAGTTGTAGTCCTCTCCGCTGATCTGGTCGCGCACCCAGAACCGTTGGTAGTCCGGCATTCCCAGCGCCCACATATCCAGGTGCAGGGTCGCCTCCTCGGCGCTGAACGGATTCAGCGTGACGACCACCAGCACGGTGTCGCCGGTGGCCGGGTCGAATTTGCTGTAGGCCAGCAGCGCGTCGTTGTCCACATGGTGGAAGCGGATGGTGCGCAGCTGGTCGAACGCCGGATGCAGCCGGCGAATCTCGTTGAGCCGGGCGATGAACGGCTCCAGCGAACGGCCCGCCGCCACGGCGCCGGCGAAGTCGCGCGGCCGGAGCTCGTACTTTTCGGAGTCCAGGTATTCCTCGCTGCCTTCGTGCAGTGCACGGTCTTCGAACAACTCGAAGCCGGAGTACACGCCCCAGGCCGGGCTCAGCGTCGCGGCCAGCACCGCGCGGATCGCGAACATTCCCGGACCGCCGTGTTGCAGGCTGGCGTGCAGGATGTCGGGGGTGTTGACGAACAGATTCGGCCGGCGGAAGTCGGCGAACTCTGCGATCTGCATGCCGAACTCGGTGATCTCGGCTTTGGTCGTGCGCCAGGTGAAGTAGGTGTAGGACTGGGTGAAGCCCAGCTTGGCCAAGCCGTACTGGCGAGCCGGTGGGGTGAACGCCTCGGACAGGAACAGGACGTCCGGGTCGATGTTCTTGACGGCGGCGATCAGCCAGAGCCAGAAATCAGGTGGTTTGGTGTGCGGGTTGTCCACCCGAAAGATCTTGACGCCGTGCTCCATCCAGAACTGCACCACCCGCAGCACCTCGGCATACAGACCGGCCGGGTCGTTGTCGAAGTTCAGCGGATAGATGTCCTGGTACTTCTTCGGCGGGTTCTCGGCGTAGGCGATGGTCCCGTCGGGCAGTTCGGTGAACCACTCCCGATGCCCGGTGGCCCAGGGGTGATCCGGTGCGCACTGCAGCGCCAGGTCGAGTGCGACTTCCAGATTCAGCCGCTGTGCTGCCGCGACGAACGCGTCGAAATCGTCGATGTCACCCAGCTGCGGATGCACCGCGTCGTGGCCGCCCTCGGCGCTGCCGATGGCCCACGGCGAGCCGACGTCGCCGGGTTCGGCGGTCGCGGAGTTGTTGCGGCCCTTGCGATGGACCCGGCCGATGGGATGGACCGGCGGCAGGTACACCACGTCGAAACCCATCTCGGCGATCCGGGGCAGGGCCGCCGCCGCGGTGGCGAAGGTGCCGTGCACCGGCCGGCCGTCGGAATCCCAGCCACCGGTGGAGCGGGGGAACATTTCGTACCACGCACCGCTGCGCGCCGCCGGCCGGTCCACCCACACCTGGTGCTCGGCGCTGGGGGTCACCAGCTCCCGCAGCGGGTGGCGGGCCAGCAGCTCGTCCAGATCCGCCGACAGCGCCGGGGCGGCCCTGTACAGCGGATCGCCCGGCGCGCGCAGTGCCGCGGCGGCCGCCAGCACGGGTTTGCGCAGGGCCGCCGGAGCGCCGGCCGCGGCCCGGTCCAGCAGCTCGGCGCCGATCACCAGGTCATTGGAGAGCTCGGCCGCACCCTGGCCGGCGTCCAGTTTGGCCGTAACCGCCTCGCGCCAGCTCTGCAGCGGATTGCCCCAGCCTTCGACCCCGAACGCCCACAAGCCGACGGCGTCGGGGCAAAACGCCCCGTGGAACACATAGGCGTCGAAACCGGTGTGCATGGGCAGGCGCAGCGCCGAGCCGGGCGACGCGGCGGACGCGACGTCCCCGGGCAGCGGATAGCGCCGCCCCAGGTAGCGCACCACCAATGTCGCTGCGACGGCCTCATGGCCTTCTCGCCAGACCGTGGCCTTGACCGGCACGGTCTCCCCGACCACGGCCTTGGCCGGATAGCGGCCGCACGAGACGACCGGTGCGACATCGTCGACCTCGACTCGGCCAGCCACCGCACTCCGTTCGTCGTCGGGCTGTATGCGCCCACGGTAGCCGCCGCCCGGGTGGGCTGGCATTACGCAACATGTTCGCAACCGAATTGTCAGGTCTGGGGGACAGTCCCAGATTCGCGTCGCCGGTAGTGTGGTCAAGCGTGAAGGCCCTCCGCCGGTTCACCGTTCGCGCCCACCTGCCCGAGAGGCTGCTGGCGCTTGAGCAGCTGTCGATGAACCTGCGCTGGTCCTGGGAGCAACCCACCCAGGAGTTGTTCGCCGCCATCGATCCCGAACTGTGGGACGGCTGCGGGCGTGACCCGGTGGCACTGCTGGGCGCGGTGAGCCCGGGGCGCCTGGAGGCGCTGGCCGGCGATCACGGATTCACCTCCCGGCTCGACGCGCTGTCTGCCGACCTCACCGCGTACCTGACGAAGCCCCGGTGGTATCAGCACCGCCAGGACGACGGCGCCGCGCTGCCGACGGCGATCGCCTACTTCTCCATGGAGTTCGGCGTCGCCGAGGCGCTGCCGAACTACTCGGGCGGGCTGGGAATTCTGGCCGGGGACCACCTGAAGTCGGCATCGGATCTGGGTGTGCCGTTGATCGCGGTCGGGCTCTACTACCGCTCCGGCTATTTCCGGCAAGCGCTGACCGCCGACGGCTGGCAACGGGAGACCTATCCCGCGCTGGACCCGCAGGGGCTGCCGTTGCGGCTGCTCGTCGAGGCCGACGGCACACCGGTGCTGATCGAGGTGGCCCTGCCCGGTGCCGGCCGGTTACGGGCCAGGGTGTGGGTGGCCCAGGTCGGCCGAGTGCCGTTGTTGCTGCTGGATTCCGACATCGGAGAGAACCCGCACCAGCTGCGGGGCATCACCGATCGGTTGTACGGCGGCGACCAGGAGCACCGAATCCGCCAGGAGATCCTGGCCGGGGTCGGCGGGGTGCGGGCGATCCGGGAGTTCACCCGGCTGCAGGGCATGCCCGCCCCTGAGGTGTTCCACATGAACGAGGGCCATGCCGGCTTCCTGGGCGTGGAGCGCATCCGCGAACTGATCGCCGAGCAGGGCCTGGATTTCGACACCGCTCTGACCGTGGTGCGCTCGGCGACTGTGTTCACCACCCACACACCGGTGCCGGCCGGAATCGACCGGTTCCCCACGGAGATGGTGCGCCGCTACTTCGATGACGGCGGTCAGGCTCTGGTCCCCGGGGTGCCCACCGAGCGGGTCATGGAACTGGGCGTCGAACACGATCCGGCCATGTTCAACATGGCCCATATGGGCCTGCGCCTGGCGCAGCGGGCCAACGGTGTCTCGCGGCTGCACGGTCGGGTGAGCCGGGCCATGTTCAACGACCTGTGGCCGGGTTTCGACGCCGACGAGGTGCCGATCGGCTCGATCACCAACGGGGTGCATGCGCCGAGTTGGGCGGCGCCGCCGTGGCTGCAGCTGAGCCGCGACGTGGGCGCCGCCGACTCCACCGCCTCGCCCGCGGCCTGGCAGCGCATTGCGCAGGTCGACCCGGTGGCGTTGTGGGCGATCCGCTCGCAACTGCGCGCCCTGCTGGTCGACGAAGTCCGGTTGCGGCTGTTGCAGTCCGGGCTGCAGCGCGGCTCCTCGGAGGCCGAACTGGGCTGGATCGCCACGGCGTTCGACCCCGACGTGCTGACCATCGGGTTCGCCCGCCGGGTGCCGACCTACAAGCGGTTGACGCTGATGCTGCGCGATCCCGAGCGGTTGGAGCGCCTGCTGCTCGACGAGCAGCGCCCGGTCCAGTTGATCGTCGCGGGCAAATCCCATCCGGCCGACGAAGGCGGCAAGGCGCTGATTCAGCAGGTGGTGCGCTTCGCCGACCGTCCGGAGGTGCGGCACCGGATCGCCTTCCTTCCCGACTACGACATGTCGATGGCACGGCGGCTGTACTCCGGATGCGATGTCTGGCTGAACAATCCGCTGCGGCCGCTGGAGGCCTGCGGCACCTCGGGGATGAAGAGCGCGCTCAACGGCGGCCTGAACCTGTCGATCCGCGACGGCTGGTGGGACGAGTGGTTCGACGGGGAGAACGGCTGGGCGATCCCCACCGCCGACGGCGTTGCCGATGAGAATCGTCGTGACGACCTGGAAGCCGCGGCACTCTACGACTTGCTGGCCACCTCGGTGGTGCCCAAGTTCTACGACCGCGATGAGCGCGGCGTGCCACCGCGCTGGATCGAGATGGTGCACCACACCCTGCAGACGCTGGGCCCCAAAGTGTTGGCAACGCGCATGGTGCAGGACTACGTGGAGCGGTGTTATGCGCCGGCGGCGTTGTCGGTGCGGCGCACCCGCGAGCCGATTGACGGCGTGTCCTACGGTGCGGCACGTCAACTGGCCGACTACCGGCGCCGGGCGGAGGCGGCCTGGCCGCACATCGAGATCACCGACGTCGACAGCACCGGCTTACCCGATGCGCCTTGGCTCGGTTCGGAATTGACGCTGACGGCCTCGGTGCGCCTGGCCGGACTTCGGCCCGACGAGGTGGTGGTGCAGGCGGTGCTCGGCCGGGTGGATTCCGGTGACACGCTGCTGGATCCGGTCAAAGTGGCGATGTCGCACTCGCATACCGGCGCCGACGGAACCGAGGTGTTCTCCACCACCAGCCGGCTGCCGGTCGCCGGGTCGGTGGGCTACACCGTACGGGTGTTGCCCAGCCACCCGCTGCTGTCCGGTGACGCCGAGCTGGGGCTGGTCACGCTGGCCTGAGCGCGCCAACCCGACCGCGAGCAGACGCAGAATCGCACGTCCGACGCACGTCGGGTGCGATTCTGCGTCTGCTCGCCGAAGGGCTCAGGGGAAGCGGCCCAGGCAGTGATCGAAATCGCCGAGCACCCCGGTGCGGTAGGCGTCGATGCGGGAGAAACCGGCCGGTACCGACTCGCCGTTGACGTCGCCGGCCGCCAGGCCGTTGGTCAACAACCCGGCGACGGCTTCGTCGAGGTCGCCCGCGGTCAGCGCGATCCGGCCCCCATTGGAGGTGGTGACGCCCTGCGACAGCAGGGTGGTCGCCACTCCGGTAAGGCACGCGGTGCGCAGCGCGGCGGCGGCATTGTCGAGCACCAGCCCGCCGTGTTCGATCTGAACCCGCTGCAGGTAGCGCGAGATCAACACCGAATAGGCGGTGTTGTCGCCGGACAGCGTCGCCAGCTTCTGGTCCTTGCTGGGGGTGCCCATGGCCTGCAGCGCGGGCAGGTCGATCGCGATGGTGTTGGTCGCCGGACAGTACGAGGCCGGTGAGCTTGGGCGCGCATCGGGGCACGGCGATGCAGCCGGGGCGTCGAAGGCCAGCTTGGGCGGCTGGGCCGGCGTGAAGGCGATGTTCATCGCGTCAACGACCAGCCGCACCGAATCCTCGCTGACCGGCACTTCGCCGGTTTCGTTCTGTTGCAACTGAACAGGCAGTTCGCCGCGCCGCTGCTCGATCTCCTTGGCGTCAATGCCCGCACACGAATCGGCGCCGTCGGTGAACCCGAACTGAAAAGCCGAGATCCGCTCGAAAGCCGAGCCGTGCTCGTTGTTGCCGATCGTCTCGCCGGGATTCAGCAACGGATCGCGCAGCGCGAGCATCGCGGCCAACACGCCGTTGAGCCCGTCGCCGGTGCTCAAGGTGAAGCGGGGGGAGTCGCCCTGGGCCACCCACCGCAGATAGACCCCGGCCAGGCAGTCGGCCTGCTGCTCGGCCACCAGGGTCGGGGTTTGGCGCCGTTTGGTGATCCCGGCCGTCCGGGCGATCGCGTGGCCGTACTCGTGGGCCAGCACCATGGCGATGGCCATGTCGCCGTAGGCGCTGCGCAGCGCGGGCAGCAGCAGCCGGCGATCCCAGCCGATGGTGTTGTCCAGGTAGCAGTAGGCGGCGTTGACCAGCAGGAAAGTCCGGTTACCGCAGAACTTTCCGCGTGGTTGCCCGGGATCCCACGACACCAGCGCCTTGGCGGACCGGAAATCGCCGTCGAAGGTGTTGGGGTAGGTGGTGGTCCAAAACGCCTCGAGGTCGCTGACTGACTGGGCGGCCAGCGAATCGATGCGACCGCCGTCGGTGCCTCGGACCTCCCGGGTCGGCGCCGGAGCGTCGGGGCGCAGGCCGGTGGGGCCGTCGACGGCCTGCAGGCCCCCCACCCGGAACGGGTCGGCGAAGATCGACACCGGTGTCCCGTCGATCATCCGGGCGCAGCCGCTCAGCAACAGCACCAGCGTGCAGGCGGTGACGAGAACACGGCGGTTCAGCGAGCCTCGACGACGGAGAGGCGAAGCTGGGGCCGCCGCATCTACACGGTGCCGTCGGGGGGCTTGGCGCATGGGGTATCACGATAGTGGGCTTAATCGCCGCGCAGCCGCTGCAGCGCCAGTCGCACCTTGCCGGCATCGGTGGTGGCCCAGAACGGCGGCAGCGAGGCCCGCAGGTATCCGGCGTAGCGGGCGGTGGCCATCCGGGAGTCCAGCACCGCGACCACGCCGCGGTCGTCGATCCCGCGCAGCAGCCGGCCGGCGCCCTGGGCCAGCAGCAGTGCGGCGTGGTTGGCGGCCACCGCCATGAAACCGTTGCCGCCGTGCGCGGTGATCGCGCGCTGGCGGGCCGTCAACAGGGGGTCATCGGGCCGCGGGAACGGGATGCGGTCGATGAGCACCAGCGACAGCGACGGTCCGGGCACATCGACGCCCTGCCACAGCGACAGCGTGCCGAACAGCGATGTCTCGGCATCCTCGGCGAACTGTTCGACCAGCGCGCCGGTGGTGTCGTCGCCCTGGCACAGCACCGGGGTGTCGAGGCGCTCGCGCATGGACTCGGCAGCGGCCCGCGCCGCCCGCATCGAGGAGAACAATCCCAGGGTCCGGCCACCGGCCGCGGTGATCAGCGCGGTGATCTCCTCGAGCTGCTGGTCGTTTCCGGTGCCGTCGCGCCCGGGCGGCGGCAGATGGGCGGCGACGTAGAGGATGCCCGCCTTGGCGTGGTCGAACGGGGAACCCACGTCCAGGCCGCGCCAGCGCGCCGCCTGAGCCTCCGCGCCGCGCCGCAGGCCCCAGTCCCCGGCCATCGCGTCGAAGGAACCTCCGACCGTCAGCGTCGCCGAGGTCAACACCGTCGTCGCCCGGGCGAACAACCGCTCGCGCAGCAGGCCCGCCACCGACAGCGGCGCCACCCGCAACACCGCGCGCACCGAGCCGCGGTTGTCCTCATGGCTGAGCCAGACCACGTCGTAGCGGTCGGGAATGGCCGGCTCGAACGAGGTCAGGATCCGGGCCGCGGTATCGGAGATCTCGGTCAGGGCCGCAACGGATTCCTTGCGGGCGGCGGCGGCCTTGGGGTCGGCGGGGGCGGTGTCGATGGCCGCGCGGGCCGCACCGGCCGCATCCCGCAGCGCGGCCAGATAGGTGGCCAGCTCCTCGTCGAGATGATCCATCCGCCCGGGTGTGGCGTCGTGGATCGCCGAGCCGAACGTCAGCGATGCGGCGTCGAGGCGCTGGACCAGTTCGGGGGAGACCAGCCGTGCCACCCGGCGCACCGCGACGCCGAGCAGGGTGGCGCTGAGCTCGGCGGTGGCCACCGATGTCACCCGGTCGGCGAGCTCGTGTGCCTCGTCGATCACCAGCAGGCGGTGCTCGGGCAGCACTGTGGTGTCGGAGATGGCGTCGATGGCCAACAGCGCGTGGTTGGTGACGACGACGTCGGCCTGCGCGGCGACCGCCCGAGCCCGCTCGGCGAAGCAGTCGGTGCCGTATTGGCAGCGCACCGCACCCATGCATTCTCGGGCCGAGACGCTGACCTGCGACCAGGACCGTTCCGGTACACCGGGTTTGAGGTCGTCGCGGTCACCGGTGTCGGTGTCTTCGGCCCACGCGGTCAGTCGCTGCACGTCGCGGCCCAGGGCGCTTGCCGCAAACGGATCGAACAGTTCGGCCTGTGGACCCTCGTCTTGATCATCGGCTGCGCCGGTATGGATCTTGTTCAGGCACAGGTAATTCCGTCGGCCTTTGAGCAGCGCGAAGGTGGGCCGGCGGGGCAGCACCTTCTCCAGGGCGCCGGCCAGTCGCGGCAGGTCCCTGTCGACGAGCTGGCGCTGCAGCGCGATGGTCGCGGTCGACACCACGACCGGGCTCTCGTCGGCCAGCGCCCGGGCGATCGCCGGAACCAGGTAGGCCAGCGACTTGCCGGTGCCGGTGCCGGCCTGCACGGCCAGGTGCTCGCCGGTCTCGAAGGCGCGCGCCACCGCCTCGGCCATCTGAACCTGGCCCTGGCGTTCACTGCCGCCGAGTGCGGCCACCGCGGCGGCGAGCAACTCGGATACGGACGGGTCAGCCATGGTGTGCACACGGTAGCCCGCCGGACCTCACGGTCGATCCCGCCGGTGTCCCCTACCCTGAGGTGATGAGCGGCCAATTGCCGGGCGGCGCGGTGCACCAACTTCCCGCAGACCTGCAGGAGGGCCTGCTGGAGTGCCCCGCCGCGGTGACCGCCTGGCTCGACATCACCCCGTTGGCGCGCAACGAGTTCATCTGCTGGGTCGAAGACGCCAAGCAGCAGGCGACCCGGGAGCGCCGCATCCGCCGCACCCGGGAGGAACTCGAGGAAGGCAAGCGGCGGCCCTGTTGTTGGCCCGGGTGCAAGCACCGGGAACGCAACGGCAAGTAGACCAGCGGTCAGAAGCCGCCGGCCACCACCCGCGTCGGGATGGCCGGCTCACCACGGCCGAGCTTGCGGCCTTCCCACGGCAGGCTGTGCAGCCCGGACGTCACGCGCTCGCGCGCCGCGGCCAGCGCCGCCGGACCGGTCTCGGCCACCGGCTCGCCGCCGCGTACCAGCGGAACCGTCACACCCCGGGCCGGTGCATCCGTGGCGGGCGGGCGCCCAGCCGGGTAGACGACCTCCTCGACGACGGTGCCGTTGCGCGCCAGGCGCATCGCGTGTTTGCATCCGCCCTGCGACTGCTTGCCGGCACTGAGTTTGCCCACGGGTCTGCCGTCGACCTCGACCAGTTTGTAGACGAAGCCGGCGGTCGGCACGCCCGAACCGGTCACCAGGGCGGTGCCGACGCCGTAGCTGTCCACCGGCGCGGCCCGCAGCGCCGCGATGGCGTACTCGTCGAGGTCGCCGGAGACGACGATCTTGGTTGCGGTGGCGCCCAATCGGTCCAGCTGGTCGCGCACCTGATGGGCCAGCACCGCCAGCTCCCCGGAGTCGATCCGGACCGCACCGAGGTCCGGTCCGGCCGCCGCCACGGCGTTGGCGACCCCGGTGGCGACGTCATAGGTGTCCACCAGCAGTGTGGTGCCGACGCCCTGCACGGCCACCTGGGACCGGAACGCTTCAAGCTCGCCGTCGGCTCCGGTGTGCAGCAGTGTGAAGGCGTGGGCGCTGGTGCCCAGCACCGGCAACCCGAAGCGGCGGTGCGCCTCCAGATTGGACGTCCCGGCGAATCCCGCCAGGTAGGCGGCGCGTGCCGCGGCCACGGCGGCCTGCTCGTGGGTGCGGCGCGAACCCATCTCGATCAGCGGCCGCCCGGCGGCGGCGTGGACCATGCGGGCCGCCGCCGAGGCGATCGCGGTGTCGTGGTTGAAGATCGACAGGGCCAGGGTCTCCAGCACGACGCACTCGGCGAAACTGCCCTGCACGGTGAGCACCGGCGAGCCGGCGAAGTGCAGCTCACCTTCGGGATAGCCGTCGATGTCGCCGCGGAAGCGGAAATCGGCCAGGAACTGCAGCGTCGAGGGATCCAGGAATTCCGAGAGCAGACTCAGCGCGGCATCGTCGAAGGAGAAGTCCAGCACAGCCTGCACAAACCGGTCGGTGCCGGCAACCACGCCGTAGCGGCGTACCTCGGGCAGTCGGCGGGTGAACATTTCAAAACCGGTCCGCCGACCCGCCGTGCCGTCGCGCAGCGCCGCGGCGAGCATGGTCAGCTCGTACTTGTCGGTGAGCAGCCCGCTGCACCGGGCCGAGGAGTCCACCTGCCAACCGTATCGACTGGACCGCACCCCGGCTCGGCTCGGTATCCTGACCGGTATGGCCACGTCAGCACCGACGTCTGCCCCGGTGAAACCGCAGGGCACCGGGGAGCGGCGCGCCGACCCGCTCGAGGGGACGGCGTCCCCGTGGGTGACCATCGTCTGGGACGACCCGGTCAACCTGATGACGTATGTGACCTACATCTTCCAAAAGCTGTTCGGTTACAGCGAGCAGCACGCGACCAAGCTGATGTTGCAGGTGCACAACGAGGGCAAGGCCGTGGTGTCGGCGGGCAGCCGGGAGTCGATGGAGGTCGACGTGTCCAAACTGCATGCCGCCGGGCTGTGGGCGACCATGCAGCAGGACCGCTGAGACTCGATCGGAAGGGAACCGGGACGTCACCGTGCGAAATTGGAAGCGGGTCGAAACCGCCGACGGGCCCCGCTTCCGTTCTGCGCTGGCCCTGCACGAGGCCGGGCTGCTGCGCAACCTGATCGGCTCGGTGCTGGGCATGCTCGACGCACGGGAGTCCGGCTCCCCGCCAGACGAACTCGAGCAGATCACCGGGATGCGAACCGGCAACACCCGCCCACCGGCAGACGCCACCACGCGCCGGCTGCTGCCGGACTTCTACCGCCCGCAAGGTCCCGGGCAGGATCCCGCGGTCGACGCCGAGAGCCTGAACGCGGCGCTGCGCAGCCTGCACGAGCCGCAGATCATCGACGCCAAACGTGCCGCGGCACAACAGGTGCTGGACACCATTCCCGAACAGGGCGGCCGCTTGGAGTTGACCGAAGACCAGGCGAACGCGTGGGTCGCCGCCGTCAACGACGTGCGGCTCGCGCTGGGCACCGTGCTCAAGATCGGTCCCGACGGCCCCGAGCAGTTGCCTGCCGGCGATGTGGCGGCCGCGCAGCTCAACGTGTACCAGTGGCTGACCGTGCTGCAGGAATTCCTGGTAGTCGCACTGATGGGAAGGCCCAGACGATGATGCGCATGGGTTCGATCACCGATGTCGCCGGCATCCGGGTGGGCCACCACCAGCGGATCGACGACGATGCGACGCTCGGAAGCGGTTGGGCCACCGGTGTCACCGTGGTCCTGGCGCCGCCCGGCACCGTCGGCGCGGTCGACGGTCGCGGTGGTGCACCCGGTACCCGCGAGACCGACTTGCTGGACCCGGCCAACAGCGTGCGCTGGGTGGACGCCGTTGTGCTCTCCGGGGGCAGCGCCTACGGGCTGGCGGCCGCCGACGGCGTGATGACCTGGCTGGAAGAACAGGGCCGTGGCGTGGCGCTGGACGGCGGCGTGGTGCCGATCGTGCCGGCCGCGGTCATCTTCGACCTCCCGGTCGGCGGCTGGGATCGGCGACCCACCGCGGAGTTCGGCTACGCCGCCGTGGCGGCGGCCGCCGGCCCCCAGGGCGACCTGCCGGCGGTGGGCAGTGTCGGCGCCGGAGCCGGTGCGCGTGCCGGGGTCTTCAAAGGTGGTGTGGGGACGGCCTCGACGACGCTGGAGCTCGGCGACCAGGTGGTCACCGTGGGCGCGATCGTGGTGGTGAACCCCACCGGTGAAGTCATCGACGCGACCACCGGGCTGCCCTGGTCGGCGCTGCTCATCGAGGAGTTCGGGCTGACGGCGCCGCCGTCCGAGCAGCTGGCCATCCTGGCTGGTCTGGAGCCCAAATCCCTGACGCTCAACACCACCATCGCCGTGGTGGCCACCGATGCCGCGCTGAGTCCGGCCGGTTGCCGCCGGATGGCCGTCGCCGCTCAAGACGGGCTGGCCCGCACCATCCGGCCCTCGCACACCCCAGTGGACGGGGACACCGTGTTCGCGCTGTCGACCGGAACCGTGGAGGTTCCGCCGCTGCCGGGAACACCGGCCGCCCTGTCTCCGGAGACCGGACTGATCACCGAGGTCGGCGCCGCCGCGGCGGACTGTCTGGCCCGAGCGGTGCTCGGTGGGCTGCTGTCGGCCGATCCGGTGGCCGGCATTCCCACCTACCGCGGCACGGTGCCGGGCGCATTCGCCGACCGGTCCCGCGACCGCAGCGCGCGGGGTGCGCAGTGAACGCCCGCGATAAGACGGCACCCGCGCCCCGGCCGGCCGACAAGCCCGTCTGGCGCACCGGCGGGGCCACCATCCTCGCGTTCGTCGGCCTGCTCTACCTTGTCGAAACCGTCGATCAGGCGGGCGGTCACCAGCTGGACCGCAACGGCATCCGTCCGTTGGAGACCGACGGCCTGTGGGGGGTGCTGTTCGCCCCGCTGCTGCACGCGAACTGGGCGCACCTGCTGGCCAACACCGGTCCGGCGCTGGTACTGGGTTTCCTGCTGACGCTGACCGGGCTGTCCCGGTTTGTGCTGGCCACCGCGATCGTGTGGATCGTCGGCGGTCTGGGCACCTGGCTGATCGGCAACGTCGGATCCTCCTGCGGGCCCACCGACCACATCGGCGCCTCCGGGCTGATCTTCGGCTGGCTGGCCTTCCTGCTGGTGTTCGGCTGGTTCACCCGCCGGATCTGGCAGATCCTGGTCGGGCTGGTGGTGCTGTTCCTCTACGGCGGAATTCTCTGGGGAGCGGTGCCGGTGCTCAACATCTGCGGTGGGGTGTCCTGGCAGGGCCACCTGTGTGGGGCGCTCGCCGGCGTGCTGGCCGCCTACTGGCTGGCGCGCCCGGAACGCAAAGCCCGCGAACGGCGCCGGGGGGCTGCGGCGTGAGCCCGATCGGAATCTTCGACTCCGGTGTCGGTGGGCTGACCGTCGCCCGCTCGATCATCGACCAGCTGCCCGACGAGGACATCATCTATGTCGGCGACACCGGCAACGGACCGTACGGACCGCTGACCATCCCCGAGGTCCGCGCGCATGCGCTGGCAATCGGGGACGATCTGGTCGAGCGGGGCATCAAGGCGTTGGTGATCGCCTGCAACACCGCCTCGGCGGCGTGCCTGCGCGATGCCCGGGAACGCTACGACGTGCCGGTCGTGGAGGTGATCCTGCCGGCGGTGCGCCGGGCGGTGGCAACCACCCGCAACGGCCGCATCGGGGTGATCGGGACACAGGCGACCATCGCCAGTCACGCCTACCAGGATGCGTTCGCCGCCGCCCGCGACACCGAGATCACCGCGGTGGCCTGCCCCCGCTTCGTCGACTTCGTCGAGCGCGGCATCACCAGCGGCCGGCAGGTGCTGGGACTCGCCGAGGGATATCTGGAGCCGCTGCAGCGCGCGGGCGTCGACACGCTGGTGCTCGGCTGCACGCACTACCCGCTGCTGTCTGGACTGATCCAGCTGGTGATGGGCGAGGTGGTGACGCTGGTCTCCAGCGCCGAAGAGACCGCCAAAGAACTGCTGCGGGTGCTCACCGAGCAAGATCTCCTGCGCCCCCACGAGGCCAGCCCGGCCACGCGGGTCTTCGAGGCCACCGGTGACCCCGAGGCCTTCGCGCACCTGGCCACCCGATTTCTGGGACCGGTCATCAGCGGGGTCGGAGCGGTCCACCGCCGCGCCCCTTCGCGCTAGGCGGTGATTTCGATGACGAATCGTGGGTAAAGCACCGGTGTCTTCGTCATGGCCGCAGCGAACATGGCACAGTAGGGAACGTGCGACTGACCGTGCTGGGCTGCTCCGGCAGTGTGGTGGGTCCGGACTCGCCGGCATCGGGTTACCTGCTGCAGGCGCCGGACACGCCGCCGCTGGTTATCGACTTCGGCGGTGGGGTGCTGGGCGCCCTGCAGCGCCATGTCGATCCCGGGTCGGTGCACGTGCTGTTGTCGCATCTGCATGCCGACCACTGTCTGGATCTGCCGGGTCTGTTCGTCTGGCGCCGCTACCACCCCTCGGTGGCGGCCAAGCCGTTCGACAAGGGTTTGCTCTACGGCCCCAGTGACACCTGGTCGCGGATGGGTGCCGCGTCCTCGCCCTATGGCGGTGAGATCGACGACATCACCGACATCTTCGATGTGCGAGCCTGGGCGGACGGCGAGCCCGTCACGTTCGGCGCGCTGACCGTGGTGCCCGGCCTGGTCTCGCACCCCACCGAGTCCTACGGCATGCGGATCACCGACCCCTCCGGCGCGACCCTGGTCTACAGCGCCGACACCGGTTTCTGCGACGAGGTGATCGAGTTGGCGCGCGGCGCCGATGTGTTCTTGTGCGAGGCGTCGTGGACCCACGAGGCCAACCGCCCACCCAACCTGCACCTGTCGGGAACCGACGCCGGGCGTACCGCGGCGGCGGCCGGAGTGGGACAGCTGCTGCTGACCCACATCCCGCCCTGGACCGCGCGCGAGGACGTGATCCGGGAGGCGAAGGCCGAATTCGACGGCCCGGTGCACGCCGTGGTGTGCGACGAGTCGTTCGACATCACGAAGGGCTGATTCCCCAAAGTCCGCCGCGCCGGCCCGACGTGCCCGGCTCGCCGCGGCGCTTGCGATCCCCGTTAGGGTTGTTCGCGTGTCCAAACGAGAAGACGGTCGCCTCGACGACGAGCTGCGCCCGGTCGTCATCACCCGCGGGTTCACCAGCAACCCGGCCGGTTCGGTTCTGGTCGAGTTCGGCAACACCCGGGTCATGTGCACGGCCAGCGTCACCGAAGGCGTTCCGCGCTGGCGGAAAGGCTCTGGCCAGGGCTGGCTGACCGCCGAGTACGCCATGCTGCCCGCCGCCACCCACACCCGCTCGGACCGGGAATCGGTCCGGGGCAAGGTCGGCGGCCGCACCCAGGAGATCAGCCGGCTGGTGGGCCGCTCGCTGCGTGCCTGCATCGACCTGGGCGCGCTGGGCGAGAACACCATCGCGATCGACTGTGACGTGCTGCAGGCCGACGGGGGCACTCGCACCGCGGCCATCACCGGGGCCTACGTGGCGCTCGCCGACGCGGTCACCTACCTGTCGGCCGCCGGCAAACTGTCCGACCCGCGGCCGCTGTCGTGCGCCATCTCAGCGGTCAGCGTCGGCGTGGTCGACGGCCGGGTGCGCGTCGATCTGCCCTACGAGGAGGACTCGCGCGCCGAGGTCGACATGAACGTCGTCGCCACCGACACCGGAACCCTGGTGGAGATTCAGGGCACCGGCGAGGGCGCGACGTTCCCGCGCTCGACGCTGGACAAGATGCTCGACGCGGCGCTGGCCGCCTGCGAGAAGCTGTTCGTGGTGCAGCGCGAGGCGCTGGAGCTGCCCTACCCGGGGGTGCTGCCGGAGGGGCCGGCCCCGAAGAAGGCGTTCGGCAGCTGACCGGATGAGGCGACTGCTGGTGGCCAGCCGCAACCGCAAGAAGCTGGCCGAACTGAGTCGGGTGCTCGAGCATGCCGGCCTGTCGGGGCTGCAGCCGGTCTCGCTCGACGATGTCGAGCCGTACCCGGAAGCCCCGGAAACCGCCGCAACGTTCGAGGGCAACGCCCTGGCCAAAGCCCGCGACGGCTATAACGCCACAGGATTGCCTTGCGTCGCAGACGATTCCGGGCTGACCGTCGAAGCGCTCAACGGGATGCCGGGAGTGTTGTCGGCACGCTGGTCGGGCAGCCACGGCGACGACGCGGCAAACACCGCGTTGCTGCTGGCCCAACTGCGCGATGTGCCCGACGAGCGGCGCGGCGCGGCGTTCGTGTCCGCGTGCGCGCTGGTCTGGGGCGAGGGCCCCGAGCACGAGCTGGTGGTGCGCGGGCAGTGGGTGGGCCGCATCGCCCGGGAACCGCAGGGCCAGGGCGGATTCGGCTACGACCCGGTGTTCATCCCGGCGGGCGGCGGCCGCACCGCCGCGCAGCTGAGCCCGGCTGAAAAAGACGCGGAGTCACACCGCGGCCGGGCTCTGCAGCTGCTGTTGCCGGCGCTGCGCTCGCTGGCCTAGTGCCACGGGGCCTCAGAGGCCGAACTGCGCCTTGACGTTACGGGTCTGGAAATGCTCAACGATGACGCCCAGCAACGGAATGGTGCCGGCCAGCAGCACACCCACGGTCTTGCCCAGCGGCCAGCGAACCTTGACCGCCAGGTTGAAAGTGGCCAGCAGGTAGGCGAAATACACCCAGCCGTGCACCACACCGATCCAGATGGGCGGGTTGTCGACCTTGACCACGTAGCGGACCACGATCTCGTAGCACAGCGCGATCAGCCAGATACCCGTTGTCCACGCCAGCACCCGGTAGGGCAACAGTGCGCTGCGGACCTTCTCGGCGGGGGCGGCATTGGCGGGTGTGCCGGTCATGCGGTGTTCCTGTTCTCTCGTTTCGTCTTGCTGAGTTCGGCCAGATAGGCGTTGTACTCGCGAAGCTCGGGATCATCGGTCGGGGTGGCGGCGGGCGCCGGACGCTCGGGCAGCAGCCCGGCCGGAATCTCGGTCACCGCGTCGGCCGGGTGCAGCTCCGGCGGTTCTTCCTCGTAGCGGACGAACTTGCGGTAGGCGTACACGCAGAACCAGGCGAACAGCGGCCACTGCAGCGCATAGCCGAGATTCTGGAAGTTCCCGTTGACCTCTTGAAAACGGGACCACTGCCACCAGCCCAGCGCCAGGCACGCGCAGGCGGCGACGATCACCAGCACGACCAGTGCCGGTCTCCGACGCCGTGTAGTGGACACCCCTTGACCGTACCGCCTGCGTTGGCGGGGGCAGGCGGGCCCAAGGCGGTTCGCGTTGGGGGAAGCTCCGCGGGCGACGTACGATGACGTGCGCTTGCGGGCGTGGTGGAATTGGCAGACACCCGGGCTTTAGGTGCCCGTGCTCGAAAGAGCGTGAGGGTTCGAGTCCCTCCGCCCGCACCAGCGTCGTAAATCGGCGACAACACCCCTGTGCTATCGGCCGCATCGGTGCCAGACTGGTTTTCTGGTCCCTGCATGGATTGGTGCGGCGTCATGGGCAGAGGGTTGATTCCAGCCGTGTTCCTCGCGGTGCTCTCGTGCGTGGTGGCGGGGGCGCCCGCCGTATCGGCCGACCCTGAAGAGGATCAGGTTTTCTTCGACGAACTGGAGCACCAGGGGCTACATCCCGACTATGACCGGCAGATCTGTGGCCCGGTGTGCGAGCCGCTGCGCAACGTGCTGGTGCGGGAGGCCCACGACGTCTGTGTGGGGCTCAGCGACGCGCCCAAGCTGGTACCGGTGTCGGTCATCGCGCACCTGAAAATGTCGCCGGGCTCGGCGCATCTGGTCATCAACGCGGCTCGGCAGGCGTACTGTCCGCAGTCGCCGGACCCGTACACGGCACCGGCATAGCCCCCGCTAGGGTGCGGCCGCCACGGGTATGTGAGTTTCGCCCAGGGGTTCGCCGTTGCGGACTTTGCGTGCGTAGATCACCACGGCGGCCGCCGACACCGCCCAGATGACGTACTGCACGGTCCAGGCCATCCGGAACGCCGCAAACGAATAGCCGCCCGCCATCGCGATCACCAGGCCCATCGCCTGCATGACCAGCAGCGTCGCGATGAAGCCGCCGGTGTTGACCATGCCCTGGGCGGTGCCCATGGCGGCCGGTGGGTTGTAGGTGCGGGCGAAGTCGAATGCCAGCATCGACACCGGCTGGCCGGCCGAGATGACCAGGATCAGCACCACCAGCAACCAGTGCGGCGCGGGGTGCGGCAGCGCCAGCACCACCGTCCAGATCAATGCGGTCAAGGCGATCATCGTCAGCGCCACGCTCGACCGACGGTCGGGCCGGCGCGCCGACATGGTCCCCACCAACAGTCCGACCACCACGAACGCCGCCACCGACAGCGTCAGCGCTGCCCCCGCCACGTCGCGCGAGAGGCCCTGCGCGGTGGTCAGGTAGGGCACGCCCCACATCAGAGCGAACACGCCGGGCGAGGACGAGTTGCCCATGTGGGTGAACAGGCCCAACTTGGTTCCCGGCCGCGACCACACCGTCTTGACGTCGCTGAACGCCGACCGCAGCGGTCGCGCCTGCACGGCGGGCGGGGCCCCCGGCGGGGCGTCGCGGGCGACGGCGAGCGTCAGGGCCACGGCGAACAGGCCCAGGCCGGCCGCCGAGAGGTAGGCGGCGGTCCAGCCCCCGTGCAGCAGGATCGCCAGGAACGGCACCGCCGACAGGAACTGGCCGAACTGACCGCAGATGCCGGTCAACTGGGTCAGCAGCGGAACCCGCTCCGGTGCGAACCAGTTGGGCAGCAGCCGGATGACCGAGATGAAGATGAACGAGTCGCCCAGCCCCACGACCCCGTAGGCGCCGACCGCGACGGGCAGCGAATGGGTGAGCGACAAGGTGACCTGGGCGGCGGAGAGCACGGCCACGCCCGTGGCGATCATGGCCCGCGCGCCGAAGCGGTCGAGCAGCACGCCGGCCGGAATCTGCATGGCGGCGTAGACGATCAGCTGCACGATCACGAACGACGACAACGTGGACGGCCCGGCGTGGAACCGTTCGGCGGCGTCAAGACCCGATACCCCGAAGGTGGTGCGGTCCAGCACGGCCACCAGATAGGACAGCAGGCCGGTGCCCCACACGATCCAGGGACGCAATCTGGGCCTGCCTTGTCTGTTAAGTGCGCGGACTCCGCAATGGTCGCACACGGTTTGGGCGCCGAAGCCGTCGGCAGAGTCCGGCCGGCGACGGGCATCGGCAAGAACCGGTTCGGGCGCCGGGGGTCACCGGCGGCGCGACGCCGGCCGTCCAGCAAACTGGCCCCGCCCGCCGCCGCGGGGGGACCGGGATTGCCGCGCCGGTTGGGGGCCTGAGCTGCAGCCGAGCCCGAACCCGGTTGGCCTCGCTGATTCAAACATAACGATTAGATAACAATGCAGCCTTGATCAGCGCCGTTGTGGCTACTCGACCGTAACCCCACACATGCAGGACGTTTGTTCCGGAACGTTCCGGCCGTCACAGCAACCCGTGATATCCGGGGCCGGGTTACCCGAGCGTAGAACTCGCCAGTAACCAATTTGCTGCGGAAACGGCACAGGTTCTTATGACACTCTTACAGCTGAGCGCGGCCGCGAAGATGCGAGAGCCCGCGAATTGGGCCGGCTATCCCGGCGGGCGTCGACGACGACGCGACGTTAACCAGGGCATGGGAGATATATAACGTGACGATCCACGAACACGACCGGGTGTCTGCCGACGGATCAGGCTCTGGGCGGTTCCCCAGCGCCTCGTCCGCTCTGGTGGACCGGCTGACGGCCGGCGAGCCGTACGCGGTCGCTTTCGGTGGGCAGGGCAGCGCCTGGCTGGAGTCGCTCGAAGAGCTGGTGTCCTCCGCCGGGATCGAGACGGAGCTGGCCACCCTGGCCGGCGAGGCCGACCTGCTGCTCGAGCCGATCGCCAACGAACTTGTGGTGGTCCGGCCCATCGGCTTCGAGCCGCTGCAGTGGGTGCGGGCGCTGGCCGCCGAGGACGCGATCCCGTCGGCCAAGCAGCTGACCTCGGCTGCGGTGTCGGTGCCGGGCGTCCTGCTGACCCAGATCGCCGCCATGCGCGCGCTGGAGCGCCAGGGGCTGGATCTGGCGGCAACCCCGCCGGTGGCCGCGGCCGGCCACTCGCAGGGCATCCTCGCCGTCGAGTCGCTGAAGGCCGGCGGCGCCAACGACGTGCAGCTGCTGGCGATCGCCCAACTGGTGGGCGCCGCCGGAACCCTGGTGGCCCGGCGCCGGGGCATCTCGGTGCTGGGAGACCGTCCGCCGATGGTGTCGATCACCAACGTCGACCCCGAGCGCATCAGCCAACTGCTGGACGAGTTCGCCCAGGACGTGCGCACGGTGCTGCCGCCGGTGCTGTCCATCCGCAACGGCCGGCGCTCGGTGGTCATCACCGGAACTCCCGAACAACTCTCCCGTTTCGAGCTGTACTGCGAGCAGATCGCCGACAAGGAGGCCGCCGAGCGCAAGAACAAACTGCGCGGCGGTGCGGTCTTCGCCCCGGTGTTCGAGCCGGTGCAGGTCGAAGTCGGATTCCACTCGCCGCGGCTGTCCGACGGCGTCGAGATCGTCTGTCGGTGGGCCGCCAGGGTGGGCCTCGACGTCGAGCTGACCCGTCAACTGGCCGGTTCGATCCTGGTGGGCCAGGTCGACTGGGTCGATGAGGTCACCGCGCTGGATGAGGCGGGCGCCCGTTGGATCCTGGATCTGGGACCCGGCGACATCCTGACCCGGCTGACCGCACCGGTGATCCGCGGCCTGGGCATCGGAATCGTGCCGGTGGCCACCCGCGGGGGACAGCGCAACCTGTTCACCATCGGCGCCGTGCCCGAGGTCGCCCGGCCTTGGACCAGTTACGCACCCACCGTGGTCGCGCTTCCCGACGGCCGGGTCAAGCTCGAGACCAAGTTCACCCGGCTCACCGGCCGCTCGCCGATCCTGCTGGCCGGCATGACGCCGACCACCGTCGACGCCAAGATCGTCGCCGCGGCCGCCAATGCCGGGCACTGGGCGGAGTTGGCCGGCGGCGGGCAGGTCACCGAAGAGATCTTCGACGACCGCGTTGCGCAGCTGACCGAGCTGCTCGAACCGGGCCGCACCGTGCAGTTCAACTCGCTGTTCCTGGACCCCTACCTGTGGAAGCTGCAGGTCGGCGGCAAGCGGCTGGTGCAGAAGGCACGTCAGTCCGGCGCCCCGTTCGACGGGCTGGTGATCAGTGCCGGCATCCCCGAACTGGAAGAGGCCGTCGAGCTGATCGCCGAGCTCAACGACGCCGGCATCAGCCATGTCGTCTTCAAGCCCGGCACCGTCGAACAGATCCGGTCGGTGATTCGCATCGCCGCCGAGGCGCCCACCGCGCCGGTGATCGTGCACGTCGAGGGAGGCCGCGCCGGCGGTCACCACTCCTGGGAGGACCTCGACGACCTGCTGTTGGCGACCTACTCCGAGCTGCGTTCGCAGCCCAACATCACGCTGTGCGTCGGCGGCGGTATCGGCACCCCCGAGCAGGCCGCCGAGTACCTGTCCGGCCGGTGGTCGCAGCAGTACGGCTTCCCGCTGATGCCCGTCGACGGCATCCTGGTGGGCACCGCGGCGATGGCCACCAAGGAGGCCACCACCTCGCCGGCGGTCAAGCAGATGCTGGTGGACACCACGGGCACCGACCAGTGGATCGGCGCCGGCAAAGCCCAGGGCGGCATGGCATCTTCGCGAAGCCAGCTCGGCGCCGACATCCACGAGATCGACAACGTCGCCTCCCGTTGCGGCCGGCTGCTCGACGAAGTCGCCGGTGACGGCGAGGCCGTCGCCGAGCGCCGCGACGAGATCATCGCCGCGATGGCCGACACCGCTAAGCCGTACTTCGGCGATGTCGCCGAGATGACGTATGCGCAATGGCTGCGCCGGTACGTGGAATTGGCGATCGGCGCGGGCGACTCCACCGCCGACACCGCGTCGCCGGACAGTCCCTGGCTTGCCGACACCTGGCGCGAGCGGTTCGGCTCGATGTTGCAGCGCGCCGAAGCGCGACTGCACGAGCTGGAGTCCGGGCCGATCGAGACCCTGTTCGCCGACACCCCGCAGGGACAGGCCATCCTGGAGCGCCCGGCGGAAGCCATCGAAGCGCTGGTGGCTCGCTACCCCGACGCCGAGAAGGTCCGGCTGCACCCGGCCGACGCGCCGTTCTTCACCCAGCTGTGCAAGACGCCGGGCAAGCCGGTCAACTTCGTGCCGGTGATCGACAAGGACGTGCGCCGCTGGTGGCGCAGCGACTCGCTGTGGCAGGCGCACGACGCCCGCTACACCGCCGAGCAGGTCTGCATCATTCCGGGTATCTCCGCCGTCGCCGGGATCACCCGGATCGACGAGCCGGTCGGCGAGCTGCTGGACCGTTTCGAGCAGGCCGCGGTCGACCAGGTGCTGGCCACCGGCGCGGAGCCGACGCCGGTCAGCGCGCGCCGCCGGGGACGCACCGATGTCACCGGTGCGCTGGCCGTCGTGCTCGACGCTCCCGACGTGCTGTGGGCGGGACGCACCGCCACCAACCCGGTGCACCGGATCGCCGACCCCCACGAGTGGCAGGTGCACGAGAACCGCACCGCCACCCACCCGTCCACCGGGGCGCGTCTGGAGGCCGTCTCGGAGTCCACCGTGGAACTGCAGGTGCCGCTGTCGGGTGTGTGGATCAGCATCCGCTTCACCGTGCCGGCCACCGTCGTCGACGGCACCGCCCCGCTGGTGTCCACCGAAGACGCCGCCGCCGCGATGCGTTCGGTGCTGGCCATCGCCGCCGGTGTCGAGGGCCCGGACGCACTGCCCCCGGTGCACGAGGGCACGGCCACCGTGACCGTGGCGTGGGACCCCGAGCAGGTCGCCGACCACACCGGGGTGACCGCGACCTTCGGGGCGCCGCTGGCGCCGGGGCTGTCCACCGTGCCCGACGCACTGGTCGGCCGGTGCTGGCCGGCGGTGTTCGCCGCCATCGGCTCGGCCACCACCGACACCGGTTTCCCGGTGGTCGAGGGCCTGCTGTCGTTGGTGCACCTGGACCACGCGGCGCAGCTGCTCGGCGCGCTGCCGGCCGAACCGGCCGAATTGACCGTCACCGCAACGGTTTCGGCGGCCACCGACACCGAGGTCGGCCGCGTCGTCCCGGTGTCGGTCACGGTTGCTGCGGCCGATGGCACCGTGCTGGCCACCCTGCAGGAGCGCTTCGCGATTCGCGGGCGCACCGGCGCCGCGGAATTGACTGACCCGGTCCGGGCCGGCGGCGCGGTCTCCGACAACGCCACCGACACCCCGCGCCGCCGCCGGCGTGACGTCACCGTCACCGCGCCGGTGGACATGCGACCGTTCGCTGCCGTCTCCGGTGACTACAACCCGATCCACACCGACCGGGCCGCGGCGCTGCTGGCCGGCCTGGAATCGCCCATCGTGCACGGCATGTGGCTCTCGGCCGCGGCCCAGCACGTGGTGACCGCCACCGACGGCCAGGCCCGCCCGCCGGCGCGGCTGGTGGGCTGGACCGCGCGCTTCCTGGGCATGGTCAAGCCCGGCGACGACGTCGACTTCCGCGTGGACCGGGTCGGAATCGACCTGGGCGCAGAGGTTTTGGAGATCAGCGCACGGATCGGCTCGGATCTGGTGATGTCGGCGACCGCCCGGCTGACCGCCCCCAAGACCGTCTACGCATTCCCGGGCCAGGGCATCCAGCACAAGGGCATGGGCATGGAGGTCCGCGCCCGGTCCAAGGCCGCACGCAAGGTGTGGGACTCCGCGGACAAGTTCACCCGCGAAACCCTGGGCTTCTCGGTGCTGCACGTGGTGCGCGACAACCCGACTTCCCTGATCGCTTCCGGCGTGCACTACCAGCACCCCGAGGGTGTGCTGTACCTGACGCAGTTCACCCAGGTGGCGATGGCCACCGTGGCCGCCGCGCAGGTCGCCGAGATGCGCGAGCAGGGCGCCTTCGTCGAGGGCGCGATCGCCTGCGGCCACTCCGTCGGCGAGTACACCGCGCTGGCCTGTGTCAGTGACGTTTACGAGCTGGAGGCACTGCTGGAGGTGGTGTTCCACCGCGGCTCGAAGATGCACGACATCGTGCCGCGCGACGCGATGGGACGCTCCAACTACCGGTTGGCCGCCATCCGGCCGTCGCAGATCGACCTCGACGACGCCGATGTGACCGCGTTCGTCGCCGAGATCTCTGAGCGCACCGGGGAATTTCTGCAGATCGTCAACTTCAACCTGCGCGGCTCGCAGTACGCGATCGCCGGCACGGTGGCCGGTCTGGAGGCGCTGGAGGCCGAGGTCGAGCGGCGCCGGGAGATCTCCGGCGGCAAGCGCTCATTCATCCTGGTTCCCGGGATCGACGTGCCGTTCCACTCGAGCGTGCTGCGTATCGGCGTCGACGACTTCCGGCGTTCGCTGGAGCGGGTCATGCCGCGTGACACCGACCCCGAGCTGATCGTCGGACGCTACATCCCGAACCTGGTGCCCAAGCCGTTCACTTTGGATCGGGAGTTCATCCAAGAGATTCGCGACTTGGTCCCGGCCGAGCCCCTCGACGAGGTTCTGGCCGACTACGACACCTGGCGCAACGAGAAGCCCGCCGAGTTGTGCCGCAAGATCGTCATCGAGTTGCTGGCCTGGCAGTTCGCCAGCCCGGTCCGCTGGATCGAGACGCAGGATCTGCTGTTCATCGAGGAGGCGGCCGGCGGGCTGGGCGTGGAGCGATTCGTCGAGATCGGTGTGAAGACCGCACCGACGGTGGCCGGACTGGCCACCAACACCCTCAAACTGCCCGAGTACGCCCACAGCACCGTGGAAGTGCTCAACGCCGAGCGGGACGCCGCGGTGCTGTTCGCCACCGACACGGACCCCGAGCCGGAACCGGAGGAGGAAGAGGCTCCGGCTGAGGCATCTGCGGAAGGCGCCCCGGCCGCGGCGGCCGCCCCGGCGCCGGCGGCTCCGGCCGCACCGTCCGGGGGCCCGCGCCCTGAGGACATCGCGTTCGACGCCGCCGACGCCACCTGCGCGCTGATCGCGTTGAGCGCCAAGATGCGCATCGACCAGATCGAGGCCCTGGACTCCATCGAGTCCATCACCGACGGGGCGTCCTCGCGGCGCAACCAGCTGCTGGTGGACCTGGGCTCGGAGCTGAACCTGGGCGCCATCGACGGCGCCGCCGAGGCCGACCTGGCCGGGTTGAAGTCGCAGGTGACCAAGCTGGCGCGCACCTACAAGCCGTACGGCCCGGTGCTGACCGATGCGATCAACGACCAGCTCCGCACCATTCTGGGGCCCTCGGGCAAGCGGCCCGGTGCCATCGCCGAGCGGGTCAAGAAGACCTGGGAGCTCGGTGACGGCTGGGCCAAGCACGTCACCGTCGAGGTGGCGTTGGGGACTCGCGAAGGCTCCAGCGTCCGGGGCGGACCGTTGGGCGGCCTGCACGAGGGTGCGCTCGCCGACGGTGCGGCTGTCGACAAGGTGATCGACGCGGCCGTGCAGGCCGTTGCCGCGCGGCGCGGTGTCGCGGTGAGCCTGCCGTCGGCCGGCGGTGGCGGCGGCGGCGCGACCGTGGACGCTGCTGCGCTGGGCGAGTTCACCGCCCAGATCACCGGCCGCGACGGGGTGCTGGCTTCTGCTGCCCGACTGGTGTTGGGCCAGCTCGGATTCGACGACGCCGTGAGTGCGCCGGCGGGTGTCACCGACAGTGAGCTGATCGACCTGGTGACCGCCGAATTGGGGTCGGACTGGCCGCGCCTGGTGGCGCCGGCGTTCGACGGCCGCAAAGCGGTGCTGCTCGACGACCGCTGGGCCAGTGCCCGCGAGGACCTGGTCAAGCTGTGGCTGACTGACGAAGGCGAGATCGACGCCGACTGGACCCGTCTCGCCGAGCGTTTCGAGGGCACCGGCCATGTCGTGGCCACCCAGGCCACCTGGTGGCAGGGCCGGGCGCTGGCGTCGGGCCGGCAGATTCACGCCTCGCTCTACGCCCGGATCGCCGCCGGCGCGGAGAACCCCGGCCGGGGCCGCTACAGCGACGAGATCGCAGTGGTGACCGGGGCCTCCAAGGGCTCGATCGCGGCGTCGGTGGTCGGGCAGCTGCTCGACGGCGGTGCGACCGTGATCGCGACCACCTCCCGGCTCGATGACGAGCGGCTGGGCTTCTACCGCAGCCTCTACCGCGAGCACGCCCGGTTCGGTGCGGCGCTGTGGGTGGTGCCCGCCAACATGGCCTCCTACGCCGATATCGACGCACTCGTGGAGTGGGTCGGTACCGAGCAGACCGAAAATCTTGGGCCGCAGTCGATTCACCTCAAAGACGCGCAGACCCCGACGCTGCTGTTCCCGTTCGCAGCACCGCGGGTCGCCGGCGACCTGTCCGAGGCCGGTCCGCGTGCCGAGATGGAGATGAAGGTGCTGCTGTGGGCCGTGCAGCGGCTCATCGGCGGATTGTCGAAGATCGGTGCTGAACGCGACATCGCCTCACGGCTGCACGTGGTGCTGCCGGGTTCGCCCAACCGCGGCATGTTCGGCGGTGATGGCGCCTACGGGGAGGCCAAGGCATCGCTGGACGCCGTGGTGGCGCGGTGGAAGGCCGAGTCGTCGTGGGCCTCGCGGGTCAGCCTCGCGCACGCCCTGATCGGCTGGACCCGGGGCACCGGGCTGATGGGCCACAACGACGTCATCGTCGATGCGGTCGAGGAAGCCGGTGTCACCACCTACTCGACCGAGCAGATGGCCGCCATGCTGCTGGAGCTGTGCAGCGTCGAGTCCAAGGTGGCCGCGGCCAACGCGCCGATCGAGGCCGACCTGACCGGTGGCCTGGCCGAGGCGAACCTGGACATGGCAGAGCTGGCCGCCCGGGCGCGCGAGGAGATGACCGCCGAAGCGGCAGCCGGGGACGAGTCCGCGGGCGCCGACACCGTCGCGGCACTGCCGAGCCCGCCGCGCGGGCAGACCGCGGCACCCGCGCCGGCCTGGGCCGACCTCGACGTCGACCTGGCCGACATGGTGGTCATCGTCGGTGGCGCCGAACTCGGCCCGCTGGGCTCCTCGCGGACCCGCTTCGAGATGGAGGTCGCCGGCGAGCTGTCGGCAGCCGGGGTGCTGGAGCTGGCGTGGACCACCGGGCTGGTCCGCTGGGAAGACGACCCGACGCCCGGTTGGTATGACACCGCCACCGGCGAGCTGGTCGACGAGGCCGAGCTGGTCGAGCGGTACCACGACACCGTGGTGGAACGCGTGGGCATCCGCGAGTTCGTCGACGACGGAGCGATCGACCCGGACCACGCCTCGCCGCTGCTGGTCAGCGTGTTCCTGGACAAGGACTTCTCGTTCGTGGTCTCCAGCGAGGCCGACGCGCGCGCGTTCGTCGAGTTCGACCCCGAGCACACCGTGGTGCGCCCGGTGCCGGACTCCTCGGACTGGCAGGTGATCCGCAAGGCGGGCACCGAGATCCGGGTCCCGCGCAAGAGCAAGCTGTCGCGCACGGTGGGTGCTCAGATCCCGACCGGGTTCGACCCGACGGTGTGGGGCATCAGCCAGGACATGGCCACGTCCATCGACCGGGTGGCGCTGTGGAACATCGTCGCCACCGTGGATGCGTTCCTGTCGGCGGGCTTCACCCCGACCGAGCTGATGCGCTGGGTGCATCCGTCGCTGGTGGCCAGCACCCAGGGCACCGGCATGGGCGGCATGACGTCGATGCAGACCATGTACCACGGCAACCTGCTCGGGCGCGCCAAGCCCAACGACATCCTGCAGGAAGTCCTGCCGAATGTGGTTGCGGCGCATGTGGTCCAGAGCTACATCGGCTCCTACGGCGCGATGATCCACCCGGTGGCCGCCTGTGCCACCGCGGCGGTTTCGGTCGAAGAGGGCGTCGACAAGATCCGGCTGGGCAAGGCGGAGCTGGTGGTCACCGGCGGGTACGACGACCTGACGCTGGAGGCCATCATCGGATTCGGTGACATGGCGGCGACCGCCGACACCGAGGTGATGCGCGCCAAGGGCATCAGCGACGCGAAGTTCTCCCGCGCCAACGACCGGCGCCGGCTGGGCTTCGTCGAGGCCCAGGGCGGCGGCACCATTCTGCTGGCCCGCGGCGACCTGGCCGCCAAGATGGGCCTGCCGGTGCTGGCCGTGGTGGCCTACGCACAGAGCTTCGCCGACGGCGTGCACACCTCGATCCCGGCGCCGGGCCTGGGCGCGCTGGGCGCGGGCCGGGGCGGCAGGGACTCGGTGCTGGCCCGCTCACTGGCCAAACTGGGTGTGGGCGCCGACGACATCGCGGTGGTGTCCAAACACGACACCTCCACGTTGGCCAACGACCCCAACGAGACCGAGCTGCATGAGCGGCTGGCCGACTCGCTGGGCCGCTCGGAGGGTGCACCGCTGTTCGTGATCAGCCAGAAGAGCCTCACCGGGCACGCCAAGGGCGGCGCGGCGGTGTTCCAGATCATGGGCTTGTGCCAGGTGCTGGCCAACGGGGTCATTCCGCCGAACCGGAGCCTGGACTGCGTCGACGACGAGCTGGCGACCGCCGGGCACCTGGTGTGGGCGCGCGAGACCCTGGAGCTGGGAGAGAAGTTCCCGCTCAAGGCCGGGCTGGTCACCAGCCTCGGATTCGGTCACGTGTCCGGGCTGGTCGCGCTGGTGCACCCGGCGGCGTTCCTGGCGGCGCTGGACCCGACTCAGCGCGCGACCTACCAGGAGCAGGCAGCTGCCCGGGTGCTGGCCGGCCAGCGGCGTCTCGCCTCGGCGATCGCCGGTGGCAAGCCGATGTATGAGCGGCCCGCCGACCGGCGGTTCGACCACTCCGCGCCGGAGAAGCGTCAGGAGTCGGCGATGCTGCTCAACCCGGCGGCACGGCTCGGCGACGACGACGTCTATATCGGCTAACGTCACCGGCTATGGGCCGCGCCGCGACGATGCACAGCGAAGCGATGATGAGGAGCGGTGCATGAGCATCGTTGGTGTGGGGATCGACCTCGTCTCGATTCCCGACTTCGCCGAGCAGGTGGACCAACCCGGGACGGTGTTCACCGAGACGTTCACCCCCGGTGAGCGGCGGGATGCCTCCGACAAGAGTTCGTCGGCGGCACGGCACCTGGCCGCCCGCTGGGCGGCCAAGGAGGCGGTGATCAAGGCGTGGTCGGGGTCGCGGTTCGCCCAGAAGCCGGTGTTGCCGGAGGCGATTCACCGCGACATCGAGGTGGTGACCGACACCTGGGGACGCCCCAAGGTGCGACTCTCCGGGGAGATCGCCCAGCATCTGGCCGAGGTGACGATCCACGTGTCGCTGACCCACGACGGCGACACCGCCGCCGCGGTCGCCATCCTGGAGGTCACCTAATCCGCGAGCAGACACAGAATCGCGCTCCGGATGGCTCGGGCGTGCGATTCTGTGTCTGCTCGCGGGGAAGGAATACTGGCGCCATGAGTGATCTGGCTGCGCGAGTCCGCGAGGTCCTGCCGTCGGTGCGGGCCGACTTGGAGGATCTGGTGCGCATCGAGTCGGTGTGGGCCGACCCGGCACGTCGCCCCGAGGTGCACCGCAGTGCACAGCGCGTCGCAGACCTGTTGAGCCAGGCGGGTTTCCCGCAGGTACAGATCGTCGCCGAAGGCGGCGCGCCGGCGGTCATCGCGCACTACCCGCCACCGGACGGGGCGCCCACCGTGCTGCTCTACGCCCACCACGACGTGCAGCCCGCGGGGGACGCACAACAGTGGGATTCGCCGCCGTTCGAACCCACCGAACGCGACGGGCGCCTCTACGGCCGGGGCACCGCCGACGACAAGGCGGGGATCGCCACACACCTGGCGGCCTTCCGGGCGCACGGCGGGCGCCCGCCGGTCGGGGTGACGGTCTTCGTCGAAGGTGAGGAGGAGTCCGGATCACCGTCGCTGGGCGCGCTGCTGGCCGCGCACCGCGAAGCGCTGCGCGCCGACGTGATCATCATCGCCGACTCGGACAATTGGAGCACCGAGATCCCCTCGCTGACGGTGTCGCTGCGCGGGCTGGCGGACTGTGTGGTGGAAGTCGCCACGCTCGACCACGGCCTGCACTCGGGCCTGTGGGGCGGTGTGGTGCCCGACGCGCTGACCGTGCTGGTGCGCCTGCTGGCGAGCCTGCACGACGACGACGGCAACGTCGCGGTCGCCGGGCTGCACGAAAGCGTGGCCGCTCCCGTCGACTACCCGCCGGAGCGCGTGCGGGCCGACACCGGACTGCTGGACGGGGTGACCGAGATCGGTTCCGGCTCGGTGCCGCAACGGATGTGGGCCAAGCCGGCGATCACCGTGATCGGAATCGACACGACCAGCATTGCGGCGTCGTCGAATACGCTGATCCCCCGGGCGCGGGCCAAGGTGAGCATGCGGGTGGCCCCCGGCGGCGACGCCGCCGCCCACCTGGATGCGCTGGCCGCGCACCTGCGGCAGCACGCGCCGTGGGGAGCCCAGGTGACGGTCACCCCGGGCGATGTCGGTCAGCCCTACGCGATCGACGCCACCGGCCCGGTGTACGACGCCGCCCGGGCCGCGTTCGCCCAGGCGTGGGGCGTGGAGCCGATCGACATGGGCATGGGCGGTTCCATCCCGTTCATCGCCGAGTTCGCTGCGGCCTATCCGGACGCGACCATTCTGGTGACCGGGGTGGAGGATCCCGCAACCCAGGCCCACAGCGTCAACGAGAGCCTGCATCTGGGCGTGCTGGAGCGCGCCGCCACCGCTGAGGCGCTGTTACTGGGGAAGCTGGGCGCCCGGCCCGTCTGAGGACCGCGGCGGACGGGCGCACCGGCCTCACAACGGTGCCTTGTGATTGCATGGGCAGATGCCGCTGAGCCCCCGCATGCCCGATCTGCCGGCGTTCGAGATGTTGCTGGCCATCGCCAAGACCGGCAGCCTGGGTGCGGCCGGCCGGGAATTGGGGCTGACACAGCAGGCGGTCTCGGCGCGGCTTTCGGCCATGGAGGCACAGACCGGGGTGCGGCTGGTGACCCGCAGTGCGCGGGGCTCGCAACTGACGTCGGCCGGGGCCGTCGTCACGGAGTGGGCGGACCAGCTGCTGGAGGTCGCCGCCCACGTCGATGCCGGGCTGGCTTCGTTGCGGACGGCCAGCCGTAAGAAGGTGACCGTGGCTGCGAGCCTGACCGTCGCCGAACATCTGATGCCCCGGTGGATCGTGTCGCTGCAGGCCTCCGCGGCTCGAGCGGGGCAACCGGCCCCGGAGGTCATTCTGAGCGCCGGCAACAGCGAGCAGGCGGTAGCCAATGTCCGCGCCGGTTCGGCAGACCTCGGCTTCATCGAGAGTCCGGGGGCCCTGGCGGGGATCCGAAGCCGTGTCGTCGCCCAGGACAGCCTCGTGGTGGTGGTGCCGCCCGACCACAAATGGGTGCGCCGCTCCAAGCCGGTGAGCGCCGCCGAACTGAGCCAGACCCCGCTGGCCGTCCGGGAACAGGGGTCGGGCACGCGGGACACGCTGACGGCGGCGTTACGCGCCGTCTTGGGTCCCGGCGTCCAGCAGGCAGCTCCGGCGCTGGAACTGTCGTCGTCGGTGGCCGTGCGCGGTGCCGTGCTGGCCGGTGCCGGGCCGGCGGTGATGAGCAGATTGGCCGTCGCCGACGATCTTGCGATCGGCAGGCTGCGCTGCGTCGATGTGCCCGAAGTGGACCTGCGCCGGACGCTGCGGGCGATCTGGACGGGTGGACGCAATCCACCGGCCGGTGCGGTCCGGGAGCTGTTGAGCCACATCGGCAGCACGGCCACCGGCCGCGGTGGCTAGGTGCCGTATTGCAGCCACAGCGGCAGCGCAGTGGTGATCCTTTGCATGAACTTGATCAGCCCGATCCGATACTGCCCGGAACCGGATGCGTCCATCCCGTACTCGGGGAAGGCGATCCCTGCCCCGAACAGTCCCGGCGCCAGAATGCCGTTGGCCGCATCGTATTCCAGCTCACCCCACTGCGGTGTGGCGGGCAGTTGCCGCCGGGCGAAGCCGACGGTGTAGACGACGTGAGTGCAGGCGCGCAGCTGCTCGGCGAACGCCGGGTCGTTCACGTGGCACCGTTGCAGCCGATCCGGATACGTGCCGTCGATGTTCTCCCGGGCCCACGCGGCGGCGTTGCCCTTCAAGCCGGTGTCGTCGAACAGGATGCGGTCGTCGAGGTAGACCGCGTATGTGTTGGGGCTGCGGTAGAAGTTGACGATGTTGCGGACCCGGGTGTCGAGCAGGTTGGGCAGCGCCACCATGGCGGAGTGGGAAGAGCCGAAGACGGCCACGGTGGCGTCATCGAGGTCCCGTTGCGCGAGCTTGCGTGGGTCCAGCGCCACCTGAAGCGGAATCTCCTCCAGGTGCGGGTGATGCAGCTTCTTGGGGACGGAACCCACCGCCAGGATCACGTTCTTCGCTTCGATCTCGGCGTCCTCGGTGCCCACCAGCCACCGGCGGTTGCGCAGGGTGAGTTCGGTGGCCATGGCGCGAACCGGTGTCACCCGTTGGCAGAGGTGTTCGGTGATCCACACCAGCGGGTCGGCGACCAGGCCGAGCAGGCAGGTCTGAGTCGGATCGACCTCGGTCAGCTCGAACGGAGGAGCTTCGGCGAAGCGGAAAGCTGGTGAGGCGTTCAGGTAGTCGAGGAACAGGGAAACGTGGGTGTTGCCCGGCACCGCGCGCCATTTGGTGCCGAGGTCGCCGGCGGCGAAGTCGGGATCGATCCAGACGATCTCGGCTGCCGGGACGCCGTGGTCGAGCAGCCGGCCCACCGCCGCTATGCCCGCGGGGCCTGCCCCAATCACTGCCCAGCTGTACCCAGTCATGTTCCTGCCTTCCATCGAGTGGAGATCATCGAGCGATGGAATTAATGCTGCGCCGGGCGGCAGTCGCCGACTAGGGGGCTTGTTCTTGTCAGGTCACAAGGTGTTGTTGTGGGTTGGTCAGCGCCCATCGGCTGCGGCCTCCAGGGCGGCGATGTCGAGCTTGACCATGGTGTGCATGGCCCTTTTCGCCCGCAGCACCCGCTCAGGGTCTGGGTCGGTCATCAACGCCGCCAACTGGTTCGGGATCACCTGCCAGGACAATCCGTAGCGATCGGTGAGCCAGCCGCACTGGACTTGCCGGCCGCCGGCGCTCAACGCGTCCCAGTAGCGATCCAGCTCGGCTTGGTCGGCGCAGTACACCTGAATCGAAACGGCCTCATCGAAGGTGAAGTCCGGTCCGCCGTTGATCGCCGAGAACTGCCGCCCGTCGAGTTCGAACAGCACCTCCAGCGGGCTGCCTTTTCGCTCGGAGTTCTCCGCGCCCCAATACGAGACATCGGTGATCTTCGAGTTGGGGAAGATCGACACGTAGTACTCGGCGGCCTCCAACGCCAAGGTGTCGAACCAGAGGCTCGTCCGGATGACTGGCATGCGCTGCTCCTCGTCGGCCGGCGGCAAGCCCGGTGCGATCAGACCGACAGGTCTCGCCGCAGTTTCGCCACGTGCCCGGTGGCGCGCACGTTGTACTGAGCCTCGGCGATCTTGCCCTGCTCGTCAACGACGAACGTCGAACGAATGACGCCCTGCACGGTCTTGCCGTACATCTTCTTCTCGCCGAAGGCGCCCCAGGCCGCCAGCACCGACCGGTCCGGGTCGGACAGCAGCGGGAAGGTCAGTGCCTCGGCGTCACGGAATTTGGCCAGCTTGGCGGGCTTGTCGGGGGAGATGCCGATGACGTCGAGGCCGGCGTCGTTGAATTCGCGCAAGTTGTCCCGGAAGTCGCAGGCCTGCTTGGTGCAGCCGGGCGTCGAGGCCGCCGGGTAGAAGTAGACGATGACTCGTCGTCCCCGGTAGTCCGAGAGCGACACGGTGTTGCCGTCGGCGTCGGGAAGGCTGAACTCCGGCGCTTGATCGCCGGGCGCCAGGCGTGCGGTGTCGGTCAACAACTGCCCCTTTCTGCTCGCCGGAGAGTGCGGCCAACCCCGGCTGCTCTAGGGTAGTTCGACAGGGTCAGCATCGGACAGGGAGGACGACAGTGGCGGAACGCGATCCCGACGCGATCATGAAGGACATCGACCAGGCCCGCGAGCAGTTGGCGTCGACGGTCGATATTCTCGCGGACCGGGCCAACCCCCGTCGGCTGGCCGACCGGGCAAAGGCCCGCGCGATCGAGACATTGAGACAACCCGCGGTGATGGCGTCGCTCGCCGGTGTCGGGGGACTGGTTCTGATTCTGGCGATTCGCCGCATCCGCAACCGCTAAAGCACAACGGCCGGGAAGGGATCCACAGATCCCTCCCCGGCCGCAGTACTGACGTGGCTATCCGGCGAAGGCGCCCCAGATGCTGCCGTCGAACAGGCTCGACAGGAAGTCCGCCCCGAACAGGTCGACGTCGGCACTGGCGGGCAGGATCTCCACGGCGTTGACCGGCAGGTCCGCGGTGCCCACGGTCAGCGCTTCGGCGGCGCGGGCGGGCCAGTCCACCAGCAACAGATCGAAGATGCTGTCGTTGTTGATCAGGCCGACGAAAACCGCCTCGGTCACGGGAACCTCGTAGCCGTTGACCAAGCTGTTCACGAAGTCCGCGGGCGCGCTCAACAGCGCCTCGAAGTCGCCGCCGAGAACATTGGTGAGGGTCTCGGCGAACTGGTAGAACAGGCCGATCACCGGAGCCATCATGGTCTGGCTCACGGCCTTGATCAACGCCCATGCGTCGAGCGGGCCGATGAACTCGTTGAACAGCGTGGAGATGTTCTCCATCTGGCGGGCCGGGATGGACAGCACCGGTGCCATCGCCTTGCCGATGTCCTCGATACCGTAGAGCGTCCAGATGTTCAGTTCGTTGAACGCCTCGAAGGGGTTCCCGTTGGCCAGGGCCTCGCCGATGCGCTCCAGCAGCACTTCGAGGCCGGGGTACTTCAGGTCTTCGCCCTCGACCCCGAAGATCATCTTCTCGAGCGCCTCACCGACGCCGGCGAAACCGGAGGTGACAAACCGCGGGTCCATGCCCTCGCGGGCGTCCAGCGGGACGTCCTCCATGCCGATGATCAGCTGGGCGTAGTCGCCCCAGTTGCTGGCGGCCTGGCCGACCACGTCGAAGACGTTGGCGTTGCTGAACAGGGTGCTCAGGTTCTCCGCGGTCCGCTCGAACACCGACGACCAACCGAAGAGGCCCTCGATGCCCGAGGTCAGCTGGACTGCCTGGTGGCGGACGTCGAGCTGGCTCGGCGCCACGGGGTGCACTGCCAGCATGCCGGCTCCCGCCAGAGCGATTCCGGCCGCCGCCAGCCGGGTCGCGTGACCGGCGCGGCGCGGGGTCGCTTCAGGGTGTAGGGCGAACTCCACGGGGTGACTCCTTTGAAAGTTTTATGAGCTGCACCCTTGGTTTAGGGAGCAGGATCCTGCGCGCCCGATAATAGCAATTAATCAAAGGAAACCCTTACCTAAGTACCCCTTGTCTAACTTCCGGGGGCGGGGACGTGCCGTCAGAGGCGTGCCGGCATGCCGGCGGGGAGGCGGTGCGCGGGTGATTGCGGCTGGCGGGCAGGGCTGCCGAGGGGCCGCTGTGCGCTCAGACCAAGGGAGAGGGGCGGCGGCCAACGAGCCTGCCGGAAGAATCGCATTATCTGCGATAACTGTGCGCCGTCAGGGTTTCGAACCCCGGACCCGCTGATTAAGAGTCAGCTGCTCTACCAACTGAGCTAACGGCGCTGGGCGGTCATAACCGCGAGACAGACAATAACAGGCGCCGTGCCATGAGACGAAATCAGCGGGTTCTTACCTGGTGACCGCAGCCACGGCGACACCGCCGATTAACCACTAGACTGCCTGCGGAGCAGCACGGAGCGCGATCAGGTGGGAAAAGTATGGGGCAGGTTGGTTGGGTGCAACGCTGCCGGGGGTTCGGGTCCCGGGTGGCGGCATTGGTGATGGTTTCGGCCGCGGTGGGGAGCCTGAGTGCCTGCGGCGGTGACGCCGACGCCGAGGCGGCAAGGATCATCACCGACAAGGGCACGCCGTATGCCGACCTGCTGATTCCCAAGGTCACCGCATCCGTCACCGACAAGGCCGTCGGCGTCGCGGTGGACGCACCGGTGACCGTCACCGCCGAGGACGGCGTGCTCGACTCGGTCACCATGGTCAATGAATACGGTGCCGTCGTCGACGGCAAGCTCAGTGCAGATGGCTTGACCTGGGCGACATCTGAGCAACTCGGCTACAACAAGCGCTACACGGTGGACGCGAGGGCGCTGGGTCTCGGCGGCGTAACCAGCCGGCAGATGACGTTTCAGACGCACTCGCCGCAGAACCTGACCATGCCCTACGTCATGCCGCGCGACGGCGAGGTCGTCGGCGTCGGTCAGCCGGTGGCCATCCGGTTCGACGAGAACATCGTCGATCGTGAGGCGGCCGAAAAGGCGATCACCATCACCACCAAACCGCCCGTGGAGGGTGCCTTCTACTGGCTGAACAACCGTGAGGTGCGTTGGCGGCCACAGGCTTTCTGGAAGCCTGGCACCGTGGTCGACGTCCAGGTCAACACCTACGGGGTGGACCTGGGCAACGGGGTTTACGGGCAGGACAACGCCGCCAGCCACTTCGTCATCGGCGACGAGGTGATCGCCACGGTCGACGACAACACCAAGTCGATGGTGGTCCGGGTCAACGGTGAAGTGGTCAAGACCATGGCGGTGTCGATGGGCAAGGAGAGCACCCCGACCAACAACGGCACCTACATCGTCGGTGAGCGCTTCGCGCACATCGTCATGGACTCCTCGACCTACGGCGTTCCGGTCAACTCGCCCAACGGGTATCGCACCGACGTCGACTGGGCCACCCAGATCTCCTACAGCGGGATCTTCGTGCACTCGGCCCCGTGGTCGGTCGGCGCCCAGGGTTACGCCAACACCAGCCACGGCTGCATCAACGTCAGCCCCAGCAATGCGCTGTGGTTCTACGACCACATCAAACGCGGCGACGTGGTGCAGATCACCAACACCATCGGCTCCCTGCTGCCCGGCACCGAGGGACTCGGGGACTGGAACATCCCGTGGCCGGAGTGGCAGGCCGGCAACGCCAAGGCGGAACCGCTGCGCTGACACCGCGGCGGGGCCGTCAGCCCTCGTCGCGCAGGTATTCCTCACCGCCGTTGGGGTAACCCCCACCGAACGTGGTGATGTGCACGTGGTCGTAGTGCCCGTTGCCGCCACCGCTGGGTCCCCCCGGCGTGTAGTAGGTGCCCCGCCAGATCGCGTCCTGCAGGGCGAACCGCCCGGAGTTGCGTAGCGCGTAGGCCACGATCTCGTCGCCCAGCGCGATGCCCTCAGGGCTGCCGGGGTTCGGGATCATCACATCGATGGCCAGGCCGGAGGGATGCCAGCGCTGGCCGTCGGGCCGCACGCCGATCATGTCGTGAATCTGCGGGAACGCTTCGCTGATGCTGCGGGCCACGAGGATCGTCTTGACCTGCATGCCGTGCTCGTTGACGAGGCTGGGGGGCAGCGCCTGCGGCGCCGGCATGGCCCAGTTGCTCAGCAGGTCGGGTACCGGCAGTCCCCAGTCCTGCGGCGGGGGCGGCGGAAAGTCCTGAGGGGGCGGGGGTGGGGCGCCCTCAGGCGGCGGGGGTGCGTCCTGCGGGGCGGCGGGGGTGCGTCCTGCGGGGGCGGCGGGGGTGCGTCCTGCGGGGGCGGCGGGGGTGCGTCCTCCGGCGGGGGTGGCGGCGGTGCGTCCTCGGGCGGCGCGTCCACGGCTGCCGGGGGTGGCGGCTCGTCGGTGTTACCCGGTTCGGCACCCACTGCGCCGGCCAGGAACACGGCGGCCGGCAACACAGTCGTCGCGGCCAGCACCGAGGATTTCATGCGCAGATCTACTAGTCCTTGCGTGAGCACGCAGGGAACCGTAACCAAAACGTTATATCGAGTTCAACCCGGCACGCGGCAATGCGCCCGCTGAGACGGGGCCCAGCGGGTGGGCAATCGCGGGGAACCGCAGGCAGACCAGGTCAGCTCGATGACTGTCGGCGGTGTGCTCGACTGTGATGTGCCGGTGTCCGCTCGATCACTGCATGGCGAACACGGCAGTAAGTGCCGACACCAGATCGGCGAAATCAAAGGGGGCGGCCTCGGCCGAGATTTGCTGGTTCTCAATATCGGACATGCAGGCGGAGGTCGTCAACGCGGTACGGCAGGCCGGGAGTGACCCGAGCGGGGTCTAGCGTGGCGGAATGGGTTTGTTCAGCCATGAGGAGTTCCGTGACCCGTCCGACGGCTCTGCCGGCGGCACCGGCGGCGGTGCTGTTGAGAGGGCCCGGCGTGCTGAGGTGGACGAGTACGGGGTGGAGGAGCTGGTCGTGGTGGGTCCGGGGTCACCGCCCGAGGATGGTTCGTGTGGTCAGTTCGCCGTGCAGTTCCACGTGACGACGTCAATGCTGTTCGGGCTGAAGCGCGTTGCCGATGCGCGCGGGGTGAGCGTGCCGGAGGTGTGCCGGCAGGTGATCGGTGTGTTCGTGGCGCAGCAGGAGGGCGAGCTGGGGGCGTTGCTTGCCGCTGAGGCGCAGGCGGCCGACTACCGGCCGGGTTTGAGTCAGGGGTAGAACTGCTGGGCCTCGGCCCGAACAGCGACACTCCTGCGGCGAGGGTCCCGCAGCGGTGTCGCGGGGGACAGGTAGTTCTCGCGGAGCTTGCCCTTCACGAGCTTGCCTGTGGGCGTGCGGGGCAGGGAGTCGACGAAGTCGACTGAGCGTGGCGCCTTGTAGTGCGCGATGCGGTCGCGGGTGTACTCGATGAGATCGCGGGCCAGCTCATCGGTGCCGTGCACGCCGGGCTTCAACTGCACCACGGCCTTGACCTGCTCACCCATCTCGGGGTCCGGCACACCGATCACCGCGACGTCGAATACTGCGGGATGCAGCGTCAGGGTGTTCTCCACCTCCTGCGGGTAGATGTTCACCCCGCCGGAGATGATCATGAACGACTTGCGGTCGGCCAGATACAGATTGCCGTCCGCGTCGACATAGCCCATGTCGCCCGCCGTGGTCCACGTCGGATGCACGGGATGCTGTGCCTCGGCTGTCTTCTGGTCGGCGTTGTGGTACCGGAACGGCTCGTTGCACGGACCTGAAAACGAACATCGCCTCACCCGCGTATTCGCAGGTGAGGCGATGTATTACCTCGGGGTGGCTGACGGGACTCGAACCCGCGACACCCAGGATCACAACCTGGTGCTCTACCAACTGAACTACAGCCACCATTGCTGCCGGCGAGGCGAGCCAAGCAAGCAGCGTCGTTGATACTAACCGCTCGGACGCTCAGCGACCGAATCGAGCGCCCCCTGCGGCCCCAGTTCTGCGGCGACGGCGGCAATATCGCTGGTAGAAGGACCGGGCGGGGCGACGAACGCGGTGCGCCGGTAGTACTTCAATTCCCGGATCGACTCGTGGATGTCGGCCAGCGCGCGGTGCGCCAGGCCCTTTTCCGGCTGGCCGAAGTAGATCCGCGGGTACCAGCGGCGGCACAACTCCTTGATCGAGCTCACGTCGATCATCCGGTAATGCAGGTAGTCGTTGAGGGCGGGCATGTCGCGGGCCAGGAAGCCGCGGTCGGTACCGATCGAGTTGCCGGCCAGCGGTGCCGTCTTGGCCTGCCGCACATGGGTGCGGATGTAGTCGAGCACCATGGCCTCGGCGGTGGCCAGATCCACCGTCGAAGCCCGGACCTCCTCGATCAGGCCGGATCGGGTGTGCATGTCGGTCACCACCGGACTCATCGCGTCCAGATCCGCGTCGTCGGCGTGGATCACCACGTCAATACCGTCGCCCAGGATGTTCAGTTCGCCGTCGGTGACCAGGACGGCGATCTCGATGAGCTTGTCCGAGCCCAGATCCAGGCCGGTCATCTCGCAGTCGATCCAGACGAGTTCGTCTCGTGCAGCACTCACAGTTTGCCAACGTTAGCCGTTGCCCGCGGCCATAGCCGCACAGTGGTCCCGACAGGCCAAGTAGTGTCGTGACCTGTGAGTCCCGACTCGGCGGCTAACGCCGCGCAGCAGATTGCGGCGGGCTACGCCGCCGACGGCCAGGCCCTGGAACTGGGCACGGTGGTCATCGACGGCATCGCCGACGCCTCGGCGCAGGTCCGCATTCCGCTGGCCACCGTCAACCGCCACGGGCTGGTGGCCGGCGCCACCGGCACCGGCAAGACCAAGACCCTGCAGGTGATCGCCGAGCAGTTGTCTGCCGCCGGCGTCCCGGTGCTGATGGCCGACGTCAAGGGCGACCTGTCCGGTCTGGCGCGGGCCGGGCAGGCCGGCGACAAGATCACCCAGCGGGCCGCCGAGACCGGCGACGACTGGGCGCCGACGGCGTTCCCCACGGAGTTTCTGTCGCTGGGCACCGGCGGCGCCGGCATCCCGGTGCGTGCCACGATCTCCAGCTTCGGCCCGATCCTGCTGTCGAAGGTGCTGGGCCTGAACAACACCCAGGAGTCGACGCTGGGGTTGATCTTCCGCTGGGCCGACGACAACGGTTACCTGCTGCTGGACCTGAAGGATCTGCGCTCGGTGATCAGCTACCTGATCAGCGATGAGGGCAAGCCGGTGCTCAAACAGCTGGGCGCGGTTTCGGCGGCGACGGCCGGGGTGATCCTGCGTGCGCTGGCGAACCTGGAGGCCGAAGGCGCCGACACCTTCTTCGGCGAGCCCGAGTTGGACCCCAAGGATCTGATCCGGCTGGACCCCCAAGGGCGCGGCATCATCTCGCTGCTCGAACTCGGCGACCAGGCGGCGCGTCCGGTGTTGTTCTCCACCTTCCTGATGTGGGTGCTGGCCGACCTGTTCACCTTCCTGCCCGAGGTGGGCGACCTCGACAAGCCGAAGCTGGTGTTCTTCTTCGACGAGGCCCACCTGCTGTTCACCGGCGCATCCAAGGCGTTTCTGCAGCAGGTGGAGCAGACCGTCAAACTGATCCGCTCCAAGGGCGTCGGGGTGTTCTTCTGCACCCAACTGCCCACCGATGTGCCCAACAGCGTGCTCTCCCAGTTGGGTGCCCGGATCCAGCACGCGTTGCGGGCCTTCACCCCCGACGATCAGAAGGCGCTGAGCAAGACGGTGCGCACCTACCCGAAGACGAAGGTCTACGACCTGGAGTCCGCGCTGACGTCGCTGGGTATCGGCGAAGCGATCGTCACGGTGCTCTCCGAACGGGGCGCGCCGACCCCGGTGGCGTGGACCCGGTTGCGGGCCCCGCGGTCGATGATGGGAGCCATCGGCTCCGAGGCGATCGGCGCGGCGGCCAAGGCCAGCCCGCTGCACGCCCAATACGGTCAGACCATCGATCGCGAATCGGCCTATGAGATGCTCTCGGCGACACTGGCAGCCGGGCAGGGAAACCGGCCCCCGGCGGGTCAGGGCAGCGTGCCCCCGCCCGTGCCCGAACGCCCACCGTGGTGGCGGCGCTTCGGACGCTGGCTGGCCCACTTCCTCACCACCCGGGAAGGCAAGCGGGTGGTGACGGCGGTGACCACCGTTGTGGTGGGCCAGATCTCGCGCGGCGCGATGGGCACCGGCCAGCGCAAGCGCTGAAGGCCTAGCCCCCGCCGAGCTTCTTGTAGACCGCCCCCACGATCGGGGTGACGATGGCGCGCGGCGCGTAGCCACTGGCCATCGACATGGCTTTGGAGGTGATCCCGGGTACCACCCGCATCTTGTTGCGCGCCAGGGCATCCAGCGACAGCTTCGCGGTGTGCTGGGTGGAGATCCACAAGAAGTCGGGGATCAGCCGGTCGACCAGGGACGCCTCGGCGGCGTCGGGCATCTCGGCACGCACCGGCCCGGGCGCCAGCAGGGTGACATGGACCCCGGTCTTCAGCAGCTCCCCGCGCAGCGACTCGCTGAACGTGTTGGCGAACGCCTTGGTGGCCGCGTAGGTGGCGTTGTTGGGAATCGGCGAGTTGCCCGCCGCCGAACCGGAGATCAAGATGCCGCCGGCGCGCCGGCGCAACATGCCCGGCAACACCGCCAACACCAGGTCGTGCACCGCCACCGCGTTCAGCTGCACCTGGGCCTTCTCCGCGGCCGGGTCCAAACCGGAGATCGGCCCGAACGTCGCCGTGCCGGCGTTGGCGCACAGCACCGAGATCTCCTGCTCGGCCAGCTCGGCGCAGAAGGCCTCACGCGCCGGCGGATCGGCCAGGTCGACCGCGCGGACGTCCACGGCGACCCCGTACTTGTCGCGCAGGCGGGCCGCCACGGTGTTGAGCACATCTTCGCGGCGCGCGGTGATGAGCAGCGAGTGGCCGCGGGCGGCCAGCTCGGCGGCCAGCGCCGCACCGATCCCCTGGGACGCTCCGGTCACAACGGCGCGGGCTTCGGGGCTGGGAGCAGGAATGGGCATGCGGCAATCGTAGAGTGCCAGTCATGGGACAGCCTGGGGCGGACAAGCCGGGGCTATCCCGGATCGTGGCATGGGCGCTGTGGGACACCGGGGCCGCCGGAATCAGCGCGATCGTCGTCACGTTCGTGTACTCGGTGTATCTGACCAGCAGTGTCGGCCGCGACCTGGCCGGGCCGGTGTCACCGGCCAGCTGGCTGGGCCGCACCCTGGCCATCTCCGGGCTGACCGTGGCCGCGGTGGCACCGGTGATCGGGGTCTGGGTTGCCGCACCGCACCGCCGCCGGGTGACGCTGGCGGTGCTGACGGGAACCGCGGCGGTGCTGACCGCGTCGATGAGCCTGATCCGGGACGAGCCCGGCTATCTGGCTCCCGGCCTGGTGCTGCTGGCCCTGACAGCCGCGTGCGGCGACCTGGCCAGCGTGCCCTACAACGCCATGCTCCGGCAGGTGTCGACGCCGCAGAACTCCGGCCGCATCTCCGGCTTCGGTTGGGCAGCAGGCTATGTCGGGAGCGTGCTGTTGCTGTTGCTGGTCTATCTGGGCTGCATCTCCGGCAGTGGTCCCACCCGCGGCCTGCTCGGCTTGTCCACCGAGGGCGGTCAGTACGTCCGGGTCGCCATGCTGGTGGCCGCGGCCTGGCTGACGGTGTTCGCGCTGCCGCTGCTGTTCACCGCGCACCGCCTGGCCGGCGAGCCGCAGCCGCCGGCACCGCGGCTGGGGTTCTTCGGCGGTTACCGCCAGCTGTGGCGTGACATCACCGGCGCCTGGCAGCGCGATCGCAACCTGGTCTTCTACCTGGTCGCCAGCGCGATCTTCCGGGACGGCCTGGCCGGGGTGTTCGCCTTCGGTGCGGTGCTGGGCGTCACCGTCTACGGCATCTCGCCCGGCGACGTGATGATCTTCGGGATCGCTGCCAGCGTGGTCGCCGCGGTCGGGGCAGTGGCCGGCGGCCTGCTCGACGACCGGCTCGGATCCAAAACGGTCATCGTCGGATCGCTGGTCGCGATGATCGCCGCCGGCACCACCCTGATGGCGCTGTCCGGTCCGAAAGCCTTCTGGGCGTGCGGACTGCTGCTGTGTCTGTTCATCGGGCCGACCCAGTCCGCAGCGCGCACCCTGCTGTTGCGGATGGCCGACGACGGCATGGAAGCGGTGGCCTTCGGCCTCTACACCATGACCGGCCGGGCGGTGTCGTTCCTGGCGCCGTGGCTGTTCTCGGTCTTCGTCGACATCTTCCACACCGAACGGGCGGGCATGGGCGGGCTGTGCACCGTACTGCTGCTCGGCCTGCTGGCGCTGCTGCCGATCCGGGTCAGCCGGCCGCTGCGCACACCGTGAGGATCGAACCGGTGCGCTGACGCACCTGGGTGCCGTCCACCGACACCGAGCAGGTGATCTGCTCGCCGAAGTTGACCACGGTGACCGCCGCGGCGGTCGTCGCCGGTGGCGTCAGCGTCACCTGTTTGCTCCACGGCAGCACCACATTGAATTCGGTCTGCAGGATCCCGCCGGTGTCGATGTAGGCGATGCTGAGCGCCTTGCCCTTGCCGCTGACGCTGTAGACGATCGTCTCCGCCGCACCGGCGGTGGTGGAGGTCGTCGGAGGCGGCGTTGTCGTCGAGGTGCTGGGCGCCGGTGTCGGTGTCGGGGAGGGCGTGGTGGTCGGAACGCGCTTGGGCACCGGGGTGCTCGGAGCCGTCGGTAAGGGGGGCACCGACGTAGCCGTGGCCGAATTGCGCTGGGAGCCATTGACGATCACCAACGCGGCGACCATGCCGACCACCAGCAGCACGGCAGCGCCGGCTACCAGGAACAGCCAGTTCGGCAGCCGCGGGGGCTCCGGCGGTCCACCCTGGCCGCCGCCCGCCGGACCGCCCGGCGGGGGTGCTTCCCAGTGGCCACCTGGCGGGGGTGCTTCCCAGTGACCACCCGGCGGGGGCGCTTCCCAGTGCTGCCGGGGCAGTTGTTCGGTGGGCTGGGGGGCCTGCGGCGGATACATCGGGAGTTGCCCGGCGTAGGCCGGGTCGACGTAGGGCGGAAAGCCGTAAGTCGGCGGTTCGGATCCGCCGCCGCCTTGCCATGGCTGATTGGAGCCCTCCGGCCGGTTCGGATCGGTCATTCCCACCTCATGGCTTGCAGGGTACCTGTGTCGGGCAGTTGGGGCCGGGACCTCTGCGCCCGGCTATGTTTCCGCGGCGCCCAGAGCCCTGATAGTCATCGCCCGCAACACCGCTCGTGAGCGTTCCGGACCGGCCGATTTCGCGCGGGCCTTCATGGAGTGCGGTGTGGAGTTCAACAGGCCGAACGCGGCGTGCGCCATCAGCCGCGCATCGGCTTCGGCCAGGCCGGGGTGCAGCGCACGCAACACCCCCACCCACACCTCGACATACTGCCGCTGGGCGCTGCGCACCTGCCGCTGGGCGGCGGCCGGCAGGTGCGCCAGGTCACGGTCCTGGATGCGGATCAGGTCCGGTTCGCCGAGGGCAAAGTCGAGATGGAAGTCGACCAGGGCGTCCAGCACCTCCCGCGGGCCCTCGCCCTCCGCTTCGACGGCCCGCGCGCCGGCGAGCAGTCGGGTGCTGATGCCGACGAGCAATTCGACCAGCAGGGCCTCTTTTCCTGCGAAGTGCCGGTAGATCGCCGGGCCGCTGACGCCGGCGGCGGCGCCGATGTCCTCCAGCCGCACCGCGGGGTAGCCGCTCTGGGCGAAAAGGCGTTCCGCGGCCGCGAGCAGCTGGCTGCGCCGGTCGGATTTGAGCCGGCTGCGCCGGCTGGCCGGTTCGTTGTCGCCCGCCGGGGAGAGGGAAGCTGCCATCACGCCTCCGCTCGTCGTGGCCCGTTCAGTTAATGACCACTAACGTAACACCCGTTCTGCGGCAATCGCTCGCAGTTGCGGCCACCGATGCGGGGTGGTTGCAGCGGAGGCGGAAGAACATGGCCATGGACTGACAGGGGTGTCCAGAGAATGGTATTCTCTGGCATCAGTTAATGGACATTAACTGAAAATGAGGAGGCGCGCGTGCCGATGGACAAGGTCGTGGCCACGGCAGCAGCGGCCGTCGCCGACATCACCGACGGCGCGTCACTGGCGGTAGGCGGATTCGGGCTGTGCGGCATCCCGGAGGCGCTGATCGAGGCCGTGCTGCAGCTGGGCGTCACCGATCTGGAGACGGTGTCGAACAACTGCGGCGTCGACGGTGTGGGCCTGGGCGTGCTGCTGGAACACAAGCGGATCCGCCGCACCATCAGCTCCTATGTGGGCGAGAACAAGGAGTTCGCCCGGCAGTTCCTGTCCGGCGAGCTCGAGGTCGAATTGACCCCCCAGGGCACCCTCGCCGAGCGCCTGCGTGCCGGCGGTGCCGGAATCCCGGCCTTCTACACGCCCACCGGCGTGGGCACCCAGGTCGCCGACGGCGGCCTGCCGTGGCGCTACGACGGTACCGGCGGGGTTGCGGTGGCCTCACCGCCCAAGGAGACCCGGGAATTCGACGGGCGCACCTACGTTCTGGAACGCGCGATCCGCACCGACTTCGCGCTGGTGCACGCCTGGAAAGGGGACCGGCACGGCAACCTGGTCTACCGCGAGGCCGCCGCCAACTTCAACCCGGACTGCGCCACCGCGGGCAGGATCACCATCGCCGAGGTCGAGCATCTGGTGGAGCCGGGCGAGATCGACCCCGCCACCGTGCACACCCAGGGGGTTTTCGTGCACCGGGTGGTGCACGTGCCGGATCCGGTCAAGCGGATCGAGCGGGAGACGGTGCGCGCATGACCCCACCGACGACGATGCCCAGCGAAGCGATGAGCAGGAGTGGCGTCAGATGACCCTGACCAGAGATGAGCTGGCGGCGCGGGTCGCCGCCGAGCTGCGCGACGGGCAGTACGTCAACCTGGGCATCGGCCTGCCGACCCTGATTCCCAACCACATCCCCGATGGCGTCAGCGTGGTGCTGCACTCGGAGAACGGCATCCTCGGGGTCGGCCCGTACCCGCTGCCCGAAGACCTCGACGCCGACCTGATCAACGCGGGCAAGGAAACCGTGACCACCTTGCCCGGCGCCTCGTTCTTCTCGTCGTCGGCCTCCTTCGGGGTCATCCGCGGCGGTCACCTGGACGTGGCGGTCCTTGGCGCCATGCAGGTCTCGGCCGCCGGCGACCTGGCCAACTGGATGATTCCCGGCAAGATGATCAAAGGCATGGGCGGGGCCATGGACCTGGTGCACGGCGCGCGCCGGGTGATCGTGATGATGGAGCACGCCGCCAAAGACGGCAGCGCCAAGATCGTCGAACAGTGCACCTTGCCGCTCACCGGCGCCCGCTGCGTCAACCGCATCATCACCGACCTTGCCGTCATCGACGTCGCCGAGGCGGGTCTGCAGCTGGTCGAGACCGCTCCGGGTGTCTCCGTGGACGAGGTCGTCGCGAAAACCGACGCGGCGCTGGACCTTTCGGCACTGTCATGACAGCACCGGCATTCGCGGACGAGCACCGCCGACTGGTCGCCGAGCTCAACGCCAAACTGGCGACGGCCGCCCTGGGCGGCAACGAGCGGTCCCGGCAGCGCCACGTGTCCCGCGGCAAGCTGCTGCCCCGCGACCGGGTCGACCGGCTGCTGGACCCCGGCAGCCCGTTTCTGGAGCTGGCGCCACTGGCCGCCGACGGGATGTACGACGACGAGTGCCCCGGAGCCGGGATCATCACCGGCATCGGGCGGGTCGCGGGGCGCGAGTGCGTGATCGTCGCCAACGACGCCACCGTCAAGGGCGGCACCTACTACCCGGTGACGGTAAAAAAGCACCTGCGTGCCCAAGAGGTGGCGCTGGCCAACCGGCTGCCGTGCCTGTACCTGGTGGACTCCGGGGGAGCGTTCCTGCCCCGCCAGGACGAAGTCTTCCCCGACCGCGAGCACTTCGGCCGAATCTTCTACAACCAGGCCACCATGAGCGCCGCGGGCATTCCCCAGATCGCGGCGGTGCTCGGGTCGTGTACCGCCGGCGGCGCCTACGTCCCGGCGATGAGCGACGAGGCCGTCATCGTGCGCGAACAGGGCACCATCTTCCTGGGCGGACCGCCGCTGGTGAAGGCCGCCACCGGCGAAGTGGTGACCGCCGAAGAACTCGGCGGCGGCGACCTGCACTCCAAGGTCTCCGGCGTCACCGATTATCTGGCCGACGACGACGAGCACGCACTGCGCATGGTGCGTCAGATCGCGGCGACCTTCGGTCCCCGCCCGGAAAGCCCCTGGGACGTCAGCGAAACCGTTGAGCCCCGCCATGATCCGGCCGAGCTCTACGACGTGGTACCCCCGGACTCGCGGGTGCCCTACGACGTGCGGCAGGTGATCGTCCGACTGGTCGACGGCAGCGAGTTCAGCGAGTTCAAGGCCGAGTACGGCAAAACCCTGGTGACCGCGTTCGCGCGCATCCACGGCCACCCGGTGGGGATCATCGCCAACAACGGCGTGCTGTTCGGTGAGTCCGCGCTCAAGGGGGCGCACTTCATCGAACTGTGCGACAAGCGCTCGATCCCGCTGGTGTTTCTGCAGAACATCGCCGGATTCATGGTCGGCCGCGACTACGAGGCCGGGGGCATCGCCAAGCACGGCGCCAAGATGGTCACCGCGGTTGCCTGCGCGAGGGTGCCCAAGCTGACGGTCGTGATCGGCGGGTCCTACGGGGCCGGCAACTACTCCATGTGCGGTCGGGCCTACTCGCCGCGGTTCCTGTGGATGTGGCCCAACGCCCGCATCTCGGTGATGGGCGGCGAGCAGGCCGCGTCGGTGCTGGCCACCGTGCGTGGCGATCAACTCGACGCCGCCGGCAAGCCGTGGTCGGCGGCGGATGCGGAGGCCTTCAAGGCCCCGATCCGCGAGCAGTACGAGGTCCAGGGCAACCCGTACTACTCCACCGCCCGATTGTGGGACGACGGGATCATCGATCCCGCTGACACCAGAACAGTGCTGGGCCTTGCGCTTTCGGTCTGCTCGAACGCGCCTCTGGGTCCGGTCTCCTACGGCGTATTCCGGATGTGACAACGATGAGTCCGAGGCCTTTCGACACAGTCCTGGTGGCCAACCGCGGCGAGATCGCGGTGCGGGTGATCCGCACCCTGCGCCGGATGGGCATTCGATCGGTCGCCGTCTACAGCGACGCCGACGCCGCAGCACGCCATGTGCGCGAAGCTGACACCGCAGTGCGCCTCGGACCTGCCCCGGTGCTGCACAGCTACCTGTCGATCCCCAAGGTGCTCGCGGCTGCCGCGGACACCGGCGCCCAGGCCATTCACCCCGGCTACGGATTCCTCTCCGAGAACGCCGGGTTCGCGGCCGCCTGCGAGCAGGCCGGAGTGGTCTTCATCGGGCCGCCCGCCCGGGCCATCGAGGTGATGGGCGACAAGATCTCGGCCAAGAACACCGTCACCGCTTTCGAGGTGCCGGTTGTGCCCGGTCTCGCCAGGCCCGGCCTGACCGATGACGAACTGGTGGCCGCCGCAGACGAGATCGGCTACCCGGTGCTGATCAAGCCATCGGCCGGCGGGGGCGGCAAAGGCATGCACCTGGTCGACGATCCCGCGCAGCTGCGTGCGGCGCTGGTCACCGCGCGCCGCGAGGCGGCGTCGGCGTTCGGCGACGACACCCTGTTCCTGGAGCGATTCGTGCTGCGGCCCCGGCACATCGAGGTGCAGGTGCTCGCCGACACCCAGGGCAACGTGGTGCACCTGGGCGAACGCGAATGCAGCCTGCAACGGCGCCACCAGAAGGTGATCGAAGAGGCGCCGTCGCCGCTCCTGGACGCCGCCACCCGCGACCGGATCGGCGCGGCGGCCTGCAACACCGCCCGCAGCGTGGACTACGTGGGCGCGGGCACCGTGGAGTTCATCGTCTCCGCGGACCGGCCCGACGAGTTCTTCTTCATGGAGATGAACACCCGCCTGCAGGTGGAACATCCGGTGACCGAAGCGATCACCGGCCTGGACCTCGTCGAATGGCAGGTGCGGGTGGCCGCCGGGGAGAAGCTGTCCTTCACCCAGGACGACATCACGCTCACCGGCCATGCCGTGGAAGCCCGGGTGTACGCCGAGGACCCGGCTCGCGGCTTCCTGCCCACCGGCGGACGGGTATTGGCGGTGCACGAACCCACCGGCGGTTCAGCGAGGCTCGACGGAGGAGAGGCGAAGCTGGGACCGCCGCATGGGCCCGGCGGTCCGGGGGTGCGGGTGGATTCGTCGTTGCAGGCCGGCACGGTCGTCGGCAGCGATTACGACCCGATGCTGTCCAAGGTGATCGCGCACGGGTCCGACCGGGCGCAGGCACTGGCGCGTCTGGATGCGGCGCTGGCCGCCACGGCGGTGTTCGGGGTGCAGACCAACGTGGAGTTCCTGCGGTTCCTGCTGGCCGATTCGCGGGTGCTGGCCGGAGACTTGGACACCGAACTGCTGGACACGCGAGCCGGCGATTTCGCCCCGCTGCCCGCCCCCGACGATGTGTTGGCCGCCGGTGGCCTCTACCGCCAGTGGGAGCTCGCCCAGCTCGGCCGCACCGATCTGTGGGCGGCCCCGAGCGGATGGCGAATCGGCGCGGCGGCGCCGGTGCGCACCGAGATGCACACCCCGCTGCGCACCGAGACGGTGTCGGTGTGGGGGCTGCCCGACGCCGCGCAGGTGCAGATCGGTGACGGCGAGATCCAGAGCGCCAGCGCCCATGTCGAAGGCGACCAGCTGACCGCGACCGTGGCCGGACGGCGGCGCCGGTACCTGTTCGCCGAAGACGACGGCCACCTGTGGATCGGGGACGAACGCGGAACCTGGCTGTTGCGGGAGGCCCAGGAAAGCACCGTGGTGCGGTCCGCTGGTGGGCCCCGCAGCGCCGAGATCGTCAGCCCGATGCCGGGCACCGTGATCGCAGTGGGCGTCACTTCGGAATCGGCGGTCGCCGAAGGCGACCCGGTGGTGGTGGTGGAGGCCATGAAGATGGAGCACACTCTGGCCGCCCCGATCTCCGGGCGGGTGCAGGTGCTGGTGTCGGTGGGCGAGCAGGTGAAGGTGGATCAGGTGCTGGCGCGGCTGATCCCAGAGGAACAAATCGAGGAAGCGACATCATGACGACCGAGGCGGGAACACTGCCGAGCCACTATCAGGATCTGCGCGACACCGTCGCGGAGTTCGCCCGCACCGTTGTTGCGCCGGTGGCGGCCAAGCACGACGAAGAGCACAGCTTCCCCTACGAAGTTGTCGCCAAGATGGGGGAGATGGGGCTGTTCGGGCTGCCGTTCCCCGAAGAGTACGGGGGCATGGGCGGCGACTACTTCGCCCTGGCCCTGGCTCTGGAGGAGCTCGGCAAAGTCGACCAGTCGGTGGCGATGACCCTGGAGGCCGGGGTGGGCCTGGGGGCGATGCCGATCTACCGGTTCGGAACCGAGGAGCAGAAGCAGACCTGGTTGCCGGACCTGGTGACCGGTCGCGCCCTGGCTGGGTTCGGCCTCACCGAGCCGGGCGCCGGTTCGGATGCCGGCGGCACCCGCACCACCGCCCGCCGGGACGGCGACGAGTGGGTCATCAACGGCACCAAGCAGTTCATCACCAACTCGGGAACCGACATCACCTCACTGGTGACCGTCACCGCGGTCACCGGAACCCGCCCGGACGGTAAGAAGGAGATCTCCTCGATCATCGTTCCGTCCGGCACGCCGGGATTAACCGTCGAACCGGCCTACAACAAGGTGGGCTGGAACGCCTCGGACACCCACCCGCTCACCTTCGCCGACGCCCGGGTTCCGCAGGGCAATCTGCTCGGTGAGGAGGGCCGGGGTTACGCCAACTTCCTGTCCATCCTCGACGAGGGCCGCATCGCGATCGCGGCTGTGGCGACCGGAGTGGCGCAGGGCTGCGTGGATGAGAGCGTCAAGTACGCCGGCCAGCGCGAGGCGTTCGGTCAGACCATCGGCTCCTATCAGGCGATCAGCTTCAAGATCGCCCGGATGGAGGCCCGCGCCCACGTGGCGCGCACCGCCTACTACGACGCTGCCGCGAAGATGTTGGCGGGCAAGCCGTTCAAGAAGGAAGCGGCGATCGCCAAGATGATCTCCTCGGAGGCGGCGATGGACAACGCCCGCGATGCCACCCAGATTCACGGCGGCTACGGCTTCATCAACGAATACCCGGTGGCCCGGCACTACCGGGACAGCAAGATCCTGGAGATCGGCGAGGGCACCACCGAGGTGCAGCTGATGCTCATCGCGCGGTCGCTGGGACTGTGACCACCGGCCCGTGCCGCGGAATGCACAACGGCGAGCCAAACGGAGAGGGAAGCGGTATGACGAAGACGGTCGAGCAGCGGGGGCTGTGGTTCGAGGAGTACGAGATCGGCACGGTCTACGCCCACCGGCCCGGGCGCACCATCACCGAGGCCGACAACGTGCTGTTCACCACCTTGACCATGAACACCCAGTCACTGCACCTGGATGCGGCCTGGGCGGCTCAGCAGCCGGGGTTCCGTGGTGAGCGCCTGGTGAACTCGATGTTCACCCTCTCCACGCTGGTCGGTCTGTCGGTGGCCCAGCTGACGCTGGGCACCATCGTGGCGAACCTGGGCTTCTCGGAGGTGTCGTTCCCCCGGCCGGTGTTTCACGGTGACACCCTGTACGCGGAGACGGTGTGTACCGACAAGCGGGAGTCCAACAGCCGTCCCGGTGAGGGAATCGTGACCTTGGAGCACGTCGGGCGTAACCAGAACGGCGACGTCGTCGCCCGGGCGGTACGCACCACGCTGGTGCGCAAGCGTCCCGCCGAGGACCAGCGGTGAGCCGCCGATGAGCACCGGCCCGGCCTGGCTGTTCTGCCCTGCGGACCGGCCGGAGCGCTACGCCAAAGCGGCCGCGGTGGCCGACGTGGTGATCCTGGATCTGGAAGACGGCGTGGCCGCAGCGGATCGGCCCGCCGCGCGGGAGGCATTGCGGCGCACCCCCCTTGATCCCGAACGCACGGTGGTCCGGGTGAACCCGGCAGGTACCGACGATCAGGCCCGTGACCTCGAGGCGCTGGCCGACACCGCCTACACCACCGTGATGCTGGCCAAGACCGAATCCGCCGCGCAGGTCGCCGCACTGGCGCCCCGTCAGGTGGTGGCCCTGATCGAGACCCCGCGCGGCGCAGTGTTCTGCGCGGAGATCGCCGCCGCCGACCAGTGCGTGGCGATGATGTGGGGAGCCGAGGATCTGGTCGCGGCCATGGGCGGCGGCTCGAGCCGCCACAGCGACGGCCGGTACCGCGATGTGGCCCGGCATGTGCGTTCCAGTGTCCTGTTGGCGGCCTCGACATTCGGCCGGACCGCCTTGGACGCCGTCTACCTGAACATCGGCGACCTGGACGGACTGCGGGCCGAAGCACTCGATGGCGCCGCGGTCGGATTCGCTGCTACGGTGTGCATCCACCCGAGCCAGGTCGCGGTGGTCCGGGACGCCTACCGGCCGGCCCCCGAGCGGGTCGACTGGGCGCGCCGGGTGCTCGCCGCCGCGAAGAGCGAGCGCGGGGTGTTCGCGTTCGAAGGGCAGATGGTCGACTCGCCGGTGCTGCGTCACGCCGAAGCGATCCTGCGGCGAGCGGAATGACCCACCAGGAGGACTGACCGCGCATGCGCATCACCCAGATCGTCGAGACATCGGTGCCGTTGCGTGGCGCGATCGCCAACGCCCTGGTGGACTTCTCCCGCCATACGGTGTCACTGGTCGCCGTCGTCAGCGACCAGATCCGCGACGGCAGGCCGGTGACCGGCGTCGCGTTCAACTCGATCGGCCGGTTCGCCCAGGGCGGCATCCTGGCCGATCGGATGATCCCGCGGGTGCTGCGGGCGGCACCCGATGCGCTGCTCGACGACACCGGCCGGATCGATCCGGCCCGGGTGCTGCAGTGTGCCATGGCCGACGAGAAGCCCGGCGGGCACGGCGACCGGGCCGGTGCGGCGGCGGCGCTGGAACTGGCCTGCTGGGACCTCAACGCCAAGCTGGCCGACGAACCCGCCTACCGCACCATCGCCGGGTATTTCGGCAGGGAGTTTCTCGGGGAGCCCGTCCCCGCCGCCGTGCCGGTGTATGCCGCCGGCGGGTACTACTACCCGGGCGACGGCCCGCAGACCGGACTGCAGCGGCTGCGGACCGAGATCCGCGGCTACCTCGATCTGGGCTACGACGCGGTCAAGATGAAAATCGGCGGGGCCCCGATGAGTGCGGACCTGGCGCGCATCGAGGCCGTGATCGACATCCTCGGCGGCGGTGACCGGGTCGCGGTCGACGCCAACGGCAGGTTCGACGAGTCCGCGGCGGTCCAGTGGGCCAAGGCGCTGCACCCCTATGGGCTGCGCTGGTACGAGGAGCCCGGCGACCCGCTCGACTTCGCGTTGAATGCCGCAGTCATCGCCGGTTACGACGGCGCCGTCGCCACCGGGGAGAACCTCTTCTCGGTACGCGACGCGACCAACCTGGTCCGCTACGGAGGTATGCGGCCCGGTGTCGACATCTTCCAGATGGACGCCGGGCTCAGCTACGGGCTGACCGAGTACGCCCGGATGATCGAGGTCCTGGAGAGCAACGGCTTCGACCGCCGCTGCGCCTTCCCGCACGGCGGACACCTGATCAACCTGCACATCGTGGTCGGGCTCGGCCTGGGCGGCTGTGAGTCCTACCCGGGGGTGTTCGCGCCGTTCGGCGGCTACGCGCCCGGCTGCGTCCTGGAGCGGGGCACCATCGCGCCCACCGACGCCCCGGGTTTCGGTCTGGAACAAAAGCCCGACCTGGCCGCCGTGATCGCCGACCTGGTGGGATGAGCAGATGAAGATCGCGGTCATCGGTTGCGGCGCCATGGGTTCCATCTACGCGGCCAGACTGGCGGCGGCCGGCAACGACGTGCTGGCCGTGGACCGGTCAAGCGCGCACGTCGAAGCCATCGCCGCGCACGGCATGCGGGTCAGCGGACCCCAGCCCGACCAGGTGGTGCCCATGCGCGCGGTCACCACCGCGCCCCACGAGCCGATGGATCTGGTGATTCTGGCGGTCAAGGCCGCCGACGTCGCCGCCGGGGCCGCGCAGGCACTGCCGCTGCTCGGCGAGGACACCCCGGTGCTGACCATCCAGAACGGGCTCGGCTCGGCCGGCACCGTGGCCGACATCGTCGGCGCGGGCCGGGTCGCGGTCGGCATCGCCAGCGGATTCGGGGCCTCGCGGCCCGCGCCCGGGCATGTGCACCACAACGCGATGCGGGCGGTCCGTTTCGGCGCCTACGCGGGGCTGCCGCTGCCGGTCGTCGACACCATCGCCCAGGTGTGGTCGGAGGCCGGTTTCGACGCCGCCGCCGTTGCCGACATCGCTGCCATGCAATGGGAGAAGCTGATCTGCAACGCCGCCTACAGTGCGCCGTGCGCGCTGACCGGCATGACGGTGGGGCAGGTCATGGACGACGACACCGCCATGGGGCCGGTCAGCCGAGCCACCGCAACGGAGGCGTGGACGGTGGCTCGGGCCGCCGGAGTCGCCATCGCGGTGGCAGATCCGGTGGCCCACGTCCGGGCATTCGGCGCCCAGATGCCCGATGCCAAACCGTCGGCGCTGCTGGATCACCTGGCCCGCCGGGTCAGCGAGATCGATGTCATCAACGGCGCCGTGGTGCGCACGGCCGCTCAAGTGGGAGTGCAGGCCCCGGTGAACTCCACGCTGACCGCACTGGTCAAAGCCGTTGAACGTCAGTGGATGGCGCGGTAGCGCGAAACGCCGACCCCTCCGGTGTGCGCCCCGCCCGATTCCGATGCGGCGCTAGCGTGGGGTGGTATGACGCAGGACAAGGTCCGGGTGCAGCTGCGCGGCGCGCCGCAGACCATGCTCGCGACGCTGTACGCCAAGGCCCTGGACGCTGACCGGGCCGACCCCATCCTCGCCGATCGCTACGCCAAGGCAGTGGTCGAACGCATCGACTACGACTGGTCTCAGACGGCCATCACGGCGGCGCGATCCCCTTCGGTGACAACCCGTTCGGCGCACTTCGACAACTGGGCCCGCCGATTTCTGGCGGCCCACCCCGACGCGGTGGTGCTGCATGTCGGATGTGGGCTCGACGCCCGCTATTTCCGGCTGCAGCCCGGCGACGGCGTCGACTGGTATGACATCGACTACCCGGCGGTGGCCGACCTGCGCCGGCAGCTGCTTCCCGAGCAGCGGCACAACCACGTGGTCGCGGCGTGCGTCACCGACCCCTCCTGGCTCGCCGAAATCCCCACCGGCCGCCCGGCGTTGATGCTCGGCGAAGGCCTGACCATGTATCTGACCGAAGCCGACGGCGTGGCGTTGCTGCAACGGGTCGTCGAGCATGCCCCGAGCGGTGAGCTGCAGTTCGACGCTTTCAACTGGCTCGGCATCAAGTCCCAGTGGTCTAACGCGGTGGTGCGCAGATCCGGGGCGAGGCTGCACTGGGCGATCAACGGCCCCGGTGACATCCTGGCCGCGGTTCCCGGGGTCCAGCTCGTGGCATGGCAGCGCTGGTTCGAATCAGACACCTTCCACCGACTGCCGCGCGGCTACCGGGCGTTGGGTGCGGCGATGTCGCTGATTCCGGCGGTGGCGAACATGTCGCAGTACCACTGCTACGCCTTCTGAGCTGCGCAGTCAGGCGCCGCAACACCATTGACCAATTACGTTACGGCGTGTAATTGTTTAGGGCGTGCGTGGGCGGCAGAGGCGACCGTGACGGTGGATTCGGTCCCGGCCGGCCGCGGCCGGCCGCGCGATCCGCGCACCGAGCAGGCCATCACCGAGGCGGCCCGGCGGCTGCTGGCCCGCGACGGCTACGACCAGCTGTCCATCGAGGCGATCGCCCGCGAGGCGGCGGTCAGCCGCCCCACCATCTACCGGCGCTGGCCGTCGAAGACCCACCTGGTGTTCGACGCGGTCTTCGGCGCCGCCGAGGCCGGCGACGTGCTGACCGGCTCGGGGGACTTCGAGTCCGACCTGCGCCAATTCGTCGCCGGGGTGTTCGCGTTCTGGAGCGCACCGGAGGTGGCGGCGGCGGCCCTGGGCATCCTGGCGGATCGGCACCGCGATCCGGAGCTGTTCATCCGCACCCAACAGCTGCTCGACGAAAAGACCCGTGCCGCGTTCGGCGCGCTGGTCCGCACCGGCATCGATCGCGGCGTACTCGACGCCGACGTCGATGCCGAGATCGCCTACGACGCGGTGGTGGGCACCAGCTTCGCGCTGGCCCACGGCTTCGCCGGTGACACCGCCGATGCGCCCGATCGGCTGTGCTCGTTGCTGCTGCGGGCAATGACAACGAAGGAGAACCGTGGTGAGTGACCCTGAGTCACAACTGTCGACGGCGTTCGGCGAGCTGCTCGAGGAAGTCCGTGCCGTCGAGCAGCGGCTGCTGAGCGCCGATCCACCGCTGGAGGAGGCAGATCTGCTCGACGGCTACCGCTGGGCGCTGAGCCTGCTGCGGGTGGCTGCAGACGCCTACATCTGGGGAGATGCCGACAAACCCATCCTCACCGACGTGATCGGCCCCTACCTGAAATGGGGCGGCGACAATGCGGACGCCTTCTACCAGCTCGCGCCGATCGACCCGAGCCGCAGCTACCGCGTCACCGGCAACCGCGGCGACGCCGTCTACCTGTCCATGACCGTCTACGGCGGCCCGAACGACGGGCGCTACAGCGACCGCATCATCGACACCATCAACGACCGCGACCTGGGCTGCGACGCCGACGGCAACTTCGACTTCGTCATCAGCGCCACCGAACAGCCGGGCAACTGGCTGAAACTGGAACCCGACGCCGTGTTCGTCCTCACCCGCGACTATGTCACCGAGCCGGGCGCCGGCCGGCGGGTCCGCTGGCAGATCGAACCCCTCGACGGCGCCGGGCGCCGTCTCGACAGCCCGGCGGATCTGAGCCGGCGAATGCGGGCGGCCCGCACCTGGATTCGTGAACAGGCCGCCATGGCCCCGGTACGGCTGCCGGCCAACGCCCTCCAGGATCCCTACCCGGTGCCCAGCCGCACCGTCGGCTGGGCCGCCGGCGATGCCGCCTACGCGATGGGCGCCTACGACTTACAGCCCGGCCAGGCACTGCTCGTCGAGGGGACGTCGCCGGAGTGCGTGTTCTGGAACCTGTGCCTGTGGAATCCGTTCCTGCACACCTACGACTACACCCGCGAACGCGTCACCATCAACGGCGCTCAGGTCAGCTACGCCCCGGACGGGTCGTGGCAGATCGTGATCAGCGACACCGATCCCGGCCATCCGAACTGGGTGTCCACGGCGGGCCGGTCGAAGGGTTTGATCTGGCTGCGCTGGTTCTTGCCCGAGTCCACCCCTGCACCGCTGAGCTGCCGGGTCGTCGACGTGACGGAGGCGGCCTCGTGAGCGCGATCCGGCTCGACGACCTCGCCGATCCGGTGTTTCCCGAGGCTGCCCGCCCGATGCGCGACGGCCTGGCCGGCTACGGCGCGGTGGTGCAACTGCACCCGGACGCGCTGCTGCAGGCGGCGGTGGAACGAACCGGTCTGGACAACTGGGGCGACAACGCATTCCGGGAGCGCCTCGAGGTGCTCTGCGGGTCGTTGACCGACGAGGCCGAGCTGTCCGGTGTCGGTCGGGCGATGGCGTTCGAACAACTGGTGGGCCATCTGGTGAACCGGCTTCGGCTGGAGGCGCTGATCAAGGCGCACCCGGAGATCGAGAACATCGACATCCGGCGACCGATCATCATCGCCGGCCTGCCGCGTACCGGCACCACCCATCTGCACAACCTGATCGCCGCCGACCCGGCGCTGCGCCACCTGCCCTATTGGGAGAGCATGGAGCCCGTTGCCGCTTCCGGTGAGGCCGAGCAGGAGCGGCGGGACCGATGCGCGGTCGGGCTGGACCTGATCAACACCTCGATGCCCGAGTTCAAGCGCATGCACGACATGACCGTCGACCACGCGCACGAAGAGATCCAGCTGCTGGCCAACGACATCTCCGGAATGCTCTTCGAATGCAGCTACTACCTGCCGACTTTCGCCCAGCACTACAAGTCGCACGATCAGAGCGCGTCGTACGCGTACCTCAAACGCACCCTGCAGGCGCTGCAATGGCTGCGCGGCGGAACGCGCTGGGTGCTCAAATCGCCCCAACACCTGGAGCAGTTCCCGGCGCTGTATGCGACCTTCCCCGACGCGACCTTCGTTGTCACCCACCGGGACCCGGTCGAGGTGACGCGATCCATGGCCACCATGATCAGCTATGCCGCGCGGATGGGCTGCGACCGTCCCGACCCGGTCAAGATCTCGAAGTACTGGCTGGACCGGGCCGACGACCTGCTGAGCGGGTGTCTGCGCGACCGCGACGTGCTTCCGGCGGACCAGTCCGTGGACGTGCGATTCGAAGACTTCATGGCCGATGAGGACGGCACCGTCGCCCGCATCTACGAACTGGCCGGTCAGCCACTCGACACCCGGGCGCGCGCGGCGATGAAGCAGTTCTGTGTCGAGCACCCGCGCGGGCGCCACGGCGCGGTGGACTACCGGCCCGCTGACCTGGGGCTCGACGACGGCGAGGTGGCAAACCGCCTGCGCGACTACCACAACCGCTTCGTCGGAAGACTGATGCCTTAGGACACTTACGGCCGGGCGGAATCCCGCCGTAGCCTGACGCCATGATCCAGTTGGGGCCGCCGCCCCCGGTGCCGGCCGGCCCAAGCCGCCGTCGGGGCGGCCCACGGGGACCGGTCTTCCTCGGCGCCAACCTGGCGGTGCTGGGCTGGCTGGCCGTCGCCGTGGTGCTGTTGATCGCGCACCGGGCCCTGGCGCAACCGATGTGGCTGCCGGTGCACGCCCTGCTGCTCGGTGCCGCCAGCACGGCGATCGTGACCTGGTCGGGGCACTTCACCACCACGCTGTGCCGGGTGCCCGATCCGCCGCAGTGGCGCCTGGTGGCCAAGCTGGGCGTGCTCAACATCGCTGCGATCGCCAGTGTGCTCGGCGTCATCACCGGCGCCGACTTCCTGACCGGGATCGGCGGTGCAGGCGTTGCCCTGCTCGCGGTTGCCCACGGCGCCGAGTTGCTCGCGATGAAGAGATCCGCGCTGTCCGCGCGCTTCGACTACCTGGTGGGTTTCTATGTGGCCGCCGCGGCGGCCCTGCTGGCCGGTTCGGCGGCGGGTGCTGCGATGGCCTTCGGTATCACCCGGTGGTATGAGCGACTGTGGCTCACCCACGTGCATGTGATGCTCTACGGCTGGATCGGTCTGACGGTGCTGGGAACGCTGTTCACCCTGTGGCCCACCACGATCCGGGAGAAGATCAGCGAGCGTAACGCCGCGATGGCCCGGCGCGCCCTGCCGACTCTGGTGGCCGCTCTGATCGTCGTTGCGGCCGGGCTGCTGGGCGGCAGCCCGTTGCTGACCGCCACAGGGCTGCTCGGCTATGCGGCCGGAGTCGTGTTGTGCATGGCCGGCCTGTGGCCGGGCCGCGGCTTCACCGGGCCCGCGGCGTGGATGCTGGCCGGTGCGACGGCCTGGCTCGGTGTCGCCGTGGTGATCGAGGCGGGGGTGCTGATCGCAGGCCGGTCGTTTGACCTGCTGCCCGGCTTCGTGGAGAGCGCCCTGCTGCCGATGCTGGCGGTCGGATTCGTCGCCCAGATCCTGTTGGGCGCGTTGAGCCAGCTGCTGCCGATCCTGGTGGCCCACGGCCCGCCGATCCGCAAGGCGGTGATGGGCTATCTGGACCAGGGCTGGCAGGTGCGGGTGTGCGCGATCAACCTCGCCGTGCTGCTGGTCGCCGGGCCGTGGCCGGCCCCGCTGCCGCTGATCGGCTGGGTGCTGGCAGCGGTCTCGACGGCCGGCTTCGTGGTGCTGGCACTGCGGCTCGCGCTTCCGGTGGCGCTGTGCGGTCCGCTGGACGCCGAAGCGATCCCGCCGCACCCGCGCGCCGTCACGGGGCTGGTTGCCGGGGCCGCCGCGGCTGCGCTCGCGGTCGCGCTGGCATGGGGAACGGGCGCCCCGGCGCCCCCGGTGGCCGCCGGTGGCGTCGGTGCGGCACGCACGGTCGAGCTCCGGCTCGACAACATGCGGTTCTCCCCGGACGTGATCGACGTGCCGGCCGGAGATCGCCTGGTGCTGCGGGTCACCAACGACGACGGGCTGCCGCACGACGTGCACGTCGACACCGGCGAGCGCACCCCGCGGCTCAGCCGCGGTCAGACCGCTGTCCTGGATCTCGGCGCGGTGCACCAGGACCGGGACGTCTGGTGCGATGTGCCCGGCCACCGGGCCGCCGGCATGACGATGCGGATCCACGCCGTCGGCGCCGCCGCGCGTCATCAGCACGCCGATGCCGGATCGCCCGCGCCCACCGCCCCCGACCCGATGGCCCCGGCCCCGATGCCCCTGGACCTGGCCGCCGAGCCGGCGCCGGGGTGGGCGCCGTATGACGCGGCGCTGGCCGCAGCGACCCCGGGTGTGCATCGCGTGGAGTTGCACGCCGTGGACCGCGAACTGGATATCGCGCCCGGCCGCCGCGAGATCCGCTGGACCTTCGCGGGCATGGAGCCGGCGCCCACCCTGCGCGGCCGGGTCGGCGACACCTTTGAGATCACCGTGATCAACGATGCGGAGATGGGCCACGGAATCGACTTTCACGCCGGCGCGCTGGCCCCCGATCAGCCGATGCGCACGCTGGCGCCGGGGGAGCGGCTGGTGTACCGGTTCACGGCGCACCGGGCCGGGGCCTGGCTGTACCACTGCAGCACTCCGCCGATGTCCCTGCACATCGCCAACGGCATGTACGGAGCGGTGATCGTCGACCCGCCGGGGTTGCCCGCGGTGGACCGGGAATACGTGCTGGTGGGCGCGCAACTCTATGCGGGCGCACCGGATTCCGACGCCAAGCCCGCTTCGATCCGCGCCGGCCGGCCGGACGGCTGGATGTTCAACGGCACCGCGGGCCAGTACCTGCACGCCCCGCTGCGGGCACGTACCGGCGAGCGGGTGCGCATCTGGGTGGTCAACGCCGGGCCCGGAGACGCGATCGCGTTCCACGTCGTCGGCTCGCAGTTCGACACCGTCTACAAGGAGGGCGCGTGGCTGCTGCGGTATGAACCCACCGGTTCGGCCCCGGCGGGGGGTTCACAGGTCTTGGACCTGGCACCGGCCCAGGGCGGCTTCGTCGAGCTCAGCTTCGGCGAACCGGGTCACTATCCGTTCATGGACCATGACATGCGGCATGCCGAGAACGGGGCCCACGGCATCGTCGAGGTCTCCGGCTAGCGAAGGTCAGGCCGTCGCGCGCTGGATCCGCTGCGCGAGTCGCCGGCGCACCTCGGGCCAGTCTTCGGCGGTGATCGAGAACAGCACCGAGTCGCGGATGGTGCCGTCGTCGCGGCGGAAGCTGCGGCGCAGGGTGCCTTCGTAGTGGGCGCCCAGCCGAGCGATGGCTTGTTGCGATCGATGGTTTCGGGTGTCGGTCTTGAGCTGGATCCGCCCGGCGTGCAGGGTGTCGAAGGCGTAGCCGAACAGCAGCAGTTTGGCTTCGGGATTGACCGCGGTCGCCCACATCGCAGGGTTGTAGAGCGTGAAGCCGACTTCGAGCCAGGCGTCGCGCGGGTGTGCGTCCAGGAACGAGGTCGTCCCGACCACCGCCCCCGCGGCAAGCCCGCCGATGCTGCGGCGGGTGCGCACCACCCAGGGTTGCCAGTCGGCGAGGTCGCATCGTTGCTGCAGAGTCGCGCGGAAGTCCGCGAGGCCGGTGGGGCGGCCGGGCACGTGCGCCCACACCGCGTCGTGATCCAGCGCCGCCAGCAACTCCGCGGCATCGGTCTGCGGATCCAGGGCCGATAACCGGATCGCTTCCCCGATCAGTTCCGTGCCGGCCGGCACGGGCCAGGTCATCTCCGGCCAGGCGGTGTCGTGCGGGCGCGGATCGGTAACGGGGGTGAACCGCTGGAGTTCGTCGCTGTGTGCCACATCGGGACTATAGGGCCGCCGGTGCCGCCGGGGCGACAGCTTTTTCGCCCGCCGCGCACCGGAACGCGGGCCGACACGCGCACCGCCGAGCGCCGCGGCCACGGGGTTCGCGGCGCGATCGCTGGCATAATGAGATCAGCGTCACAAGGAGGCTCGCATGGGCCAGCTGCCAGGGATTACCGGTCCGCAGGTCGCCCTGGAACCTGTGCAGCTGATCGGGCCGGACGGCACGCCCACCGGCGAGCGTCGCTACAGCCCAGAACTGCCCGAGACGACTCTCGCCCGGCTCTACGAGCTGATGGTGCTGATTCGCGAGATCGACACCGAGCTGGTCAATCTGCAACGCCAGGGAGAGCTCGCACTCTATGCGTCGTGTCGCGGCCAGGAGGCGGCCCAAGTCGGCGCGGTCGCCTGCCTGCGCGACACCGACTGGCTGTTTCCGCAGTACCGGGAGTTGGGGGTCTTCCTCACCCGGGGAATCCCGCCATGGCATGTCGCGGCCTCCTGGCGTGGAACCTGGAACGGCGGGCTGGATTTCACCGCGAAACGCTGCGCTCCGATCGCGGTGCCGATCGGCACGCAGGCGCCGCACGCGGTGGGCGCGGCGATGGCGGCCCGACTCCTGCACGAGGACTCGGTCACCGTCGCCTTCGCCGGCGACGGTGCCACCAGCGAGGGAGACGTGCACGAGGCACTGAATTTCGCCGCGGTGTTCGCCGCCCCGTGCGTGTTCTATGTGCAGAACAACCAGTGGGCGATCTCGGTGCCGCTGCGCAAGCAGACCGCCGCTGCGTCTTTGGCGCACAAGGCGATCGGGTACGGCATGCCGGGCGTCCGGGTCGACGGAAACGATCCGCTGGCCTGCTACGCGGTGATGGCCGAGGCGGCCGAACGAGCGCGGAACGGTGACGGACCGACCCTGATCGAGGCCGTCACCTACCGGCTGGGCCCGCACACCACGTCAGACGATCCGACGCGTTACCGCAGCACTGCCGAACTCGACCAGTGGACGGCGCTCGACCCGCTCCCGCGCTATCGCAGCTACCTGCGCAATATCGGCGTGTGGTCGCAGCGCCTGCAGGATCGGGTCGAGGCCGACGCCGAGCGCGCGCGCACCGAACTGCGCGAGGCCACCGTCGGCGCCCCCGACGCCGACATCGACGAGGTGTTCACCGCCGTCTACGCCGAGATCACCCCGGACCTGCGGCAGCAGCGCGCGGCGCTGCGCGCCGAGTTGGACAGGGGGCGCCAGTGACCCAGATTCTCGAACCGGCCTCGCGGCCGGGCGGTACCGGGCCCGCCGCAAGCCACCCGGAGCAGCCCGCACCTACCGGCGAGCTGACCATGGTGGCCGCGCTCAACCGGGCACTGCGCGACGCGATGGACGCCGACCCCAACGTCCTGGTCTTCGGCACCGATGTAGGCGTGCAGGGCGGGGTGTTCCGGGTGACCGATGGGCTGACCGAAACCTTCGGGGAGCAAAGGTGTTTCGATACGCCACTGGCTGAGTCGGCGGTGATCGGCATCGCCATCGGCCTGGCCATCCGCGGATTCGTCCCCGTACCGGAGATTCAGTTCGACGGGTTCAGTTACCCGGCGCTGGATCAGGTGGTCAGTCACCTGGCCAAGTACCGGACCCGGACCCGCGGCGCGCTGTCGATGCCGGTCACCGTTCGCATCCCGTCCTTCGGGGGAATCGGCGCGGCGGAACATCATTCGGAATCCACCGAAACCTATTGGGCGCACACCGCCGGCCTCAAGGTGGTGGTGCCGGCCGATCCCTCCGACGCCTATTGGCTGCTGCGCCATGCGATCGCGGCACCCGACCCCGTGATGTTCCTGGAGCCGAAGCGGCGGTACTGGGCCCGGGGCCCTGTCGACACCGCGCGCCCAGCGCCGGGTATCGGCAGCGCTGCCGTGCGCCGGCCCGGCTCTGACGTCACGGTGCTCACCTACGGCGGCGGGGTGGCCACCGCGCTGTCGGCGGCCGATATCGCGGCGCACCATCATGGGTGGAGCCTGGAGGTGCTAGACCTGCGTTCGCTGGTTCCGCTCGACTTCGACACCGTCGCGGCGTCGGTGCGGCGTACCGGGCGATGCGTGGTGCTGCACGAGGGCCCGCGCAACCTCGGCTACGGCGCAGAGTTGGCGGCGCGCATCTCCGAGGAACTGTTCTACGAGCTGGAGGCACCGGTGTTGCGCGCCAGCGGTTTTGATACGCCGTATCCGCCGGCCCGATTGGAACGCCTGTGGCTGCCAGGCCCCGATCGGCTGCTGGACTGCGTTCAGCGAGTCTTGGAAGCGCCGTGAGTACCGAGACGGTCCAGACCTTCGCCGTGCCCGACCTCGGCGAGGGGCTCGAAGAGGTGACGGTGACCGCCTGGAACGTCGCAGTCGGCGAGGTGATCGAACTCAACCAGACCTTGTGCTCGGTGGAGACGGCCAAAGCCGAGGTGGAGATCCCCAGCCCGTACGCCGGCCGGGTCGTGGAACTCGGCGGTGCGGTCGGCGACGTGCTGGCGGTCGGGGCACCGCTGGTGCGCATCGACACCGGCGCCTCGGCCCCGCGCCCCGCGCCCGCCGGCCGAACCCCGGTGCTGGTCGGCTACGGCGCCGACGACACCTTCGACACCAGTACCCGCGCCTGCACCTCCACGACCGGGAGGCCCAAGGCCAAACCGGGTGCCCGCAAGCTGGCCGCCGAGTTGGGCGTCGACCTCAGCGCGGTACCGCCCGGCCCGGGCGGCGTGATCACCGCCGACGGTGTGCGCGCCGCCGTCGGGCAGTCGGCACTCGAGGACGAACTTCGTTCACCGAGCCCGGTACAGGCGGCCATGGCCGAGCGGATGGCCCTGTCCCGCAGCACCATTCCCGACGCACATGCCCGCGTGCACGTGGATGCCGCCAACCTGCTGGCGTTGCGGGATCGGCTTGCCGCGGCGGGCGGCGCCGAGATCACCCCGTTCGTGTTGATCCTGCGCCTGCTGATCGTCGCCCTGACCCGCCACCCGGTGCTCAACGCGACCTGGGTGCAAGCGCCCGGCGGCCCGAAGATCCGCACTCACCGCGCGGTGCACCTGGGCTTCGGGGTGGCCACCGCCCGCGGACTGCTGGTCCCGGTGATCTTCGACGCGCACCGCATGACCACGCGCGAGCTCGCCGCCGAAGTGGCCCGGCTGATCGCCGGGGCCCGGGCCGGCACGCTGCGGCCGGCCGAACTGCAGGGGTCGACGTTCACGGTGTCCAACTTCGGCGCGCTCGGCCTCGACGACGGGGTTCCGGTGATCAACTACCCGGAAGCCGCCGTCGTGGGAATCGGTGCGGTGAAACCGCGGCCGGTCGCGGTCGGCGACACTGTCGCCGTGCGGCCGCAGCTGAGCGTGATATGCGCATTTGACCATCGGATTGCCGACGGCGCGCAGGCGGCCCAACTGCTCTGTGCGCTGCGCGATCTGATCGAGCAGCCCGAGATCGCGCTGCTGGACCTCTAGGCGGGCGCGGCTACCTGCGCTGGGCCGCTGCCAACCGGGCGGCGAACTCCGGGGACTCCACGGTGGCTGCCTGGGGGCCGAGCTCTGACTGCTTGGCGAACTCGTGCTGCTCGCCTTCGATGGCACCGGGGCTGGCGGTGGCCCGCATGGTGGCCTTGGTCGCCAGAACCACCTGCCGGGGCGCCGAGGCGGGCCGCGCGGCCAGCGCCAACGCTGCGGCCACCGGGTCGTCGTCGAGCTGCAGCGCCAAGCCGTGGCGCACCGCGGCCTGGGCGTCGAACCGCATGCCGAACAACAACGCGGCCCGTGCCACCTGCGGACCCACCGCGCGGTGCAGCATCCAGGTCGCGCCGCCGCCGGGATGCAGACCCAATTGCTGGAAGCGGGCGTCGAACACCGCCGCGGGCCCGGCGATGCGGACGTCGGCGGCCAGTGCCAGGTTCAGGCCCGCGCCCACAGCGGCGCCGTTGACCGCGGCGATCGTGGGCAGCGTGCACTGGGCGACCGCCATGAAACCGTCGTAGAGCGCCAAGAGTCCGTCCTCGGTCGCCGCACCGAGGGCTGACAGGTCCGCTCCGGCGCAGAACGCCCGGCCTGCACCGGTGACCACCACGGCATGCACGCCGGGGTCGGCTTCGGCCCGCTCGACGGCGGCCCGCAGCTGCGCCGACATGGCGCCGGTGACGGCGTTACGCCGGTCCGGATCGTTGACCGTGATCAGCGCTACGCGATCGGCGACGCTGTATAAGACGAGGTCGGGGCGTGTCATTGAGGACGACGCTACTGCGGCGTGACCGGTCAGGCGGTGAAGGCGACGGCTACCGCGGTTGCCACCACCAGTCCGATCATGAAGAAGGTGAAGAGCATGATCGTACGTTCGTGGCTCATTGGCCTGCCTTTCCGGATCGCGGCGACTTCGGGGGTATCTTCGCCGTTTGGTGACACCATGTCATGTCGTTTGGACTTCTAGCGCTTCACCCCGGCTCACGCGCCCCCGGCAGGACTCGAACCTGCGACCACAAGATTAGAAGTCATGTGCTCTATCCACCTGAGCTACGGAGGCAATACCGGCCCAGTTTATCCGCTGGTCACCGGGGCTTGGAGCCGGCCGAGCGCGCCGCGGGGCTGCGCTGCCAATTGGACCGGCCAACACGGTATTTCGATTCGACGGCCCGGCTGCGGATCTGCGCCAATCGGCACCCGTCGCCGTCAGCCAGCATTTAGCGTTGAATAGTGCCCGTGACGTGTGTGAATCATCAGGAGTGTGCGGTGACGGCCGCCTCGGTTTGTCGAGCAGGGCGGCGCGGAGCGTCGGAGGGGGTGGCGCGGCGTGGGTGAGCTCGTCGACGCCGCGGGCCTGCCCACCGAACTCGGGCCGCTGGACTACCTGCTGCACCGCGGTGAGGCCAACCCGCGCACCCGCTCGGGGATCATGGGCGTGGAGCTGCTCGACACCACCCCGGACTGGGATCGGTTCCGGAACCTGTTCGAGAGCGTCTCCCGCAAAGTCCTGCGACTGCGCCAGAAGGTGGTGGTGCCCACCCTGCCGACCGCTGCCCCGCGCTGGGTGGTGGATCCGGATTTCAACCTCGACTATCACGTCCGGCGGCTCCGGGTGCCCGAGCCCGGCGGCTTACGCCAGGTGCTCGACATGGCCGAGGTGTCGTTGCAGTCACCGATGGACCTCCAGCGCCCGCTGTGGTCGGCCACGCTGGTGGAAGGTCTGACCGGCGGCCGGGCCGCGACCATCATGCACCTCAGCCACGCGGTCACCGACGGTGTCGGGGGTGCCGCGATGTTCGGCAGGATCTATGACCTGGAACGCAATCCGCCGGCCCGGCCGATGCCGCCGCAGCCGGTACCGGAAGATATGTCGGCCAACGACCTGATGCGTGACGGCATCACCCATCTGCCGCTGTCGCTGCTCGGCGGCACCCGCGACGCGCTGGCGGGGGCGCTGTCGATGGCCACCCGCACGGTGCGCGACCCGTTGTCGGCGGTCACCGGCGCCATCTCCTACGCCCGCTCCGGAGCGCGCGTGGTGCGGCAGGCGGCCGAGCCCTCCCCGCTGCTGCGCCGGCGCAGTCTGAGCAGCCGGACCGAGGCCATCGACATGCGCCTGGCCGACCTGCACCGCGCGGCCAAGGCCGGCGGCGGGTCCATCAACGACGCGTATTTGGCAGCGCTGTCGGGTGCGCTGGGCAGATACCACCGGGCGCTGGGGGTGCCGATCGCCGCCTTGCCGATGGCGATCCCGGTGAACCTGCGCGCCGAGGAGGACCCGGCCGGGGGCAACCGGTTCACCGGGGTGAACTTGGCCGCCCCGATCGGGGTCGCCGACCCGGTCGAGCGGATCAAACGGGTCCGGGCCCAGATGATCGAGCGTCGTGACGAGCCGGCGATGAGTATGCTGGACTCCATCGCGCCGCTGCTCAGCGTCTTTCCGGACCCGGTGCTGGAGAAGATGTCCGAGTCGGTGGTCAACGCCGATGTGCAGGCCAGCAATGTGGCGTTCTATCCCGGCGAGACCTATATCGCGGGAGCAAAGGTGCTGCGGCACTACGGAATCGGTCCGTTGCCGGGTATCGCGATGATGGTGGTGCTGATCTCGCGCGGCGGCGAGTGCACGGTTACGGTCCGCTATGACCGCGCCGCGGTCCGCGACGAGAAGCTGTTCGCCGCATGCCTGGTGCAGGGCTTCGATGAGGTGCTGGCGCTGGCCGGGGACCCGGCGCCGCACTGTGTTCCGGCGTCGTTCCAGCTGGGCGGCCAGTCATGAGCGACGGTGCGAAGTCTCGGCCGCCGCGCGACATGCGGCTGCCCGGCTCGGTCGCCGAGATAGCCGCCAGTCCGTCGGGCCCCAAGATCGGGGCGTTCTTCGACCTCGACGGCACCCTGGTGGCCGGCTTCACCGCCGTGATCCTCACCAGGGAGCGGGTGCGCAGCCGCGACATGGGGCTAGGTGAGTTGTTCGGCATGATCCAGGCCGGGCTCAACCACCAGCTCGGCCGTATCGAGTTCGAGCAACTCATCACCACGGCCTCGGCGGCACTGCGTGGGCGCTCGATCAGCGACCTCGACGAAATCGGTGAGCGGATGTTCGTCCAGAAGATCGCCAAGCGCATCTATCCCGAGATGCGTGAACTGGTGCGGGCCCACCAGGCGCGCGGGCACACGGTGGTGTTGAGTTCGTCGGCGCTGACCATTCAGGTGGAACCGGTGGCCCGTTTCCTGGGTATCACCAACACCCTCACGAACGAATTCGTGACCGACGAGAACGGCGTGCTCACCGGCGAAGTGGTCAGGCCGATCCTGTGGGGACCCGGCAAAGCAGCGGCGGTACAGAAGTTCGCCGCCGAGCACGACATCGACCTGCAGGACAGTTACTTCTATGCCGACGGGGACGAGGACGTCGCGCTGATGCACCTGGTCGGAAATCCCCGGCCCACCAATCCCGAGGGCAAGATGGCCGCCGTCGCCCGCAAGCGGGGCTGGCCGATCCTGCGGTTCAGCAGTCGCGGCAGCGGCGTGGTGGGCCAGCTGCGCAATCTGGCCGGGCTCGGTTCGATGCTCCCGGTGGGGGCGGGGGCGGTCTGGGTGGGTCTGCTCAGTGGCAGCCGCCGTCGGGGCGTCAACTTCTTCACCACCGTCTTCCCGCAGGTGCTGTTGGCCCTCAACGGCGTGCGGCTCAACGTCATCGGCAAAGAGAACCTCACCGCCCAGCGGCCGGCGGTGTTCATCTTCAACCACCGCAACCAGGTCGATCCGGTGATCACCGCGGCACTGGTCCGCGACAACTGGATCAGTGTCGGTAAGCGGGAACTGGAGAAGGACCCGATCGCCGGGCCGCTGGGCAAGCTGACCGAGATGGTGTTCATCGACCGCGACGACCCGGCAGCAGCGGTGGAGTCGTTGCAGCAGGTCGAGGAGCGTGCCAGGCGCGGCCTGTCGGTGATGATCGCCCCCGAGGGAACCCGGGTCGACACCACCGAGGTGGGCCCGTTCAAGAAGGGGCCGTTCCGGCTGGCGATGGCGGCCGGGATCCCGATTGTGCCGATCGTGATCCGCAACGCCGAGGTGGTTGCGGCCCGGGACTCGATGAGCGCCCACCCGGGCACCGTTGACGTCGCGGTGTTCCCGCCGATCTCCGTCGCGGACTGGACCTTCGACACGCTGCCCGAGCGGATCGCCGAGGTTCGCCAGCTGTATCTGGACACCCTGGCGCACTGGCCGGACGACGGGCTGCCGCCGGCCCCCGAACCGTCGGCGCCCAAGGCGCCCGCGAAGAAGGCTCCCGCCAAGAAAGTGCCCGCCAAGAAGGCGCCGGCCAAGAAGGCCGCCGCCAAGAAGACCGCCGCCAAGAAGGCACCCGCCAAGAAAGCACCCGATAACCAGCCGCCGACTCCGAAGGGGGACCTGTGACGACATCACCGGCCACGCCGCCCCCGGAGTCCGCGAGCGCCGACACGCTGGTCCTGGCATACGTGTCGTCACCGGTGGAGGCCGATCTCGTCCACGAGTGGCTGGAACGCTACCGCGACGGCCGGCCTGGCGTCCGCGTCGAACTCCTGGAGCTCGACCCCGCACAGCGCTCCGGCGGGGCCATGGCCCGGCTGGTCGGGCACCTTCAACATGACGAACGGCGGTCGATCCTGCCGGTGCGGGTGTTCTGGATGCCACGTGCCGAAGCCTCCGCCCTCAAGCGGGTGGCCGCGTTGCTGCCCGGCCGCAATCCCTACCGGCCCAGCGAACGCCAACAACGGCAGATCCTGCGCACCGAGGCGTCGCTGGCCCGGGTGGTCGTCGGTGAACCCGCCAGCGTCGCCGAGCTGCGCAGCCAGTGGGCCGAGCACACCGTCGGTGAGCATCCCCGCGACTTCGCGCACTTCGTCACCCGCCGTGCGAAGCTGGCCCTGGCGCGCGCCGAGAACCGGATCCTGGGGCCGCAATACAAGTCGCCGCGACTGGTCAAGCCCGAGATTTTGGCGTCCGCGCGTTTCCGGGAGGGCTTGGAGGCCATACCCGGCGCCACCCTCGATGAGGCCGGCAAGATGCTCGATGAGCTCTCCACCGGTTGGAGCCGGGTGTCGGTGGACCTGGTCGCGGTGCTGACCCGGCTGCTCAGCCGCGGTTTCGACCCGCAGATCGACTACGACGAGTATCAGGTGGCGGCGCTGCGGACCGCGCTGGAAAACCACCCCGCGGTGCTGCTGTTCTCCCACCGGTCCTACATCGACGGGGCGGTCATGCCGGTGGCGATGCAGGAGAACCGACTGCCGCCCGTCCACGTCTTCGCCGGCATCAATCTGTCGTTCGGCCTGATGGGGCCGTTGCTGCGCCGCGCCGGGGTGATCTTCATCCGGCGCAATATCGGCAACAACCCGCTCTACAAGTACGTGCTCAAGGAGTACGTCGGCTATGTCATGGAGAAACGGTTCAACCTGAGCTGGTCCATCGAGGGAACCCGGTCGCGCACCGGCAAGATGCTGCCCCCCAAGCTCGGGCTGATGACCTACGTGGCCGACGCTTACCTGGACGAGCGCACCGAGGACGTTCTCCTGCAGGGCGTTTCGATCAGCTTCGACCAGCTGCACGAGATCGACGAGTACGCCGCCTACGCCCGCGGCGGCGAGAAGACCCCGGAGGGCGTGCGCTGGCTCTACCGGTTCATCAAGGCGCAGGGCGAACGCAACTACGGCAAGATCTACGTGCGGTTCCCCGAGGCCGTATCGATGCGCCAGTACCTCGGTGCCCCCGACGGTGCGGCGGCCACCGATCCCGACGCCAAGCGACTGGCCATGCAGAAGATGGCGATCGAGGTGGCCTGGCGGATCCAGCGTGTCACCCCGATCAGCGCCACCGGCCTGGTGTCGGCCCTGCTGCTGACCACGCACGGCCTGGCGCTGACGCTGGAGCAGATTCATCATTCGCTGCAGGCCGGGCTGGACTACCTGGAACGCAAGCAGACCCCGATCTCCACCAGTGCCTTGCGGTTGCGCAGCCGCGACGGGGTACGCGCGGCCGTCGACGCGATGTCCAATGGGCATCCGGTCACCCGCGTCGACGGTGGACGTGAATCGGTGTGGCGGATCGCCCCGGAAGACGAACACGCGGCGTCGTTCTACCGCAACTCGGTGATCCACGCCTTCCTGGAGACCTCGATCGTCGAGCTGGCCCTGGCCCACGCCGGCAGCAGCGACGGCGACCGGCTGGACGCGTTCTGGACCCAGGCGATGCGGTTGCGGGACCTGCTCAAGTTCGACTTCTACTTCGCCGATTCGGCGGCGTTCCGGGAGAACCTCGCCGAGGAGATGTCGTGGTTCGGCGACTGGCAGACACGGGTCGCCGCCGGCGGCGCCGAGATCGACAAGATCCTGTCCGAGAAGACCCCGGTGACCTCCGACGTGATGTTGCGGGTGTTCTTCGAGTCCTACGCGATCATCGCCGACGTGCTGTGCGACGCACCGGCCGACGTCGGTGAGAACGAACTGATCCAGATGGCATTGGGCGTCGGCCGCCAGTATGTGGCGCAGGGGCGCGTCCGCAGCAGCGAGTCCGTGTCCACGCTGCTGTTCGCCACCGCCTGCCAGGTGGTCGCCGATCAGGGTCTGCTGGAACCCGCGCCGGACCTGGCCGACCGCCGCAAGGCGTTCCGGGCCGAGCTGCGCCAGATCCTGCACGACTCCGACCGCATCGCCGGCATCGCCCGGGATGCGTTTGCCGCCCGGGACATGGAGGTGCGGCGGCATTGGCGGGGAGTCGGCGGGGGCTGAGCAGGTAGCCGCCGGTGCCGTGTTCCGCCTGGTATGCACCGCGGCGGGCGCGCCCCATACCCTGGAACCCATGACGGCGATTTCGGCGATCCGCGGCCGCGCGGCGACCCTGGTGCCGATGCTGTCCGGCTTGGCGCTGCTGGCCGGCGGCACCGCCGCGGGAATCGGGGCGCTGTCGCTGACCGACGCGCTGACGGCCACAGGCCTGCCCGACCCGGGGCCGGTGACCACCCTGGGGCTGCCCTTCGTGCGGGCGGTCGGCGAGTTCGCCGCCGCGCTGGCGGTCGGATCATTCCTGCTCGCGGCGTTTCTGGTGCCGCCGCAGCAAAGCGGGGTGCTCGACGCCGCCGGCTATCGCGCGCTGCGGTTGGGCACCGTCGCGTCGGGCACCTGGGCGGTCTGCGCGGCGCTGCTCGTTCCCCTGACCATCTCCGACGTCTCCGGCCACCGGCTCTCGCAGCTGCTGGAACCGTCGACCGTGTGGTCGCTGGCGGGTCTGCTCGACACCGCATCGGCCTGGCGCTGGACGGCCTTTTTGGCGGCGCTGCTCACGCTGGTGAGCCTGCCGGTGCTGCGCTGGTCGTGGACCCCGGTGCTGCTGGCCGGATCGCTGCTGACCCTGCTGCCGTTGGGGTTGACCGGTCACTCAGCGGCCGGCGGCTCGCACGACATGGCCACCAACAGCCTGCTCATCCACCTGATCGCCGCGGGCCTGTGGGCCGGCGGGCTGCTGGCGCTGCTGGTCCACGCGCTGCGCGGCGGCGAGCACGCCGACTTGGCAGCACGGCGGTTCTCCACGGTGGCGCTGTGGTGTTTCGTGGCGATGGGCCTGTCGGGGATGCTCAACGCACTGGTGCGGGTGACCCCCGCGGAACTGTTCACCACCCCATACGGCCGGTTGGTGACGGCCAAGTTCGTGGCCCTGTGCGTGCTGGGCGTCATCGGAGTCTGGCAGCGGCGCCGCGGCGTGGCGGCGCTGCAGGAAGACCCGGGCCAGCGCGCTCCGCTGATCCGGTTGGCGCTGACGGAGGCGGTGGTCTTCGCGGTCACGTTCGGGATCGCGGTGGGGCTGGGTCGCACCCCGCCCCCTCCGCCGGCGGTGCTCGACCCGTCGATCCCGATGGTCAAGATCGGCTACGACTTCGCCGGTCCGCCGACCGTGGCGCGCATCCTGTTCGACTGGCGCTTCGACGTGGTGTTCGGCACGGCCGCGCTGGTGCTGGCGGGCGTGTACCTGGCCGGTGTGCTGCGGCTACGCCGGCGCGGCGACGCCTGGCCCGCGGGCCGCACCACCGCCTGGATGCTGGGCTGTGCGACGCTGCTGTTCGCCACCTCGTCGGGCACCGGCCGCTACATGCCGGCGATGTTCAGCATTCACATGATCGTGCACATGCTGCTGTCGATGCTGGTGCCGATTCTGCTGGTGTTCGGCGGGCCCACCACGCTGGCGTTGCGGGCGCTGCCGGTCGCCGGACGCGGCGAGCCCCCCGGAATGCGGGAGTGGCTGCTGGCCGCGCTGCACAGCCGGTTTTCGCGGTTCCTCACCAACCCGATCATTGCGGCGGTGATCTTCGTCGTCGGCTTCTACGGGCTGTACTTCAGCAGCCTGTTCGACTCGATCGTCGGCAGCCACGCCGGGCACCTGGCGATGAACGTGCACTTTCTGCTCAGCGGCTATCTCTTCTACTGGGTGGTGATCGGCGTGGATCCGACGCCCCGGCCCATCTCGCCGCTGGCGAAACTGGCGGTGGTGTTCGCCTCGCTGCCGTTGCACGGCTTTTTCGGGGTCTTCCTGATGGGCATGCACAAGGTGCTGGGGGAGTGGTTCTACGGTTCCCTGGGTTTGCCCTGGCATACCGACCTGGCCGGCGACCAGCATCTCGGGGGCGGAATCACCTGGGCGGCAGGGGAGTTGCCGCTGCTGATGGTGATGATCGCGCTGTTGGTGCAGTGGCATCGCAGTGATCGCCGCACCGCGAAGCGACTTGACCGCGCCGCCGCCCGCGACGACGACGCCGACCTGGCCGCCTATAACGCGATGCTGGCTGAGATGTCCGGCCGCGACGGCCCGCCTAGGTGATCTGCCCGGCTGTGACCAGCACCGCCGCGCGCACCCGGTCGGCGAGGGCCTGTGCCGAGGAGGTGTCGAGCTTGCCGTCCAGGTGCAGGAAGGCCAGGCCGTGCACCAGTCCCCACACGGCGATGGCCATCGCCTCCGGGTCGGAAGCGGGAAAAACCTGCCGCACCGTCGCGTTCAGGTAGCCCTGGATCGCCGTCACCGCCGCTGACCGCTCCGGGTTGGTCGGGTCGCACTTCTCGGCGAACATCACCCGGAAGAGTCCAGGGCGGTTCACGGCGAACTGGACGTAGGCGATCGCGATTGCGGCGAGATCGTCGGCCGTCGTCGGCTCGGGATGTGCCGCGACGAGGTCGGTCGCCAATTCCTGATAGCCCACGGCGGCGATCGCCGACAGCAGCGCGTTGCGGTCGGCGAAGTGCCGGTAGGGCGCGGCGGTCGATACCCCGGCGCGGCGGGCCGCGGCACGCAGCGACAGTTCCGAGGCGCCGTTTTCCTCAAGGAGATCCATAGCTGCGCGCAACAGGGTTCCGGGCAGGTCACCGTGGTGGTAGGCCTTGGTCGACGGTGACATCTGTGACTACCCCGTGTTGACGCCGCTTACATGAGTTCTTAATGTTAGCAGCGTCCGCGTGTAAGCGTCGCTAACATAAGGCGCTCGGCGGCGTTCATCGAAGGAGGCCGTGCAGTGAGCTCACCGCGAACGATCGTGATCACCGGCGCCAGCGACGGCATCGGTGCCGTCGCAGCGCGCGCCCTGGCCGGACCGGGGGTCAACCTGGTCGTCGCCGGCCGCTCCGCCCAGAAATTGGCGCCGGTCGCCGCCGATACCGGTGCCACCGCGCTCACCGCTGATTTCGCCGATCTGAACCAGGTCCGCGCCCTGGCCGAACAGATCCGCGAACAGGTCGGCTCCATCGACGTGCTGCTGAACAATGCGGGAGGAACCTTCACGCCGCGTCTGCGTACTGCCCAAGACCATGAACCCAACTTCGGGATCAACCACCTCGCGCCCTTCCTGCTGACCAACCTGCTGCGCGATCGACTGGCCGCGTCCGGTGGCGCTTTGGTGCTCAACACTTCCAGCATTGGCAACCGGCTGGGACACGTCGACCTCGATGACCTGGACTACCGGCGCCGGCATGCCTTCGAGGGGCGGGCCTACGGGACAAGCAAGCTGATGAACATCCTGTTCACCCGCGGTATCGCTGCGCGCTGGTCTGATGACGGGATCGTCTCGGCCGCAGTGCATCCCGGTCCGGTCGCGTCAAGCTTCGGTCGCGACTCATGGTTCGTCGGGCTGCTCTACCGCACTCCGCTGCGGCACCTCGCGACCATCACCCCCGCCCGGGGCGCCACGCCGTTGATCGAACTGGCCAACCGCGGCGCCGACCCGGAGATCAACGGCGTCTACTTCGACCGGCACCGTGCGCATGGCCGTGAGAATCGGCAAGCCCATGACCCCAAGCTCATCGACGGTCTATGGACCATCTCCGCCGAGCTTGTCGGGCTGGACTGATCGCAACGGCTGGTGACCGAAGCGGTCGACGTGCACCACGTCCTCGATCGGTGGACGCTGGGTCGGGCCGTAATGCCCGCGAGCCCAGCCGATCGGGATGATGCACACCGGCACCATCTCGGGCGGCAGCTCCAGCACGCGGCGTGTGCGGCGTACCAGCCACACGGGCAGCGTCTGCAGGGAGGCGCCCAGGCCCACGGCGCGGCACGCCAGGAGCAGGTTCTGCACCGCGGGATAGACCGAGCCGTAGAACGACGAGACGGAGATCTGCGGCCAGCCCACCGGCCGGTGGCGCAGGTTGCGCCGGTAGCAGGCCACCACGAGGGTCGGCAGCTCGTGGAAGTGCTCACGTTGCCATTCGGACACCCGCAACTGGCGTCGCGTCGGTTCATCGGTGGCAGCGTGCCTGGCAAACCACCCGAACAGCGTGAACATTCGTTGGTAGCTGCGCACCAGGCGTCGCTTCTGCTCGGGGTCGTTGACGACGACAAATGCCCAGTCTTGACTGTTTGAGCTGGTAGGAGCCTTCAGTGCGAGCGCCAGCACCTCGCGCAGCAGTTCCTCGTCGACGGCGGCGAAGTGCAGCCGGCGGATCGCCCGCTGCGAGCGCATGGCCTCGGCGAGCGGCATGCTCAAGCCCGCGAGAGCCTCGGCGGCGTCAGGGGGCGTGAAGGGGGCCGGGGTTGTGCTCATCGCTTCTCCTCGACGACACGACATTCGATACCGGCGTCGGTGAGTCGGCGCAGGGGGTTCTCGCCACCGGGGGCGACGCGGCAAGCAATGTTAACGGTGCTTACGTCAGCATAGACGGCGACGTGGTGCCGACAACCCTGCGCTCGGTCAGGGTGGGCCGGCGCTACTCGCGCAGCCCCGCTTCGGCGAGCGCCTCGGCCTCGTGCTCAGTGGCCACCGAGGGCCCCGATCCCGGGAGTCGTTTACCGGCGACCTCCGGGGTGAACCACACCGTGATCGCCCCCACGACGCCCGCACCCATCAACAGATAGGCCGGCATCAGCACATTGCCGGTCCCCGCCACCAGCGTCTCGGCGACCAACGGCGTGGTGCCGCCGAACAGCGACACCGAAATGTTGAAACTGATCGCCACCGCGAAGTACCGCACGGGCGAGGGGAACAGGGCGGGCAGGGTCGACGGTGTGGTGCTGTAGAAGCACAACAGCCCCAGCCCGATGAGCAGCACACCGAGCAGACGCAGCGGATAGCTGCCGCCCCGGCCGATCAACAAGAACGCCGGAACGGAGCCGACGATCAGCACAGCGCTGCCGGTCCACAGGATCGGCTTGCGGCCGATCCGGTCGGACAGCCTGGCCAGCGGCACCACCGCGATCAGCATCAGCACCAGCGTCACCACGATCATGCCCAGTCCGCGGCTGCCGCTGATCCGGCCGACCTGCTTGAAGTACGTCGGCAGGTAACCGGTGAGCAGGTAGTTGGTGACGTTCTCGGCCAGCACCAGGCCAACGCAGATCAGCAGGCTGCTACGCAGCCCGAGCACCGTCCGCCAGGCCGGCGCGTTGCCGGGTCCGGTTTCTGCGTCGGCGTGCAGCCGTTCGTAGACCGGTGACTCGTCGATGCGCAATCGCATGTACAGCGCGACGGCCGCCAGCGGGACACCCAGCAGGAACGGCACCCGCCAACCCCACCGCAGCATCTCGGCCACCGGCAGCTGCGCCTTGAGGACGGCCACCACCGCCGCGCCCATCACGTAGCCGCCCAGGGTGCCCAACGGCAGGAATCCGGTCAGCGCACCGCGATCGCGATCGGGGGCGTGTTCGCTGATGTGGGTCATGGCGCCCACGTACTCGCCGCCGGTGGAGAACCCCTGCATGATGCGGGTGACCAGGAGCAGGATCGGAGCCCAGATCCCGATCTCCTCAAAGGGCGGCAGCAGACCCGTCACCGTGGTGCCGACCGCCATCAGCGTGACGGTCATGATCAACACCCGTTTGCGGCCGATCCGGTCACCCAGCGCGCCGAAGATGATGCCGCCGAACGGTCGCACCGCGAAGGCCGCCGCCAGGGTCCCGAACGTGGCGATCAGACCGGCCGCGCTGGAGCTGTCACCGGGGTAGAAAACCTGCGCGATCGTGGTGGCCGAAAAGCCGTAGATGCCGAAGTCGTACCACTCCATGAAGTTGCCGATGGCGGTGCCCGCGATCGAGCGCCGCATGGCTACCGGGTCCGCGACCCGGATATCGTCGCGCGCCCAGGTGCCGCGGCCCGTGTGTTCACCGCTGCCGGTTCGGCCCTTGGTACCCACCGCAAGCAACGTATACCAACTGCCCGGCCCCGCCACGGCAACTCCTGCCCGGCCGGTCGGGTGGTCTCTACCATGGCGAATATGCGCAGGCTGCCTGGCGTGCTGACCGTGGCCGGCGCTGTCGCTGCCCTGACGGCCGGATGCTCGGTGACGCCGCCGGAACGGGGTCCGGAGGCCTCGGCGTCAGCGGTCGCGCCGTCGGCGCCCACCGCACCGCCGGGGTCCTGGGCCAGCGCAGTGCCGCGCCCGCCGAAGAAATTCACCGAGCCGCTGCCCGATGCGGCGGCGCTCCTTCAGGAGTCCGGCGTCGCCACCGCGCAACCCGGCAGTGTGCACCTGTCGTTGTCGGTGATCGGTGAGATCGACACCATGGGCATCACGGCGCTCGATGCCGACGTGACCGAGCAACCGGCTCCGGCGGCCCGGGGCTACGCCAAGATCGGCTACCGGGGCGCGGCGGCCTATGTCGACGTCGTGGTGTTCGGCGGCCGCCTCTACGTGTCGCAGGAGCAGGGCCGGTGGGTCGATTACGGGCCGGCCTCCAACTTCTATGACCCGGCGCGCATCCTGAGCCCGGACACCGGCCTGGCGGATCTGCTGACCGGCTTCGTGGACCCCGAGGTGGAGCAGCGCGAGATGGTCGGCGACGTGGCCACGGTCCGGATCACCGGCGAGGTCTCGGCCGCCGCGGCGAAGAAGATCGTGCCCCGGCTGCAGGCCACCAAGCGGACCGCGTGCACGGCCTGGATCCAGGAGACCGACGCGCATCACCTGGTCGCACTCGAGCTGGCCTCGGGGGACGACGCCGCTGTGCAGCTGAGGTTCTCCAACTGGGGAGCGCCGGTGACCGTCGGGCAGCCGCGCACCTAGCTGGTGCGCGGCGTTATCCCCAGTTCGCTGTTCTTCCACAGATGGGCGGTGCGGGCGATCCCCGGCAGGGCTCGTTGTCGGCCCCGACCGGCCCAATGGGTGCAGCACCGGCGGGCTCGTCGGGTTCGCCGCAACAAGGAGGGAAGTACCCATGTTCGAGACAACGCTGACCGTGATCGGCAACATCGTCACCGACCCCATCCGCCGCCGGGTGGGTGAGCACGAGCTGATCAAGTTCCGGGTCGCCAGCAACTCGCGCCGGCGCGGCGCCGACGGGAGCTGGGAGACCGGCAACACGCTGTTCATCACCGTCAACTGCTGGGACCGGCTGGTCACCGGAGTGGGTGCGTCGTTGAGCAAGGGACTGCCGGTGATCGTGGTCGGGCACGTCTTCACCAGCGAATACGAGGACAAGGACGGAGTCCGCCGGTCCTCGGTCGAGCTGCGCGCCACAGCGGTGGGCCCCGACCTGGCGCGGTGCGCGGCCCGCGTGGAGAAGATCATCGCCGCCGGACCGGACAGTCCGCTGGTCGCCGCACGCGGTGAGCACGCCGATGGCCCGGACAGCACCCACCCCGACGCCGACGCCGATGCCGGAGCCGAGATGACGGGCATGGCCCTGGCACCGTGAGCGCAGCCGACAGCGGTGCCGGGTGACCCCCTAGGATGGTCAGCGAGCAATTTCGCGAGACCAGGAGGCGACACCCCGGCATGGCTGAGTTCATCTACACGATGAAGAAGGTGCGCAAAGCACACGGCGACAAAGTCATCCTCGACGATGTCACGCTGAATTTCCTGCCCGGCGCCAAGATCGGTGTGGTCGGCCCCAACGGTGCCGGCAAGTCCAGCGTCCTGCGGATCATGGCCGGCCTGGACAAGGCCAACAACGGCGACGCCTTCTTGGCGCCCGGCGCCACGGTCGGCATCCTGTTGCAGGAGCCGCCCCTGGACGAGACCAAAACGGTCCGGGAGAACGTCGAAGAGGGCGTGCCGATCAAGGCCAAGCTCAACCGGTACAACGAGGTCGCCGAGCTGATGGCCACCGACTACACCGATGAGCTGATGGAGGAGATGGGCAAGCTCCAGGAGGAGCTTGACGCCGCCGACGCCTGGGACATCGATTCGCAGCTCGAACAGGCGATGGACGCCCTGCGCTGCCCGCCGCCCGACGAGCCGGTGACCCACCTCTCCGGGGGCGAGCGGCGGCGGGTGGCGCTGTGCAAGCTGCTGTTGAGCAAGCCCGATCTGCTGCTGCTCGACGAGCCGACCAACCACCTCGACGCCGAGAGCGTGCTGTGGCTGGAGCAGCACCTGGCCTCCTACCCGGGCGCGATCCTCGCGGTTACCCACGACCGCTACTTCCTCGACAACGTGGCGGAGTGGATTCTGGAGCTCGACCGCGGCCGGGCCTACCCCTACGAGGGCAACTACTCCACCTATCTGGAGAAGAAAGCCGAGCGCCTTGAGGTGCAGGGCAAGAAAGACCAGAAGCTGCAGAAGCGGCTCAGGGACGAACTCGCCTGGGTGCGCTCGGGCGCCAAGGCCCGCCAGGCCAAGAACAAGGCCCGGCTGCAGCGCTACGAGGAGATGGCTGCCGAGGCGGAGAAGACCCGCAAGCTCGACTACGAGGAGATCCAGATCCCGGTCGGCCCGCGCCTGGGCAACCAGGTGGTCGAGGTCGAACACCTCGACAAGGGCTTCGGCGGCCGCCTGCTGATCAAAGACCTGTCGTTCACACTGCCGCGCAACGGCATCGTCGGTGTGATCGGCCCCAACGGCGTCGGCAAGACGACCCTGTTCAAGACCATCGTCGGTCTCGAAGAGCCGGACAGCGGCACGGTCAAGGTCGGCGAGACGGTCAAACTGAGCTACGTCGACCAGAATCGCGCGGGCATCGACCCGAAGAAGACGGTCTGGGAAGTGGTCTCCGACGGTTTGGACTACATCGAGGTCGGCCAGAACGAGATCCCCTCGCGGGCTTACGTCTCGGCGTTCGGCTTCAAGGGCCCCGACCAGCAGAAGCCTGCCGGTGTGCTCTCCGGCGGTGAGCGCAACCGGCTGAACCTGGCATTGACGCTCAAGCAGGGCGGCAACCTGATCCTGTTGGACGAGCCGACCAACGACCTCGACGTCGAAACGCTCGGTTCGCTGGAGAACGCCCTCGAACAGTTCCCCGGGTGCGCGGTGGTGATCAGCCACGACCGCTGGTTCCTCGACCGCACCTGCACGCACATCCTCGCGTGGGAGGGTGACGACAACAACGAGGCCAAGTGGTTCTGGTTCGAAGGAAACTTCGGCGCCTACGAGGAGAACAAGGTGGAACGGCTCGGGGCCGAGGCGGCGCGTCCGCATCGAGTGACCCATCGCAGACTCACCCGCGGCTAAGGTTGGTCCGGTAGCGGCGCTGCCGGAACTGACACTGGTCAGGAGGGGTGGGGATGACCGAGTCCACCGAGGAATCGACCGCGTGGACAACGTTTCCCGATCCCTCTGAACCGCAAGGCGTTCCCGCCTGGGTAACGGCTGCCTACGTCGAGGCCTACCGGGGGTCGCACAGCGACTCGCTGGTCGGTGACGAACTCATCGGTACCGATCCGGCCGGCCGGGCGGCCGCCACCGCCGTGGTGGCCCCGGCCCTGGCGGCCGCGCAGGCCCGGCTGGCGTCGCACCGGCTCGCCGGGCAGACCCGAGTCGCGGTGTACCCCGCCGACGACAGGTGGGGATTCGGGCCGGCGCTGCAGGTGGTCACCGAGCACGCCGGCATGCTGATGGACTCCCTGGCGGTGCTGCTGCACCGCCTCGGGGTGGCCTTCGTGGGCATCAGCACGCCGGTGTTCACCGTGCAGCGCGACGAGGCAGGGGAGCTGCGCAGCGTCTCCCCGGCTGCGGCGGACGGCGCGGCGGGCGCTGAGGCGTGGATCCATGTACAGCTGTCGCCAACGGTCAGCCGGCACACCCTCGCCGAGATCGAACGGGTGCTGCCGGACGTGATGGCCGACGTACGGCAGGTAGCCGTTGATTCCCACGCGATGCGCAGCGCGCTGACCGGGCTTGCCGCCGAGGTCGAGGCCGACCCCCACGGCCACTACCGTGCACCGGATCGCCACGATGTCGCCGCTTTGCTGCACTGGCTGGCCGATGGGCACTTCGTGCTGCTCGGCTGCCAGAAAGGGGTGGTGCGCGACGGGCAGGTGCTGGTCGACGACGCCGCCCGGCTGGGGGTGCTGCGTCTTCGTAAGTCGTTGCGGCCCAGGCTTACCGGCGACAAGTTGTTGACCTTGGCGCAGGCCACCGTGCCCAGCTTCATGCGGTTCAGTTCGCGTACCTATGTGGTGGTGATCCGTCAGGACACCGGCGACAGCGTCGTCGCGCACCGCTTCGTCGGGCTGTTCACCGCAGCGGCCATGAACGCCGATGTCTTCGAGATCCCCGTCATCTCCCGCACTGTCCGCGAGGCTCTGGCGCTGGCGGACCAGGAGCCCGGCCATCCGGGGCAGCTGCTGCTCGACATCATCCAGACCGTCCCACGTTCAGAGCTTTTCGCGATCGACGCCGAGCAGCTGCTGAGCATGGCGATGGCGGTGTCGGATCTGGGTTCGCGGCGCGGAACTCTGCTGTTCCTCCGCGGCGACCGGACCGGGCGCTTTGTGTCCTGCCTGGTGTATCTGCCCCGCGACCGCTACACCACGCCGGTGCGGGTGCACATGGAGCAGATCCTGCTGCACGAGTTGGGCGGGGTAGGGCTGGAGTACAGCGCCCGCGTCAGTGAAGCGCCTTGGGCGTTACTGCATTTCATGGTCCGGATGTCCGATGAACCCGACGCCCGCGCGGTCGACTGCGGCGAGGCCGACCGGCTGCGGATCCAGGCGCTGCTGGCCGAGGCCACCCGCACCTGGGGCGACCGGCTGCTGGAGGCGGCGGCGCAGGACTCCATCGACGCCGACCTGGCCGAACACTATGCCGCGGCTTTCGACGAGAGCTACAAGCAGGCTGTCACCCCGGCGCAGGCAGTCGCCGACATCCCGATCGTCGAGCGGTTGACCGATGGTTCGGTCAACTTGGTGTTCTCCGGCTACGGCGAGGCCGACGGAGCGCAATTGGCCTGGTTTCTCGGCGGGCACGGAGCATCGCTGAGTCGGCTGTTGCCGATGCTGCAGTGCATGGGGGTGGCGGTGCTCGAGGAGCGGCCGTTCACCGTCACCCGCGCCGACGGGCTGACCGCGTGGATCTACCGATTCAGGGTGTCAGCGGACCCCACCATCGCAATCCCGGCGACCGGGGACGCACGCGTCGATGCCGAGCAGCGGTTCGCCGAGGCCGTCACAGCCATTTGGGAGGGCCGGGTCGAGGCCGACCGATTCAACGAGTTGGTGCTGCGCGCCGGGCTGACCTGGCAACAGGTCGTGGTGCTGCGCGGCTACGCCAAATACCTGCGTCAGGCCCGATTCCCCTACAGCGAGAGCCACATCGCCGCGGTGCTCAACGACTACCCCGGCATCGCGCGGGCACTGGTGGCGCTGTTCGAGGCCCTGTTCGACCCATCCCGTGTGCAGCGCAACACCGGCGCGCAAGCCGCGGCCGCCGAGGTCGCCGCCGGAATCGACGCAGTGGTCAGCCTGGACACCGACCGGGTGCTGCGCGCGTTCGCCTCCCTGATTCAGGCCACCCTGCGCACCAATTACTTCGTCACCCGCACCGAGTCGGCACGGGCGCGCAACGTGCTGGCGCTCAAGCTGAATGCCCGTTTGATCGATGAGTTGCCGCTGCCGCGGCCCAAATTCGAGATCTTCGTCTACTCGCCGCGTGTCGAGGGTGTGCACTTGCGATTCGGCTTCGTCTCGCGCGGGGGGCTGCGCTGGTCGGACCGCCGTGAGGACTACCGCACCGAGGTCCTCGGGCTGGTCAAAGCCCAGGCGGTGAAGAACGCCGTCATCGTCCCCACCGGGGCCAAGGGCGGATTCGTGGTCAAAAGCCCGCCGACGCCCACCGGCGACCCGATCGCCGACCGCGAGGCGGCCCGCGCCGAAGGAATTGCCTGCTACACCCTGTTCATCTCCGCCCTGCTCGACGTCACCGACAACGTCGATCACGCCACCGGGACCATCAGCGCGCCGCCGCAGGTGGTGCGCCGCGACGGCGACGACGCCTACCTGGTGGTGGCCGCCGACAAGGGCACCGCGAGCTTCTCCGACATCGCCAACGGGGTCGCCGAGTCCTACGGCTATTGGCTGGGCGACGCGTTCGCGTCCGGTGGGTCGGTCGGATACGACCACAAAGAGATGGGGATCACCGCCAAGGGCGCCTGGGAATCGGTCAAGCGGCACTTCCGCGAGATGGGCGTCGACACCCAGACTCAGGACTTCACCGCCGTCGGTGTCGGGGACATGAGCGGCGACGTGTTCGGCAACGGGATGCTGCGCAGCCGACACATTCGGTTGGTCGCCGCCTTCGACCATCGGCACATCTTCCTCGACCCCGACCCCGATCCGGTCCGGTCCTTCGCCGAGCGGCAGCGGATGTTCGACCTGCCCCGGTCCAGCTGGGACGACTACGACAAGTCACTGATCAGCGCCGGCGGCGGTGTCTATGCGCGAGACCGCAAGTCCGTGCCGGTCAGCCCGCAGGTGGCCGCGGTGCTGGGCCTCGACGCGGACGTCGCCGAGCTGACCCCGCCGGCGCTGATCCGGGCGATCCTGCGGGCACCGGTGGACCTGCTGTTCAACGGCGGCATCGGCACCTACGTCAAAGCCGAGTCCGAGTCCGACGCAGAGGTGGGCGACCGCGCCAACGACCAGGTGCGGCTCAACGGAAACCAGGTGCGCGCCAAGGTGATCGGTGAGGGCGGAAACCTCGGCGTCACCCCGCTGGGCCGGGTGGAGTTCGACCTGGCCGGCGGGCGGATCAACACCGACGCGCTGGACAACTCCGCCGGAGTGGACTGCTCCGACCACGAGGTCAACATCAAGATCCTCATCGACGCCCTGGTCACCGTCGGCAAGCTCGACGCCGCGGATCGTCCGCAGTTACTCGCGTCGATGACCGATGAGGTCACCGCCCTGGTGCTGGCCGACAACACCGCCCAGAACGACCTGATGGGCACCAGCCGCGCCAACGCGGCGAGCCTGCTGCCGGTGCATGCCGACCAGATCCGGCACCTGGTGGCCGCCCACGGCCTGCACCGCGAACTGGAGGCGCTGCCGTCGGAGAAGGAGATCATGCGGCGGGCCGAGGCCGGGCTGGGTCTGGCCTCCCCGGAACTGGCCACGCTGATGGCGCACGTCAAGCTGACGCTCAAGGCGGCGGTGCTGGCCACCGATCTGCCCGACCAGGACGCGTTCGCAGCCCGGCTGCCGAAATACTTCCCGCGAATCCTGCAGCAGCGCTTCGGCGCCGAGATCCGCCAGCACCAACTGCGCCGCGAAATCGTGGCCACCATGCTGGTCAATGATGTGGTGGACACCGCGGGCATCACCTACGCCTACCGGATCACCGAGGACGTGGGCGTCGACCCGGTCGATGCGGTACGCGCCTACGTCGCGACCGACGCCATCTTCGGGGTGGGTGAGCTGTGGCGCCGGATACGCGCGGCCGGTGAGCGGGACGGCCTGCCGGTGGCGGTGACCGACCGGATGACCCTGGACCTTCGCCGGCTCATCGACCGGGCGGGCCGTTGGCTGCTCAACTACCGCCCCCAGCCGCTGGCGGTGGGCGCCGAGATCAACCGGTTCGCCGGGCAGGTCGCCGAACTGTCACCGCGGATGACGGACTGGTTGCGCGGTGGCGACGCCGGCATCGTCGCCAAGCACGTCGGTGAGTTCGAAGCGCAAGGCGTGCCGCGTGACCTGGCCACCGACGTCGCCATGGGCCTGTACCGCTACAGCTTGCTCGACGTCATCGACATCGCCGACATCACCGAACGCGACGCCGAGGAGGTGGCGGACACCTACTTTGCGTTGATGGACCGGTTGGGCACCGACGGGTTGCTGACCGCGGTCGCCCAGTTGCCCCGCAATGACCGCTGGCATGCCTTGGCGCGGTTGGCCATCCGTGACGACATCTACAATTCGGTGCGGTCGCTGTGCCTGGACGTGCTGGCGGTCGGGGAACCGGATGAGGACGGGATGCAGAAAATCGCCGAATGGGAATCGACCAACGCCTCGCGCGTTGAGCGGGCGCAGCGCACGCTGACCCAGATCTATGAGTCCGACCAGCGCGATCTGGCGACACTGTCGGTGGCGGCGCGCCAGATCCGCAGCATGACGCGCGCCAGCGGGCGAGGAGCGGCGTCGTGACTCACGCCGGCGAACCGACCGGGCAGCCGGTGGGCTTTGTGGCAGCGGTTCCGGTGCGCTGGTCGGACATCGACATGTACCAGCACATCAACCACGCCACCATGGTGACGATGCTCGAAGAGGCGCGGGTGCCCTTCCTGTCACCGGCCTTTGCGGTCGATATCACCAGCATCGGTCTGCTGATCGCCGAGGTCAAAGTCGCCTACAAGGGGCAACTGCGGCTGACGGACTCACCCCTGCAGGTAACGATGTGGGTGCCGCGGCTGCGCACGGTGGACTTCACCATCGGCTATGAGGTGCGTTCGGTGCACGCCGCGCCGGATTCCCGGCCGGCCGTGATCGCCGAGACGCAGCTGGCCACCTTCAGCATCGACGAGCAGAAGCTGGTGCGGCTGTCCGCGGACCATCGCGCCTACCTGGAGAAATTCGTCCGCTGACGGGCGCCCGCTGGATCAGCTCTCGGTGAGCATGGCGTCCAGCAACCGGTGCACGACGACGCCCACGTCGGCGCGCGCCTGGTCGGGATCATCCGCGGTGGCGATCACCATCGCTGCTTCGTCGAGTGCCCCGATGAGCACATGAGCAAGGGCGCGGACCGGCTGGTGGGGCAGTTGTCCCGCCTGCATGGCCGCGCTCAGCAGCTGTTCGGTCATGCCCAGGCTGTAGCGCTGGGCCACGTCGCGAAAGCCGTCCCAGCCCAGCACGGTGGGCGCGTCGAGCAAAAGTAATTGACGCACCTCCGGGTCGTCGGCCACCACCAGCCAGCTTTCGGCTGCCGACCGTAACGCCGCGGCGGGGGTGGTGGCCGCGGAGGCGGCCACTGCCTGTGCGAGCCGCGTCATGACGTCGGCCTCCACGGCTTCCACGACCGCCAGGAACAGCGCGGCCTTGTCCGGGAATTGGTGGTACATCGCGCCGCGGGTCACCCCGGCGGCCTCGGCGATCTCCGGGGTCCCCACGGCCGCGTAGCCGCGCGCGCCCCACAAGGCACGGGCCGCGGTCATCAGGGCGGCACGGGTTGCGGCCGAACGCTCCGCCTGCGTCCGACGCTTGATTTCCGTACAGGCTGTCGGTAAGTTATCGGCAGGTTGCACGTAACTATGGTAGGAGCGCCCCATGCCCACCGTTGACATTGACGCCGGAACAATCCACTACGACACCGCGGGCCCGCGCGACGGCCGCCCGGTGCTGTTCGTCCACGGCTACGCGATGGGCGCCTCCCTGTGGGGGCCGGTGAGCCAACGACTGGTGGCGCGCAACCTGCGCTGCATCGCCCCGACCTGGCCGCTGGGCGCCCATCCGGCGGCGTTGCGGCCCGGAGCTGACCGGACCCTGCCCGGCATTGCCGCGATGGTGGACGCGTTCATGGGCGCGCTCGGCCTGCAAGACGTGGTGCTGGTGGGCAACGACACCGGGGGCCTGGTCAGTCAGCTGGTCGCGGTCGGTCATCCGGACCGGTTGGGTGCGCTGGTGCTGACCAGTTGCGATGCATTCGAAAATTTCCCGCCGCCCATCATCAATCCGTACATCGTGGCTGCCAAAGCCGCAGTCACCCTTCGCGTTGCGCTGCAGCCGATGCGGCTGCGTGCATTTCGTCACTACGCCTACGGGAAGCTGGCGCACCGCGACATCGACCAACTGGTGAAAGAGTGGGTCAAACCCCCGCTGCGTGATTCGGCAGTCGCTGAGGACCTCCGTCAGCTCACCAAGTCGCTGAACCAGCAGACCTCCTTAGATGCCGCGGCGCGACTGCCCGGGTTCGCCAAGCCGGTGCTTATCGCCTGGTCCGCCGACGATCTGTTCTTTCCCGCCGAGGACGGCAAACGCTTGGCGGAGACGCTGCCCAACGCGCGTTTCGAACTCATCGAGGGCGCACGCACCTATTCGATGATCGATCAGCCGGACCGACTGGCAGATCTGGTCGCCGAATTCGCAACCGCCACAAGCGGTATGCGCTGACCGGAACGGCCGCTCAGGCCAGCCACGCGGCGGCGTTGGGCGCCAGCCGTCCGTCGGTCGCCGGGGCGCTGCACAGCAGCAGCCGGCCCTCCGGCAGATCCACCGGGCGGTCACCGGCGTTGAGCACACACACCAGCCCACCGCGCCGGAAGGCCAGCATTGCCGGCGGTGTGTCGAGCCAGTCGACCTTGCGGCCGGTGAGTTCGTCGCGGCGCCGGCGGATCGCCAGCGCCTGCCGGTACAGCGACAGGGTGGAGCCGGCTTCGTGGCGTTGCCGGTCGACCGTGCACTGCGCCCAGTCCGGCGGCATCGGCAGCCAGGTGTGCGGGTTCTCGGAGAACCCGAACGGCGGGGTGTCGCCCGACCAGGGCATGGGCACCCGGCAGCCGTCGCGTCCGCGTTCGGTGTGCCCGGAGCGTTCCCAGACCGGGTCCTGCAGGGCGCTGTCGGGCAGCTCGACGTTCGGCAGGCCCAACTCCTGGCCGTTGTAGACGAACACCGCGCCCGGCAGGGCCAGCAGCACCAGGGCCATGGCGTGTGCCCGCTGCAGCCCGAGAGCCCCGCCGCCATAGCGGGTGACCGCCCGTTCGACGTCATGGTTCTCCAGCGCCCAGGTGGCGTCGGCGCCCACCGAGGCGACCGCGGCCAGGGAGTTGTCGATCGCACTGCGGATCTCCGCGGCGTCGAAGTGGGCTTGCAGCAGCCGGAAGTTGAAGGCCAGGTGCAGCTCGTCGGGCCGCAGATACTCGGCGAACGCGGCGTTGTCGTGCACCCACACCTCGCCCACGCTCACCGCGTCCGGATAGTCGTCCATGACCGCCCGGATCGCCCGGTGGATGGGGTGGACCCCGGGCCGGTTGAACCGCGGGTCGTCGTCGCGATGGGCCAGCAGTTTCAGATCGGCCTCCGGCATGTCCGGCAGGCCCGGCGGCTTGGCCATGCCATGCGAGACATCGATGCGGAAACCGTCCACGCCGCGGTCCAGCCAGAACCGCAGCGTTGCCTCGAAGTCGGCGAAGACCTCCGGGTTGTCCCAGTTGAGATCCGGTTGTGCGACGTCGAACAGGTGCAGGTACCACTGGCCGGGGCCGTCGGACCCGGCGACCCTGGTCCAGGCCGGGCCGCCGAACACCGACTCCCAGTTGTTGGGCGGCAGCTGGCCGTCGGGGCCGCGGCCGTCACGGAAGATATAGCGATCCCGTGCCTGGCTGGCCGGCTGCGCGGCCAGCGCCTCGACAAACCACGGATGGGCCGAACTGGTGTGGTTGGGCACCAGGTCCATGGTCACCTTGATGCCGCTCGCATGCGCGGCGGCCACCAGCCGATCCAGCGCCGCCAGATCACCGAAGAGCGGATCGATGTTGCGGGGATCGGCTACGTCGTAGCCGTGGTCGGCCATCGGCGACACCGTCACGGGGTTGAGCCACAGCGCGTCGACACCGAGCCGGCGCAGGTAGTCCAGGTGCGCGGATATGCCGTCGAGGTCGCCCACGCCGTCGCCGTTGCTGTCGGCGAACGAGCGGGGATAGACCTGGTAGAACACGCTGTCGGCCCACCACGGGGCGTGGCCGGAACCCTCGCCTGCGCTCATCAGATGGGAGCGTTGACCATGAAATCGGCGGCCGAGTGCAGGTACTGCAGCAGTTCGGCGCGGTGGGCGTCGTCGAGGGTGTCGCTGTCGATCTCGTCGACGGCGGTCATCATGCAGCGCAGCCAGGCGTCGCGTTGCAGCGGTCCGATCCGGTACGGGATGTGGCGCATCCGCAACCGCGGGTGCCCGCGACGCTCGGTGTAGGTGCGCGGCCCGCCCCAGTACTGCTCGAGGAACATCCGCAACCGCTCTTCGGCGCCGGCCATGTCGTCAGCGGGATACATCGGGCGCAGGATCGGATCCTGGGCGACCAGTTGGTAAAACCGCGACACGATGGCCTGAAACGTCTTCGCGCCACCGACTGCGTCATAAAACGAGGGTTCTTCTATCGGCTGCATCGCCCACCATTGTGGGGCATCGCCCGCGCCTGCCGGTGAACACACAGCAAATAGGCGTGCGACCAGCGTCGAATCGTGGTGAACTGTTCGGCGGAGGTCAATGGTGCGACATCTCAACCGGCTGCAAGACCGGATATGAAACGTCGGGGCCACCGCACCCCCGGTGCCCCACCGGCGAGCCTGAGCGGGCTTGCCAGCGCCCCATGCCTGCACTCGGTCGCCGCCGGGACCACCGAGACCACCTCGATCTGGACCCGCCGCCGGGTCCTGCTGCTGAACTCCACCTTCGAGCCGTTGACGGCGCTGCCGCTGCGGCGCGCCGTGGTGATGCTGATCTGCGGCAAGGCCGACGCGGTGCACGACGACCCGTCCGGCCCGGTCATCCACTCGGCGACCCGGGCGGTGCCGGTCCCGTCGGTGATCCGGCTGCGCAGCTACGTGCGGGTGCCCTACCGGGCCCGGATCCCGCTGACCCGGGCCGCACTGATGCACCGCGACCAGCACAGCTGCGCCTACTGCGGCGGCAAGGCCGACACCGTCGACCACGTGGTGCCGCGCAGCCGTGGTGGAGATCACTCCTGGGAGAACTGTGTGGCCGCCTGCTCGACGTGCAATCACCGCAAGGCGGACCGGTTGCTCACCGAGATCGGCTGGACGCTGCGGCTGGTGCCCACCTCGCCCAAGGGCCAGCATTGGCGGCTGCTGGCGGTGATCAACGATCTCGACCCGGTGTGGATGCGCTACCTGGGAGAAGGCGCCGCTTGAGCCAGGGCGGGCCCTGTCGGGCCGGGTTCTCGCACCGGTCGATCAGCGGTGGGATACCGTCTACGGCGTGAGCGTGTTGGAAACCCTCGGCATCTTCATCGGCATCCCGGTGGCAATGTTCGCACTGCTTGCCGCCCGGACCCTGACGCAGAAGGGGCCGCGCGCGGCCACCTATCAGATGGGCGATCGGTGGACGCATCCGCCGATCCTGTGGGCGGCGACCGACGAGGCCGTCGGCGGCGGGCATGGCCATGGCAAATCGGAATTCAGCGTGGGGGGTGGAGCCAGTGGCAACTGGTGAAGTCACGACTATCGACCCGGCGGACCTGCCGTACGGTTCGGTGATCACCACCAGCGGCCGGGTCTCGGGCGTCACCGAGCCCGGCGAGGTGTCGACGCACTACCCGTTCCCGGTCAAGCAGCTGGTGGCCCTCGACGACGCACTGACCTACGCGTCGCGGGCGACCGGTGCCCGGTTCGCCACCTACATCGGCGATCTGGGTGCTGACACCGCCGCCCGGGCCCGCGAGATCCTCGCGAAGGTGCCCACTCCCAACGACGCGGTGCTGATCGCGGTCTCGCCGGACCAGAAGGCCATCGAGGTGGTCTACGGTGCCGGTGTGGCCGGCCGGATCGCCCCGGCCGCGGCCCCGCAGGGCGTGGCAGCGGCGGCTGCGGCATTCCGGGACGGCCACCTGATCGACGGTCTGGTGAGCGCCGTTCAGGTGATCAGCGCCGGAGTCACCCCGGCCTAGCCGCTGGGCGCCCGCAGAGCTGACATCGCGTGCGCGTCCCCGATCGCCATGCCGCGTGGGAGCCCGTCGCTGCGCAGGCCGCTTCGGCGGCGCACCGTGCCTGGCTGGGCAACATCGATGTGCGCGGGGTGGCCCCGCAAGCGGTAGCCGAGATCGTCCGCGAGCGGCGCATCACGCGGGACAGCTTCCGTGCTCTGGACGCGATGGAACGCCTCGCCGATCCGGCGGGCCGCAGCTATTTCGTGATCCCCCCGACGGTTGGCGGCGACGACGCGCGCCGTGCCGTACTGCTGACCTACATTCTCAACGCGGGCACCGGCTACGGCCGGCCCGGTGCTCCCAGCGACTTTCCCGAAACGCCCTACGGTGCCGCCGAAGTGCGCCGGATCGCCGATCGGCAGCGCGCGAACCGCTGGAGCTACACGACGGTGTGGAGCATCTCTAACAGCGGCGGTTGTGTGGTCACCACCCCGAACGGGGTGTTGATGGTGGTGGGCGGCAGGATTCACGGCTCCCTGAGCCATCGCGGCGGCACCATGTGGGGCGATCTGTTCCTGGTCAACAGCCAGCGTGTCAGTGACCCGGCCCGCCGGATGCGCGAGATAGTCGAATCCGGGCGGCTCGGCCGGCACGGACCGGGGCTCGATTCACTGCTGCATCACGAGGAGATCCACGCCCAGCAGTGGGCTGACCTGGGGCCGCTGCGGATGCCCGCGCGCTACCTCGCCGAGGAGGCCAGAGCGCGAATCCTGGGTGGCGTCAACCGTTTCGAGGAAGAGGCCGGCCTGCGCGACGGCGGCTACCGCTGATCAGGCGCCATCAAGGGCGCGCGCCCGCAGCGACCGCTCCACCCCGGCCCGGCCCTCCAGCACCAACCGGCGCAGCGCCGGCGGCACCTGTGGGTCGGCGAGGAAGGCATCGGCGGCGTCCAGGCCGGCCTGACTGACGTCCCAGCCCGGGTACAGACCCACCACCACGGTTTGCGCCACCTCGCTGGATCGGCGCTCCCACACACCCAGAATCGCCTCGAAGTAGCGGGCGGTGAACGGCGCCAGCAACGCGCCCTGTCCGGGCTGCACGATCCCGGCGATGATCGACCGGCCGGTGATGTTGGCCAGCGTGTCGTCCTCGATCACCTGCCGCCAGGCCGCTTCCTTGACGGCGGCCTGGGGTCGCGCCGCGGAAGCCTGGGCGCCCTGGCGCTTTCCGGCCGCGGTGGGGTCACGCTGGATCTCGCCGTCGATCTCCGCGGCGTCCACCACACCACTTCGGGCCAGCGCCACCACGATCCGCCACCGCAGGTCGGTGTCGACGGCCAGCCCGGCTAGCCCCTGGGCGGCCGGATCGGCGTCCAGCAGCGCGGCGAGCACTGCGGTGTGCCGCTCGGCGAGCACCGAGGTGCACAGGGCGTTGAGGAAAGCCAGCTGATGATCCGAGCCGGGCCCGGCGGCGCGGGCCAGCTCCAGCAGCCGGTCGGCGAACGCCGGCCAGCCCTGCTCGGCAGCCCATTCCGGTTCGGCGTAGAACCCCAGCGCGGTCTGCGCCTGCAACAGCAGCCGTTGCGCCACACCGACTTCGGTCTCGGCGCCGATACCCTGTTGCACCAGCGCCAGAAAGTCACGGGCGCGCATCTCGGCCTCGCGGGTCATCTCCCAGGCCGCCGACCACACCAGGGTGCGGGGCAGCGGGTCGGCGATGTCGGCGATACGTTCGGTTGCCGCGGCAAGAGACTGCGGATCCAGCCGCAGCGCGCAATACGTCAAATCGTCGTCGTTGACCAGGATCAGCTTGCCGCGGGAGACGCCGACCAGGCCCGGCACCGGCGTGCTGGGTCCCTCGATGTCCAGCTCCTCGCGGTGCACCCGCACCAACCGGCCCGAGCCGGCGGGGTCATGCGCCGGTCCCAGCTTCACCTCTCCTTCGTCGAGGTTCGCTGAACCGGCGGGGTCGTCGTCATAGATGCCGATCGCCAGCCGGTGTACCCGGGTTTCTCCGGCGCCGGGGGCGGCCCCGCTCTGCGACACCGCGAACCTGCTGAACCGCCCCTCGGCGTCGACATCGAAGTCCGCCCGCAGGGTGTTCAGGCCGGTGGTCTTGAGCCACTGCCGGCCCCAGTCGGACAGGTCCCGGCCAGAAGCCTTCTCCAGCGCTGCCAGCAGATCGTCGAAGGTGGCGTTGCCGAACGCGTGCGCGGCGAAGTAGTCGCGCAGGCCGGCCAGAAAGTGATCCAGGCCGACGTAGGCCACCAACTGCTTGAGCACCGATGCGCCCTTGGCGTAGGTGATCCCGTCGAAGTTGACCTCCACCGCGGCCAAGTCGGGGATATCCGCGGCGATCGGGTGCGTCGACGGCAGCTGATCCTGGCGGTAGGCCCAGGACTTCTCGGCGTTCGCGAACGTGGTCCAGGCGCTGCTGTATTCGGTTGCCTCGCTTTGGCACAGCACCGACGCGAACGTCGCGAATGACTCATTGAGCCACAGGTCGTCCCACCAGCGCATGGTGACCAGGTCCCCGAACCACATGTGCGCCATCTCGTGCAGCACGGTCTCGGCGCGCCGCTCATAGGACGCCCGGGTCACTTTGCTGCGAAAGACGTAGTCCTCCAGGAACGTCACCGCGCCGGCGTTCTCCATGGCGCCGGCGTTGAACTCCGGCACGAACAGCTGGTCGTACTTGCCGAACGCGTAGGGCACGCCGAAATTGCTGTGGTAGAACCCGAATCCCTGCTTGGTCTCGGTGAAAAGCCGCTCGGCGTCCATGTGTTCGGCCAGCGAGGCCCGGCAGAACAGGCCCAGCGGAATCTCGCCGTGCTCGTCGCGGTGGACGTCGTCCCATCGCGCGTACGGACCGGCGATCAGGGCCACCAGGTAGGTGCTCATCTTCGGGGTGGTGGCGAAGGTGTGCACGCCGTCGCGCACGTCGACGGTGGCGCCGTTGGACACCACCTGCCAGTGCTGCGGCGCGGTGACCGTGATGTCGAAGGTGGCCTTGAGGTCCGGCTGGTCGAAGCAGGCGAACATCCGCTTGGCGTCGGCGGTTTCGAACTGCGAGTACAGGTACACCTCGTCGTCGACCGGGTCGACGAACCGGTGCAGGCCTTCCCCGGTGTTGGAGTAGAAGCACTGTGCGTCGACCTCGACGGTGTTGTGCTCGGCCAGGCCGTCCAGCGCGATGCCGACTGACTCGTCGTAGCCCGAGATGTCCAGGGCGCGGCCGTTGAGGGTGGCGCTGTGGATCGTCTCTGCGGCGATGTCGATGACGGTGTCGCTGCCGGCCAGCGCGTCGAAGGTGACGGTCGTGGTGGAGCGGAAGGTGCGCTCGCCCGGGGCGCCCCTGCCGTCGGTCAGGTCCAGGGCGATCCGGTAGTTGACGACGCTGACGAGTGCGGCCCGTTCGGCGGCCTGGTCGCGGGTGAGATTAGGAAGTGCCACGCCCGCCTACAGTAGCCGTCAAACACGGTGGGCGGACGCCCGACGGCGTTTAATGGAGACCATGCTCATCGCCGGTGTGACGTTCGCCGCGCTGGCGGCCGCGCTGCATGTCTACATCTTCGTGCTGGAGTCGCTGAGCTGGACGGCGCCGCGTACCCGGGCGGTGTTCGGCACCACCGCCGAGGAGGCCGAGACCACCAAGGCGCTGGCCTTCAACCAGGGCTTCTACAACCTGTTTCTGGCGGTCGTGACGACTGTCGGCATCGGTGCCGTGGCCGGCGGCCACCGCGCCGTGGGGCTGGCACTGATCTTCGCGGGAGTGGGATCGATGCTGGCGGCGGCGCTGGTTCTGGTGGCGTCGTCGCCGGAGCGGGCGCGCGCCGCGGTCGTCCAGGGAGCTTTCCCGGCTGTCGCGGTGGTACTGCTGGTATTGGGCCGGTAGGCGCGGGGGAGGGCATAGATGCGCCCGGTGCCGCGTTAGACCCGGACGTAACCGTTGTAGGCCGAGAGGATTCCCATGCCCGAGAAGTCGCACGCCGAGTTCTGGTTCGACCCCCTGTGCCCGTGGTGCTGGATCACCTCCCGATGGATCCTTGAGGTCGAGAAGGTGCGGGATATCGACGTCACCTTCCACGTGATGAGCCTGGCCGTCCTCAACGAGGGACGCGACCTGCCCGAGCAGTACCGCGAGCGGCTCAAGCACGCGTGGGGGCCGGTGCGGGTGGCGATCGCCGCCGAGCAGCTGCGCGGCAACGAGATCCTGCGGCCGCTGTACACCGCGATGGGCACCCGGATCCACAACCAGGACAACAAGGACTTCCCCGACGTGATCGCCGGGTCGCTGGCCGAGGTCGGACTACCGGCCGAACTTGCTGACGCCGCCACCAGCGACGCCTACGACGACGCGCTGCGCGCGAGCCACCACGCCGGGATGGACGCGGTCGGCGACGACGTCGGCACCCCCACCATCCACGTCAACGGGGTGGCGTTCTTCGGCCCGGTTCTGTCGCGCATTCCCCGCGGGGAGCAGGCGGGCAAGCTGTGGGACGCGTCGGTGACCTTCGCGTCCTACCCGCACTTCTGGGAGCTCAAGCGCTCCCGCACCGAGGCGCCGGAGTTCGACTGACCCGGCCGCTGCGATCCCCGCGGCGCCCCGCCGCGGGGCGCAGGCTCGTCAAAGGCCGCCGGCCGACTCTGAGACAATGACGTCATGCGCGTCTACCTCGGCTGCGATCACGCCGGTTACGAACTCAAAGAGCAGATCATCGAGCACCTGCGCCAGGCCGGTCATGAGCCGGTCGACTGCGGGGCTTTCGCCTACGACGCGGAAGACGACTACCCGGCGTTCTGCATCGCGGCGGCCACCCGTACGGTCGCCGACCCGGGCAGCCTGGGCATCGTGATCGGCGGCTCGGGCAACGGCGAACAGATCGCGGCCAACAAGGTGCCCGGGGCGCGCTGTGCGCTGGCCTGGAGCACCGAGACCGCGCAGCTGGCGCGCGAACACAACAACGCCCAGCTGATCGGCATCGGCGGACGGATGCACACCACCTCCGAAGCGCTGGCGATCGTCGACGCGTTCCTGAGCACGCCCTGGTCGCAGGCCGAACGGCACCAGCGCCGTATCGACATCCTGGCCGCCTACGAACGCGACCACCAGGCGCCTGCCGTACCCGGCGCGCCGGCCTGACCCGCTCCGCGGCCTGACATGCCGGAGGGGCACATCCTGCACCGGCTGGCCCGGCTGCATCAGCGCCGCTTCGCGGGTGCGCCGGTCGCGGTGTCCAGCCCGCAGGGCCGCTTCGAAACCGGTGCCGCAGCCGTCGACGGGAGGCCGCTGCTGCGCGCCGAGGCCTGGGGCAAGCACCTGTTCCACCGCTACGCGCACGGGCCGATCGTGCACGTGCACCTGGGGATCTACGGCCACTTCACCGAGTTCGACCTGGCTGACGGTGGCCTGCCCGAACCGGTCGGCCAGGTTCGGATGCGCATGGTGGGCACCGGGTACGGCACCGACCTGCGCGGACCGGCCGCCTGCGATGTGGTCGACGCGGCGCAGGTCGCCGACGTGATTGCGCGTCTGGGGCCCGACCCGCTGCGCAGCGAGGCCGACCCGGGGCTGGCCTTCAAGCGAATAGTCAAGTCCCGCAGGACGATCGCAGCGTTGCTGATGGACCAGTCCGTGATTGCCGGGGTGGGCAACGTCTACCGCAGCGAGGTGCTGTTCCGGCACCGGATCGACCCGTATCGGCCCGGCACGCAGATCGATGAAGCCGCTTTCGCCGCGATCTGGACCGACCTGGTGGCGCTGATGAAGGTCGGCCTGCGGCGCGGCAGCATCGTGGTGGTGCGGCCCGAGGACGACCACGGAGCACCGGCGTATGCGCCCGGCAAGCCGCGTACCTACGTCTATCGCCGCGCCGGGGAGCCCTGCCGGCGGTGCGGTGTCGCCGTGCGCACGGCGCAACTGGAGGGCCGCAACGTGTTCTGGTGCCCGACGTGCCAGGCGTGACGTCCGCCCGGTAGTGGCCCGTCAGTCGTCGTAGACCGATTCGCGCCGGGGCCGGATCGGCACGCCGAGCGCCCGGTAGATCTCGTTGGACAGCACCACGCTGCGCGGATCGGCATTGGCCTGGGTGTGGTCGAACCGGTTCATCACGTAGCCGTAGCCGATCCGGTGCTCGAGGTCGACGAAGGCGAACGACCCGCCGAGGCCGCCGTGACCGAAGATCCGGCGGTTGGGCCCGTTGACGCCCTGCGCGTTGAGCATGTATCCCAGACCCCAGCCGTGCTCGGCGACCCGGGACCCGAGCACCAGATCGGTTTCGGTGCCGCCCTGCAGCACCCGCAGGCGGTCCATCGCGGCACGGCTGAGCAGTTTCTCCTGCAGCAGCGCGTTGTAGAACGTGGCCATGCCCAGGGCGGAGACCTGGGCGTTGGTGCCGGGGAACTCCAGCTGGCGCCACAGGGTGAGGTCGTTGGTGGCGATCTCGTCGTCGGGGGCGAACCCCATCGCCACCGCCAGCCCGGCCTTCGGGTGGTCGTCCAGCGAGGTCGGGCGCTTGGGCGCCCCGGCCGAGGCCAGCATCTCCCGAATCGTCGGCTTGCCCACCGGGTCGGCGCAGCGGTACGGCTGCTGCTCGGCCGGAACCCCGATGTGCACCTCGGCGCCCAGCGGACCGGCGACCTCGTTGCGCAGGTATTCGCCGACTGTCATGCCGGTGACCCGCCGGACCACTTCACCGATGATGAAGCCGTAGCTGGTCATGTGATAGCCCTGCGCGCTGCCGGGACGCCACCACGGTTCGGCGGCGGCGAGGCGCTCGCAGACCAGGTCCCAGTCGGTGACGTCGCGCCAGTGCATCGGTTCGCGCGGCCCGATGGCCCCGGAGCGGTGTGCCAGCACCATGGCCAGGGAGATGTCGCCCTTGCCGGCCTGGCCGAACTCCGGCCAGTAGCGCGCCACCGGCACCCGCAGGTCCAGTACGCCGGCTTCGGCGAGGCGGTGGACACACGTGCTGGTCAGGCCCTTGCTGCCGGACAACACCGTGCTCAGGGTGTCTTCCTGCCAGGGGCGCCGGCCCTCGACGTCGGCGGAGCCGGCCCACAGATTGACGACGAGTTCGCCGTCGACATAGGCCGCGACGGCTGCGCCGAGCTCTTCGCGCAGCGTGAAGTTGCGCTCGAACTCGTACCGCACCTTCTCAAAGCGCGGGGAGCACGTTCCATGAATTTGGACGTGCCGTGTGCCGCCCATCGAGTGCCTTCCTGCTAGGGAGAAGCCCCTTCCGCGGGGCGACGAGGCGATCGGACCCGCGTTCGAAGGATAAGTCGCGGGCCGGGCGCGCGTACAGCGGCCCCGGCCCCGGCTCACGGCCCAGATCGACCGTGGCGGAGACCGCCGAACCGCTGTCCGGCGGCCCTTGCAGAGCGGGCGACGGGAATCGAACCCGCGTAGCTAGTTTGGAAGACTAGGGCTCTACCATTGAGCTACGCCCGCATGAATAGCTAGAGCGAAACTGTACCGGCGTGGCGGACTCGAAATCCAATTGCCCCGCCGCGGGGCCGTTTGTGGGGCGCTGACAGCAGGTCATTGCGACTGCCGATCAACCGGGCCGTAAGATCGCCTGGTCAGTGCGGGGTGTAGCGCAGCTTGGTAGCGCATCCGCTTTGGGAGCGGAAGGCCGCAGGTTCAAATCCTGTCACCCCGACCAGCAGCGCGCGCCGCACCGGCACACGACTGACCACGTCAACCATATCGAGGAGTAACCCGTGAAGAGCACCGTCGAGCAGCTGACCCCGACCCGGGTTCGCATCAACGTTGAGGTGCCGTTCACCGAGCTTCAGCCGGATTTCGAGCGGACCTACAAGGAGCTGGCCAAGCAGGTGCGGTTGCCGGGTTTCCGGCCGGGCAAGGCGCCGGCCAAGCTCATCGAGGCCCGCTTCGGCCGGGCTGCGGTGCTGCAGCAGGTCGTCAACGAGGCACTGCCCAGTCGCTACAGCGAGGCGGTGACCACCTCGGACCTCAAGCCGCTCGGTCAGCCCGACATCGAGGTCACCAAGCTCGACGACGGTGAGCAGATCGCCTTCACCGCCGAGGTCGACGTGCGCCCGGCGATCACCCTGCCCGACCTGGAGCAGCTCGCGGTCACCGTCGACCCCATCGAGATCAAAGACGAAGAGGTCGACGCCGAACTCGACTCGCTGCGCGCCCGCTTCGGCACCCTGACCGGTGTCGACCGCCCGGCCGCCGAGGGCGACTTCGTCTCGATCGACCTCGACGCCACCATCGACGGCGAAGCGGTCGAGGGGGCCGCCACCGAGGGCCTGTCGCATGAGGTCGGATCGGGTCAGCTGATCGAGGGACTCGACGAGGCCATCGTGGGACTGTCCGCCGGTGAGAGCAAGACCTTCACCACCAAGCTGGCGGCCGGCCCGCAGGCCGGCAAGGAGGCCGAGGTCACCGTCACGGTCCAGTCCGTCAAGGAACGCGAGCTGCCGGAGGCCGACGACGAATTCGCGCAGCTGGCCAGCGAATACGACACCATCGCGGAGCTGCGGGAGAACCTCAGCGAGCAGGTGAGCCGGACCAAGCGCATCCAGCAGGCCGAGAAGGTCCGCGAGCTGACGCTGGAGGACCTGGTCGAGCAGGTCGAGATGCCGCTTCCCGAGGCCGTCGTACAGGCGCACATCGACAACACGCTGCACAACGCCCTGCACGCTGTCGACCACGACGAGAACAAGTTGGCCGAGTCGCTCGCCGAGAAGGGCTCCTCGCGGGCCGAGTTCGACGCCGAGACCCGCAGCGAGGCCGAGAAGTCGGTGAAGACCCAGTTGCTGCTCGACGCGCTCGCCGACAAGCTCGAGGTCAAGGTGGGCCAGAACGACCTGACCCAGCACCTGGTGCTGATGGCGCGCCAGTACGGCGTCGCCCCGCAGCAGCTGATCCAGTTCCTGCAGGAGAACAACCAGCTGCCCGCCGTTCTGGCCGACGTGCGCCGCGGGATGGCGCTGGCGGCGGCGGTGCGCGCCGCCACGGTCAAGGACTCCGACGGCAACGAGGTCGACACCGCTGAGTTCTTCGGTACCGACGAATCCGCCGACGAGGGCGACGAGGCTGAGGTGGCCGAGGTCTCCGCCGGCGAGACCGAGGTGGCCGAGGAACCCGCCGACGAGGCCGCGACAGCGTCCGACTAGTGACGCTGTAAGCGAACGAACCCGGTTCGGGCCGTCCTCGGCCGCGCCCGTTGGTTAGGGTCTTAAACATGTCTCGGCATATGAATCTCGAGAAAGCAGGTACCCCACTGTGAGCCAGCCTGGTCTGAATCTGGTCGACTCGGTTTACGAGCGGCTACTGCGAGAACGCATCATTTTCCTGGGGTCACAGGTGGACGACGACATCGCCAACCGGCTGTGCGCCCAGATCCTGCTGTTGGCGGCCGAAGACCCGACCAAGGACATCTCGCTCTACATCAACTCTCCGGGCGGCTCGATCAGCGCCGGGATGGCGATCTACGACACCATGGTGCTGGCACCGTGTGACGTCGCCACCTACGCGATGGGCATGGCCGCCTCGATGGGCGAGTTCCTGCTGGCGGCGGGCACCAAGGGCAAGCGCTACGCCCTTCCGCACGCCCGCATCCTGATGCACCAGCCGTTGGGTGGGGTGACCGGCAGTGCGGCCGACATCGCCATCCAGGCCGAGCAGTTCGCGGTCATCAAGAAGGAGATGTTCCGGCTCAACGCGGAGTTCACCGGTCAGCCCATCGAGCGCATCGAGGCCGACTCGGACCGCGACCGCTGGTTCACCGCCGCCGAAGCCCTGGAATACGGCTTCGTCGACCACATCATCACTCGCGCCCACCCCAACGGAGCCGCATCATGAACCCGCACATCCAGCCGCAGGCGCGCTACATCCTGCCGTCGTTCGTGGAGCACTCCAGCTGGGGCGTCAAGGAGTCCAACCCGTACAACAAGCTGTTCGAGGAGCGCATCATCTTCCTCGGCGTGCAGGTCGACGACGCCTCGGCCAACGACATCATGGCCCAGCTGCTGGTCCTGGAGTCGCTGGACCCCGACCGCGACATCACCATGTACATCAACTCCCCGGGTGGCTCCTTCACCTCGCTGATGGCGATCTACGACACCATGCAGTACGTGCGGGCCGACATCCAGACCGTGTGCCTGGGCCAGGCCGCATCGGCGGCCGCGGTGCTGCTGGCAGCGGGAACGCCCGGTAAGCGGATGGCGCTGCCCAACGCGCGGGTGCTCATCCACCAGCCGTCGCTGTCCGGCGTGATCCAGGGGCAGTTCTCCGACCTGGAGATCCAGGCGGCCGAGATCGAGCGGATGCGGACGCTGATGGAGGCCACCCTGGCGCGGCACACCGGCAAGGACGCCGACGTGATCCGCAAGGACACCGACCGCGACAAGATCCTCACCGCCCCCGAGGCCAAGGACTACGGGATCATCGACACCGTCCTGGAGTACCGCAAGCTCTCGGCGCAGACGGCGTAAGTCTTCGCACCGAGCGTGCATTCAGGGCGATTTTCCGGTGGGATTTTCGCCCTGAGTGCACGCTGGGCGTAATCCGGCGGCCACTTCGGCCACCGCGCCGATGTCCGCCGGCGACACCCGGCAGCACCCGCCCACGATTCGGGCGCCCGCGGCGACCCACTGCGGAACCAGCGCGGGGGAGAACCCCCTCGGTCCGGTCCAGGCGCCCCGTTCCCAGCGCTCGCCGCTGTTGGGATAGACGATCACCGGCTTGCCGGTAACCGCGCGGGCGATCTCTATCGCCGGCAGGACGTCGGCGGGCGCACAGCAGTTCACCCCCACCGCGACGAGCTGCCGCACCCCGGCGGCCACCGCGAAGGCCTCGGCGAGCGGCTGCCCGGCGCGGGTCGCCGTACCGTCGATCGTGTAGCTGAGCCAGGCCGGCACGTCGGCCTCGCGAATCAACTCCACCAGCGCCGCGGCTTCCTCGAGGTCCGGCACGGTCTCCACGGCCAGCAGATCGGCGCCGGCGTTCGCCAGCAGCTCCAGTCGGCCCCGGTGCCATGCCGCTAACCGGGCCACCGAAAGCCCGTACCGCCCGCGGTATTCCGAACCGTCGGCGCGGGCGGCGCCGTAGGGGCCGATCGACGCCGCCACCCAGCGCCCGCGCACCGGGCCGCAGGCCTGGCGCGCCAGGCCCACGCTGCGCCGCAACAGGTCCGCGGCGTCTCGGCGGCCGATCCCGCGGGCGGCGAAGCCGTCGAAGCTCGCCTGGTAGCTGGCGGTGGTCGCGATCTGGGCGCCCGCGGCGAAGAAGGCGCTGTGGGCGGTCACGATCGCCCGGGGGTCGTCGATGAGCAGGCGGGCCGACCACAGGGGGTCGGACAGGTCTGCTCCGCGGGCCGCCAGCTCGCTCGCCAGCCCCCCATCGGCGACGAGCACGGTATCGTCGGGCACGGCGAACCCCACGGTCGCCACTGTAGGGCCCCGACGCTCTGCCGTGTCTCACAGCCGGGTAACACCCCCGAATCGCTCACGCCACGCCAGCGCGTCACACCGCGGGGAGCGGCGTCCCGGGCTATATCTTCTTGGGCAGGCAGACGGGCTAGTGACGAATACCAACGACGCGATTCGGCCTTATCGGTCGCCTCGCACCGGAATGAACGGGTAGCGTCGGGGCAGACATCGGCTCCCCGACGACAGACGGCGAACAGGAAGTAGGTCCTAACGCACTATGGCGCGCATTGGAGATGGCGGGGACTTGCTGAAGTGTTCGTTCTGCGGGAAGAGCCAGAAGCAGGTCAAGAAGCTCATCGCAGGACCGGGCGTCTACATCTGCGATGAGTGCATCGACCTGTGCAACGAGATCATCGAAGAGGAGCTGGCCGACGCCGACGACGTCAAGCTCGACGAGCTGCCCAAGCCCGCGGAGATCCGGGAGTTCCTCGAGGGCTACGTCATCGGTCAGGACACCGCCAAGCGCACCCTGGCGGTGGCGGTCTACAACCACTACAAGCGGATCCAGGCCGGCGAGAAGAGCCGGGATTCCCGCTCCGGTGAGGCAGTCGAACTGACCAAGTCCAACATCTTGATGCTCGGGCCCACCGGCTGCGGCAAGACCTACCTGGCCCAGACGCTGGCCAAGATGCTCAACGTGCCGTTCGCGATCGCCGACGCCACCGCGCTGACCGAGGCGGGCTACGTCGGCGAGGACGTCGAGAACATTCTGCTCAAGCTGATTCAGGCGGCCGACTACGACGTCAAGCGCGCCGAGACCGGCATCGTCTACATCGACGAGGTGGACAAGATCGCCCGTAAGAGCGAGAACCCGTCGATCACCCGGGACGTCTCCGGTGAGGGCGTGCAGCAGGCGCTGCTGAAGATCCTGGAGGGCACGCAGGCCTCGGTTCCGCCGCAGGGCGGCCGCAAGCACCCGCACCAGGAGTTCATCCAGATCGACACCACCAACGTGCTGTTCATCGTGGCCGGGGCCTTCGCCGGACTGGAGAAGATCGTCTCGGACCGGGTTGGCAAGCGCGGCTTGGGTTTCGGCGCCGAAGTCCGGTCCAAGGCGGAGATCGACACCACCGACCACTTCGCGGAGGTCATGCCCGAGGACCTGATCAAGTTCGGGCTGATCCCCGAGTTCATCGGCCGGTTGCCGGTGGTGGCCTCGGTGACCAACCTGGACATGGAGTCGTTGGTCAAGATCCTCTCGGAGCCCAAGAACGCCCTCGTCAAGCAGTACACCCGGCTGTTCGAGATGGACGGGGTGGAGTTGGAGTTCACCCAAGACGCCCTGGAGGCCATCGCGGAGCAGGCCATCCATCGGGGCACCGGTGCGCGCGGTCTGCGGGCGATCATGGAGGAAGTCCTGCTGCCGGTGATGTACGACATCCCCAGCCGCAACGACGTCGCCAAGGTCGTGGTGACCAAGGAAACGGTGCAGGACAACGTGTTGCCGACCATCGTTCCGCGCAAGGCGTCGCGCGGCGAGCGTCGCGACAAGAGCGCCTAGTGCCCCGCGCCGCCCGCCCGGCGGCGGGTTTTCGAACAGTACGGGCGTTTTCTTAGACTTGGCCCGTGGGCAGACGTGACGAAAACCACATTTACGCCCCAAGTTGTCCGTGAACCCCGGTGTGACATCGACATTTAACACTGAGTAACCCGAAATTCGACACGGTGTGGCGTCGTATGGTCTATAAGAGCGATGCAATAATCGGTACTGCTAGTGACAGAAAAACTTGTGGGTGCGCCGGCCGTGCTGCGCGGGCCCGGGTCGGACGTGAGGGAAGGCGGGGCCGTGGGGCCGAGTGGTAACGGAGTCGGATCGGCACCGGGACGCCAAAAACTCGAGAAGGTCGTCATCCGTTTCGCCGGGGACTCCGGCGACGGCATGCAGCTGACCGGCGATCGCTTCACCTCCGAGGCGGCCCTGTTCGGCAATGACCTGGCCACCCAGCCGAACTATCCGGCGGAGATCCGCGCACCTCAGGGCACCCTGCCCGGTGTGTCGTCGTTCCAGATCCAGATCGCCGACTTCGACATCCTGACCGCCGGCGACCGTCCCGACGTCCTGGTGGCGATGAACCCCGCGGCGCTCAAGGCCAATATCGGCGACCTGCCGCGTGGCGGCATGGTGATCGTCAACTCCGACGAGTTCACCAAGCGCAACCTGGCCAAGATCGGTTACGAGACCAACCCGCTGGAGACCGAGGAACTCTCCGACTACGTCGTGGTCCCGGTCGCGATGACCTCCCTGACGCTGGGTGCGGTCGAGGCGATCGGCGCCACCAAGAAGGACGGCGCCCGCGCCAAGAACATGTTCGCCTTGGGCCTGCTGTCGTGGATGTACGGCCGCGAGCTGGCGAGCAGTGAGCGCTTCATCCGGGAGAAGTTCGCCAAGAAGCCCGACGTGGCCGACGCCAACGTGCTGGCGCTCAAGGCGGGCTGGAACTACGGCGAGACCACCGAGGCGTTCGGCACTACTTATGAGATCGCCCCGGCCAAGTTGCCGGCCGGCGAATACCGCCAGATCTCGGGCAACACCGCGATGGCCTACGGCGTGATCGTTGCCGGCCAGCTGGCCGACACGCAGGTGGTGTTGGGGACCTACCCGATCACCCCGGCCTCGGACATCCTGCACGAGCTGTCCAAGTACAAGAACTTCAACGTGCTCACCTTCCAGGCCGAAGACGAGATCGCCGGTATCGGCGCGGCGATCGGTGCCTCCTACGGTGGTGCACTGGGTGTCACCAGCACCTCCGGTCCGGGTTTGGCTCTCAAAGCCGAGGCGCTGGGCCTGGCTGTGATGACCGAGCTGCCGTTGCTGCTGATCAACGTCCAGCGCGGCGGCCCGTCCACCGGCCTGCCCACCAAGACCGAGCAGGCCGACCTGCTGCAGGCCCTCTTCGGGCGCAACGGTGAGTCGCCGGTTGCGGTGCTGGCGCCGTGCACGCCGTCGGACTGCTTCGACGCGGCCGTCGAGGCCGTTCGGATCGCGCTGACCTACCGCACCCCGGTGGTGCTGCTCTCCGACGGTGCGATCGCCAACGGTTCCGAGCCGTGGCGTATCCCGGACGTGGCGTCGATGGAGCCGATCGACCAGAACCTGGCCAAGGCCGGCGAGGACTTCGCGCCCTACGCGCGTGACCCCGAGACGCTGGCCCGGCAGTTCGCCATCCCCGGCACCCCGGGCCTGGAGCACCGGATCGGTGGACTGGAGAAGGCCAACGGCTCCGGGGCGATCTCTTACGAGCCGGCCAACCACGACCTGATGGTGCGGCTGCGGCAGGCCAAGGTCGACGGCATCAAGGTGCCCGACCTGGTCGTCGACGACCCGTCCGGGGACGCCGAGCTGCTGATGCTGGGCTGGGGCAGTTCCTACGGTCCGATCGCCGAGGCCTGCCGGCGGGTCCGGCGCAGCGGGATCAAGGTCGCGCAGGCGCACCTGCGGAACCTCAACCCGTTGCCGGCCAACCTGGGCGAGGTGCTGCGACGCTACCCCAAGGTGGTGCTGCCGGAGATGAACCTGGGCCAGCTGGCGCTGCTGCTGCGCGGTCGCTACCTGGTCGACATCCAGTCGGTCACGAAGGTGACCGGCCAGGCGTTCCTGGCCGATGAGATCGAGGGAATCATCGACGACGCGCTGGCCGGCACGCTGGCCGATCGGGAGAACGAGAAGGCGTCGCTGGCCAGGTCCGCGGCGGTCACCATTGCGGGCACAGCGGGAGCGAATTCATGACCACCACCGAATCAGCAGACACGCTCGTCGGTACCAACCTGGGGCTGACCGCGCTGAGCGGGGTGCCCACCACCGACGAGCCGCAGAAGGCCAAGGACTACACCTCCGACCAGGAGGTGCGCTGGTGCCCGGGCTGCGGTGACTACGTCATCCTCAACACGATCCGTGGCTTCCTTCCCGAGCTGGGACTGCGCCGGGAGAACGTGGTGTTCGTCAGCGGTATCGGCTGCTCGAGCCGGTTCCCGTACTACATGAACACCTACGGCGTGCACTCGATCCACGGGCGCGGGCCGACGTTTGCCACCGGGCTGGCTACCGCCCGTGAAGACCTCAAGGTGTTCCTGGTCACCGGTGACGGCGACGCCCTGTCGATCGGCGGCAACCACCTGATCCACACGCTGCGACGCAACGTCAACATCACCATCTTGTTGTTCAACAACCGGATCTATGGCCTGACCAAGGGCCAGTACTCGCCGACGTCGGAGACCGGCAAGGTCACCAAGTCGACGCCCTACGGCTCGCTGGACAACCCGTTCAACCCGATCTCGCTGGCCATCGGCGCTGAGGCGACGTTCGTCGGTCGCGCCCTGGACTCCGACCGCAAGGGACTCACCGAGGTCCTGCAAGGTGCGATGGAGCACCGCGGCTCGGCGCTGGTGGAGATCCTGCAGGACTGCCCGGTGTTCAACGACGGCTCCTTCGACCTGCTGCGCAGGGACGGTGCGGAGAACCGCATCATCAACGTCCGGCACGGTGAGCGCATCGTGTTCGGTGCCGAGGGGGAGTACTGCGTCATCAAGTCCGGTTTCGGGCTCGAGGTCGCCAAGACCGCCGATGTCTCGGCCGAGCAGATCGTGGTGCACGACGCCACCCAGGCCGACTCCTCGTACGCGTTCGCGCTGTCGCGGCTCTCCGAGCAGGACCTGTCGCACGTCCCGATGGGCATTTTCCGCAAGGTGAGCAAGCCCACCTACGACGACCTGGCACGCGCGCAGGTCGCCGAGGCCCGGCAGGCGACCGCCCACGACACCGCCGCACTCCAGGCGCTGTTGCGTGGTCGCGACACCTGGACCGTCGACTGACGCGATGACCGCCGGTCGGTTGGCCGGCGTGGTACTGGCGGGCGGCGCTTCCCGCCGGATGGGCCGTGACAAGGCCACCCTGACGGTGCCGGGCCGATTCGCCGGCCTGACCCTGGTGCAGCATCTGGTCTCGGTGCTGGCGCAACGCTGCGATCCGGTGTTCGTGGTGGCCGCCCAGGGCCAAGTGCTGCCGCCCGTACCCGCAGGGGTGCTGCGCGACGAAGTTCCCGGGCTGGGACCGTTGCCGGCCATCGGGCTGGGGCTGCGCGCCGCCGAGCGCGAGGGCGCCCCCAGGGCATTTGTCTGCGCCGTCGACATGCCTTACCTGACAACGGAATTGATCGACCTCCTCGCCGGGGCCGCAGCGGCGGACATCGTGTTGGCGCGCGCTGGCCGCGACCACTATCTGGCCGGGGTGTATCGCACCGGCCTGGCCCCGACCGTCCAGACCCTGGTGGCTGCCGGCCAACGACGGGTGGGCGCCCTGATCGATGCCGTCGACGTCCGTCGGGTCGTGCTGGCCGACGCGTCCCCGCTGGTCAATCTCAACTCCCCGGACGACATCGCCGGACTGCCCTGAGGCGTACCGTCAGCAAATTCGGGTAATTCCCTGGAAATAAAGCGCAGTTCCCGCAGGCGAGACGGGGGCGTTTATCGCTGAATTATCCGACCGATATACAACGACTAATGGGTGGTACCGACTCAAGGCTTTGTCGAGGTGGTCGTGCATGCTGGAAATACGTTGCCGTACAACCTGATTCACAGACCCGATGGACGGCGCGGGAAAAATGGCGACGCAATGGCGGCGGCGTCGGGAAACCGCAAGCCGCAACGCACGCGACCAGTGCGGCGCAGCGCCGAGCAGCGTGACGGCCGGCCGAGCGGCACCGTCTCGACGACCTGTGCCTTTTGAGGCCAAAGATGCTGCTGAGGCCCCTGTGGGGACGCGCCGGTGCCCGCGGACGGCCGTCCGAACGGCCCCCAGGGGCGCATTTGCCGTGCTCTGGGCCACAAAATCACCGTGATCTGACTCACGAATCCCGCGGGAGCGCCAGCACCGTTGCGGTCTGGGCGAATTCGCTCTGACCTGCTTAAACCCTCGGTGATGTCAGGGTGATCGTTTCGTTATCTGACCGAAATATTCGCATCATGCAATTCGACGTGGCGTCCTGACATTTCGTAAGTTCCCTTCGCCCTCATGTGAGGCAAACAAATTGAATCCCTCCAAACGCGTGCGAGCGGGGGAGGCGGGCGGCCGATGCAACGCCTCCCGCGGGCGCCGGGTGCCTCCTGGCCTGCCCGGCTGCCCCTGCTGTCGTGCCTGACCTAGACGGCACGTCTCGAAGACCACTCTCGCCCGGACCCCGGGCCGTCTCTCGTGAGCTTCGGAGTGCGCGCCGCGAAAGGAACGAAGTTGAAGAACGTCCGCAAGTCCCTCACCATGGCCGCGATCGCCGGAGCCATGATCACCGGCGCGGTCACCCTGTCCGACGCCACCGCCAAGGCGGACAGCGTCAACTGGGACGCCATCGCGGCCTGCGAGTCGGGCGGCAACTGGTCGATCAACACCGGCAACGGCTACTACGGCGGACTGCAGTTCAACCCCGGCACCTGGCGCGCCAACGGTGGCGCCGGCATGCCGCACACCGCCAGCCGTTCCGAGCAGATCCGGGTTGCCGAGAACGTTCTGCGCAGCCAGGGCATCGGTGCGTGGCCCGTCTGCGGCCGTCGCGGCTGACCACTGATCGTGACGACGGCGCCGGGCGAGCAGCCCGGCGCCGTCGCCGTCGCAACCGGCTTTCCAGGCGGCGAGTAACGTCGGGCGGGTGCCAGACACGCCACGCGAGCTCGACATCATCCTCTACGGAGCGACCGGTTTCGCCGGAAAGCTGACCGCGCTATACCTCGCCCGCGCCGGCGGCGCCGCCCGGATCGGGTTGGCGGGCCGCTCCGAGGAGCGGTTGCGCAGGGTCCGCGCCGAACTGGGCTCGGTTGCCCAGGAATGGCCGCTGGTGGTGGCCGACGCCGACCGGCCCGCATCGCTGGAGGCGATGGCGCAGCGCACCCGGGTGGTGATCACCACCGTCGGTCCCTACACCCGCTACGGATTGCCCCTGGTCGCGGCATGCGCGGCGGCGGGCACCGATTACGTCGACCTCACCGGCGAGGCGATGTTCGTTCGGCAGAGCATCGACCTGTACCACAAGCAGGCCGCCGACAACGGGGCCCGCATCGTGCACGCCTGCGGCTTCGACTCCATCCCCTCGGATATGAGCGTGTACGCGCTCTACCGGGCGGCCCGCGAGGACGGCACCGGCGAGCTGCTGGCCACCGATCTGGTGGTGCGGGGCTTCTCTGGCGGGGCATCCGGCGGCACCCTCGCCTCGATGATCGAAGTGCTGACGACCGCTGCCAACGACCCGGAGGCCCGGCGCCAGCTGTTGGATCCCTACACGCTCAGCTCCGATCGCCCCGCCGAGCCGCAGCTGGGTCCCGAGCCGGACCTGTCCTGGCGGCGGGGTCGTGACATCGCGCCGGAGCTGAACGGTATCTGGACCGCCGGCTTTGCCATGGCGCCCTACAACACGCGGGTCGTGCGGCGCAGCAACGGCCTGTTGGACTGGGCCTACGGTCGGCGCTTCCGCTACGCCGAGCACATGAGTTGCGGCTCGTCGGCCGCGGCGCCGGTGCTGTCGGGATTGGTGACCGGCATCGGCAAGGTGACCATCGACCTGGGCGGCCGACTCTTCCGGCTCCTGCCGGCCGGCCTGCTGGAGCGGGTGTTGCCCAAGCCGGGAACCGGTCCCAGCCGAAGCGTTCGCGAGAACGGCTTCTACTGTGTGGAGACCTACACGACCACCACCAGCGGCGCCCGCTACCGGGCGGACATGGCGCAGCGCGGCGACCCCGGCTACCAGGCCACCTCGGTGATGCTGGGGGAGAGCGGGTTGGCCCTGGCACTGGACCGCGACGCACTGCCCGAACGCTACGGCGTGCTCACCCCGGCGGCCGCTATGGGCGACGTGCTGCTGGAGCGACTGCCCGCGGCCGGAGTGACGCTGACGGTTACCCGGCTGCGCTGATCGGCCGGAATTTGCCGGTGTCGGCCGCCGGTGTTTGGGGCTAGTGTCGATTTCGACCGCTGCCCTCGGCAGCGCCCAGCAACGGAGGTGGAAACTCTTATGGCCGGCCTCGACGACCTCTTCGCTTCGATCCCTGTTCAAGACATTGCCAACCAGCTCGGCGCCGACTCGGCCGACGTGGACAGCGCTATTCACACCTTGGTGCCGGTGCTGGTCGGCGGGCTGAGCCAAAAGGCCCAGGAACCCGGGGAGGCCGACAGCATCGTCAACACCGCCGCCACCTTCGCCTCCCAGGGCCTGCTGGACAACGCCCTGGGCGCCAGCCAGGCCCAAGGCCAACAGGTGGTCTCCACCCTCTTCGGCGGCAACGACACCAGTCAGGTGGCCTCGGCGCTTTCGGGTGCCGGCGCGGGAAACAGCGACCTGCTGCAGAAGCTGCTGCCGATCATCACCCCCATCGTGCTGGCCTACATCGGCAAGCAGCTCAGCGGCCAAAAGGCGGAGCCGGCCCAGGAACAGGCCTCCAGCGGCGGCCTCGGCGATGTGCTGGGCGGAATCCTGGGCGGACTGGCCGGGGGCGGCAACGCCAAGAACCAGTCGATGGGCAGCATCCTGGGCAACATGCTCGGCGGCAAGACCGGCGGCGCCATCGGCGACATCCTCGGCGGCCTGCTGGGCGGCAAGAAGTAGCCCGCCCACGCATCGCGTCGAGCCCCCGGATCAGTCCTGATCCGGGGGCTTTTCTCGATGACACCTCCCTCGTCGGGGATTGCCCGCCGGTCATTCCTAGAATTGAGCGGTGACTGACACCCCCAACGCCGCCGACACCACCCGCTTACCCAAGTCCTGGGAGCCGGGTGCGGTCGAGGGCGCGACCTACCAGCGTTGGGTGGACGCCGGTTACTTCACCGCGGACCCCAACAGCGACAAACCCAGCTATTCGATCGTGCTGCCCCCGCCCAACGTCACCGGCAGCCTGCACATGGGCCACGCGCTCGACCACACCCTGATGGACGTGTTGACCCGGCGTAAGCGGATGCAGGGCTACGAGGTGCTGTGGCTGCCGGGCATGGACCATGCCGGCATCGCCACCCAGAGCGTGGTGGAACGCCAGCTCGCCGTCGACGGCAAGACCAAAGAAGATTTCGGCCGCGAACTGTTCGTCGACAAGGTGTGGGACTGGAAGCGGGAGTCCGGCGGCACCATCGGCGGCCAGATGCGCCGGCTCGGCGACGGCGTGGACTGGAGCCGCGAGCGGTTCACCATGGACGAGGGCCTCTCGCGCGCGGTCCGCACCATCTTCAAGCGGCTCTACGACGCCGGGCTGATCTACCAGGCCGAACGGCTGGTCAACTGGTCACCCGTCCTGCAGACCGCGATCAGCGACCTCGAGGTCAAATACGAAGACATCGAGGGCGAGCTGGTGTCGTTCCGGTACGGCTCGATGCAGGACTCCGAGCCGCACATCGTGGTGGCCACCACCCGGCTGGAGACCATGCTCGGCGACACCGCCATCGCGGTGCACCCCGACGACGACCGCTACCGCGACTTGGTGGGCACCACGCTGCCGCACCCGTTCTCCGATCGGGAGATCGTGGTGGTCGCCGACACCCACGTGGACCCGGAATTCGGCACCGGTGCGGTCAAAGTCACCCCCGCCCACGATCCCAACGACTTCGAGATCGGACTGCGCCATCAGCTCGACATGCCGACGATCCTCGACGAACGCGCCCGGATCACCGGAACCGGCACCCAGTTCGACGGCATGGACCGCTTCGAGGCGCGCGTCGCGGTGCGCGAAGCTCTGGCGGCACAGGGCCGTATCGTCGCCGAGAAGCGGCCCTACCTGCACAGCGTGGGGCATTCCGAGCGCAGCGGTGAAGTCATCGAGCCGCGGCTGTCCATGCAGTGGTGGGTCGAAGTCTCCTCGCTGGCCAAGGCCGCCGGGGATGCGGTCCGCGACGGCGACACCGTCATCCACCCCAAGAGCCTGGAGCCGCGCTGGTTCGCCTGGGTCGACGACATGCACGACTGGTGCATCTCCCGGCAGCTGTGGTGGGGACATCGCATCCCGATCTGGCACGGGCCGAACGGCGAGAAGGTCTGCGTCGGGCCGGACGAGACCCCGCCGGAGGGCTGGGAGCAGGACCCCGACGTGCTCGACACCTGGTTCTCCTCGGCGTTGTGGCCGTTCTCCACGCTGGGCTGGCCGGACGCCACGCCGGAGTTGAAGAAGTTCTACCCGACGAGCGTCTTGGTGACCGGCTACGACATCCTGTTCTTCTGGGTGGCGCGGATGATGATGTTCGGCACCTTCGTCGGCGGCGACGCCGCCCTGCCCGACGCCGATGTTCCGTTCCGCGACGTGTTCCTGCACGGTCTGATCCGCGACGAACACGGCCGCAAGATGAGCAAATCCCGCGGCAACGGCATCGACCCGCTGGACTGGGTGGAGAAGTTCGGCGCCGACGCCCTGCGGTTCACCCTGGCGCGCGGGGCGAGTCCCGGTAGCGACCTGTCGATCGGCGAGGACCACGCCCGGGCCTCGCGCAACTTCGTCACCAAGCTGTTCAACGCCACCCGCTTCGCCCTGCTCAACGGCGCCGCCCCGGCACCGTTGCCGGCGATCGAGGAACTGACCGACGCCGACCGGTGGATTCTCGGGCGGCTGGAGGAGGTACGCGCTGAAGTCGATTCGGCGTTCGACGCCTACGAGTTCGGGCGGGCATGTGAGGCGCTGTACCACTTCGCCTGGGACGAATTCTGCGACTGGTACGTCGAACTGGCCAAAACCCAGCTGGGACAAGGACTTGCACACACCACCGCGGTGTTGGCTGCGGTGCTCGACACGCTGTTGCGGCTGCTGCACCCGGTGATCCCGTTCGTCACCGAAACGCTGTGGCAGGAGCTCACCGGCGCGGAGTCGCTGGTCGTTGCGGACTGGCCGGTGTCGTCGGGAATCGCGGTGGACCAGGTTGCCGCGCAGCGGATCGCGGACATGCAGAAGCTGGTGACCGAGGTGCGCCGATTCCGCAGCGACCAGGGCCTGCGGGACCGGCAGAAGGTGCCGGCCCGGCTGACCGGTATCGACGACGCCGACCTGGCCACCCAAGTGGCGGCGGTGGCCTCCCAGGCCTGGCTGACCGAGCCCGGCGAGGGATTCGCACCGTCGGCCACCGTCGAGGTGCGGCTCGGCGCCGGCGCCAAGACCAGCACGGTCGTGGTCGAACTCGACACCTCCGGAACCGTGGACGTCGTCGCCGAGCGCCGGCGGCTGGAGAAGGATCTGGCCACCGCCCGCAAGGAACTCGAGGCCACGTCGGGAAAGCTGGGCAACGAGGCGTTCTTGGCTAAGGCGCCCGAGGCCGTGGTCGACAAGATCCGGGGCCGCCAGCAGCTGGCCCGCGACGAGGTCGACCGGATCACCGCACGTCTCGCGGCCCTGGCATGAACCCCGAACCGGCCGCCGGCCCCGAACCGACACCGGACGAGATCGCGGCCTTGCTGCAGGTGGAACACCTACTCGATCAGCGTTGGGGCGAAACCCAGATCGAGCCGAGCCTGGCCCGGATCAACGCGCTGCTGGACCTGCTCGGCTCCCCACAGCGCAGTTATCCGTCCATTCACGTCGCCGGGACCAACGGCAAGACCTCGGTGGCGCGCATGATCGACGCGTTGCTGACCGCTTTCTCCCGCCGTACCGGGCGCACCACCAGCCCGCACCTGCAGTCGGCGGTCGAGCGCATCGCCATCGACGGCGAGCCGATCAGCCCGGCGCGATACGTGCAGACCTACACCGAGATCGAGCCCTTCGTTCAGATGGTCGACGCGTCCTCCCACGCTGACGGGGGACCGGCCATGAGCAAGTTCGAGGTGCTGACCGGCATGGCATTCGCGGCCTTCGCCGACGCGCCGGTCGACGTCGCGGTGGTCGAGGTCGGCATGGGCGGTCGCTGGGACGCCACCAACGTGGTGCAGGCTCCGGTCGCCGTCATCACCCCGATCGGCATCGACCACGTCGACTATCTCGGTGCGGACATCGCCGGAATAGCCGCGGAGAAGGCCGGCGTCATCCACCGCTCGCCGGACGAACTGACCGACACCGTGGCGGTGATCGCCCGTCAGGCGCCCGAGGCGATGGAGGTGCTGCTCGCGGAATCGGTGCGCGCGGATGCCGCGGTGGCACGGGAGGACTCCGAGTTCGCGGTACGCAGCCGTCAACTCGCGGTCGGCGGACAGGTGCTGGAACTGCAGGGCCTCGGCGGGGTGTACTCCGAGATCTTTCTGCCGCTGCACGGCGCGCACCAGGCCCACAACGCCGTGCTGGCACTGGCGGCGGTGGAGGCATTTTTCGGCGCCGGCGCCGACCGTCAACTCGACGTCGAGACGGTCCGGGTGGGCTTCGCGGCGGTGCGCAGCCCCGGCCGGCTGGAGCGGATGCGCAGCTCGCCCACAGTCTTCATCGATGCGGCCCACAACCCGGCCGGGGCCGCCGTGCTGGCCCAGGCCCTGACCGACGATTTCGACTTCCGCCATCTCGTCGGTGTGGTCAGCGTGATGCGGGACAAGGACGTGGACGGCATTCTGGCGGCGCTGGAGCCGGTGTTCGACCGGATTGTGGTGACGCACAACGGTTCCGAGCGGGCGTTGGACGTCGAGCGGCTTACCGTTGCAGCAGCGCGGTGGTTCGGTGACGACCGGGTGGTCACCACCGAAACGCTCGAGGACGCGATCGACGCCGCCACCGCTTTGGTCGACGAATTCGACTCTGCGGAGCAGGCGATGGCGGGTGGGTCGGGGGCCGGGATCGTGATCACCGGCTCGGTGGTCACCGCCGGCGCCGCGCGTTCGCTGTTCGGCAAGGACCCGGCATGACCGGAGACGACGAGGTGCAGCGCAGCGATGAGGAGAAGGCGGCCGACATGACCCAGCGTCCAGACGCTCCCGATCCGTGGCGGGGCTTTCGCGGCGTGATGTCCGCGACGCTGATCCTGGAGGCCATCACGGTGCTGCTGGCCCTGCCGGTGGTCAGCGTCGTCGGGGGCGGCCTGACCCCGTTCTCGCTGGCCTACCTGCTCGGCCTGGCGCTGGTGCTGCTGGCGTTCGCGGGCATCCAGGGCCGGAGTTGGGCAATCTGGGCCAATCTGGCGCTGCAAGCGGTGTTGGTGGCCGGGTTTGTGGTCTACCCCGGCGTGGGGGTGATGGGCCTGGTGTTCACCGCGGTGTGGGTGCTGATCGCCTATTTCCGTGCCGTGGTCATGCGACGCTCGTGACGCCATCCGGCCTGTCGGCCGGTACGCTGTCGCCCGTGCCGCTGGCGACGATGCCCGGCGGGGCGAGGGATGAGGAGCGGCGCTGCATGACTGAGCGGACTTTGGTACTGATCAAGCCGGACGGCGTGAACCGTCGGCTGGTGGGCGAGATCATCAGCAGGATCGAGCGCAAGGGTCTGACGTTGGCGGCACTGGAGCTGCGGCCGGTGCAGCAGGCGGTGGCCCGCCAGCACTACGGCGAGCACGAGGGGAAGGCGTTCTTCGCCTCACTGCTGGACTTCATCACCTCCGGACCCGTGGTCGCCGCCGTGGTGGAGGGCCCGCGCGCGATCGAGGCGTTCCGGCAGCTCGCCGGTGGTACCGACCCGGTGGCCAAGGCCACCCCCGGCACCATTCGGGGCGATTTCGGTTTGGAGACCCAATTCAACCTGGTACACGGCTCGGACTCGCCGGAGTCCGCCGAGCGGGAGATCGCACTGTGGTTCCCCGACCTGAAGCCGTCGGCGCCGACGTCGCCGATGACACTGGCCTGACCACGCCAGTTAGCGCCTTTTGTCCGGCGCCTGCGGGTTGTGTGGGATACTGGCTAACGGGTGAACGTGACCGGACCGGTTTCCGACACCCGAATGAAGACTTCGGCGAGTGCGACGGTCGCGATACGTGATGCGGCGCCGATCGCCGGTCGTCATTCAGCCAGGCACCGAGTCGGTTCAACCAGAGCCCCTCGGAGCGAGACCACCACAAGCCCGGGATAGTGAGTCGGGCTCATAACGAGAAGTCCTCGCGTGGCCGCGTCGCAATCACGCGCCCGGGGGCTTGAGGAGACGTACGTGGTAGACCCTTCCCTTTTTAGAGGCCCGGAATCCGCACCGTCGGGACCGCCGGCCGAGCATGAGGACTTGCCCGATCGCCTGCGCGTGCACTCGCTGGCGCGGGTGCTCGGCACCACCAGCCGCCGGGTGCTGGACGCATTGACCGAGCTGGACGGCCGGACGCGCAGTGCCCACTCGAGCGTGGACCGGGTCGAGGCCGTGCGGGTCCGCGACCTTTTGGGTGCGGCCGCCGAACCCGCGTCGGCCGGCTTGTTCCAGCAGGCCGGGCAGGCCGAGGCGCCCGACGAGGTTCCGGACGAGCCGGAGTCCCGGCTGCTGCTGGAGACCGCACCCGAACCCGTGGCCGTCCGCGCCGACTACATGCCACTGTTCGTAGCGCCGCAACCGGTTGCCTTCGAGCGCCCGGTGGTGCCCGACGACGAGGACGACGACGAGGACGAAGACGATCTCGGTGGCGCTGAGGCCGACGCCGACGCCGACGCCGACGCCGAGGACGACAGCGACGACCGGCCCGCCAACCGGCGCCGCCGACGTGGCCGCCGGGGTCGCGGCAGGGGCCGCGGGTCTGAGGGCGCGGTCGCTGAGGAAGCCGAAGACGACAACGACGACGAGGACCCCGCCGTAGAAGCGGAGGAGTCCGGGGACGCCGAGGACGCCACCGAGGAGGAGGAGGAGGGCGGCTCGGCCGAGGAAGCCGGCAGCCGTCGCCGCCGCCGTCGCCGTCGTCGCAAGACGGGAGCCGGCGAGGAAGAGGACACCAGCTCCTCCGACGACCCGCCCAACACCGTCGTGCACGAACGCGCCCCGCGTGCCAAGAACGGCCGGACCGCCAAGAGCGAGCGGGGTACCGGCGACGACGAGATCCAGGGCATCACCGGCTCCACACGGCTGGAGGCCAAGCGGCAGCGTCGCCGCGACGGCCGCGACGCCGGGCGCCGCCGCCCGCCGATCCTGAGCGAAGCCGAGTTCCTGGCCCGCCGCGAGGCGGTGGAGCGCAGGATGGTGGTGCGCGACCGGATCCGGACCGAGCCGCCGCATCCCGGTGCCCGATACACCCAGATCGCTGTGCTCGAAGACGGCGTGATGGTCGAACATTTCGTGACCTCTGCGGCGTCGACCTCCTTGGTGGGCAACGTCTACCTGGGCATTGTGCAGAATGTGCTGCCGTCGATGGAGGCCGCCTTCGTCGACATCGGGCGGGGCCGCAACGGCGTGCTCTACGCCGGCGAGGTGAACTGGGAAGCCGCCGGGCTCGGGGGCGCCAACCGCAAGATCGAGCAGGCGCTCAAACCCGGCGACTATGTCGTCGTGCAGGTCAGCAAAGACCCCATCGGGCACAAGGGCGCCCGGCTGACCACCCAGATCTCGCTGGCCGGCCGCTACCTGGTCTATGTCCCGGGTGCGTCGTCGACCGGTATCAGCCGCAAGCTGCCCGACACCGAACGTCAGAGGCTCAAGGAGATCCTGCGCGAGGTGGTGCCTGCCGACGCCGGCGTGATCATCCGCACCGCCTCCGAGGGGGTCAAGGAAGCCGACATCCGGGCCGACGTCGAGCGCCTGCAAGAGCGCTGGACTCAGATCGAGGCCACCGCCGCCGAGGTCAAGCAGAAAGCGGCCGGCGCCGCCGTGGCGCTCTACGAGGAGCCCGACGTCCTGGTCAAGGTGATCCGGGACCTGTTCAACGAGGACTTCACCGAGCTGGTGGTCTCCGGGGACGCGGCCTGGGACACGATCAACGACTATGTGGGTTCGGTCGCCCCCGAACTGGTGCCCAAGCTGACCCGCTATCAGCCACCCACCGGCCCGGACGGTCAACCCGGTCCAGACGTGTTCGCTGTGCACCGCATCGACGAACAGCTGGCCAAGGCGCTGGACCGTAAGGTCTGGCTGCCCTCGGGCGGCACGCTGGTGATCGACCGGACCGAGGCGATGACGGTGGTCGACGTCAACACCGGCAAGTTCACCGGCTCCGGGGGCAACCTCGAGGAGACGGTGACCAAGAACAACTTGGAGGCCGCCGAGGAGATCGTGCGGCAGCTTCGCCTCCGGGACATCGGCGGCATCATCGTCATCGACTTCATCGACATGGTGCTGGAGTCCAACCGGGATCTGGTGCTGCGCCGTTTGACCGAGGCGCTGGGCCGCGACCGAACCCGCCACCAGGTCTCCGAGGTGACGTCGCTGGGCCTGATCCAGCTGACCCGCAAGCGCTTGGGCACCGGGCTCATCGAGGCATTCTCGACGTCGTGTCAGCACTGCGCCGGCCGCGGCATCGTGCTGCACGCCGACCCGGTGGACTCGGCCGCGCCGGGACGCAAGGCCGAATCGGGCGGTACCACCAGCAGCCGCCGCAGCAAGCGCTCGAAGAAGCCGAAAGTCGACGAACCGGCAGTCGCCAAGGTCCCGGTGCACACCCCCGGTGACCATCCGATGTTCAAGGCGATGGCTGCGGCCAGCGACCGGCATGAGGACGCGCCGGACGAAGACGGTGCGGCACCCGGCGCCGATGAGCTGGCGGTGGACGTCACCGTGCAGGTCGAGGGAGACGAGCTCGCTGTCGACGGCGAGGGCGCCGCGGTGCACGTGGAGCCGGACGCCGACATCGTGTCCGAGGATGGCGATGAGACGGTCGAGGACCTGGCCGACGAGGTCGCCGACGACGACTCCGACGATGACGAAGTCGATGATGACGAGGACAGCGTCGAGTCCGACGAAGACGAGTCCGACGAAGACGAGTCCGACGAAGACGAGTCCGACGAAGACGATGTCGAAGTCGATCTCGACGACGATGACGACGAGGACTTCGACGAGGACTTGGACGTAATCGATGACGCCGACGAGTCCGATGACGACGACGATGACGACGATGACGACGATGACGACGACGATGACGACGATGACGACGATGACGACGACGAGGATGACTCCGACGAGGACGACTCTGACGGCGATGAGGATTCCGAGGAGTCGGTCTTCGAGGAGTCCGAGGTGCCGGTGGTCGAGCGTCCGCGACGGCGACGCGCGGCAGCCCGGCCAGCGGGGCCACCGATGTAATGTCGTGCCGGTTTGACCCCTTAGACGCTGGTCACGTACCCTTGACCAGTTGTCGCCAGGCGGGAATAACCCCAGCTCGGCGGACAGAACCCCAGACACCTGCGCAAGTCCCGATGGCGTGCGCGCCCGAGAAGCAGAGGTAAAACCAACGATGGCGACGTACGCAATCGTCAAGACCGGCGGCAAGCAGTACAAGGTTGCCGTCGGTGACGTGCTCAAGGTCGAGAAGATCGAGTCCGAGCCGGGATCGTCGGTCTCGCTGCCGGTCGCGCTGGTCGTAGACGGCGCCACCGTCACCACCGACGCAGCCAAGCTGGCGAAGGTGGCGGTCACCGGCGAGGTGCTCGAGCACACCAAGGGTCCCAAGATCCGCATCCACAAGTTCAAGAACAAGACCGGCTACCACAAGCGGCAGGGTCACCGTCAGCAGCTGACCGTGCTCAAGGTCACCGGAATCGCGTGATGAGCCGTCCGGCGAAGAACAGATAACACTGAGCAGGAGACAACCACATGGCACACAAGAAGGGCGCTTCCAGCTCACGTAACGGGCGCGACTCCAATGCCCAGCGGCTTGGCGTCAAGCGGTTCGGCGGCCAGGTCGTCAAGGCCGGCGAGATTTTGGTGCGGCAGCGGGGTACTCATTTCCACCCCGGCATCAACGTGGGGCGCGGCGGCGACGACACCCTGTTCGCCACGGCGCCCGGTTCGGTCGAGTTCGGGCTGAAGCGCGGCCGCAAGACCATCAACATCTTGCCTGTCGCCCGCGACTAGTCGCCGGGCGTGATTGGGCGCCTTTGCGCGCCGGATAGGTAGTAACGCCATGTCCCGGTTCGTCGACCGCGTTGTCATCCATGTGCGCGCCGGCGACGGAGGTAACGGCTGCGCGTCGATCCATCGGGAGAAGTTCAAGCCGCTCGGCGGCCCCGACGGTGGAAACGGCGGTCGCGGCGGCAGCGTCGTGCTGGTGGTCGATCCCGGCGTGCATACGCTGCTGGACTTTCACTTCCGGCCGCACATCTCGGCGGCGTCCGGCAAGCAGGGACAGGGCAACAACAAGGTCGGCGCCGCCGGCGCGGACCTGGAGATCAAGGTTCCCGACGGCACCGTCGTCCTCGACGAACATGGCCGGCTGCTGGCCGACCTGGTGGGCGCGGGCGCGCGTTTCGAGGCGGCGGCCGGCGGTCGCGGAGGGCTGGGCAACGCCGCGCTGGTGTCGCGGGCCCGCAAGGCGCCCGGCTTCGCGCTGTTGGGGGAGAAGGGCGAAGCCCGTGACCTCACCCTGGAACTCAAGACCGTCGCCGACGTCGGCCTGATCGGGTTCCCCTCTGCGGGCAAGTCCGCGCTGGTATCGGTGATCTCGGCGGCAAAGCCGAAGATCGCCGACTATCCCTTCACCACCCTGGCGCCGAACCTGGGCGTGGTCTCGGCCGGGGAGGACACCTACACCGTCGCCGATGTCCCCGGCCTCATCCCGGGTGCCTCCACCGGGCGCGGCCTGGGTTTGGATTTTCTGCGGCACATCGAGCGCTGCGCGGTGCTGGTGCACGTCGTGGACTGCGCGACCGCTGAGCCCGGTCGGGATCCGCTGTCCGACATCGAGGCGATCGAGGCCGAACTCGCCGCCTACACCCCCACCATGCAGGGGGATTCGGTGCTCGGCGACCTGATCGATCGGCCGCGGGCGGTGGTGCTCAACAAGATCGACGTTCCTGAGGCGCTGGAGATGGCGGAGTTCGTCCGCGACGACATCGTGGCCGAGCGCGGATGGCCGGTGTTCATGGTCTCCACGGTGAGCCGGGTCGGCTTGCGGCCGTTGACTTTTGCGCTGGCCGAGATGGTGCGGGACTACCGTGCCGCGCAACCGGAGCCAGTGGCGCGCCGTCCGGTGATTCGCCCGGTGGTCGCGGGGGAGACCGGCTTCAGCGTCGAACCCGACGGCGAGGGCGGCTTCGTCGTGCGGGGCACCCGTCCCGAGCGCTGGGTGCACCAGACCAACTTCGACAACGACGAGGCGGTCGGATACCTGGGCGACCGACTGGCCCGGCTCGGGGTCGAGGAAGAGCTGCTGCGGCTGGGCGCCCGCCCGGGCTGTGCGGTGACCATCGGGGACATGACCTTCGACTGGGAGCCGGCCACACCGGCGGGGGTGGACATCACGCTGTCGGGCCGGGGTACCGACAGCAGGCTGGAACGCACCGACCGCGTGGGGGCCGCGGAGCGCAAGGTCGCGCGCAAGCAACGGCGCGAGCATTCGGAGGATTCATGAGCCGCGTGCACTCGGATGCGCGCGAGGCTGTCCGGACTGCGCGCAGTGTGGTGGTCAAGATCGGCACCACCGCGCTGACCAGCGAGAATGGCAGGTTCGACGCGGCCCGGCTGGCGGGGCTCGCCGAGGCCATCGAGGCTCGGATGAAGGCCGGCTCGGATGTGGTGATCGTGTCCTCGGGGGCTATCGCCGCCGGCCTGGACCCACTCGGGTTGAGCCGGCGGCCCACCGACCTGGCGACCAAGCAGGCCGCGGCCAGCGTGGGCCAGGTGGCGCTGGTCAACGCCTGGAGTGCCGCCTTCGGCCGATTCGGCCGCACCGTCGGACAGGTGCTGCTCACCGCCCAAGACGTCTCGATGCGGGTGTCGCACACCAACGCCGCACGCACCCTGGACCGGCTGCGCGCGTTGCACGCGGTGGCCATCGTCAACGAGAACGACACGGTGGCCACCAACGAGATTCGCTTCGGCGACAATGACCGGTTGTCGGCCCTGGTGGCGCATCTGGTCGGCGCCGACGCGCTGGTGCTGCTCTCCGACATCGACGGCCTCTACGACTCCGATCCGCGTAAGGGCCCGGCCCGTCTGGTCCCGGAGGTGTCCGGACCCGACGACCTCGCCGGCGTGGTCGCCAGCGAAGGCAGTCACCTGGGCACCGGCGGCATGGTCTCGAAGCTGTCGTCGGCGTTGCTGGCCGCCGACGCAGGCGTGCCGGTACTGCTGGCCGCGGCCGACGATGCCGCTGCGGCGCTGTCGGAGGCGTCGGTCGGCACCGTCTTCGCCCCCCGGGCTCAGCGGCTGTCGGCACGCAAGTTCTGGGTGCGTCACGCCGCCGACGCGGCCGGGCTGCTGACGCTGGACGCCGGGGCGGTCGAGGCGGTGCTGGCGCGCCGCCGGTCGCTGTTGCCCGCCGGTATCGTCGCGGTGTCGGGCCGGTTCTACGGCGGCGACGTCGTCGAACTGTGCGGTCCGGACGGTTCGGTGGTCGCCCGCGGCGTCGTCGGCTACGACGCCGCGGAGCTGGACGCCATGATCGGCCGTTCCACCGCCGACCTGGCACCCGATGCGCGGCGCCCGGTGGTCCATGCCGACGATCTGGTGGCGCTGTAAGTACCGGCCATGAGCACGGTATTCACCATCGACGGCGCGGGCTGGAGCGGCTTTTTGCGGTTCATGTGCCGCGGCGCGGTCACCAAGGGCAAGACCATCCGGCGCGTCGCCTACCCCAACGCCTACCGCGACGGCCTGCGCTACGTCCCTGCGGTACGGGCGGTGCAGCGTGGCGCTGCCGCCCTCGATGAGATGCTGACCGGCCACTTCGCCGCCGCGCCCGATGCCGACGACGTGGTGGTCTACGGCGTGAGCATGGGGGCCCAGGTCGCCTGCAAATGGCTGCGCGAGCGGGGGCCGGCATCGCCGGTTCCCACGGACAAGGTGTCGTTTGTGCTGCTGGCCAACCCGGAACAGCCGTTCCACGGCATCTATCGGGCCGACGCCAAGCTGGTCAGGTTCATGACGCTGCCCGACTACGGCGGCCTCGGGGTTCCGCCGGACACCCGGTACCGGGTGACCGACGTGTGCCGGCAGTACGACGGCACGGCCGACTTTCCCAATCGCCCAGCTGCGCAGGTCCCCGCCGTGGCCGTCGTCAACGCCCTGGCGGGCCTGGTGACGATCCACAACAACTACTTCCGGGTCGATATCGACAGCCCCGACAACCTCCGTACGCGCCGCGGCAATGTCACCTACGTCATGGCCCCGACGCGCTGGCCGCCGGCCTGCGTTCTGGGCGCGCTGTCGCCGGCCCGGCGGGAAAAGCGGTGCCGGAAGATCGAGGACTCCTACGACCGCTCGGCCTGGGCCCGTCCCGTCGCGAACTAGTCCGGGTACTACTGCGCCGGTGTCAGATACAATGCGCCCCAAACGATTTCAGTGATCGTCCGGGCGATCTCGGCGTCGTGTTGCGGGTCTCGGGACGGCAGGTCCTGCTGGCAGACCCGTTCCACCATCCAGGTCAGCGCACTGGCGGTGGCGGCGGCCGGTAGCGCGCGGCGGATGGCGCCGTCGGCTTGGCCGGCTTCGATGACCCCGGTCAGCCGGCCGGAGATCGACGTCAGCAGCGCGCGGTAGGTGTCGCCCACCAGTGGGTCGTAGGCGGCCATTTCGTTCAGCGCGATCAGCAGTGGTTGGTGGCGCCGATAGCTGGCGATGATCGCGGCCATCGCCGCGCCGACATCGGATGGATCATGGCGGTGCGCCACGTCCCACCATCGCTGTGCGCTCGAGGCGAGGTCGCCGAAGACCTGACCGGCGAGGCGGCGCAGCAGGTGGCCCTTGTCCTCGAAGTAGATGTAGAAGCTGGCGCGTGAGATGCCGGCCGCGGTGGCCAAGCGGTCCACGCTGAGCTCGGTGAAGCTGGCGCCGGCGCCCATCAGCCGTTCGGTGGCGTCGAGCAGGCGGCGCTCGATGTCCTGGCGCCGCTGTTGGCGGCTGCCGGGAGGCTTGCGGGTCACAGAGGCCACAACGCTGAGGTTACCGAGCAAAAGACGCCTTGACTAGACAAGATGTCTAAACATATCGTCAGGGCACTCCGCTGTGACCGGAGTCATACCCTGAGGAGGCATCGTGACCGCATCGTCCACCGCCGCACGCGCCTATGACACGGTCGATCTCTCCTCGCGGGCGTTCTGGTCGCTCACCGCCGCCGAGCGCGAGCGATCCTTCGCCCTACTGCGCGCCGAACGCCCGGTGAGCTGGCATCCGCCGGTCGAGGACGCCATGCTCAACGATCCCGACGATCCCGGCTTCTGGGCCATCACCCGCCACGCCGACATCGTCACGGTGAGTCGCGCCAACGACGTGTTCCTGTCCGGCAAGGGCGTCATGTTCGAGAACTTTCCCGAGGAGATGCTGGAGACCACGCAGTCCTTCCTGGCCATGGACCCGCCCCGGCACACGAAGTTGCGCAAACTGGCCACCGCGGCGTTCACGCCCCGCCAGATCCGGCGCATCGAGGCCTCGATCAAGGCGAATGCCAAGGCGATCGTCGAAGAACTCACCGCTGCCGGCAGCGGAGCCGACTTCGTCGAACACTGCGCCAAGGAACTGCCGCTGCGCACGCTGGCCGACATGGTCGGCGTCCCGGACTCCGAGCGCGAGCAGGTGGCCCACGCCGCCGACGCACTGGTGTCCGTCAACGACCCGGTGTTCCTCGCCGGGCGCGACCCGCTGGCGGTGATGGGCGAAAACATCATGTACCTGCATCAGGTCGCCGGCGCACTGGCCGCGCAGCGCCGGGAGTCGCCCGGCGACGATCTGTTCAGCGGCCTGGTCAACGCCGAGGTCGACGGCGATCGGCTCACCGACGCCGAAGTGTCGGCCTACTTCGTGCTGCTGGCGGTGGCCGGCAACGACACCACCCGCCAGGCCACCAGTCACGCCCTGCGGGCGCTCACCGATTTCCCCGACCAACGCCGGTGGCTGCTGGCGGACTTCGACCGCCGGATCGGGACCGCCGTCGAGGAGTTCGTCCGCTACGCCACGCCGGTGATGACCTTCCGGCGCACCGCGGCAACCGATTACGAGCTCGGCGGCCAGACCATTCGGGCCGGTGACAAGGTGGCGCTGTTCTACTCGTCGGGTAACCGGGATGAGCAGGTGTTCGACCAGCCGGATCGCCTGGACCTGAGCCGCGGCCCGAATCCACACGTGGGCTTCGGCGGCGGCGGCCAGCACTACTGCCTGGGAACCAATGTGGCGCGGGCCCAGCTGCGGGCCATATTCGGCGAGCTGCTACACCAGCTGCCGAACATCGAGGCCGGCGAGCCGGAGTACCTAGCGGGCAGCTTCATCCACGGTATCCGCACCATGCCCTGCACTTTCTGAGTCGGCGGAGCCCGGCTGCCCGAATCGCCGGCCGGTGGCGTCCTTGCCGATTGCGGTGAGCACGATGACGGCGATCAGCGTGGGCACCAGCGTGACCACCAGGGCGAAGGGATAGCCGCGGCTGGCCGCGACGTGCTCCTGGATCGGAAGGTTGAACGCCGCGAACAGATTGCCCAGCTGGTAGGTCACCCCGGGATAGAAGCCGCGGATCGCATCAGGCGACATCTCGGTCAGGTGTGCCGGGATGACACCCCAGGCGCCCTGCACGCAGATCTGGATCAGGAAGGAGCCGAGGCACAGCATGCCCGCGGTCTGCGACAAGGCGAACAGCGGCACGATCGGTAAACCCATCACGGCGGCGAAGATGATCGCGTGGCGCCGGCCCACACGTTGCGACAGCGAGCCGAAGAACAGCCCGCCGATGATGCCGCCGATGTTATAGATGACCGCGATCCACTTGGCCGTGACGTGCGACAGGCCCGCGCCGTCGGCCGACGTCAGGAATGTCGGGTAGATGTCGTGGGTGCCGTGGCTCATCCAGTTGAACGCGGTCATCAGCAGAACCAGATAGCAGAACCGGCGCAGCACCTTGCCTTCGGTGAAGACGTCCCGGATCTTGGTGCTGGTCAACCGCATCCGGTCTTGGGTGGCCTGCCACACCTCGGACTCGGTCACCCGGTAGCGGATCAGCAGACTCACCATGGCCGGCAGGATGGAAAGCCCGAACAGCCAGCGCCAGGACAGTCCGAGGACGTCGTTGACCAGCAGCGAGGCCACGGTGGCTGCCAGGTAGCCGAACAGATACCCCTCCTGCAACAACCCGGAGAAGAACCCGCGCCGCTCCGGGGGGATCTTCTCCATGGCCAGCGCCGCGCCGAGCCCCCACTCGCCGCCCATCCCGATCCCGTACAGCAGGCGCAGAATCACCAGCACGGTGAAGGTGGGCGCGAATGCGCACAGGAATCCCACCGTCGAGTAGAAGATCACGTTCACCATCAGCGGTATCCGCCTGCCGACCCGGTCGGCCCACAGGCCGAACAGCAGCGCGCCCAGCGGGCGCATCATCAGGGTGGCGGTGGTCAGAAACGCGACCTCGGTCTTGGTATGGCCGAAGGTCTTGGCGATGTCGGCGTAGACGAACACCACGATGAAATAGTCGAAGGCATCCATCGACCAGCCGAGCACCGCTGCGAGGAAGGAATTGCGCTGGTCGGGAGTGAGTCGCTGCTTCGCCACCCGAGCATAGTGCCGGATTTCGGTGCGATTGTGTGCCTCTACCGACGGATTACCGCAACGGAGTCTTGCAGGCCAGCTCCGAAGCCAGTAACGCCAGCGTCGGTGAACAACCGCCGTCGAACTTGACGTCGGCCAACTCGTCGCCGCGGGTGGGACCGCGGTTGACGATCGCGACCGGAATCCCGCGTGCGGCGGCGTGGCGAACAAACCGGTAGCCGGAGAACACCGTCAGCGACGAACCAGCCACCAGCAATGCCTCTGCATCGTCGACCATCGAATAGGCCTGAGCTACGCGTTGTTTGGGGACGCTTTCGCCGAAGTAGACGATGTCGGGCTTCAGCATTCCGCCGCAGTGCCGGCAGTCGACGAAGCGGAAGGACGCGGTATCGCTGACGACGGCGTCCGCGTCGGGCGCCACGGCGATACCGCCGAGCCTCCCAACCCGGTCGATGAACCCGGGGTTGAGCTGCTCGAGCTGCTCGTCCAGCGACGCTCGGCTCAACGATTTCCCGCAGCTCAAGCAGACCACCGTGGCGTAGCTGCCGTGCAGGTCCACCACGCGTCGGCTCCCCGCTTTGGTGTGCAGCAGATCGACGTTCTGGGTGATCACCCCGGTCACCACGCCAGCCGCCTCCAGCGCAGCCAGCGCCCAGTGCCCGATGTTGGGTGCGGTGTCGGCCATGTGGCGCCAGCCGATGTGGTTGCGAGCCCAATACCGCTGCCGGAACACCGGGTCGCCGGTGAACTGGGCGATGGTCATCGGGTTGCTCGGCGGGGAGTCCGGGCCGCGATAGTCCGGAATGCCCGAATCGGTGGAGATGCCGGCGCCGCTGAGCACCGCGACCCGCCGCCCCGCCAGCAGCGTCAGCAGATCGCAGACCGTCGGCTCGGTTCCGCCCATGCGGCTAGCGTAGGCACTCCGCGGCGGTTGACCGTTCGGCAGCCATGTTGCGGCACATCATCTCCAGCGCGGCGGCACCCAGTTCGGCGTCGATGTGGGCGACGGCGTCGACCGGTATCACCACCGGTAGGTGCCGTACATAGGCGTCCAGGGCGGTGTAGAGGACGCATTGCTCGGTGACCTGGCCGGCCAGGATCAACCGCCGGGTGCCGAGCCGGCCGAGCAGGTACTCCAGCGGAGTGGCGTAGAAGGCGCTGTGTCGCACCTTGGTCATCAACCGGTCGCCGGCAACTGGGGCGACGGGCCGAACCAGCTCGGGTCTGCTGCCGTTTAGCGCCGACTCGGCGATCTGGGCGAATCCAGCGGTGAAGTCGCCGTAGTTGTCGTTGACGTAGATCAGGTCGACATCATTGGCGGCCCGGCTGCATTCCACCAGGTCGGCCAGTGGTTCGACGATCTGCGCGACGTTGTCGGCCAGTTGTTCGGCGTCGGGGTGGCGGTAGGCGTTGAGCATGTCCACGACGACCACAGCGGTATCGGTCATGCCCTGGTGATACCCGAAAGCTGCACGTTGACACAGTCCAGGCGACAATGGGGGCAATGGAGCATTCTGGGGACTTCTACAACGCCTACCGGCATGGGTTCGCGCGGGTCGCCGCCTGCACGCACCGAACGACGCTCGCCGATCCGGCCGCCAACGCCGAGTCGGTGCTGCAGCTGGCGCGCGAATGCCATAACGACGGCGTCGCGCTGGCCGTCTTTCCCGAACTCACCCTGTCGGGATACTCCATTGACGACATCGTGCAGCAGGACAGCCTGCTCAGCGCCGTCGAGACGGCCCTGCTTGACGTGGTCGCTGCGTCGACGGAGCTGCTGCCGGTCCTGGTGGTGGGGGCGCCACTGCGCTATGCCCATCGCGTCTACAACACCGCGGTCGTCATCCACCGCGGGAGCATCCTCGGCGTCGCGCCGAAGTCCTACCTGCCCACCTACCGGGAGTTCTACGAAGGGCGCCAACTGGCTGCCGGCGCCGACGAACGCGGACTCATTCGGCTGGGCGGCTTAGACATCCCGTTTGGACCGGACCTGCTGTTCGCCGCGACCGACCTGCCCGGGTTCGTACTGCACGCCGAGGTGTGCGAAGACATGTTCGTGCCGGTGCCGCCCAGCGCGCAGGCTGCCCTGGCCGGCGCGACGGTGCTGGCCAATCTGTCCGGCAGTCCGATCACCGTCGGGCGTGCCCAAGACCGCAGACTGCTGGCTCGATCGGCCTCGGCGCGATGCCTGGCCGCGTACGTGTACGCCGCCGCGGGAGAGGGGGAGTCGACCACCGACCTCGCGTGGGACGGCCAGACCATGATCTGGGAAAACGGCACGCTGCTCGACGAAAGCGAACGCTTTCCCAACGGACCCCGCCGATCGGTCGCCGATGTCGACCTCGGGCTGCTGCGCTCGGAACGGCTGCGAATGGGCACATTCGACGACAACCGACGCCACCACCGGGATGCGGTCCAGGCGTTCCGGCGGGTGGAGTTCGTTCTGGACCCGCCGTCCGGGGACATCGGACTTCGGCGGGTCGTCGAACGATTCCCGTTCGTGCCCTCGAATCCGCAGCGACTGCAACAGGACTGCTACGAGGCCTACAACATCCAGGTTTCTGGTCTGGAGCAGCGGCTGCGCGCGCTGAACCATCCCAAAGTCGTCATCGGGGTGTCGGGCGGGCTGGATTCGACCCACGCCCTGATCGTCGCCGCTCGGGCGATGGACCGGGAAAACCGGCCCCGCAGTGACATTCTCGCGTTCACCATGCCCGGCTTTGCCACTGGCGAGCGCACCAAGGCCAATGCCGCTGCGCTGAGCAGGGCGCTGGGGGTGACGTTCGCCGAAATCGACATCCGCGAGACCGCGAAACTGATGCTGTCCGAGCTCGGGCACCCGTTCGCCCGCGGTGAAGCGGTCTACGACGTCACGTTCGAGAACGTCCAAGCAGGTCTGCGCACCGACTATCTGTTCCGGATCGCCAACCAGAACGGTGGCATCGTGTTGGGCACCGGCGACCTGTCCGAGCTGGCGCTGGGCTGGTCCACCTACGGGGTGGGCGATCAGATGTCGCACTACAACGTCAACGGTGGCGTACCCAAAACGCTGATCCAGCACCTGATCCGGTGGGTGATCAACTCCGGGGAGTTCGACACCGACGTGTGCGCGGTCCTGGCCTCAGTGCTCAACACCGAGATCAGCCCGGAACTGGTGCCGGCCACTGACGGCGAAGAGATTCAGCGCAGCGAGGACAAGGTGGGCCCGTACTCGCTGCAGGACTTCGCGCTGTTTCAGGCGCTGCGGTACGGATTCACGCCTGCCAAGACCGCGTTCTTGGCCTGGCACGCCTGGCATGACGTCAACTCGGGTTCCTGGCCGCCCGGATATCCGGTTGAAAAATGGCAGGCATATTCGCTGGCCGATATTCGGCACTGGATGAAAGTCTTTGTGCAGCGGTTCTATTCGTTCAGTCAATTCAAGCGCTCGGCGTTGCCCAACGGGCCGAAGGTGTCCCACGGCGGTTCGCTGTCCCCGCGCGGAGAATGGCGGGCTCCATCGGACATGTCGGCGCGGATCTGGCTCGACGAGATCGAACGGGAGATTCCGCAGGGGTAGGGAGGATCGCCGAGGATGGGCGACATTCGACGGTTTCCGTTGTCACCGGCGTTGCAGCGCGCGGTGACCCTGCTCAGTGATCCGCCGTCGGACCCGCAGGTGGGCCACGGCTATCTCGACCTGCTCGACGAAGCAGGGGCGGTGGGCGCTCAGCAGAACACCGGCGCCATCCAGCGGCTGTGGGACTCGTCCTTCGGGTCGATGTTCTACGACAATGCTCAATCGGTGGCCCGCCGACTGCTCGAGGCCTGGCAGCACCCGATCGCCTGGCTGAACATCCCGGTCGGCGGGGTGGCGCTGGACGTCGGTTGCGGGCCGGGCAGCATCACCGCCTCGCTGGCACAGGCTGTCGGCCCCGAGGGGCTAGCCTTGGGCGTCGATGTCTCCCAACCGATGCTGGCCCGAGCGGTACGGGTGCAGGCCGGCTCCCAGACCGGCTTCCTGCGCGCTGATGCGCAGCGACTCCCGCTGCGGGACCAGACCGTGGATGCGGTGATCTCGATCGCTGTCCTGCAGTTGATCCCCGATCCGGTGGCCGCGCTGAGCGAGATGGCACGGGTGCTCAAGCCCGGCGGGCGCGTTGCCGTGATGGTGCCCACCGCAGGGGCAGCCTCCCGGCTGTGGAAAGTGCTGCCCAAGGCCGGTGCGCGGGTGTTTGACGACGACGAAATCGGCGACACCCTGGAAGGCCAAGGTCTGACCAGCGTGCGGGTCAAGAACTTCGGCACCATCCAGTGGGTGCGCGCCAGACGGGACTGATCGTCTGGCAGGGTGTGAGCCGTGCCCACCGTCCTGATCGAGGTCCGCCGCCGCTACGAGCCGGCCGAAGAAGTTGCGATCATCGACGCCGTCCACGGCGCGCTCGTGACGGCCTTCCAGATCCCGGCCGCCGACAAGAACGTGCGGCTGGTCGTGCACGAGCCGCACCGGTTTGCGGTTCCGGCGCAGCTCACCAACCCCGAGTACCGCACTCTGGTCTCCATTGACTGTTTCTCCGGCCGGTCGCTTGAGGCCAAGCGGCGGCTTTATGCCGGGATCGTCGAAAACCTTGCTGCGCTGGGTATTCCCAGTGAACATGTGATGATCACCCTGCACGAAGTGGATCGAGAGAACTGGGGTATCCGGGGCGGGCAGGCCGCATCCGACGTCGATCTGGGTTTCAACGTTCAAGTCTGAACACGGCGAATCGCCAAGTCACAGCCATCCCATCATGATGCTGCGGCCGAATTGGTCCGCAGCGATATTCGCAACCTTTTGACGGTTGTTAGATGCCCAGTTGCTTCATCGCCCGGCCGATCGACTCGGCGTCGGGGGCGCAGTCCCCAGCACCGCGCACCAACGTGGCCAGCGCCCCTGCCACACAGGCGCGTTGCAGTGCGTGTTCGACGCCGCCAGCCCATTCGGTCGCCAGCACACCGGCGAACACATCGCCCGCGCCCGTGCTGTCGACAGTCCGCACCGCCGGCGCCGGCACGGTATACGTGCCGGCTGACCCGCGGTAGCGGGCCCCCCGGGCGCCGAGGGTGACCACCCGGTGCGGCACCTCATGGTGCAACCGTGCGGACTCCGACTCGTTGACCACGGCGACGTCGGTCAGCGCGGCCAGCCGGGTCAACGCGGCCGAGTCGGCGGGCGGGGGAGACACGTTGAGGATCACCGTCGCCCCGCCCGTGCGGGCCAGCCCGGCGGCGGCGGCCGCCACCGCCAGCGGAATCTCCAACTGAAGCAACAGCACGTCGCAGTCGGCGATCAGGTCGCGCTGCCCGGAATCCAGTACCCACGACCTGTTGGCGCCGGGCGCCACCACTACCGTGTTCTCCCCGGACGGATCGACGGTGATGAATGCTGCGCCACTGGGTTCCGGCAGCGTCCGCAGCCCGTCGGTTCCCACCCCGTTGTCGCGCAGGTGCCCGCGCAGTCGCAGTCCGGCGTCGTCGTCGCCGACCCCGCCCACGAACTGCACCCGTGCCCCGGCCCGGGCCGCTGCCACCGCCTGGTTGGCGCCCTTGCCGCCGGGGTAGGTGCGCGGCGTCTCGGCCAGCACCGTCTCGCCCGGACGGGGCAGGGCGCCAACGCGGAACACGGTGTCGGTGTTGACACTGCCCACCACACACACGCGCGCCGCCATGAGATCCAGCTTCGCATTTGCAGCCGCGTCATGGGTGGCCATCCCCTAGGGTGAGATGCCATTCGACAACCGCGAAGGGAGCCGCTGCGTGGACTCGGCACCGTCGACACCGGCCACGGCCACCGAACAGCGTCTGTACCGGCGTCTGGCGGCCAGGCTGAGTATCAAGACGAAGATGGTGATCATCTTGCTGTTGACCAGCATCGCCTCGGTTGGCGTGGTGGGGTTCGTCGAGCTTCAGTATGGCGCAACGCAATTGCAGCACGCGGCTACCAAAATGCTGGTGCAGGCCCGGGAGTCGCAGCGCCGCGCGGTCACCGCGTTGTTCGCCGACATGACCGATTCGCTGGTGGTGTTCAGCGGGGGAGTGACGGCGGCCACCGCGCTCAAGGCGTTCTCCGCGGGGTTCGACGAACTCGGCAGCGCCGTGGTCACTCCCGAGCAGCAACGCGCCATCGTTGCCCACTATCGGGACAACTTCACCAAGGCGCTGGCCGAGCGGACCGGCGAGCAGGCCGATGTCCCGGCACTGCTGCCCGACTCCAACGCGCAGCGTTACCTGCAGGCGCACTACACCGCGCGATTCACCGGGGACGCGACGAAACCCGGCGGCGCCGGCGACGGCAGTGCCTGGTCGGCGGCGAACGCCCAATTCGACGATGCGTTCTCCGAAGTCGTCGAACTCAACGGCTACCGCGACGCCCTGCTGCTGGACGCCCGGGGCAACGTGGTCTACTCGGTCAACAAGGGCGTGGACCTGGGCACCAACGTGCTCTCCGGCCCCTACCGCGAGTCCGGGTTGCGCGAGGCCTACCGCAAAGCGCTGGGCGCCAATGCGGTCAACTTCGTGTGGATCACCGATTTCCAGCAGTACCAGCCCGCCCTGGACGAACCCATCGCCTGGCTGGTGTCGCCGGTCGGTACCCAGGGCACGGTCGAGGGCGTGCTGGCCCTGGCCCTGCCCAGTGCCAAGATCTCCCGGGTCATGACCGCCGACCGCGACTGGGAAGCCGCCGGGCTGGGGCATACGACCGAGACCTATCTGGCCGGTCCGGATGATCTGATGCGTTCGGATTCCCGCATGTTCCTCGAGGACCCCGACCGGTACCGCCGGGAGGTGGTGGCAGCGGGGACCTCGGAGGCGACGGTGGACCGCGCGCTGCGACTGGGGACCACCACCATCGTCCAGCCGGTCGGGGGTCCGGGATTGCAGGCCGCCCACCGGGGCCAGACCGGCACGCTCACCGCCGGGTACGACTATCTGGGGAACCGGGAGTTGACCGCCTACGCGCCGCTGACGGTGCCCAATTCCGACCTGCAGTGGTCGATCCTGGCGACGCGGGAGTATTCCGAGGCGTACTCCGCTGTGACCGCGTTCAGCAGGAGAGTGGTGCTGGCGACCACCGCGGTCATCTTCGCCATCTGTGTGCTGGCGATGGTGTTCGCCCGGCTTCTCCTGCGACCGATCCGGCGGCTGCAGGAAGCCGCACAGCGGATCAGCGCCGGTGATTACAGTGCCGTGGTGCCGGTCCGGACGGCTGATGAGATCGGAGATCTGACCAGGGCGTTCAACGATATGAGCCACAGCCTGCGCACCAAGGAGGAGATGCTCACCGCGCAGCGCAGGCAGAACGACGAGCTGATGTTGTCGCTGATGCCCGAACCCCTGGTGCGGCGTTACCGCGGAGGTGAGCAGGCCATCGCCGACGAGCATCACAACGTCAGCATCGTCTACGCCGAGTTGCAGGGTATCGGGCACTTGTCCGCCGAGGTGGGTGCGAGCGAGCTGGTGACGATCGTCGACGACCTGGTGCGGCAGTTTGATGCCGCGGCCGAAGCCGTTGGCGTCGAGCGAATCCGGACCATGTACAACAGCTATCTCGCCGGCTGCGGGCTTACCACCCCCCGGCTGGACGGCGTGCACCGCATCGTCGAATTCGCCTGCGAGATGCAGCGCATCGTGGATCGGTTCGCCATCGAATCCGGTTACCGGCTGAGCCTATGGGCCGGCGTCACCTCCGGAGAGGTCGTCAGTGGCCTGGTGGGTCGGTCCGGCGTCACCTATGACCTGTGGGGATCGGCAGTCAACGATGCCTACCTGCTGCGCAGGCAAACACCGGATTCCGGGATCTACGTGACCGCCGCGGTGCGCGACATGCTCGGCGACACCGAGGAGTTCGTGCCCGCGGGCAGCGGTGACGGCGGGGAGCGGGTCTGGAGATTGGCCTCGAGATCGTCCGAGGCGACGTGAACGTCTTCGGTCCGTGGCTGTATTGGGCGATCGGGGTCGGCATCGGCTTCCCCGCGGGCCTGATCCTGCTCACCGAATGGCATGGGGCGCTGGCCCGAAGAGACAGCTTTTTGGCCCGGCCCGTAGCGCTGGCCCGCAATTATCTGCTGCCCCTGGCGGCGCTGCTGGTGTTGCTGGCGAATGTGGCCGGTGTACCGGCACAGGATCCGACGTTACGGGTCATCTACACCGCGTTCGGCCTGGTGCTGCTGGTCCTGGTGCTCTCGGTGCTCGACGTCACGGTCTTCCAGAGCGCCCCCACAAGTTCCTGGCGAGGCCGGCTACCGACCATTTTCGTCGACGTGGCCCGGTTCCTGCTGATCGGTGCGGGGCTGGCCCTGACCCTGTCCCTGGTCTGGGGGGCCAAGATCGGCGGGCTGTTCACCGCGCTGGGCGTGACGTCGGTGGTCATCGGCCTGATGCTGCAGAACTCGGTCGGCCAGATCGTCTCCGGCCTGTTCATGCTCTTCGAGCAGCCGTTCCGGATCGGGGACTGGTTGTCCACGCCCGCCGCGCGCGGCCGCGTCGTCGAGGTGAACTGGCGCGCCGTGCACATCAACACGGCTGAGGGGCTGCAGGTCACACCCAACTCCGTGCTGGCGTCCACCTCGTTCACCAACATCAGCCGTTCGGGCGGCGAGCACCGGGTGTCGATAACCACGACGTTCGCTGTCGGCGACCCGCCGGACCGGGTATGTGCGCTGCTGTCGCGCGTTGCCGCCGAACTGCCGCTGAGCACCGGAGCGGCGGATTCGGCGGCCCTGGGTGGCGGCCAGTACCGCACCACGATCGCGGTGGACTCCCCGCACGACGACAGCGCGGTGCAGGCCACCTTCCTGCGGTGGTTGTGGTACGCCTCCCGCCGCGAGGGACTGCACCTCGACGACGCCGAAGACGATTTCGCCACGCCCGAGCGCGTCGCCGAGGCGCTGCGCATGGTCGTGGCGCCGGTGCTGCGGCTGACCGACGCCGACCAGCAGGCTCTGGTGCCGCACGCCCGGATGGTCCGCTACGCCGGCGACGAGCCGCTGCAGCGGGTTGGTCAGGTGCCGACCGCCATGACGTTCCTCACCGACGGCGCAGTCCGGCTCACCGCCGCAGATCCGGCCGTGCCGGACACCACACTGCGCCGGGGCGGGTTCCTCGGCGTCACCACGCTGACCCGCCAGTCCAGTCAGTTCGACGCGCGCGCATTGCAGGAAGTGACCGCGGTGGTCATCGACCGCGAGCACATCGAGGATCTGGTGACGGCCAAGCCGCTGCTGTTACAGGAACTGGGCCGCATCATCGATCAGCGACGGCGGGTGCCGGCCGAAGACCGGGGCCGTTTTACCTGATCGGGCGTTCGCCGATACTCTGGCACGATGAGCGTCCCCGTGCTTCCCGACCTGCGCCAAGAGGTCCATGACGCCGCCCGGCGGGCAAGGATCGCCTCGCGCTCCCTCACGGCGTTGTCCACCGCGGCCAAGAACAGTGCGCTGAACGCCGCAGCGGATGCGCTGCTGGCCCATGCCGATGACATCCTGGCCGCCAACGAGCGTGACGTCGCCGCCGCCCGGGCCGCGGGCACACCCGAGGCCATGCTGGACCGGCTCGCGCTGTCGAAGTCCCGCGTCGACGGGATCGCCGCGGGGCTGCGTCAGGTAGCCGGTCTGCCCGATCCGGTCGGTGAGGTGTTGCGCGGCTACACCCTGCCCAACGGCCTGCTCCTGCGTCAGCAGCGCGTCCCACTGGGCGTGGTGGGCATGGTCTACGAGGGTCGGCCCAACGTCACAGTCGACGCATTCGGGCTGACGCTGAAGTCCGGCAACGCCGCACTGCTGCGCGGCAGTTCCTCGGCAGCCCATTCCAACCAGGCCCTGGTGGATGTGCTGCGCGGCGCGCTGGTGGATGAGGACCTGCCCGCCGACGCCGTGCAGCTGCTGTCGTCGGCCGACCGCGCCACCGTCACCCACCTGATCCAGGCCCGCGGACTGGTCGACGTGGTGATCCCGCGCGGCGGCGCGGGCCTGATCGAAGCCGTGGTGCGCGACGCGTTGGTGCCGACCATCGAGACCGGCGTCGGTAACTGCCACGTCTACATCCATGAGGCCGCCGACCTCGACGTCGCCGAGCAGGTGTTGCTCAACTCCAAGACCCGCCGGCCCAGCGTCTGCAACGCCGCCGAGACACTGCTGATCGACCAGGCCATCGCCGCCGAGGCGGTGCCCCGGCTGGTGGATGCGTTGAGCGCCGCCGGGGTAGCGGTGCACGGCGACGCCGACGCAGCCGCCGCCGAAGACCACCTGCGGCGCGAATACCTCGCGATGGACATCGCGCTGTCGGTGGTCGACGGGCTTGAGGACGCGATCGACCACATCAACGAGTACGGCACCGGCCACACCGAAGCCATCGTCACCACCAATATGGCCGCGGCGCAGCGATTCAGCGAGCAGGTCGACGCCGCCGCCGTCATGGTCAACGCCTCGACGGCCTTCACCGACGGCGAACAGTTCGGCTTCGGCGCCGAGATCGGCATCTCCACCCAGAAACTGCACGCCCGTGGCCCGATGGGCCTGCCGGAGCTGACGTCGACCAAATGGATCGTGTGGGGTGACGGCCACACCCGTCCCGCTTAAGGAGCCCGCACCGCATGGACAACCCCACCACCCCCGTGCAGCACGCCTCGCTGTTCTCCGACATCGACGACGTGGCGCGCCGGCTGGCCGAGACCGGCTACCTGGCCGACACCGCCACCACCACCGCGGTGTTCCTCGCCGACCGGCTGGGCAAGCCCCTGCTGGTGGAGGGCCCGGCCGGGGTCGGCAAAACCGAACTTGCGCGTGCGGTGGCCGCGGCCACCGGCGCCGGGCTGGTGCGGCTGCAGTGCTACGAGGGCGTCGACGAGGCCCGGGCGCTCTATGAGTGGAACCACGCCAAGCAGATTCTCCGGATCCAGTCCGGCAACACCGCCGGTACGGGCGGCGACTGGGACGACACCAAGGTGGACGTGTTCTCCGAGGAGTTCTTGTTGTCGCGTCCCCTGCTGACGGCGATCCGGCGTACCGATCCGACGGTGCTGCTGGTGGACGAGACCGACAAGGCCGACATCGAGATCGAGGGCCTGCTGCTGGAGGTGTTGTCCGACTTCGCGGTCACGGTGCCGGAACTGGGCACCATCACCGCCACGCGCACCCCGTTCACGGTGCTGACCTCCAACGCCACCCGGGAACTGTCCGAGGCGCTCAAGCGCCGCTGCCTGTTCCTGCACATCGACTTCCCCGACCCCGACCTGGAACGCCGCATCCTGCTGTCGCGGGTGCCGGAGCTGCCCGAGCACCTGGCGGCCGAGTTGGTGCGCATCATCGGGGTGCTGCGCGGCATGCAGCTCAAGAAGCTGCCGTCGGTCGCCGAAACCATCGACTGGGGCCGCACCATCCTGGCCCTGGGCATGGACACCATCGACGACGCCACCGTCGCGGCGACCCTGGGAGTGGTGCTCAAGCACCAATCAGATCAGGTGCGGGCATCCGGAGAATTGCGACTGAACTGATGGTGCGCCGCATCCACCCAGCGCAGCCGCTTGCCCCGCACGGGATTCCGGGCCACCTGGTGGGGTTCGTGGAAGCCCTGCGGGCGCAGGGGATTTCGGTAGGGCCGTCGGAGACCGTCGACGCCGGCCGGGTGCTCACCGTGATCGGGCTGGGGGACCGGGAGGTGTTGCGGGAGGGTTTGGCCTGCGCGGTGCTGCGCCGACCCGATCACCGCGACACCTACGACGCCATGTTCGACCTGTGGTTTCCCGCCGCCCTGGGCGGGCGCACCGTGGTGCTGTCCGACGATCCGCAGTCAGCCGATGACCTGCCGCTGCCAGAGGACGCCGAGGACATGCGGGCAATGCTGGTCGACCTGCTGACGGCGAATCCCGACCTCGCCGACACCGATCCGCGGCTGTCGGCCATGATCGCCGCGATCGTCGGGGCCTACGGGCAGTACCGTTCGAGCCGCGGCCCGTCCTACTCGGCCTACCAGGCACTCAAGGCGCTGGCGCTCGACGAGCTGGAGGGCAAGCTGCTGGCCGGGCTGCTGGCCCCCTACGGCGAGGAGCCCAGCCCCACTCAGGAACAGATCGCCAAGGCGATGGCCGCGCAGCGGATCGCCGCGCTGCGCAAGCTCGTCGACTCCGAGACCAAGCGGCGTACCGCCGAACAGCTGGGACGCGAACACGTGCAGATGTACGGCATCCCGCAACTGAGCGAGAACGTCGAGTTCCTCCGTGCGTCCGGGGAGCAGCTGCGCCAGATGCGACGGGTGGTGGCGCCGTTGGCGCGGACCCTGGCAACGCGGCTGGCCGCACGCCGGCGGCGCTCCCGCGCCGGCACCATCGACTTGCGCAAGACATTGCGCAAGTCGATGTCCACCGGCGGGGTTCCGATCGACGTGGTGCTGCGCAAGCCGCGCCCCGCCCGCCCCGAACTGGTGGTGTTGTGCGATGTGTCCGGCTCGGTCGCCGGGTTCAGCCACTTCACCTTGCTGCTGGTTCACGCGCTGCGCCAACAGTTTTCCCGCGTGCGGGTCTTTGCGTTCATCGACACCACCGACGAGGTCACGCACCTGTTCGGGCCGGACGCCGACCTGGCGGTGGCCATTCAGCGGATCACACGGGAGTCCGGGGTCTACACCCGCGACGGCCACTCCGATTACGGCAACGCCTTCGTCTCGTTTGCCGAGAACTATCCCAACGTGGTGTCGCCGCGCAGCGCGCTGCTGGTACTCGGGGACGGACGGACGAACTACCGCGATCCCGGGGTGCAGGTGCTGTCGCATCTGGTGACCGCCAGCAGGCACGCGCACTGGCTCAACCCCGAGCCCGAGCATCTTTGGGGCAGCGGCGATTCGGCGATACCGCGCTACCGCGAGGTGATCCCCATGCACGAGTGCCGCTCGGCCAAGCAGCTCGCCGGGGTCATCGACGCCCTGCTGCCGGTCTAGCCCGCTCTGCCCTTTCTGGCGGGTGGAGTAGGCACGGCGCCGATTCGAGTAGAAGGGTCGGTCTTCGCCGCAAAACTAGAGTAGATGGTTGCTCTATGAACCCAAGCCACCGGCGAAATAATCTAAGGCGTCTTAGCGTGTTTTAAGTATCCGGGCAACGGGGAGGTCGTGTGATGGCTGGCAGCCACCGCGTTGCGAAGCAGAATTTCTCACGCAGGGCAAAGGTGCGTTTCGGTCGCCGGGTCGCCGGTGGCCTTTTCCCTGTCGGCGGCAGTTGTGGTGCCGCCGACATCGGGGATGACGGGGGCACCGGTGGTCCGGTCGCGGCTGGGACCGGCTTCGCCGGCGACGGCGCCAAGGGGGGCACCGGCGGAATCGCCGGGTTCGGCACCGGGGGCCCGGGGGGAACGGTGGCACCGGCGGCGCCGGCGTCAACGCCGCTGATGGCGGCGTTGGCGGCGATGGCGGCGCCGGTGCCACCGGCGGGTCCGGCAGTGGCCGCGGCGGCACCCGGAACCGAGTGCAGCGCAACCGGTTCCGGCGGCAGTGCCGGTACCACACCGGGCAGCGAGCGCGGCAAGGGCATACCACTGGCTTAACAGCCGGTGTTGCATACGACCACGGTCGTCGGAGATCTGAATCCGGCGGCCGTGGTCGCCGTTGTGGGTGCCGGCGCGGAGGGGCCTCAGGTTCCCGCTTGGGGCCGGCTGAGCAGACGGACCAGTTCGTCTCGACGCTCGATACCGAGTTTGGCGAATATCCGGTAGAGATGCCCGTCCACCGTACGCACCGAGACGGAGAGCCGATCGGCGATCTTGCGGTTGGACAGGCCGGCGGCCACCAGGGCAGCGATCTCGCGCTCACGGTCGGTGATCGGTAACGGCTGACTCACCGCCTCGACTGCGGGGGTGTGAATGTCGCCCTGTCCGGCCAACCGCCGGGCCCGCGTCGCCGACTCCAACTGCTTGCCCCGTTCACCTGTATGGCCGTACTCAAGGGACGCCTGGGCTGCCGCATCGGCGGCCAGGGCGCTCGCTCCCATTGCCGCGAATCTGTCCGAGGTGGTGCTGAGCAGGTCGGCGTCGCGGTTGGCGAGGCCGCGCGCATGCGCAGCGACCGCATCCGGCAACGGCGCGGCCAATGCCTCGGCGAGCTCAGCCAGCCGGTCGGCCTGGGTCCGGTCGCCGAACCGGACGGCGGTGTGCAGCGCGCGCATCTCAACAGCGAGCATCCCGGAGCGGCGCGCGACCTGGGCGGCCCGCAAGGCGTGCATCCGGCCGTCGGAGATCTGGCTATGCGCCACCCTTTCCCACGCGCGGGCCAGCTCCAGTTCCGGTAGGAAAACGGCGATCTGCGGCCCGTAGACCGCTTCACAGCGTCGCAGGGCGGCCGAGGCCGCCGTTGCGGCGTTGCCTCGCGCTGCTTGGGCGTGGGTGGCCCAGGCATTGGCAAGCATCGGCCACAGCTTCGGGGCGGCACTCGACAACACCCGCGCTGAATCCTGAAACAGCGAGCACGCCAGCGGGAGTCGCCCGCTGGCCAGGTGTACCACACCGGACAGCAGCTTGGCCATCGCATCGGGTTCCGGGATGCCGGCGGCCATCGTGAGATAGCGCTCGGCGACCCGCTCGGCGGTCGGAAGATCACCCGCGGTGACCAGTGCCATGACCTCGGCGATACCGATGCCGAATCGGACCATTCCCGCGTGACTGTTTGCCGCAGCCTGCAATCCCGCTTGGGCGATTGTGGCGGTCGCGCCGAACTGTCCCGCTTTGGCCAGCGCGTGCGCGGTCGGAAGAGCGGTCAGGGCTGTGGCGATCGCCGGTACGTGCGCCTCACACAGCGGCGGCCCGCTCCGGATCGTCGCGGTGATGTCGCCGGTGAAGAACGCGAAAGCCAACTCGAGCGCCTGGACCGTTGCGGCGCTCGCCTCGGAGCGGGCGCGGTCCCGGACCTCGGCCAGGATGCGGCGGCCGGATTCGGTTTCGCCGCAGTTCCAGAACAGGTTCAGCGCACGTGTGCACGCCCATAGGACAAGCGACGTATCGTCGGCACCGTCCAGGCTGACCTGGGCGAGAACCGCCTCCGCGTCCTGGCCCCGGCCCTGCCAGACCAGGACTTCGCCGAGGACCAGCGCGGCCGGCAGACCCCCGCCACGGTCGAAGGCGAACCGTGCCAGCTCTTCGGCGTGGCGGAGGTTCGACATGGCCGCGGCATCCACCGCCGCGTTGAGAATCAGGTCCAGGTCGGGTTTCAGATCGCTGTGAATCATGAACTGGGCCATCCGGATTCTGCCGCGCAGGTCGGGTATCTGCAGACGGCTCCCGCTTTCCTGTAAGTATTTGTTGAACGCCTGGCACAACACGCCGTTGAGCTGGCGCGAACGCGCCACCCCGGCACCTTCGAGCACCGCCTCGCCGAGCAAGGGGTAGGTCACCTGCGCCACGGTCCCCGCTCCGTCGGAAACCAGTCGGATCAACCGATGATGCTCCAGGGCGGAAACCGCCTCGACCGAGCACAGCTCGCGGAAGACCTCCCAGTCCAGCAATTCTGCTGTCGCCAGAATCTGCAGCGCCTCGAGTTCTTTGGGCTTCAGCGCCTGCAGCCGAAACGCAATGAGGTCGGACAGTTCCTGGTCGGCCTGCAGTGCGCCCTTGATCTGCCAGCCGTCGTCGTCGTGCACCAGGAGGCCGCTTTCCCGGCCGGCCCGCAGAATTCCACCCAAGTACAACGGATTTCCCGCACTTCGGTTGTGCAAATCGCTGATCATCGCCGGGCTGACGACACCGCCGAGTACGCGGCAGGTCAGTTCGGCGGTCTGTTCGCGGGTGAACCGGCCGATGTGCAGGTTCAAAAGCAGCCGTTCTTTGAACAATGCAGTCACGGCATCCAGCAGAGTCGCGCCGGACGGGACCACCACGATCAGTTGTGCGGTGCGTTCAGCCGCCATCTGATAGACCAGCGTGGCCGACAGTGGATCGAGCAGGTGAGCGTCATCGACAATGACCACCGGGTTGTTCACCGCGGCAATGTTCTTGTGCGCCACCTGTAACATCGCTGCCGGTTCGGGGGCCATATCGACGGTCACTGATCGGGAGAACGCCCCCAGCGGTACGTCGCGGCCCGTCTGGGTGCCCAGCACAGACCGCACATTGCGCCCGGTTTCGGCCAGCCGCGCACCGAGCGCACGGGCCAGAGTCGATTTGCCCACTCCGCTTTCGCCTACCAACCCGACGCCCCGATACTCCGAATCGGGACCGAGCGTCGCCAGCCCTAGGCGCATTTCATCGTCGCGGCCGACCAGTGGCCACGCAGAACCCGCATCCCCCCGTGCACGCAAAAGTTTCCCGACCTCCCCCCCGGACACCCGCGTGCATCCAAATCTACGCCGAGGTACCAGGGGGTGTATAGGTTACCGAACTACCGAACAAAGGTTGACGATCGCGTAAAAAGGCTTGTGGGACAGCCGGAAAGCGGCTCTGTGAGTGTCCGCGATGAGTGGCCCCACTCCGGCGCCGGCCGGACTCCGCTCAGTGCGTCCGCTCGTAGATCAGCCAGCGCAGTTCCATCGGGGACTCTTCACGGGTGGTGCGGAACGCGTCGAGTCCGCTGGCCCAGTCGATGTACCAGTGCGTGGGCGGCCAGGCGCCCTCGGGAAGATGAGCCTTCTCGTATTCGTAGACGGACTCGTCGGAACGCAGCACAAGCGGTAGGCCGGCCGACGCGGCAGCCATCTCGGCACGAGTGAACAGACCCGAGTAGACCTGCTGGCAGAACTCCCGGGCCGCGCTGTCGGGCTCGAAGCCCTCGTGGGCCAGAAAGCTGTTGAACACCAGGCGCCCGCCGGGGGCCAGGCAACGGGCGGCCAACTCGAACAGCTTGCGCACTTCCTCGGTGGACCGGAAGTCGGTCAACACCTCAGAGAGCACCATCAGCTGGTAGTCGTCGCGGAGATCGTCGGCGTGCGAGAACACGTCACGCACGATGACGCGGACGTCCAGGGACTCGGCCTGCGCGTCGGCGACGAGCATCTCGGCGAATTTCGGGGTCATCTCCACCACATCGACCGGATGCCCGCGGCGCGCCAGCGCCAGGGCGTTACGGCCGGTGCCACCACCGATTTCGAGCACCCGGTGACTGGCCGGATCAGCGGCCTCGCCGGCCAGGTGCCATACCCGTGCGTCGGGCTCGGTGCCGAACAACGGCGGCTTGCGCTCGTTCAACCAGGCTTCGTACGCCTGGGCGACCGAACTCCACTGAGCCCGCACCGTGTAGTTCAGCGTCGGGCCGACCGGGGCGTTGTAGGAGATGATGATGTGCGAACGCACCGAGTGTGAGTACGCCTCGGCGAGTTGGCCCTGCAGCACCTCCCGGAGGCGCTCAAGCTCCTCGTCGCTGAAGGGCTTACCCAGGCCGGTGAAGACGTCCGTGCACATCTTCACGTATTCGTCGAGCATGCTCGGCACGGCCGGAAGCCGGATGTCACCGCTGATCTGGGCGCGGGTATGAAATCGCCGCACCATGGCTTCTTTGGTGGCCCGGGCGCGATCAAGCGAACTCAACGGAAAATCTTCCACAGACATCTTCTACACGATCGGCCTGGGTTTCGCGCCGGCAACCGTCAGTTGCGCCCGCATCGGCGCGCAGCGGCAGCCCGGCGCAGGCCGGCGACGTCCGGACGGCACGGCGGCACCGGCACGCACCCCAAGTAAGCTGGCCTATCGTGCGAAAACGGCGGCTGGGAGTCATGGGCGGGACGTTCGATCCCATCCATCACGGACACCTGGTCGCCGCGAGCGAGGTGGCTGATCTGTTCGGGCTCGACGAGGTGGTTTTCGTACCGACCGGCCAGCCCTGGCTCAAGGAACGCCGCGTCACCGCCGCCGAGGACCGTTACCTGATGACGGTGATCGCCACCGCATCGAATCCACGGTTCTCGGTGAGCCGGGCCGATATCGATCGCGGCGGTCCCACCTACACCAAAGACACCCTGCGTGACCTGCAAGAACAGAATCCCGACGCCGAGCTCTACTTCATCACCGGTGCGGATGCGCTGGCCACCATCTTGACCTGGCAGGATTGGCCGGAGATGTTCGAGATGGCGCGGTTCGTGGGGGTGAGTCGGCCCGGTTATGAGCTCAACGGCGACCACCTCGCCGAGGCGCTCGGCTCCCTGCCGGAGCACGCGCTGACGCTGGTGGAAGTGCCGGCGCTGGCGATCTCGTCGACCGACTGCCGGCGACGTGCAGCCCGATCCCGCCCGATCTGGTACCTGGTCCCCGACGGTGTGGTCCAGTACGTGTCTAAACGCCGCCTCTACCAACCGACCCCCGGAGACCCACAATGACCGCGACACCCGAGGCGCTGCGAATGGCCGCCGTGGCGGCCGGCGCCGCCGAGAACAAACTGGCCGACGACGTGGTCGTCATCGATGTCTCCGCCCAGTTGGTGATCACCGACTGCTTCGTCATCGCCTCGGCGTCCAACGAACGGCAGGTCAACGCCATCGTCGACGAGATCGAGGAGAAGATGCGCGTGGCCGGGTACAAACCGGCGCGCCGCGAGGGCACCCGGGAGGGGCGCTGGACGCTGCTGGACTACGTCGACATCGTCGTGCACGTCCAGCACCAGGACGAACGGGACTTCTACGCGCTGGACCGGCTGTGGAAGGACTGTCCGGTCGTGCCGATCGACGCGTCCGGTGCCGCGGCGCCCGAGGACGCGTCGTGAGGGTCCGCAGGCTGATCCTGCTGCGCCACGGCCAGACGGAGTACAACGCCGGCAGCCGCATGCAGGGCCAGCTGGACACCGTGCTCAGTGACCTGGGCCGCGCGCAGGCGGGGGCGGCCGCCGAAGTGCTGCGCAAGCGGCATCCGCTGCTGATCGTGTCGTCGGACCTGTGGCGGGCCTACGACACCGCCACTGTGCTGGCCGAGCACAACGGGTTGAACGTCCGGGTGGACACGCGGTTGCGGGAAACCCACCTGGGGGACTGGCAGGGCCTGACCCACGAAGAGGTCGACGCCGCCGCGCCCGGTGCCCGGCTGGCCTGGCGCGACGACGCCCGATGGGCGCCCCACGGCGGCGAGAGCCGCATCGACGTCGCCGAGCGCAGTGTCCCGCTGGTGCGCGAGCTGGTGGCCGGGGAGCCGGAGTGGGGCAGAGCCGACCACGCCGACCAGCCGGTGGTGCTGGTGGCCCACGGCGGGCTGATCGCCGCGCTGACCGCGGCCCTGCTGCGCCTTCCGGTGGAGAACTGGCCGATCCTGGGCGGCATGGCCAACGCCAGCTGGACCCAGCTCAGCGGCTATTCCGACGCTCAGGGGCCCGACGACTTCGACGCCGTGCGCTGGCGTCTCGACGTCTGGAATGCCTCAGCACAGGTGGCCGGCGATGTCCTCTGAACCGCGCATACCCGCCCAGACCCGGCCCACGCTGCTGGTCTTCGCCGACTCACTGTCCTATTACGGGCCCACCGGCGGCTTGCCCGCCGACCACCCGCGGATCTGGCCGAACCTGGTCGCCGACCAGCTGGGCTGGGATGTCGAACTCATCGGCCGCATCGGCTGGACCAGTCGCGACGTGTGGTGGGCGTCCACCCAGGACCCGCGGGCGTGGGCCGCACTGCCCCGGGCGGGTGCGGTCATCTTCGCCACCAGCGGGATGGACTCCTTGCCGTCGGTGTGGCCGACGGCGCTGCGTGAGTTGATCCGCTACGTGCGCCCCTCGGGACTGCGGCGTTGGGTCCGCGATTTCTACGGCTGGCTGCAACCACGGTTCTCGCCCTTTGCGCGGGCCGCCCTGCCGCCGCACCTCACCGTGAGTTATCTCGAGCTGACCAGGGGCGCCATCGATTTCAACCGTCCGGGAATCCCCATCGTCGCCTCGCTGCCGTCGGTGCACATCGCCGACACCTACGGCAGAGCCCACCAGGGACGCGAACCCACGGTGCGGGCCATCACGGCCTGGGCGCGCGAACACGACGTCCCGCTGGTGGACCTGAAGGCCGCGGTGGCCGATGAGGTCCTGAGCGGGCGCGCCAATCCCGACGGCATCCACTGGAACTTCGAAGCGCACCAGGCGGTCGCCGAGCTGATGCTCAAGGCCCTCAGCGAGGCCGGCGTCCCCAGCCCGCCGGTATGAGTATCCGATGAGCGTTGTCGTCGTCACCGATTCGTCGGCCTGCCTGCCCGCTGAGCTGCGGGACCGCTGGGGCATCCGCACGGTGCCGCTGCACATCCTGCTCGACGGGGCCGATCTGCGCGACGGCGTCGACGACGTGCCCGACGATCTCTATCTGCGCGAGCGGGTCACCACGGCCGGTGCGGCGCCGGAGGACCTGGCCGAGGCCTACCGCGCCGCGCTCGCCCACAGCTCCGGCTCCGGTGTGCTGGCGGTGCACATCTCCGCAGCCCTGTCGGGAACCGTCGCCACCGCCGGCCAGGCCGCCCAACAGCTCGGCCCCGCAGTGCAGGTGGTCGATTCCAAGTCCGCGGCGATGGGCACCGGTTTCGTGGCGCTGGCCGCCGCCCGGGCCGCCGCGGGCGGCGCCGACCTGCACCAGGTCGCGGCGGCGGCCGATGCCGCCGTGCGGCGCGGCCACGCCTACATGGTGGTGCAGCGGCTGGACAACCTGCGGCGCAGCGGCCGGATCGGCAGCGCAGCGGCGTGGCTCGGAACCGCCCTGTCCCTGAAGCCGCTGCTGGCAGTCGATGAGGGAAAGCTCGTGCTGGCGCAGCGGGTACGCACCGTCGGTAAGGCGGTCGCGTCGATGATCGACCGGGTCTGTGAGGTGGTCGGGGACCGCCCGGCTTCCCTTGCCGTGCATCACGTCGCCAATATGGCGGGGGCCCAGGAGGTGGCCGATGCGCTGGCCGAGCGGTTGCCGGGTTGCGAGCCCGCGGTGATCACCAGCCTGTGTCCGACGCTCGCTCTGCATGTCGGGGCCGGGGCGGTCGCGGTGTGTGTCGATGTCGCTGCGGCGCAACCGGATTCCTCGGCTCACAGCTGAGGTCTCAGGGCGTGGCCGCTGCTCCGCCGGCGACCGGTTCCTGCGCACCAGAGTGGGCCGCGATGCCGCGGATGTTGGTGTTGGGTCCCCACGGCCGGACCACCTGCGGCCACCAGAACCATTTGCCCAGCAGCGTCGCGATCGACGGCATGAAGAACGCCCGGACCACGAAGGTGTCCAGCAGCAGCCCGATCGCCACGGTGGTGCCGTACATGCCGATGGCCTTGAGGTCGCTGAAGAACATGATGCCCATGGTCGCGGCGAAAACCATGCCGGCCGAGGTCACCACGCCACCACTGCCGGCCATCGCCCGGATATACCCGGTCTTGAGCCCGGCGTGGATCTCCTCCTCGAAGCGGGAGACCAGTAGCAGGTTGTAGTCCGAGCCGACGGCCAGCAATACGATGACCGCCAGCACCAGCGTCACCCAGTAGATGTGCTGGCCGAAGATGTGCTGCCAGATCAACACCGAGATGCCGAACGACGCGGCGATCGAACTGGATGCGGTGCCGACGATGACGACCGCGGCCACCAGGGACCGGGTGATCATCATCATGATCAGGAAAATCAGGGTCAGCGACGCCACGACCGCGATCATCAGGTCGTACTTGGCGCCGTTCTGCATGTCCTCGTAGAGAGCCGCCATACCGCCGATGTAGACCTTGGCGTCGGACAGCGACGACTGTTTCAGGGCCTCCTGCGCAGCGATCCGCTCCGGCTCAACCCGCTTGATGCCCTCGGCGGTGGCCGGATACGTCTGATGGGTGACGAAGAACCGGGCCGATTTGCCGTCCGGCGACATGAACAGTCGCAGCCCGGTCTGAAAGTCCTTGTTGTCAAACGCCTCGGCGGGCAGGTAGAAGAAGTCGTCGTTTTTGGAGTCGTCGAAGCTCTGACCCATCATGATCTGGGTGTTGCTCAGGTCTTCCATCTGGTCGATGAACGCCGAGAACGTGGAGTGCACGGTCAGCACCAGAGCCCGCATGATCCGCATGGTGTCGACCACCGCCGGCAGCAATTCGACCGCCTGGGGCAGCAGGCGCGCGGTCTTGGTGATGTCGTCGGACAGGTAGTGCAGTTGCTCGGCGAGCTGGTCGATGCCGTCGGTGGCGTCGAAGGTGTTGCGCAGCGCATTGCACATCGGGATGTCGAAACAGTGTGGCTCCCAGTAGAAGTAGCTGCGCAGCGGCCGGAACTGGTCGTCGAACTCGGCAATGTGGTCGCGGATCCGGTCGGAGACGTCCACGGTGTTGCGGGTCACTTCGGCGGTGTCGTCGAAGGTCCGGTCGACCTCCTGCAGATATCCGTACATCTGAATGAGCAGCTCGATGTCTTTGTCGAGTTGCTGGGAGATGGTGTCGATATCTTTGATCCGGTCCTTGAGCGACTTCATGTTCTGGATCATCAGCTGGTTGGAGACACTGAGCTGGAATGGAATCGAGCTGTGCTGCAGCGGAATTCCCAGCGGACGGGTGATGTCCTGAATCATCCCGATCCCGACCACCCGCATGATGTTCCTGGCGACCCGGTCCAGCACCAGCATGTCGGCGGGATTGCGCATGTCGTGCTCGGATTCCACCATGGTGATATCCGGCGCCATCCGGGCTGCCGAGAAATGCCGTTCCGCGGCGGCGTAGGCCACATTGACCGGGGTGTCGGCGGGCAGATACTTGCGGTCGTCGTAGCCGGGTCTGAATCCCGGCAGCGCCACCAGACCGATCATGATGATCGCCAGGCTGGCCACCGCGATCGGTCCCGGCCAGCGCACCACCGAGACCCCGGCCCGGCGCCAGAACCCGCCCCGCTTGGCGGGTTTGGGGTCCAGCAGGCCGAAGCTGCTGACCACCACCAGCATGGCCGGTCCCAGAGTGAGCGCCGCGGCCACCACCACGAGCATGCCCACCGAGACCGGGATGCCCATGGTGTGGAAGTAGGGCAGCCGGGTGAAGTGCAGCATGGCCGACGCTCCGGCGATGGTCAGTCCGGATCCCAGCACCACCGGGGTGACACTGCGAACGGTGGTGTAATACGCCTCGACCCGGTCCGTGCCCGCCAGCCGGGCCTCCCGGTAGCGGCCGATCAGGAAGATGCCGTAGTCGGTGCCGGCGGCGATCGCGAGCATCACCATGATGTTGACCGCGAACGTCGTCAGGCCCATGACGTCGTGAAAACCGAGGACCGCCACGACGCCGCGGGCGCAGACCAGCTCCAGCAGGGTCAGGAACAGCTGCGTCAACATCGCTGCCACCGACCTGAACACGATGAGCAGCATGATCGCGATCGCAGCGATGGTGAACAGCGTGATCTTGACCAGGCTGGCATCGCCGATCTGACGAAGGTCTGCGGTCAACGCGGCCGGCCCGGCCACATAGGCCTGCACGCCCGGCGGCGCAGGGGTGTCGTCGATGGCCTTGCGCACCGCGACCACCGAGTCATTCGCCTCGGTCATACCCTGGTTGCCCACCAGGTTGAGCATGATGTAGGCGGCTTTGGCGTCGGAACTCTGAACGCCGGCAGCGGTCAGCCGGTCGCGCCAGAAGTCTTGGGCGTGTTCGACATGGGCGGTGTCGGCGATCAGCTTCGCGACGATCTCGTCGTAGTAGTGGTGGGCGGCCTCGCCGAGTTCTTCCTCGCCGACCACCACCATCATCACGGTGCTGTTGGACTGGTATTCCTCGAAGTTCTCGCCGACCAGCTTGCTGGCGATCATCGAGGGGGCGTCGATCGGCGCCAGTGGTGCGGAGTGCTCTTCGGAGATGACTTCCAGCTGGGGCACAAGGACATTCACCAGCACGGTGAGCACGATCCAGACAATGATGATCGGCACCGCGAAAACACGCAGCAGGTGGGCGAAGAACGGCCGCTTGGCGGGCCGCTCGTTCTGGTGCTCGCGCTGCGCGGTGATCCGTTTGATCATCCGGACTTCACCAGGCAGAAGGTCTGGGCGTTGAGTCCGGTGGCGCGGCGCTCGTCGAGCAACCGGTCGTCGATTTTGATCCGGCAACCGATTTCACCGCTGTCGCCCTGCACGATCATGTTCGCCATGACGGCAGGCAGCACGGTGACCACGGTGTAGGTCCACGGCAGCGGGACGCCGTTGAGCTGATGAACGTTGGCCTCGGCGTCCCAGTAGTTGATGTCGGCGACGGTGCCCGGCGGCCCGAAAGCCTCGTAGGCGACGTATTTCGGGTTGAACTGCACGATTTCGATGCCCGTGCCGGCATGGGGATTGAGGTCCTGGGAGGCAAACACCTTATGCAGCCGGGTCACGATGACACTCGAAATCGCGATGATCACGATGAAGACCAGCGGAATCCAATACCGCTTGAGCACGGCGGCGACCGATGTTCGCCCCATCTCACCGCCTTCCGCCTGGCGTGCGGTTGAACGTCGGCGGCCGGCGGTCTGCCCCCCGGTTTCGCGGGAAGCATCGATGGTTCCGCGAATCGCGCCTGTGGGCAGCATAACCTTCGATTAGCTAAGGAACGCAACCCGCGTTTTCCCGGCGCAGTGGGGCCCGGATGCCCGCAGGGCCCCTCGGACCGAGCGCCGACGCCGGGAGTTCAGTAGCATGGCCGCTGATGCACGCTCTGGGAAATGTCGTCCGATTCGGTGCGGTCGTCCTCGTGGTGACGCTGGCGCTGTCCGGGTGCAGCGGGAAGGGCTTGTCCGGCGCGTCGTCGCAGGCATCGGCGGCCCCGGACGCGTCGTGGACGCGCCCCGATGCGCCGCCTGACCCCCGAACCCTCCTACGCGCCGGTGACCTCGCGGTTTCGCAGCTGCCCGCCGGCGTGCTGATCTTCATCGAGAGTCAGGACAGCGGCACCTGGAAGGCCGGGCTTGTCGCCCCTGATGGCACCGAACACCAGCTCAAGGTCGCATCCGACGGCCTGACGGTGCTTGTCGGCCCCACCGCGACCGAGGACAGCGACGCCGACAAGGCCAAGCGGCGCGCCAACGTCGACGGGACCCACCTGGACTATCACGGCGCTGTGGGCCGGGTTTTACAGGCCGTGCCGAACGGTTCCATCACCGAGCTGAGCCTGCTCGACATGAACGGCACAGTGGTGTGGGAAGCCGACGTGTGGGACGACCAGCTCGCCGAACACGACGTGATCGTGGACGCGGCTTCCGGAACGGTCACCGCCAACCGGCAGGTCTAGTCGCTGGGCGGCGTGCCGACGCGCCCGGTGATCGGTGGCAGGTCGGCCAGGGTCACGATGCCCGGCTCGGCGGCCACCACCGCCGGCACCGCGTTGGTCACCGGCATGGCCGTGTAGATCGAACCCAGCCCGTTGAGGTTCGGCTCCCTCCAGTCCGTCGGGGGCAGGCAGTGGATCACGGTGCGCATGTTGGGCCGCCCGAACACCTGGATGACGTGGCCGTGCGCCACCGGCTTGGGCGGGGTGACCTGGTCGCCCATGATCCAGTTGAAGCCCACACTGACCACGTTGCGGCTGCCCACCCAACCGCGGTGATAGCCCAGGACACTGCCCACCGTGCCGGCCGGAATCTTCATGAAGCCCAGGTCGCTGTCGCCGGCCGCCGCGGTGAACTCGACGTCGAACGTGATGCGGTCGAGTTTCGCCCCGATCGCACCGGCCATCATCGCCGCGGACTCGGCGAACACCTCGCTCTCCCGGCGCACGCTTTCGGCCAGGCCGGGGGTCTGCGGGTCCTGGCCGAAGCCCATCGCCGCCATGGTGGCCGCCGATTCATACGTCGAGCAGTCCACCGACTCGGTGATCCGGATCTCGTCGACCCGCTCGCACGCACCGGAAAGCACCATGCCCACCATGTTGGTCAGTCCCGGGTGAGCACCGCCGCCGAACATCGTGGAGTTCCCGGCCCGACAGGCGTCCTCGATGCGCCGGCGGTCGTGCGCGCTCTGCTTGCCGCCGGTGATCCAGGCCGCGCTCGAGCAGACATTGACCCCGGCCTCCAGCAGCCGGACCAGCTCGTCGATGCTCGGCCACAGCGGGTTGTAACAGCACGCATCCGGGCGCAGCGCCAGCAGGGCGTCGATGTCGTCGGTGGCGGTGATCCCGGTGGGTTCGGGCCAGCCGGCCAGCTCGGCTGCGTCCACCCCGACCTTGTCCCTGCCGTGGGCGTAGACGCCGACCAGCTCCATGTCGGGCCGGCCGATGATGGCGTGCAACGAGCGCTGGCCGATGTTGCCGGTGGTCCATTGGATGACGCGCAGCGGGCGCTCAGCCGGGGAGTCGGAAACAGACCCGGAAACAGACATCGTGCTCCTAGTGGCGGGTGCGGGCAGTGGCCCGCCGGCGGCGCGGCCGACGGCGGCTGCGTGCTACAGCTTGGCCAGGTCGTAGCCGCCGAGGTTGTCGATCAACACATGCAGCTGATCCTGCGACGAACCCAGGGTGTGCTCGATCGCGGTGAGCCGGGCCGCATAGTGGCTGACCGGGTACTCCCAGGTCACCCCGATCCCGCCGTGCAACTGGATGGACTCCTGTGCGATGTGGCGCCCCGACCGTCCGATCTGCAGCTTGGCGCGCGCGGCGATCAGCGGGTCCACGTTGTCGTCGGCCAGCGACATCGCCGCATACATGCTCATGCTGCGCGCCAACTCCAGCGACACGTACATGTCGGCGGCACGCTGGGTCAGCGTCTGGAAGTTGTTGAGCGTGACACCGAACTGCTTGCGCGTCTTGAGGTATTCGGTGGTCAGCCGCAGGGACTCTTCCATGGCGCCGAGAGCTTCGGCGCACAATGCCGAGGAGATGCCGATGAGCGCGCGCTCGATGGCATCGGTGGCGTCGGTCGCCTCACCGAGGGCGGTGGCCGGGGTGTCGGCGAAGTCGATCTGGGCACCGCGCTGGCCGTCGAAGGTCCGGTAGGGCTGCCGGTTGAGGCCGTCGGCGCCTGCGTCGACCAGGAACAGTCCGGTCCCGCCGTCCGGCAGGGCGGCGCTGACCACCAGGGTGTCGGCGCGATCTCCGGTCAGCACCGGGTTCTTGCGCCCGGTCAGTCGCCACGCATCACCGTGTGCGGCAGCGGTGGTGCTCACCGTGCCTGCCGCACCGCGCCAGCCGGGCTCGGTGTGGGCGAAGGCGAGGATCTGCTCGCCGCCGGCGACGGCGTCGAGCAACGCGCGCTGCTGCGCATCGCCGCGCGCGGCGATCAGTGCGCCCGGCCCGAGCGCGCCGTGCACGATCGGCTCGGGTGCCAGCCGGCGCCCGACCTCGGTGAGCACCACCATGATCTCCAGCGGGCCGGATTCCTGCGGATCGAACCCGAGCCCGAGAATCCCGATCTCGGCGAGTTGCTGCCACACCTCGGGGCTGAAACCGGGTTCGGTCTCGATGGCCTTGTTGCGGGTCTCGGTGTCATAGCCCGACAACATCGACCGGGTGGTGTCGCGCAGCAGAACCTGCTCGTCGCTGAGTTGAAAGTCCATGCCGTCATGCCTCCTAAAGGCCGAGAATGGTCGACGCGATGATGGTGCGCTGCACCTCGTTGCTGCCGCCGTAGATCGAGGTCTTGCGGTAGTTGAGGTACCGCGGCGCCGCGGCCTGTGCCCAGTCGGGCGAAACGATGCCCTCGCCCGCCTCGAAGGGCAGAGCATCGGGCCCGGCCAGCTCCACGAACAGCTCGGTGGCGGCCTGCTGCAGCTGGCTGCCGCGCAGCTTGAGCACCGACGACGCCGGGCTGGGCTTTCCGTCGGCGGAGTCGCTGGACACCCGCATCTGGGTGAGCTCGAGCGCGAGCAGATCGTTCTCAAGCTCGGCGACCCGGGCGGCGAACAACGGGTCGTCGAGGGCCCCCAGCTCCTTTGCGCGCTTCTTGAGCTCGGCGACACGCACTTTGGTGTGGGTCACCCCGGCGATACCCGTGCGCTCGTTGCCCAACAGGAACTTCGCGTAGGTCCAGCCGTGGTTCTCCTGGCCGACCAGCTGGTCAGCGGGCACCCGCACGTCGGAGAAGAACACCTCGTTGACCTCATAGCCGCCGTCGATCATCTTGATCGGCCGCATGGTCACGCCGGGCGTCGACACCTCGAACAGCAGGAAGGAGATTCCGGCCTGCTTCTTGGGGGCCTGCGGGTCGGTGCGCACCAGGCAGAAGATCCAGTCCGCGTACTGGCCGAGCGTGGTCCAGGTCTTCTGCCCGTTGACGATGTAGCTGTCGCCGTCGCGAACCGCCGTGGTGCGCAGGCTGGCCAGGTCGGAGCCGGCGTCGGGCTCGGAAAAGCCCTGGCACCACCAGATGTCGAGGTTGGCCGTGGCGGGCAGGAAGCGTTCCTTGATCGCCTGGGAGCCGAATTCCGCAATCACCGGGCCGACCATCTTGGCGTTGAAGGTCAGCGGTTCGGGCACCGAGGCCAGGTTCATCTCGTCGTGCCAGATCTGGTGTTGGGTCGCGGTCCAATCCTTGCCGCCCCACTCCACCGGCCAGTTGGGTACCGCCAGGCCATGGGCGTTGAGGATCCGCTGCGTGGCGATGGTGTCGTCGGGAAGGACCGAGCGGCCCAGCCGATTGCGTTCGCGGATGTCGGCGGGGATCTCGGTGGTGAAGAAGGTCCGCATTTCGTCGCGGAATGCTGCCTCCTCCGCGGTCAATGCCAGTCTCACGTCGACCTCCCGGTTGGTTGGGTGAACTCACGGTTGGTATGCACCCTAATCGGCACGCTCGCGGTCGCTGCGGGGGAGGGCATGGCGTGCGCCTTTGTAGTCTGGACCTCATGAGACGGTGGGGCGTCGCGCTCGGGGTGCTGGCCTTGTCGGTGGTGTCGTGTTCACCGGAGCCGGCCCCCAAGCCCCAGCCGGAACCAGCGGATGCCCAGCCTCCGGCGGCGCCACGGCCGGCCGCCCATACCGGCCAGACGCTGGAGCTGATGCGCATCGGCGGGCAGCAGATCGCGGTGACCCTGACCGAGGTGATCGCCCCGGCGACCGTCCCGAACGGCTGGGGGGCGGCCGACAAGACCTATCTGGCCACCAAACTGCGGATCGAGAACACCGGGACCACGACCATCGTCGGCAACAGCAACAGCGATGTCACGGTGGTCGGTTCCGACGGCCAGGATTACCACGCCGATTTCGCCACGGTGACCGAGTGTGACGATTTCGCCTACGGCTGGTTTCTGATCGCCGCCGGTTCGTCCAAGGCCGGCTGCGTCGTCTTCGCACTGCCCACCGGTGTCACCGCGACCAAGGTGCGCTATACGCCGTCGTCGGGGATCTCCCACGATGTGGGGGAGTGGCTGAACCCGTAGCGGCGACCGGGCCGGCGTTGTGCACAGCTGGCGCTGCATCCACAGAACCGTCGGTATCGGGCCGTGAGCGCAGCGCGCTGCCGGGGCCCGCACCTACCGTCGGCGCCATGGCATCAGAACTACCGGGTGAACGGCTGCAGCGCCGGCTGGGCCTGCTGGCCGAACCCGACCCTGACGAGTGCGGCCCCGAAGCCGACGATGCGTCCGGCCCCGCCGCGTTGCCGCGCTGGCTGCCCGACGGCGCCACCGAGGCGGGCTGGCTCGCCAAGGTAAGGGCCGACCCGGGCCGGGCCGGGGTGATCGCGACGGCGGTGATTGCCGCGGTCGCGGTGCTGATCACGGTGTTCACCATGCTGCGGGACCGGCCCGCGCCGGTAGTCAGTGCCAAACTGCCTCCGGTGGAGGCGGTTTCGCCGGCCAGCCCGCCCCCCGACAAGCCGGCGGCGGACGCCGGGGCGCCGCCCGCCGAGCAGGTGGTGGTCAGCGTGGTCGGACTGGTGCGCAAGCCCGGTCTGGCGACGTTGTCGCCGGGATCACGCATCGCCGACGCGCTGACTGCAGCCGGCGGCGCCCTCGACGGTGCCGACACACTCGGGCTGAACCTGGCCCGGCCCCTGGTCGACGGCGAACAGATCGTGGTCGGTCTGGCGCCGCCCGCCGGCCTGCCGGTGCTGGGCAGTTCGGCCGGTGCGGTGCCGGCGGTCGCGGACGCGCCGCGTACCAGCACCGCGCCGACGGCAACCGGTCCCGAGCCGCACCGGGACGAGCTGGTCAACCTCAACACCGCGACGGCCGAGCAACTTGACGCGCTGCCGGGAGTGGGGCCGGTGACCGCGGCCGCCATCGTCGCCTGGCGTGACACCCACGGCAGGTTCGCCAGCGTCGATCAGCTCGGCGAGGTCGACGGGATCGGCCCGGCGCGCCTGGAGAAGTTGCGTGCCCTGGTCCGTGTCTGACCGTGATGCAGGTAGCGGCCGCGCCGGCGGCCCGGCTCGATATCCGGCTGGTGCCCGCAGCGGCGGCCGGCTGGCTGGTGGCGGCGGCGGGCATTCAGTGGCGGATCGGCGGTGTGCTGGCGGTGCTGTGTGCGCTGCTGGCGGTGGCTGCCGGAGCGCTCTGCCGGTACGCCGGGCGGCGCCGGCGCCCCGGCTGGCGACTGGCGGGCGCGGCGGCGGCCGTGGCGGCGCTGACCGGCGGGGGATTCGGCTGGGCCGTTGCGCTGCGCACCGACGCGGTGGAGCATCACCTGATCGCCGCGGCGGTCGGCACCACCGCGTCGGTGACGGTGACCGCCAGCGAGAGCGCGTTGCCCGTCGGTGCCCGCCGGGTGATGTTTCGGGCCACGATGCAGCGGCTCAACGATGCCGTCGCGTCCGGCCGGGTGGTGGTCTTCGCGTCGAGCGCCGACTTCGACGAGGTGATGGTCGGCGAGCCGATGGCGTTTCGCGCCAAGGTCTCCCACCCGGCCCGGCGCGACCTGTCGGTCGCGGTGCTCACGGCCGCCGGCCCGCCGGTGCGCGGCAGGCCCGGCCCGGTCGCCCGGACGGCACACCGGGTCCGGGTCCGCTTCGCGGCCGCCGCCGCGCGCGTGCTGCCCGACGAGCAGGCCCGGATGCTGCCCGCTTTGGTGCTCGGCGACACCTCAGCGATCACCGCGGCGACCGGCCGAGACTTCCGGGCCGCCGGGCTGACTCACCTGATGGCGGTTTCCGGGGCCAACGTGACCATCGTGTGCGGCGCGGTGTTGTTCTCGGCGCGGCTGGTCGGTCCGCGGCCGGCGGCGCTGCTGGCCGCGGTGGCACTGGTGGCCTTCGTGATCGTGGTGCAGCCGACGGCCAGCGTGCTGCGCGCGGCGGTGATGGGAGCCATCGCGCTGCTGGGTGTGCTCTCGGCCCGCAGCCGCCAGGCGGTGCCGAGTCTGGCCGCCGCCGTGCTCGTGCTGCTGGCGCTGGCCCCACACCTGGCTGTCGACATCGGGTTCGCGCTGTCGGTGGTGGCCACCGCGGCATTGGTGCTCATCGCCCCGGTGTGGACGGCGCGACTGGTGGAACGCGGATGGCCGCGGTCGCTGGCCGCCGCCGTCTGCGTGGCATGGGCCGCGAACCTGGTGACCGCGCCGTTGATCGCCGGCATCTCCGGGCGGCTGAGCCTGGTCAGCACGGTCGCCAACCTGGCGGTGGCGGCGCTGGTCGCGCCGATCACGGTGCTGGGCAGCGCGGCGGCGGTGCTGTGCGGATGGTGGCCCACCGGAGCCGACCTGCTGATCCGCTTCACCGGACCGGAGCTGTGGTGGGTGTGTGCCGTCGCCCGCTGGGCCGGTGGACTTCCCGCGTCGGCCGTGCCGGTGCCGGGGGGCGTGGGCGGAGTCGCCGGAGTCGGCGCCGCAGCGCTGCTGGTGGTGGTGTGCTGGCGGTGGCGGTGGTTCCGGTGGGGGCTGACGGCGTTGATGCTGGGCGTGCTGGCGTGGTCGGTCACCGAGGTGTTGACCGGCTGGGCCGGTGTCGGGCCACCGTGACACGATTGCTGGGTGAGGCAACCGGTGGCGCCGCTGCATCTGATCCTCGGGGATGAGGAATTGCTGGTCGAACGGGCCGTCGGCCAGGTGCTGGCCGGGGTGCGCGCACAAGCCGGCAGCACCGACATCCCGGTGGACCGGTTGCGCGCCGGCGAGGTCGAGGCCGGCGAGCTCGCCGAACTGCTGAGTCCGTCGCTGTTCGCCGACGAGCGGGTGGTGGTGCTCGAGGCAGCGGCCGAGGCGGGCAAGGACGCGGTAACGCTGATCGCCGCCACCGCGGAGGACGTCCCGCCGGGCACCGTCCTGGTGGTCGTGCACGCCGGTGGGGGGCGGGCCAAAGCTCTGGCCGGGCGGTTACAGGAACTCGGCGCACAGGTGCATCCCTGCGCCCGCATCACCAAGCCCGGCGAACGGGCCGACTTCGTCCGAGCCGAGTTCCGCCGACTGAAGCTGCGCGTCGACGACGACACGGTCACGGCGCTGCTCGACGCGGTGGGCTCCGACATCCGCGAACTGGCGTCGGCGTGCTCACAGCTGGTCGCCGACACGGGCGGGCATGTCGACGCCGCCGCCGTGCGCCGCTACCACAGCGGGAAAGCCGAAGTGAAGGGGTTCGACATCGCCGAGCGGGCCGTGGTCGGCGATGTCGCCGGCGCCACCGAGGCGCTGCGCTGGGCGATGATCCGCGGGGAGCCGCACGTGGTGCTGGCCGACGCCCTGGCCGAGGCGATCCACACGATTGCCCGGGTTGGGTCCAGGTCCGGCGACCCCTACCGGTTGGCCGGTGAACTGGGCATGCCGCCCTGGCGGGTGCAGAAGGCGCAGAAACAGGCCCGGCACTGGTCGAGGGATTCCCTTGCGGCAGCCGTGCGGATGGTGGCCGCCCTCAACGCCGACGTCAAAGGGGCCGCCGCGGACGCCGATCACGCGCTGGAAAGCGCCGTCCGCGGGGTCGCCGAGTTGGCCGCCCGCTGATCCCTTCCCAACACGAAGGCACCTGCCCAACACGAAGGCCCCTGTTCCGCGGGGGATCAGGGGCCTACGCCAGCGGCGCTCGGGGGAATCAGAGCTGGTTGAGTGCCTTGGCCAGTGCCGACTTCTTGTTGGCGGCCTGGTTCTTGTGGATGACGCCCTTGCTGGCGGCCTTGTCCAGCTTGCGGCTGGTGGCGGCCAGCAGCTCGCCGGCCTTGTCCTTGTCACCGGTAGCGGCGGCGTCGCGGAATGCGCGGATCGCGGTGCGCACCGCAGACTTCACCGACTGGTTGCGCAGCCGGGCTTGCTCGTTGGTCCGGTTGCGCTTGACCTGCGACTTAATGTTGGCCACGGAGTAATTCCTTCGCAAAAGCTTGAGTTGGGTTGGCCTCCCGACGCGGGAGCAACAGCTGTTCAGGGTAGCAGCTGGCCCGGCAAGTCCCCAACTCGACTCATCCGCGCGCGCTCACCTCGACGCGATGCAGGTCGTTGCCGAGCTCGATCGGCCCGTCGAACTCCGCGGCCGCCAACGCCCGCCACTGGTCCTCCTGCCCGGGCACCAGGGCCGGCACATAGTGGGTCAGCACCAACGTGCCCACCCCCGCCCGCTTGGCGGTCGCGGCTGCCTGCGCCACCGAGGAGTGGTAGTCGCAGATATCGCGGATCCGCTGTTGGGGAAGTCTCTCGATGAGGTCGTCGCGGATCACCGTGTGCACCAATGCGTCCGCCCCGGCTGCCAGTTCGTCGAGGCTCTCGCAGGGCACGGTGTCGCCGGCCATCACCACCGATGCGGTGCCGTTTTCGTCGCGGTGCTCGATCCGGAAGCCGATGGTGGGAGTCACCGGACGGTGGTCGGTGGGTGCCACCGTGATGGTCACGCCGTCGCGGTCCCGCACCGGCCCGGTGGTGTGTTCCCGCACGTCGACACCGGGCGGAGCGGTCAGATCGTCGTGGTGGGCGATGCGGTAGCCGATGTCGTGGCCGAAGGCGCGCAGCGTCGCCTCCACGACCTCCGCGGTGCCGGGCGGTCCGATGATCGGCAGCGGCGGGGCCTCCGGGGTGAAGGTGCTGACCCAGCGGGTGATCAGCAGATCACCCAGGTCGGCGATGTGGTCACTGTGCAGATGGGTCAGCAGCAGCGCGGAGAGCGTGTTGGCCCCTGCACCGGCGGCCGCCAACCGCTGCAGCACTCCTCGCCCGCAGTCGACCAGCAGTTGCTGGCCACCGGCCCGGATCAGGGTCGACGGGCCGGCGCGGTTCGGGTCGGGGATCGGACTTCCGGTGCCCAGCAGGGTGATCTCGATCGTCATGACGTCACATATGCCACACAATCGCCTCCGGCGCCGCGCCTTCGGTGCAGTTTCTCTATCGCCGCCCCGCGGTTTGGCCAGATGCCCTAGCCTGGTGTGAAGCAGATCACTGCGGCGGGAGGCTTCATGCGGATCGCGGACGTATTGCGGAACAAGGGTGCGGCGGTGGTGACCATCCATCCGGAGGCCACCGTCATGGAGTTGCTCGCGGGCCTGGCGGAGCACAACATCGGCGCCATGGTCGTGATCGGAAGCGAGGGGCTCGAGGGGGTGGCATCCGAGCGTGACGTGGTACGCCAGCTGCACGTGCACGGCGCCAGTCTGCTGGCCCGGCCGGTGTCGGCGATCATGACCCGCGTCGTGGCGACCTGCACCAAGGCAGATACCGCCGACGACGTCAGCATCTTGATGACCGAGCATCGGGCCCGTCACATTCCGGTACTCGACAGCGGCCGGCTGGCCGGCATCGTCAGCATCGGTGACGTGGTGAAGTCCCGGATGGAGGAGCTGCAGGCCGAACAAGCGGCGCTGCGCTCCTACATCAGTCAGGGCTAGGTGCCGCGCGCGCCCGGTTTCAGCTCCACGAGTAGTCGCTGCGCAGTCGGGCGGCCACCGTCTCGAACACCGCACGCGCCAGGATGGCGCCTTCGCGCCGGATCGATTCCTCGGGAACGTCGAGCACCCGGTCGAGCCGCACCCAGCTGAGCCGGCGGGACTCATCCCAGCTGCCGGCCCCGATGCCGATCCAGTTCGTGTCCTCGGCATGCCGTTGTCGGCTCGACACCATCAATCCCAGCAGCACGTCCCGGTCGCGGCCGACGACCAGCACCGGCCGGTCCTTGCCGCGGTCCGGCTCGTCCTCGTAGGCCACCCATGTCCACACGATCTCTCCCGGATCGGCGCGGCCGTTGAGGTTCGGGGCGTACACCAGCCGGCGGGCGCGCTGCGCAGTGGGGACACTGCTGTTGGTCACCGGGCGCCCGGAGGGGACCGGGGCGGGCGGTTCGGCCGTTGTGCCGCCGAGAATCTCCAGACCGATCCTGATGCCCTGCTCGATACCGCGCTGGACGCGCTGCTGTACCAGCGGTGCCTGCTCAAGCTGGCGGATGAACCGTGGGGCTTCGTTGAACACCAGGTTCTCCGCGAATCGCTGCATCGTCTGCCATCGGGTCTTCCGCGGGGAAGCCATGCTCGCAGCATAGGCGGAAAACCGCTCCGGCACCGGGTCCCGGCGCCCCTGCGCGGACCGGACCCGACTGAGGGCCGCGCGCCAGGCGAGGCCGAGGTCGGGTCATTCACTTAACGAATCGCCAGATGGCATCAGGGCCGCGCGCCCCCTGTGTGCGGCTCACGTGACCGCGGTGCGTCATCGAAGATGCCTGGTGGCGCCCCGTTGCCGCGCCCTTTGTCGGGAAAAGGCTCCGCCCGCGGTGAGAGCCGGGCGCCGCCGAAGGCGATGCGGTGCAGGACGGGCAGGCATTCACTTGTATTGATCACAGGTGCTTGTTAGATTTAACGTGGCTTGCAGCAATGGTGCTGGGGGGCCGGCGTTTGGTTGGGGAATCAGTCGCCGGAGGGGCCATCGCGAATGACGTGGGGGGATCAATAATGCGCAAACTGGGCGCGGTGGGCAGCTTCGCTGCGGGTCTGGCATTGGCGTTGGCGCCGGTGGCAGCGGCCGAGGAGTCCGACGCCGTGGACTTCGGCCCGTTGCTGGACTTCCAGATCGGCTCGATGAATTTCCTGTTCGAGTCGCAGGCCATTCTGGCCGGCGTCGGCGACAAGGTCATCGACGTGACTGCTGCCAACCCGTTTCTCACCATCGATCCCGAGGAAGTGAACGCCGTCTTGGGCTCCTTGCTCTACGGCTTCAACTGGGAGGACGAGATCTCGTCTGACCCCGGCTCCTACAGCTTGTTCAACGGCGCGGTGACTCAGTTCGTCGACGCCAACAACGTGCTGCTTTTCGCGATCCTCAACGGGGGAGACCAGATCGAGTTCGAGGACGCCGCCGACTACCTGTTCGGCTCCGACGCCGCGATCGCGGCCGGTCTGGCAGGTGACACCGCCTGGGAAGACGCCGCAAACTTCTTCATGGCCGGCGTCGCGGACACCGGTGGTTACCTGGCGATCGACCTGTGATTGCCGCTGCAAACCCGAAGCCCCTGGAGATGCGTCTCCGGGGGTTTCGTCTTGCGGCCTCCGCCTCGCTACCCTGACTAGGCAGAAAGCATCACCGCCCCCGGTTCACCAGGAGATTCCCATCAGCAGTTTCGCCGACCAGACCTTCACCGCGCCGGCGCAGATACGGAACTTCTGCATCATCGCCCACATCGACCATGGCAAATCGACCCTGGCCGACCGGATGCTGCAGCTCACCGGCGTCGTCGACGACCGATCGATGCGGGCCCAGTACCTGGATCGGATGGACATCGAGCGGGAGCGCGGCATCACCATCAAGGCGCAGAACGTTCGGCTGCCCTGGACGGTCACCGAGGACCCTGAGCGGGGCCCGGGCGGGCCGGCGGCCGGCGACTACGTGTTGCACCTGATCGACACGCCCGGCCACGTCGATTTCACCTACGAGGTGTCCCGCGCGCTGGAGGCCTGCGAGGGCGCGGTCCTGCTGGTCGACGCCGCCCAGGGCATTGAGGCCCAGACCCTGGCCAACCTGTATCTGGCACTGGACCGGGATCTGACGGTCATCCCGGTGCTCAACAAGATCGACCTGCCCGCTGCCGACCCGGAGCGCTACGCCGCCGAGCTGGCCCACATCATCGGGTGCGAGCCCGAAGACGTCCTGAAGGTGTCGGGAAAGACCGGCGAGGGCGTGGCGGAGCTGCTCAACGAGGTGGTCCGGCTTGTGCCCCCGCCCACCGGCGACGCCGACGCGCCGACACGGGCGATGATCTTCGACTCCGTCTACGACATCTACCGCGGCGTGGTCACCTACGTCCGGGTCGTCGACGGCAAGATCCTGCCGCGCGAGAAGATCGCGATGATGTCCACCGGTGCCACCCACGAGCTCCTCGAAGTCGGCATCGTGTCCCCGGAACCCAAGCCCGCCAAGGGGCTGGGCGTCGGCGAGGTGGGCTATCTGATCACCGGAGTGAAGGATGTGCGGCAGTCCAAGGTGGGCGACACCGTCACCACCGCGCGGGGCGGGGCCACCGAGGCCCTCACCGGATACCGCGAGCCCAAGCCGATGGTCTATTCCGGGCTGTACCCGGTGGACGGGTCGGACTATCCCAACCTGCGTGACGCCCTGGACAAACTGCAGCTCAACGATGCCGCTTTGACCTACGAACCGGAGACTTCGGTGGCGCTGGGCTTCGGTTTCCGCTGCGGCTTCCTGGGACTGCTGCACATGGAGATCACCCGGGAACGTCTGGAACGCGAATTCGACCTGGATCTGATCTCCACCTCGCCCAACGTGGTCTACCGCGTGATCGCCGAGGACGGCAGCGAGATCATCGTCACCAACCCGTCGGACTGGCCGGAAGGAAAGATCCGCACGGTTTTCGAGCCGGTCGTCAAAACCACGGTGATCGCGCCGAGCGAATTCGTCGGCACCATCATGGAACTGTGCCAGTCCCGCCGCGGCGAACTCGGCGGGATGGACTACCTCTCGCCGGAGCGTGTCGAGCTGCGCTACACGATGCCGTTGGGCGAGATCATCTTCGACTTCTTCGACTCGTTGAAGTCACGCACCCGCGGCTACGCCAGCCTGGATTACGAGGAGGCCGGCGAGCAGGAGGCCGACCTGGTCAAGGTCGACATTCTGCTGCAGGGTGAAGCGGTGGACGCGTTCAGTGCGATCGTGCACAAAGACGCGGCCTCGGCCTACGGCAACAAGATGACGACCAAGCTCAAGGAGCTGATCCCGCGCCAACAGTTCGAAGTGCCCGTGCAGGCGGCCATCGGATCGAGAATCATTGCGCGCGAGAACATCCGGGCTATCCGCAAAGACGTGTTGTCCAAGTGCTACGGCGGTGACATCAGCCGCAAGCGCAAGCTGCTGGAAAAGCAGAAAGAGGGCAAGAAGCGGATGAAGACCATCGGTCGGGTGGACGTGCCGCAGGAGGCGTTCGTCGCGGCGCTGTCCACTGACAGTGGCGGCTCGACCGGCGACAAGGCCAAGAAGTAGTGACCGCCCGGGCACGCACAATCGTGGCCGCCGCGGCGCTGGTGCTGCTGTCCAGCGGGTGCACCACGGTGGTCTCCGGGACTGTCCGGCCCGCAGCGGATCTGGCGCCCACGCCGGTCACCGGGATGGCGGTCCGGCAGGTGTTGCTCGACGATTCCGAGCTCACCAAGCTGACCGGTCAGCCCTTCCGCAGCGACCCCTCCCTGCCGCCGCGGTACGGCGGTCTCGACGAACTGCCCGACGCCTGGGAGTCGGCCGCGCCGCAGGACTGCGTCGGTGCCGCCGTGGGTGGGCAGCGCAGCGTGTACAACTCCGCGAACGTGCGCGACGCCGCCCATGAGTTCTGGGACAGTTCCGCCGCCGAGGATTCCCCGCTGACCGGGGTGGGCGAGGCGGTGATCGCACTGGACAGCGCCACCGAAGCCGATGCGCTGGTGGAGAAGTTCGCCCAGCAGTGGCGTAGCTGCGACGGGGTGGTGGTGACCCGTGACAGCGGCACCGATAGCGAGGCCAGCGGGGAGATCGCCGACGTCTCCGACGAGGACGCGATCCTGGTGGCCGTCGTGCGCACCAGCGTGGACGGCGAAGCGGGACTGCGGGTTTCCCGCGCGCTCGGGTCGCGGGTGAACTGCATCGTCGACGTCGACGTGTTCTGGTTCGCCGACGAGGGCGACGATTCCGGCGTTCCGCCCACCGGCGACACCACCGCCGCCGACATGGTGCGGGCAATGCTGGACAAGGTCCGCAACCTCAGCGGCTGAGGCTACATCGGCGCGTTCGCGGGCTGGAAACCTCCGGTGGAGTCGGCCTCCTCCTCGGCGCGGATCACGTGCACAACGGCGTTGATCAGCGCCAAGTGGGTGAAGGCCTGCGGGAAGTTGCCCAGGTGCCTGCCGGTGCGGGGCTCGATCTCCTCGGCGTAGAGGTGCAGCGGGCTGGCAAACGACAGCAGCCGCTCGCACAGGTGCTTGGCGCGACTGACCTCGCCGATCTCCACCAGCGCCGAGACCAGCCAGAACGAGCAGATGGTGAAGGTGCCCTCGGCGCCGGACAGGCCGTCGTCGGTCTCCTCGATCCGATACCGCAACACCAGGCCGTCTTCGGTGAGTTCCTCGGCGATCGCCATCACGGTGGCCCGCACCCGCGGGTCGTCGGCAGGCAGAAACCGGGTCAGTACCACCAGCAGCAGGGACGCGTCCAGCGCCGTGCTGCCGTATGCCTGGGTCAGCACACCCCGGGAATCCACGCCGTTGGCCAGTACGTCTGCCTTGATCTCCTCGGCGATCGCCCGCCACTGCTTGGCATAGGACACCGCGCCCTGCAGTTCGGCCAGCTTCGACCCGCGGTCCAGCGCCACCCAGCACATCACCTTCGAAGAGGTGAAGTGCTGCGGTTCGCCCCGGACCTCCCAGATACCCCGGTCGGGTTCGCGCCAATGCTTGATGGCCTCCTCCACCTGGCGTTTGAGCACCGGCCACAGGGTCTCGGGGATCTGCTCGCGAGACTTGGCGTGCAGGTAGACCGAGTCGAGCATGGTGCCCCAGATGTCGTGCTGTTGCTGGTTGTAGGCACCGTTTCCGATCCGCACCGGACGGGCGTTGTCGTAGCCGGACAGGTGGTCCAGCTCCTCCTCGACCAGCTCGTGCTCCCCGCCGACGCCGTACATCACCTGCAACGGATGCTGCTGACCGTTGTTGACACCGGACACATCGGCGATGAAGGAGAAGAAGTCGTCGGCTTCACGGTCCAGGCCCAGCGTGTACAGGCCCCACAGGGTGAACGCCGAGTCCCGCACCCAGCTGTAGCGGTAGTCCCAATTTCGTTCGCCCTGAGGTGTTTCGGGCAGCGACGTCGTCGGCGCGGCCAGCAGGGCCCCGGTCGGGGAGTAAGTCAGGCCTTTGAGTGTGAGCGCACTGCGCTGCAGATAGGAACGCCAGGGGTGGTCGGGGAAGTTGCCGACGTTGATCCACTGGCGCCAGCACTCGGTGGTGTTCCACATCTTGTCGGCGGCTTCGGCGTAGCTCTGCGGCGCAGGGTGTTTCGACCAGCTCAAGGCGACGAACACGTCATCGCCCTCGGTCAGCCGGGTCCGGGCGCGGGCCTCGCGGCCCTCCAGCCCCAGCCGCAGGTTCGTCGTCAGGCGCAGGGTGGGATGGGCGTCGGGATTCTGCCGGGCCCGCGCTGTCGCCTCACCGTAGGCGTTCGACGAGTACTCCCAGGTGGCGCCGGTGCGGTGATAGTCGAACGCCGGCTCGCAGCTCATGGTCAGTTCGACGGTGCCGCTGACACAGCGCACCGTGCGCAGCAGGATGTGTTCTGCGTCCCAATCGGTGGGGGTGCGGCGGTGGGTCTGCGACCGGGCTTCGATGTCGTGCCACTTGCCCATCACCAGCGCGTCCCGCACGATCAGCCAGCCGGTGTGGGTCTGCCAGGTGGTTTCCATGATCGGGCTGCCGGGCAGGTAGCGCCGCGCCGCGGGCACCGAAACCCCGTAGGGGCCGAGCCGAAAGTGCCCTGCGCTGCGGTCCAGCAGAGCGCCGAAGACGCTGGGGGAGTCCGGACGCGGCAGGCACATCCACTCCACCGAACCGGCCGCCGAGATCAGGCAGGTGTTCTCGCAGTCCGACAGGAAGGCGTAGTCGGCGATCGGCGGAAAAGGGTTGCGGACCTGGCTCGGTGACGCCGCATAGGGCACCGGGGCGGTGGCCGACAGGGGCGGCGTGGCCACCGTGCCGGCGGCCTCCGGAGCGGCGGGAGCGGGTGCATCGCCCGGCGGGGTGTGCAGGTCCATGCGGTCATCATCGCTGGCGGCCTGCCACACGTCTACCCGGCGGACCGGGACCCGGGGTGGGCGGTGACCCGCTTCGCCCGGCTTCGCCGCGCTCGCGATCACCGCGGTGCTGGTTGGCGGTGACCCGCTTCGCCCGGCTTCGCCGCGCTCGCGATCACCGCGGTGCTGGTGGGCTCATGACCCGCTAAGGTGGGCTAGGTGGTGGGCTTCCTGAGCTGGTGGGACGGCGTTGAGCTCTGGCTGTCCGGCCTCGGCTTCGTGGTACAGACCGCCGTGGTGATGCCGGTGGTGTTGTTGTTGGCCTATGGTCTGGCGTCGCTGCTGGATGCGCTGTTGGGGGAGGGAATCCGGGTGCTCGAACGTGTCCGGCACGGTCGTGAAGGCGGGACCCGCTGATGCCGCGCTCACAAGTGACCCTGGTGCTGGTCAGTCTCATCCTGCTGGTGATCGTCAGCTGGTTACTCACGCGCTGACCCGCTGGTGAGAAGCTGAGCCTCTGTTATGCTTCCCGGCATGTTTGCAGCGACCGGTGACCGGCGGCGCCATATTTTGGCGTTCCCGATGCTCGCCGTGATCACTTCCGCTGTGGCCGACCTGCACTGTTGTCGCTGACATCGCCACCCGTCGGCGCACCGGTGTCGTCATTGCTGACGCACGATATCTCCAGCGAATGCCCTTTCGCGATCCGACGGACAAGCACTTCTGCTGAGGTTCGTACGGATCGCCGAGAAAGGTCACCAATGCCCAGAACCATCGCGCGCAGTGCCGCATTGGCGCTGGCAGCCGCCTTGGCCTTCACCACGCTCACCGGCTGTGGCGGCGGTCCCAGCGACGTGGTCGGCGGCGGCGGGCGGGCCGAGGCCCACACCACCTTGACCCTGGTGGCCTACGCGGTCCCTGAGCCCGGCTGGAGCAAGGTGATTCCGGCCTTCTACGCCACCGAACAGGGGGCTGACGTCCAGGTCGTCACCTCCTACGGCGCATCAGGGGACCAGTCGCGCGGCGTGGTCAGCGGCAAACCCGCGGACCTGGTGAACTTCTCGGTGGAACCCGACATCACCCGGCTGGTCAAAGCCGGCAAAGTCGCCGAGGACTGGAACGCCGACGTCACCGGGGGCATCCCGTTCGGGTCGGTGGTGACGCTGGTGGTGCGCCAGGGCAACCCCAAGCACATCAAGGACTGGGACGACCTGCTGCGCCCCGAGGTGGAGGTGATCAGCCCCAGTCCGCTGAGCTCCGGGTCGGCGAAGTGGAATCTGTTGGCCCCCTATGCGGTCAAGAGCGAAGGCGGCAAGAACCCGCAGGCCGGCCTCGACTTCGTCGATCAACTGGTCAGCAACCACGTCAAGCTGCGACCCGGCTCGGGGCGCGAGGCTACCGACGTCTTCCTGCAGGGCAGTGGGGACGTACTGATCAGCTACGAGAACGAGGCGATCGCCGTCGAGCGCAAGGGCAAGCCGGTGGAGCACGTCAACCCCCCGCAGACCTTCAAGATCGAGAATCCCCTGGCGGTGGTGAGTTCGAGCAGACATCTGGAAGCCGCCACCGCGTTCAAGAATTTCCAGTACACGCCCGCCGCGCAACGCCTGTGGGCCGAAGCCGGCTTCCGCCCGGCCGACCCGAGCGTCGCCGCGGAGTTCAGCGGCTCGTTCCCGGCTCCCGACAAACTTTGGACCGTCGCCGACCTGGGCGGCTGGAGCGTCGTCGACAGTGCACTGTTCGACAAGGAGAGCGGATCTATCACCAAGATCTACACCCAGGCCACCGGATGAGCGCGGCTGTGGTCGACGAAGAGGCGTCGCCGCCGGCGACGCGGGCGCCCTCGGGGTTGCGGCGCGAGGGCGTCTCCCTGCGGGTGGGCGCCGCGACGGTGTGGCTGTCACTGATCGTGCTGGCGCCGTTGGCGGCCATCACCTGGCAGTCGGCCGGCGGCGGCTGGCGGGCCTTTGAGCAGGCGGTGACCTCACATGCCGCACTGGAGTCGTTCCGGGTGACGTTGACGATCGCGGCCGGGGTCACGGCGGCCAACGTGGTCTTCGGGCTCCTGATCGCCTGGATGCTGGTGCGCGATGACTTCATCGGCAAACGCTTCATCGACGTGCTCATCGACCTGCCGTTCGCCCTGCCGACCATTGTCGCCAGCCTGGTGATGTTGGCACTGTACGGTCCGGCCAGCCCGGTACACGTGCACCTGCAGCACACCGCGGCCGGCGTCGGCCTGGCACTGGCGTTCGTCACGCTGCCGTTCGTGGTGCGGGCCGTGCAGCCGGTGTTGTTGGAGATCGATCGCGAAGTCGAGGAGGCGGCCGCATCCCTGGGGGCCTCCGGATTCACCATCTTCCGCCAGGTGGTGCTGCCGTCCCTGACACCGGCCTTGCTGACCGGGGCGGGACTGGCGTTCTCGCGGGCCATCGGTGAGTTCGGTTCGGTAGTGCTGATCGGTGGCGCGGTGCCCGGGAAGACCGAAGTGTCCTCGCAGTGGATCCGCACCCTGATCGAGAACGACGACCGGACCGGCGCGGCGGCCATTTCGTTGGTGTTGCTGGGGATTTCCTTCCTGGTGCTGCTCGCGCTGCGAGTGCTGGGAGCCCGGGTGACCAAGCGGCAGGAGCGGTCATGACGTCGTCGCCGAAAGTCCGCTATCTGATTCGATGGGTCTCGCTGGCCTATATCGGCCTGTTGTTGATCGTTCCGGTGTCGTTGATCCTGTGGCGCACTTTCGCCCCGGGTTTCGGGCAGTTCTTCGATTACATCTCCACGCCGGCCGCGATCTCGGCGCTGCAGCTGTCGCTGCTGGTGGTGGCGATCGTGGTTCCGCTGAACGTCATCTTCGGGATACCCACTGCGCTGGTATTGGCCCGCAACAAGTTCCGGGGCAAGGGCGTGCTGCAAGCGGTGATCGATCTGCCGTTCGCCGTGTCGCCGGTGATCGTCGGCGTGGCACTTGTCGTGCTGTGGGGATCGGCGGGGCTCCTGGGATTCGTTGAGAACGACTGGGGCTTCAAGATCATCTTCGGTCTGCCCGGCATAGTGTTGGCCAGCATCTTCGTCACGCTGCCGTTTGTGATCCGGGAAGTCGAACCGGTGTTGCACGAGCTGGGAACCGATATGGAAGAGGCCTCGGCGACGCTGGGTTCCAGCGGGTGGCAGACGTTCTGGCGTATCACGTTGCCCTCCATCCGGTGGGGCCTGACATACGGGATCGTGCTGACCGTTGCGCGCACTCTCGGCGAGTACGGCGCGGTGTTGATCGTGTCGTCGAACCTGCCCGGCAAATCCCAGACGCTCACGCTGCTGGTGTCCGACCGCTACAACCGGGGCGCCGAATACGGCGCCTACGCCCTGTCCACACTGCTGATGGCGGTGTCGGTGTTGGTGTTGATCGTTCAGGTGGTGCTCGATATGCGCCGGGCCGGAAAGGTAAACAAATGAGCAACGCAATCACGGTGCAGGGGGCGAACAAGCGCTACGGCGACTTCGTGGCACTGGACAACGTCGACTTCGCGGTTCCGGCCGGTTCGCTCACGGCACTGCTCGGCCCCAGCGGCTCGGGTAAGTCGACGCTGCTGCGGGCGATCGCCGGCCTGGACCACCCGGACAGCGGCACCATCACCATCAACGGAGCCGACGTCACCGGGGTCCCGCCGCAGCGCCGCGGCATCGGGTTCGTCTTTCAGCACTACGCGGCGTTCAAGCACATGACGGTCCGCGAGAATGTGGCGTTCGGGCTCAAGATTCGCAGGCGGCCCAAGGCCGAAGTCAAGAAGAAGGTGGACAACCTACTGGAAGTGGTGGGGCTCAGCGGTTTCCAGAATCGCTATCCCAACCAGCTCTCCGGCGGTCAGCGTCAGCGGATGGCTCTGGCCCGGGCCCTGGCGGTGGACCCGCAGGTGCTGCTGCTCGACGAGCCGTTCGGCGCGCTGGACGCCAAAGTCCGCGAGGACCTGCGGGCCTGGCTGCGCCGCCTGCACGACGAGGTGCACGTCACGACCGTGTTGGTCACCCACGACCAGGCCGAGGCGCTGGATGTCGCAGACCGGATCGCCGTTTTGAACCAGGGGCGCATCGAGCAGCTCGGCACCCCCACTGAAGTCTACGACGCCCCGGCGAACGCGTTCGTCATGTCGTTTCTGGGTGCGGTGTCCTCGCTCAACGGAGCCCTGGTCCGGCCGCACGACATTCGCGTCGGGCGTACTCCGGACATGGCGGTCCCGGCGGCGGGCGTCGACGGGACCGACGGTGTCGGGGTGGTGCGCGCCATCGTCGACCGCGTGGTGGTCCTGGGCTTCGAGGTCCGGGTGGAATTGACCAACGCGGCCACCAACATGCCGTTCACCGCGCAGATCACCCGCGGGGACGCCGAAGCGCTCGCGCTGGCCGAGGGAGACACCGTCTACGCCCGCGCCACCCGCGTGCCTCCGCTCAGTGATGTGGCGGCCGCCGACGCGGCTGTGACGGCAGCGGCGCGCTGAGGTATCCCGGCGGGAACTCGTTACGCAACCGGCTTTTCGGCCAGGTGCTCGCCGGATCAGGCGGCGCAGCGTGCGCTGAGCACACCTTCGACGCGGTCGAGGACGGTGGCGGCCACCAAGCGGTGCGCGCCCAGCGGCTCGGCCATCGGGATGCCGGCGTCGGCTGCATAGGCCGCGACCCGGTCGGTGATCTGGCCGTGGGCCAAGAACCAGGGCGCGATCATCACCGAGGTGGCGCCGCGCTCGCGCAGCCGTTCGACCGCTTCGGGCACCGACGGTTGCGGTCCGCTGGTCGCGAAGGCGACTTCGGCTCCCGCCCACCGTGTTCCGCGAGCCAGCCGGCCAGCGATCGTGGCGGTCTGGGCGTTGGCCGCGGCGTGCGAGGAGCCCACCGCGACCACCACCACACCCAGGCCGGGGTCGAACCGCGACGCGCCGGCGGCGGTGAGGCGTTCCCCGAGTACCTGGACCAGACGGCTGTCCTCGCCCAGTGTCGGCGCAACCCGAACGTCGGCACCGGACTGCGCGATCATCGCCGGAATATCGACGCGGGCATGGTAGGCGCTGGCCAGCAGCAGGGGCACCACGACGGTGTCGGCGCTCTCGGCGGGGCGCTCGCCCAGCACGTCCGGCAGACTCGGGGCGTTGTGCTCGCAGAACGCCACCCGCACGGCGTATTCGGGCGCCACCCGCCGCAAGTGTCCGGCGATCGCGTGGGTGTTGGCCGCCGAGCGCGGATCGCGGCTGCCGTGGGCGGTCAGCACCAGCGTGGTGGTCACGAGACGTGCAGCCCGCATTCGGTTTTGGCCAGGCCGGCCCAGCGCCCGCTGCGCGGGTCGGCGCCGGCTTCGGGCTTCCTGGTGCACGGTGCACAGCCGATCGAGGGATAGCCCTCCTCGATCAACGGGTTGACCAGCACGTTGTTGGCCACGATGTAGGCGTCCATCTCCGCGTCGGTCCACGCCGCCAAGGGGTTGACCTTCACCAGCCCGAACTGGTCGTCGAAACTGATCAGCGGTGCGTTGGCGCGGGTCGGGGCCTCCACCCGCCGCAGCCCGGTCACCCATGCCGAGTAGCCGCGCAGCGTGCGGGCCAGCGGCTCGACCTTGCGCAGCCGGCAACACGTCGCCGGATCGGACGCGAACAGGTCTTTGCCGTGGGCGCTGTCCTGCTCGGCGACGGTCTGCTCCGGGGTGACGTTGACCAGCGCGATGTCATACACCGACTCCACCGCATCGCGGGTGCCGATGGTCTCGGCGAAGTGGTAGCCGGTGTCGAGGAACAGCACCGGCACACCGGTGCGGACCTTGGCCGCCAAGTCCACCAGCACGGCGTCGGCCATGTTCGACGCCACGACGTAGTTGCAGTCGGCGGCCGAACCGCCGGGCCCGCCGAAGTGGGTATCGGTCCACTCCAGCAACTCCCGGGCCGAAGCGCCGTCGAGCTCGGCCGCCCCCTTGGCGGCCAGCTCGCGCAGCTCCGCGTCGCTGTGCGGCCTCACCGCAGCTCGTCTTCCTCGGCGCGCACCGCCCACTGCGCAAAGCGCTCGCCGGGGTTGCGCTGTTTGATGAAGTTGCGCACCACCCGGTCGATGTAGTCACCGAGTTCGTCGCTGTAGACCTTGTGCTGGCGCAGCTTGCGGCCGAACCCGCTGTCGGCGCCCAAGCTGCCGCCCAGGTGCACCTGGAAACCGGGGACCGAGTTGCCCTCGCCGTCGTCGATCATCTGGCCCTTGAACCCGATGTCGGCCACCTGAATCCGGGCACACGAGTTCGGGCACCCGTTGATGTTCACCGTCACCGGCACGTCCAGCAGGGCGTTGAGGTCGTCGAGGCGTTGCTCGAGTTCGGGGACCAGGCTCTGGGCACGCACGCGGGTCTCGACGAACGACAGCTTGCAGAATTCCAGTCCGGTGCACGCCATCAGATTGCGGCGCCACGGCGACGGGTTGGCCGGCAGACCCAGCGCATCCAGTCCGGCCAGCAGTCCGTCGAGCTTCTCGTCGGCGACGTCGAGGATGATCAGCTTCTGGTGTGTGGTGAACCGGGCCCGGTCCGTGCCGACCTGCTCCATCAACTCGGCGACCTTGACCAGTGTCTCGCCGCTGACCCGTCCGGAGATCGGGGCCACCCCGACCGCGTTGAGGCCGTTGCGGGTGCGCTGGACCCCGACGTGGTCGATGGGGGCGGTGGGCTTCGTCGGCGCCGGGCCGTCGATCAGCGGGCGCTTGAGGTACTCGGTTTCGAGAACTTCCCGGAACTTCTCGACGCCCCAGTCCTTGACCAGAAACTTCAGCCGAGCCTTGGAACGCAGCCGGCGGTAACCGTAGTCGCGGTACAGGCTGGTGACGGCTTCCCAGACATCCGGTACCTCATCCAGCGGCACCCAGGCGCCGAGCCGCTGTGCCAGCATCGGGTTGGTGGACAGGCCGCCGCCGACCCACAGGTCCAAGCCGGGGCCGTGTTCGGGGTGGTTGACCCCGATGAAGGAGATGTCGTTGACCTCGTGGGCGACGTCCTGCAGGCCGGAGACGGCGGTCTTGAACTTGCGCGGCAGGTTGGCGAACTCCGGGTTTCCGATGTAGCGCCGAATGATCTCGTCGAGAGCCGACGTGGGGTCGAGCACCTCGTCGAGGGATTCGCCGGCCAGCGGGGACCCCAGCATGGCGCGCGGGCAGTCGCCGCAGGCCTCGATGGTCTGCAGGCCGACTTCAGCCAGCCTGTCCCAGATCTCCGGTACGTTCTCGATCTCGATCCAGTGGTACTGCACGTTCTGGCGGTCGGAGATGTCGGCGGTGTTGCGAGCGAAGTCGACCGAGATCTGACCGAGGGTGCGCATTGCGGCGGCCGAGAGTGCCTTGCCGTCGCAGCGCACCCGCATCATGAAGTACTTGGCCTCGAGCAGATCGGCGTTCTCGTCGCCGGTGAAGGTGCCGTCGTAGCCCTGCTCACGCTGGGTGTAGAGGCCCATCCAGCGGAACCGGCCGCGCAGGTCGTCCTTGGTGATGCTGTCGAACCCCTCTTTGGAGTACACATCGATGATCCGGGCCTGGACGTTGAGCGCCGGGTCTTCCTGCTTGAACTGCTCGTTGTGGTTGACCGGTTCGGTCTCGCCGAGCGCCCACTGGGCCTCGCTGCGCTTCGGCTTGCTCGGCGGAGCGGACGGAGTGGCGGTCATGGTTCTCCTTCGGAAAAGGAGCCGGCGGGATTGAGCGCGGTGCACCGGCGACTGTCTCCGGCGGCGCAGATCCGGCGGCCAGCTGGGCAGTGCAGGTGGGCGGTTCTACGACATCAAGGCAGACAGCGACAGCTGCCTACACGCTTGAGGTCGATATGCCGCCGAGCCACCAGGGCAACTCCGGACGAAGTGCAGTAGGCGGCGGTCACACGGGCGATTATGCCATGGATGCCGAAAATCTTCCTTACCGGCGCAAAGTTGTGATCGGCGTGCGCGAAACTCTTCCTCGGGCTTCGACGCCCCAGGGTGCGGGCCGGGGGAATGGATCGGCACGGCTGACCGGGCGGCACACCGTCGGCGCCGGGCCGGCCGAGAACGCACAGCCGATCGGAAGGCGGGTGGGGCAGATGAGTGTGGACCTCGGGTGGGAGCCGGCGTGGGAGCCGCCTTCCCACGGCGCGGCACCGCGGGAAAGCGGCCACGCCAAGCTGCGGCGCTGGCTGGCGGTGGCCGTGCTGGCTGCCACGCTCGGCTGCGGGGGATGGCTCGCGGTGCTGCACTACCAGACCCACGTCGCCGGCGAGCAGGCGCTGCAGGCCGCGCAGGCCTATGTGTTGCGGCTGAGCAACATCGATGCCGGCAACATCGATCGCCAGTTCGCCGACATCACCGCCGGTTCCACCGGCGAGTTCGAGGTTCTGCAGACCCGCTCCGGGACCCGGCTCCGTCAAGACCTGATCGACAGCAATGCCACGGCCCGCGGCTACGTCGCCGAGGCGGTGCTCAAATCCGCCGACCGTAACCACGCCGTGGTCGTGCTGTTGGTCGATCAGGCGGTGCGCAACGCCGAATACCCCCAACCGGTGATCGAGCACAGCCGCATCCGCATGACGATGGACAGGGTGGACCGGCGCTGGCTGGCCAGCAGGGTGGAGTTGATATGAGGAAACTCACAGCGCTGGCCGCGGGCGTACTGCTGGTGAGTGCCGCGGAGATGCCCGGTGCCGCCAACGCCGAGCCCCTCGACTGGGAAGCCATCGCCCGCTGCGAGTCCGGGGGAGACTGGTCCGCCGACAACGGCCAGGGCGCTTACGGCGGACTGCGCATCAGCCTCGCGGACTGGGGCCGCAACGGCGGGGTGGGGCTGCCGTCGCAGGCGTCGCCCCAGCAACAGATCGCGGTCGCCCAGCGCATCATGGCCAGCCGGGGTCCCGGCGCCTGGGCCGGATGCCTGACGCCCGCAGGCAGTCCTGCCGCTGCCGCGACGGTCGGCTCGCTGACCCACTATCTGACGGCGCTGTCGGCGGGCGGGCCGGCGACCGCCGCGTCCGCCGACTGAGTCGCCGACGCACAGCGGCGCCGGGCACGCCGTGGGATGATCGGACGCCATGACACTGACCCCGACCGCAGTAGCGCTGCCCGAGGTGTCGCCGGCCCGGGGCGGGCCCGACGGGCCGTTCGGGGTCTATGTGCACGTGCCGTTCTGTTTCGCGCGGTGCGGTTACTGCGACTTCAACACCTACACACCGGCGGAGCTCGGCGGGGCGAATCCCGACGCCTGGGTGGCGGCGCTGGACCGCGAACTGGAATTGGCCGCCGAGCGGGCGGGCGGGCGGCCCGCCGACACGGTGTTCGTCGGCGGTGGCACACCGTCGCTGCTGGGCGCGGAGCGGTTGGGGCGCGTGCTCGACCGGGTGCGCGCGCACTTCGGGCTGGCCGCCGACGCCGAGGTCACCACCGAGGCCAACCCGGAGTCGACGTCGCCGCAGTTCTTCGAATCGATCCGGGCCGCCGGCTACACCCGGGTGTCGCTGGGGATGCAGTCGGTGTCTCCGCATGTGCTGGCCACCCTGGACCGGATTCATTCGCCGGGCCGGCCGGTGGCTGCCGCGCGCGAGGCACGCGCTGCGGGCTTTGCGCACCTCAACATCGACCTGATCTACGGCACGCCGGGAGAGACCGACGACGACCTGCTGCGGTCGGTGGACGCCGCGCTGGAGGCCGGCGCGGATCACGTCTCGGCCTACAGCCTGATCGTGGAGCAGGGCACCGCCCTGGCCCGCCGGGTACGGCGCGGTGAGCTGCCCGCGCCCGAGGACGATGTGCTGGCGCACCGCTACGAACTGGTCGACAGCCGCCTGCGGGCGGCCGGGATGGACTGGTACGAGGTGTCCAACTGGAGCCGGCCCGGCGCGGCCTGCCGGCACAACCTGGGTTACTGGGGCGGCGGCCGGTGGTGGGGCGCCGGTCCCGGCGCGCACAGTTACGACGGCGTGCTGCGCTGGTGGAACGTCAAGCATCCCGACGCCTACGCGCAACTGCTGGCGGACGGCGTCTTGCCGGTGGCGGGTTTCGAGGAGCTCTCCGACGCCGACCGGCACACCGAGGACGTGATGTTGCGCCTGCGGATGCGCGACGGGCTGGCGCTGGCGCTGCTCGACGCGCAGGAGCGCGAACGCGCCGCCACCGCGATCGGCGACGGGCTGGTGCTCAGCGACGGTGAGCGGCTGGTGCTGACCGATCGCGGCCGACTGCTGGCCGATGCCGTGGTGCGATCGCTGCTGGGATAGCTGTGCCGGTGGCGGCGGTCCGAGGGGCCGTGGCGCGCAGCCAGGTAGGTTAGGCTACATTTACTAACTGTGACCGAGGTCGGTGTCGAAGCAGTCTCCGAAGCCGCATTGACGGTGCCGTTGCCCCCCGGCGTGGCGCCGGCCGACCTCGCCGCCGCGTTGGCCGCGGCGTTGCCGGAACGCGACGGTCAGGAGTACCTGATCTACGAGCGGGGCGGCAGCTGGACCCTGGCCGCCGGGGTGCGTGCGGCCATCGAGCTCGACAGCGACGAGCTGCGGACGGTCCGCGACGGGGTGGTGCGGCGCGAGCACTGGCGGGGCCGGCCGGCCGCGGTGCTCGGCGAGGCGGTGGACCGGTTGCTGCTGGAGGCCGCCGAGGTGTTCGGCTGGGTCGCTTTTGAATTCGGGGCCTACCGCTTCGGGCTGGGCGAGCGCCTGGCGCCGGGCACTGCGCTGGCGCGGGTGTTCTGGCCGCAGACCCGGATCGTCGTCACCGCCGAGAAGGTCGAGCTGTTCGGCTACGACGACCGCACCGTCACGGCGCTGGAGCGGCTGCTGGCCGAGGGCGTGCCCGGGCTGGCCGAGCCGTCGTCGATCGCGGTGGACACTGGGGGCGCGGGGTATCGCGATCGCGTGGCGGCCGCCGTCGAGGAGATCCGCGGCGGCGATTACCGCAAGGTGATCCTGTCGCGCTGTGTCGACGTGCCGTTCGCGCTGGACTTCTGCTCCACCTATCGGTTGGGCCGGCGGCACAACACTCCGGCGCGGTCGTTCTTGTTGCGGCTGGGCGGCATTCGGGCGCTGGGCTTCAGCCCGGAGTTGGTGGCCGAAGTCCGTGGCGATGGCACGGTGGTCACCGAGCCGCTGGCCGGCACGCGTGCCCGCACCGGCGACCCCGTGATCGACGGGCCGGTTCGGGCCGAGCTGGAATCCGATCCCAAGGAGATCGTGGAGCACGCGATCTCGGTGCGCACGTCGGTGGAGGAGATCACCGAGATCGCCGAGCCCGGCAGCGTTCTCGTCGCCGACTTCATGACCGTGCGCGAACGCGGAAGCGTGCAGCATCTGGGCTCTACCGTGCGCGGACGCCTCGATGCGTCCCGGGACCGGATGGACGCCCTGGAGGCGTTGTTCCCGGCGGTCACCGCGTCGGGCATACCCAAGTCGGCCGGAATCGACGCCATCCTTCGGCTCGACGAGTGCCCGCGGGGTCTGTACTCGGGTGCGGTGGTGATGTTCTCGGCTGATGGCGGGCTGGATGCGGCGTTGACCCTGCGGGCGGCCTACGAGCAGGACGGGCGCTGCTGGCTGCGGGCCGGGGCCGGAGTCATCGCCGAGTCGCGGCCCGAGCGGGAGTTCGTGGAGACCTGCGAGAAGCTCGCCACGTTGGCCCCGTACCTGATCGCCCAGGGCTGAAGCTCGTCGGCACACCCTCCGGTGCGATACCCTGTAGGGTATTACGGACGGATGTGGAGGACCTCACGTGCTGGATGACGAAGACAGCGTCAAGTCGGTGTTGAACCGGCTGCGCCGCGCGCACGGCCAGCTCGCCGGGGTGATCGCCATGATCGAGAGCGGCCGCGACTGTAAAGACGTGGTCACCCAGCTCGCGGCGGTCTCCCGGGCGCTGGACCGGGCGGGCTTCAAGATTGTTGCCAGTGGGCTTCGCGAATGCCTGGCCGGCGAGTCCGCCGGCGGCAAAGCCCCGCTGACCGAAGATGAGCTCGAGAAGCTGTTCCTGGCGCTGGCCTAGCTGCTTCTGGTCGCCCCGGCAGCTCAGCGCAGCAACGACTCGGCCAGCAGGCTGCTGACCATCGACTCGATCGTCGACTCGATCGATGAGGCGAGCGTGGCGGTGATTGACGCGACGGCCTGCGTGCGAAACCGCACCAGCATGCCGATCAGCTCGGCGATCTCGGTGTCGGCCGGCAGGGGTGCGCCGGGCTGAATCCGGGTCAGGACGTGTTCGGCGCCGGCCCGCACCAGCATCTGGCTGATCGCGTCGATGTGCGGCAGGCTCTGCTCGTAGAGGTCGATCAGCTTGTCGATGCCGATCCCGTAGCCGCGGACCTCGTTGAACGCCTCGATCAGCTTCGGTCGGGTGATGGTGGCCTCGGCGCCTTCCAGACGGATCACCCCGAGTTGCACCAGGCGCCGCAGGGCCTGCGGGTCGGCGATCCGTCGCTCGGCCTCCTCGCGTGACATGGTCTCGGGCCGTTCGGTGGTCCAGGCGCCCACGATCGCGCTTTCCAGCCCCAGGATGTCGCCCAGGTCCTTGCCCTGCTCCCAGGCGCCGAGCATCTCCTTGACGTGCGCGATGGTGTAGCCACGGTCGAGCATCGAGGTGATCAGCCGCAGCCGGGTCAGGTGGGTGTCGTTGTACAACGCGATCCGGCCGACCCGGCGCGGCGGCGGCAGCAGATCCCGGTCCCGATACACCCGGACGTTGCGGCTGGTGGTTCCGGCCAGCCGGGCCAGGTCGTCGATTCGGTACTCCCGGGATGCCGCGTTGCCGCCGGGGTGGCGCACCACGATCTCGAAGAGCTGCGTCACCGCCGCCTCGATCACCTCGCGGGACTCGCGCCGGACCCGGCGGGGCACCCGGCGCAGGTTCCCCAGCACGGCGGCGATGGTGTCCGGCCGGCCGGGACGATCCGCCGCGGTCATGCCACCGCGTGGTAGTCGGCGATGCGGAAACTACGCATCTGCCGAAGATACTGCGTTGCGAAGCCGGGGTACATGGACGCGTTGAAGCCGTCCTCGGTCAGGTACCAGCTGCGGCAGCCCGACATCCAGGTGGTCTTGCGCAGCCGTTGCTGGATCTGTTCGTTGTGGCGGCGCTGCACGTCGTCGCGCACGTCGAGGTAGCGCAGCCGCTTGGCGCGGATCGCGCCGATCGCCCGCACCACGTAGTCGATCTGGCCTTCGACGTAGACCAGCAGAGAGTTGTGGCCCGGCCCCGAGTTGGGTCCGGTCATGAAGAACAGGTTGGGGTAACCGTGCGCCTGGATGCTTTTGAAGGCTTGAGCGCCCCCGCTCCAGTCCGCCGACAGCGACCTGCCGCCCATCCCGGTGACCGGAAACGGCGGGCCGGTCAGGTGCACGTCGTAGCCCGTTGCGAACACGATGGCGTCCAGCCGGTGTTCCACGCCGTCGCTGGTGCGGATGCCGTCCGGGCTGATGGTGGCGATCGGCCAGTCGATGAGTTTGCAGTTCTCGCGCTGCAGCGCGGGGTAGTAGTCGCTGGAGACCAGCATGCGTTTGCAGCCGGGCGTGAAATCCGGCGTGAGCTGGCGGCGCAGCCAGGGGTCTTTGACCGTCGCGCGAAGGTGGGCCTTGCCCAGTTGCGCGACCAGGTTGCTGAGCGGGGTGTTCCAGACCAGCGCGGTGGTGCTGGCTTCGTGGCCCCAGAACAGCGCCTGGCGGGCAAGCAGTTGGGCGGCGGGGACCTTGGCGAACAGTTCCTGGACTTTCGGCGGCATCTCCAGGTCCAGGCGGGGCAGCACCCAGCCCGCCGTGCGCTGAAAGACCTTGACGAATCCGGCTTGCTCGACCAGCTCCGGCACGATCTGCACCGCGCTGGCGCCGGTGCCGATGACCGCGACGCTCTTGCCGGTGAAGTCGTAGTCGTGGTCCCAGCGGGCACTGTGGATCTTGTGTCCGGTGTAGCTGTCCAGGCCCCGAATGGCCGGGAAGCTGCAGTCCGGTAGCGGCCCGGAGGCCAGGACCACGGTGCGGGCCCGAAACTGGGCGGCTCGCTTGCGCCCGGCCGCCACCGCGGTGACTGTCCATACCCCGGCGTCGGAGTCGAATTCCAGCCCGGTGACCTCGGTGCCGAACCGGATGTGGCGGCGCAGGTCGAACCTGTCGACCATGTCCTCGATGTGCCCGCAGATCTCGGCGGCCGACGGATACGCCCGTGACCAGCCGGGGTTGGTGACGAAGGAGAAGGAATACAGCAGCGACGGAATGTCGCACGCCGCACCGGGATAGCGGGTGTCGCGCCAGGTGCCGCCGACGCGGTCGCTGCGTTCCAGGATGACCATGTCGTCGGGGCCGGCGCGGCCGGCTTCGGCCAGCTTGATTGCCGTGCCGATACCGGTGAACCCGGCTCCCACGATCAGGGTCTGGTAGAGGCGTGCCGGCGCCATGTCAGGCGGCCGGCTCGTGGGTGAGCTCTTTGAACCAGCTGGGAATGGGCTTGAGCAGGCGCTTGGGGTAGAAGCCGGACAGCCACACCGCGGGGTTGGCCAGCAGGTGGTACGGACTGTCCGGGTTGGCCATCCAGCTCGAGTAGCGCTTGACCACCCGGTAGGCCGGCACCCGCCGGGTGTGTTCGCCACGCTCGCCGAGCTGCGTGAAGCGCATCAAGGCGGTGTAGAGCCGCTGGGGGTCCAATCCCATGCCGATCACCTCGTTGCGCACCCGGTTGAGCAGGGGGATCGAGATCAGCGCGCCGATGATCAGCGACGGCGAGGCCATGGTGCCGACGAACTCGATCGCCAGCCGACGCGCATCGGCGTGGCCGATCATGTCCAGCACCTCGAAATCGACTGCGATATGCCGGGATTCGTCGTTGTTGATCTTCTCGAACACCTGATGGCAGACGGGGTCGTCGACCTCGTCGAGCAGGAATTTGAGCAGGGCGCCGTCAAGGGCGACTTCCAGCATCGGGATCACGGTGCCCAGAACCGACAGCGGCAGGTCGTCGGAGTACTCGTCGAGCCATTGCATCGCCAACCGGATGTTGACGTTGGGTTCGGGCATCTCGCCGTCTTCGAGCATGCCCCAGCGCTTCATCAGTGCCAGTTCGGCGTTGGCGTGGCGTTGCTCCTCGGCGTGGAAGTACCGGTAGATCTCGGCCAGCGTGGCGGTCGGGGCCTTGCGGGCCAGGGCGGCGAACCCGCGGGCGCCGATGTTCTCGATCCAGCACAGGTCAGCCATGAACTTCTTGAGGTTGGGCACCATGTCGGGGCGGATCAGCTCGGCTCCCGGTGCGTCCCAGTCGATATCGGCCAGAGCCCACTGCCGATCCTTGATCTTGGCGAGCATCACGTCCATGTCGAGAGCCATGTGCTTCTCCTTCAGTCAGCCCTTCCCGGCAGTGCCGCACCGGCACGAAACGCCAACCCGATGCTTCGGGTGAAGGTCTGTGGGGCGAAACGTTTGACGTTCCAGCCGATCTTGGCGTCCAGCTGCGGCATGCAGTACAGACCGCCGCGGTCGTGGGTGTCGAGGCAGTCGCGGGCGACCCGCGCCGCCGAGATCCCGGTGAAGCGCATCAGCAGGTTGGCGGCCTCGCCGGACTGCGCCGTGACCCGGCCGGATTCGACGATGTTGGTCTTGACGAAGGTGGGGCACAGCACGGTCACGCCGATGCCGGTGCCGGACAACTCGGCCGCCAGGGTCTCCGACAAGGACAGCACACCGGCCTTGCTGACGTTGTAGGCCGCCATCTCCGGCGCGGCGCCGAAGGATGCGGCCGAGGCGACGTTGATGATGCCGCGGGGCCGGTCGGAACCCGCCGCTCGCAGCATCGGGGTGAACACATGGCAGCCGTGAATCGGGCCCCACAGGTTGACGTTGAGCGTCCAGGTCCAGTCGTCGAGCGCCATGTCGCCGATCTGGCGGCCGCCGGCGCCCACGCCGGCGTTGTTGATCACCAGGGTGGGGGAATGGCCGAACCAGGACTGTGCGGCATCGGCCAGGGCGCTGACCTCGTCGATCGCCGAGACGTCGCAGTGCACCGCGGTCGCTTCGCCGCCGGCGGCTGTGATGGCCTCGGCGGTGCGCCGGGCGCTGTCGTCGTCGATGTCACTGCAGACCACGGCGCTGCCGCGGCGGGCGAGTTCGAGGGCGAAGGCGGCACCGATGCCGCTGCCGGCGCCGGTGACGACGGCCGAAGCCCCATGGCTGCGTTTCGGCGAGCGGCCAAAGATCATGGACTGAGTCAACCGACAATGGTGCCATTAGTCAATGGCAATGTTGTGCGCCGTGCCCGGCCGCAGCGGACCGGGCACGGCTGTCGCACAACAGACGGGCTAGTTGAACAGCCCGGTCAACCAGTCCAGGTCGAACAGGTTGGCGTCCGCCACGGTGATACCCGGGTCGATGTCGACGTCGGCCACCGGAATGGTCGAGGTCAACGCGTTCCCGATCATCTCGGGCAGCTTGTCGAACAGGTAGGCGAAGGTGCCGTTCTCGGTGAGCAGGCCCTGCCACGGCGCCCGCGGCACGCCGCCGTCCTCGTCCCACACGACGTAGCCGTTGAGCAGCGCGTCGAACGGGTCCTGCGGCGGGTTGCCCGGGTTGATGGTCAGGTTCTCGGCCAGCGCGAACTGGAAGCCGAGGAAGGGCTCCCACACCGACTTGGCGGCGCTCTTCCAGAAGTCGAAGTCGTTGAACAGATCCTGCACGTTGGTCCAGACCTGGCTCAGATCGGTGCCGATGCCGAGGATTCCGGTGACCTCTTCGCCTCCGGACACGTGGTTGAACAGCGGCTGGAAGATGTACTGCGCGCCGAAGATCAGGTCCCAGTTGATCAGGTTCCAGGCGTGGGTGACGTCACCGACCTTGAGGAACTCGATGATCTCCGGGAGGGTGTTCTCCAGTCCGCGGATCGGGCCGATGCCTGACCACATGCCCTCGATGCCGTCCCACGAGCCCTGCAGGCTGTCGCGGGCGACGTCGCCGTAGTAGCTGCCGAGCTCCCCGATGGCCGAGAAAAGCGGGTTCGGCCCCGAGAGCAGGTCCGTGAGGTAGTCGAGGTTCTCCGCGGTGGTGGCGGTGAGCTCGACTGCGGGTTGGTGGTGGCCGACCGACACCAGCGGTGCGACCGGGTTCACCGCGATCACGCCGGCGCCGGCGAGCGCGATACCGGCGGCCAGGAGGCCCCCCGTGTGTACCGTGCCGCGTTCTGCGGCGGCAAAGGCGAGTTGCATTGCTATCTCCTAAGTTTCACCTCAGCTGAGGCGAGGCTTGTTCTGTGGGTACTGCGGCGCCAACGTAACCAGACACCTGAGGATTAGGCAAGGCTTCCCTAAGTGTGTTATCTATCACAAAGTAGGGCAAGGCTAACCTTACTTACCTCAATCGTGTAGCGTCGCTCGGCATGAGTTCGTCGCCTTCTGATGCCATCGGTGTCGCGCTGCGCGAGATCCTGCGTGACGACCTGAACGTCGACCTCAACCGGGTGACGCCGGAGTCGCGGCTGGTCGACGACGTCGGCCTGGATTCGGTGGCGTTCGCGATCGGCATGGTGGCCATCGAAGACCGGCTTGGCGTGGCCCTGTCCGAGGAAGACCTGTTGACCTGCGACACGGTCGGGGACCTCGAGGCCGCCATCCGGGCGAAAGCCCCCGCCGACGCGTGAGTGTGCTCGCGCAAGCCCTGACCCGGGCGATGACCGGGTCGGCGCATGACCTGGTGGTCTTCGACACCGACGCCGGCACATGGCAGCGGCACCCCTGGCAGCAGGTGCACGCCCGCGCGGAGAGCATCGCGGCCCAGATCCTCGACGGCGACGAGGACGGGGCGGTCGGGCTGGTCGGAGAACCGACCGCCGACCTGGTCGCCGCCATCCAGGGCGCGTGGCTGGCCGGCCGCAGCGTGTCGATCCTGCCCGGGCCGGTCCGCGGCGCCGACCCGGGGCAGTGGGCGCACGCGACACTGGATCGCTTCCAGGGTGTCGGTGTCCGGACGGTGCTCAGCCACGGCCAGGTGTTGGACCTGTTGCGGGCAGCCGAGTCCGTCCCTCTGGCGGTGGCTGACGTCGCCGTGGCTGCCGCAGCCGGCCGCACCGTCACGCCGGTCGCCGCGAACGCCGACACCCCCGCGGTGTTGCAGGGCACTGCCGGGTCCACCGGTACCCCGCGTACCGCCCAGCTCTCGCCGGCCGCCGTGCTGGCCAATGTCTCCGGGCTGAGCAGCCACGTCGCTGTCGATCCGGCGAACGACGTGGGTTGCAGTTGGCTGCCGCTCTATCACGACATGGGGCTGACCTTCCTGCTCAGCGCGGCGCTGACCGGCTCGGAACAGTGGTTGGCGCCCACCGCCGCGTTCGCCGCCTCGCCGTTTCGATGGTTGTCGTGGCTGCATGACAGCCGCGCCACCATGACCGCGGCCCCCAACTTCGCCTACAGCGTGATCGGTAAATACGCCCGACGCGTCCCGGAGGTGGATCTGGGCCGGCTGAGGGTCGCCATCAACGGCGGCGAACCGGTCGACTGCGAAGGGCTGCAGCGATTCGTCACCGAACTCGCCAAGTTCGGCCTGGACCCCGGTGCGCTCATGCCGTCCTATGGCCTGGCCGAGGCCACCTGCGCGGTGACGGCGCCGCGGCCCGGCACCGGTCTGCAGTACGACGAACTGACCGGCCCCCTCGGCGAGGGTGCAGCGAATGCCCGCCGGCATGCGGTGCTGGGAGAGCCGATCGCCGGGATGCAGGTCCGGATCCGCCCGGTGGCGCAGCACCACGAGGAAGTTTCGCAGCGCGACGTCGGCGAGGTCGAGATCCGCGGAACGTCGATGATGTCGGGCTACCTCGGCCAGGCCGCACTGGCCCCGGGTGAGTGGTTTCCCACCGGGGACCTCGGCTACCTCACCGACGCGGGTCTGGTGGTCTGCGGCCGGGCCAAGGAGATCATCTCGATCGCCGGGCGCAACGTGTTCCCGACCGAGATCGAGCGGGTGGCGGCGGAAGTGCGTGGGGTCCGTGAGGGTGCGGTGGTGGCGATCGGTACCGACGGAATCCGCCCGGGACTGGTGATCGCCGCGGAGTTCCGCGGCCGCGATGAAGCCGGTGCGCGTGCCGACCTGATCTCCCGGGTGGCATCGCAGTGCGGGGTGGTGCCCGCCGACGTGGTGTTCCTGGCGCCGGGATCGCTACCCCGGACGTCGTCGGGGAAGCTGCGGCGCCTGGACGTCAAAGCGAACCTGGAGGCGATGAAGTGACCGCTGCTGTCGACAGCTACCGCGCTCTGCTGGACGAGGTGTTCGACCAGCGGGTGGTTGACTGGACGGCGCAAGCCGAAGCCACCGAGCGTTTTCCGCGCGCGTTGATCGAGCACTTGGGACGTACCGGGGTGTTCGCGCAGAAGTGGAGCAACGGCCAGCATCCCGATGTCTCCAAGCTGGTGGCCCTGGCATTCAAACTGGGCCACCTGCGGTCGGCCGGCATCGGGGTCGGGGTGAGTCTGCACGACTCGGCCATCGCGATCCTGCGCCGATTCGGGCGATCGGAGTATCTGCAGAACATCTGCGCGCAGGCCATCGCCGGACAGGCGGTGCTCTGTATCGGCGCCTCGGAGGAGTCCGGCGGTTCGGACCTGCAGATCGTCGAGACCGAAGTGCGTTCCGTCCGTGACGGTTACGAGGTACGCGGCCGCAAGAAGTTCGTGTCTTTGTCGCCGATCGCCGACCACATCATCGTGGTGGCTCGCGGTGTGGACCACGACGAGAACAGCCGGCACGGCAATGTCCTGGTGATCGCGGTCCCGATTTCCCAAGTGCACGTCAACGAGCCCTATCGCAAGGTGGGGGCCGGGCCGCTGGACACCGCCGCGGTCGATATCGACACCTGGGTGCCCGCCGATGCCCTGATCGCCCGCCCGGGCACCGGTTTGGCCGCCATTTCCTGGGGCCTGGCGCATGAGCGCATGTCGATCGCGGGGCAGGTCGCGGCGTCGTGCCAGCTGGTGCTCGGTCTGACCCATGCGCGGATGATGCGCCGCCGGCAGTTCGGTGCAACCCTGTTCGAACATCAGGCGCTGCGGATGCGGGTGGCTGACCTGCAGGCCCGCGTGGACATGGTTCGCCACGCGCTCAACGGCATTGCCGCCGAAGGAAAGCTCGATCTGCGTGCCGCCGCGGCCATGAAAGTCACCGCGGCCCGCCTCGGCGAAGAGGTGTTCTCCGAATGCATGCACATCTTCGGGGGGTCGGGCTACCTGGTCGATGAGACACCGATCGGGCGCTGGTGGCGCGACATGAAGCTGGCCCGGGTGGGTGGCGGAACCGATGAGGTGCTCTGGGAACTGGTCGCGGCCGGAATGCGCCCCGACTACGACGGCTACGCCGAGTTGTTCGAGAGCGGGTCGTCGTCGGGGTAGCGCAGTACGGCGTAGAGCGCCATCCGGCGATAGCCCATGTCGTGTTCACCGAGGAAGGTGCCGCCGACATACTCGGCCAACCGGCGCATGGCCGTGTTGCGGTACTCGGGTTCGAACATCATTCGTCGGCACTGTGGTTCGAGGTCGAACACGCTTTTCATCACCCGCGGCAACAGGATCGCCGCGAATCCCCGATTGACCGCTGCGAGGTCGGCCACCGCCCCGTGCATGCCCAGATCGTAGGGGTGGGCGGAGTAGTATTTTGCGATGGAATCCTTTGACGCTCGGTACAATTCGATGTAGCCGCTGTCTTGTCCGTGCCGGCTGACGATCAAGGGGCGGGTGAAGCTGCCGGCGACGAGGGCGCTCAGGTAGGCGTGCCAGCGCTCCGGTGGCCAGGCGGACTCCCATGTCTGCGCCAGATGTGGCCGGTTCATCCACTCGGAGACCATCTCGGCGTCGGCGTCGGGGTCGGCTACCCGGATGGAGTAGGGGGCGGCCAGAACCGGAATCGGCGGTGCCGGAACGCGGCGAACCTCGTCGGGGATGTCCGTGAGTTCACGGGGCACAATGTTGGCGGCGTCAGTCATAACGAACGGTCAGCCTACCCCGAGCACCCGTCCGCAAAAGTGAGGCTAGGGTAACCTAGGTTCGAAGTGGCGGCGGGCGCTGCGCCCGGCTCCGCGGGGGTGGGCCACCGTTGGCGAAAGGACCGTGATGGCGCGCGGCGTACAGGGTGCGATTCTGCGGGGTTTCGGCGCCCGCGACCACACCGTAACGGTGCTCGAGACCAGCTGGATCGCCCCGCATTTCCTGCGGATCTGGATGCATTCGCCCACCCTGTTCACCGACGCCGTCGTCGAGCCCTGCGCCTGGCTGCGGTTCTGGTTCCCCGACCCGGACGGTTCGGCCACCGAGTTTCAACGCGCCTACACCATCGCCGAAGGCGACGCCGAGAGCGGACGCTTCGCGGTCGACATGGTGCTGCACGAACCGGACGGCCCGGCCACCCGGTGGGCGCGCACCGCCGAACCCGGGGCCACCCTCACGGCGATGTCGCTGATGGGCTCGACGCGCTTCGAGGTGCCCGACGCCGACACCGGACCCGCCGGCTACCTGCTGCTCGGCGACTCGGCGTCCATCCCGGGCATCAACGCGATCATCGGCACCGTTGGCCCCGACATTCCGATCGAGCTGTATCTCGAACAGCACGACGACAACGACGTCCTGATCCCGCTGCGGCAACACCCGCGGCTGCGGGTGCACTGGGTGCCGCGGCGCGGCCCGCACTCGCTGGCAGAGGCGATCGAGGCCCGGGACTGGTCGAACTGGTATGCCTGGGCCACCCCCGAGGCCGCGACGCTCAAGGCCCTGCGGACCCGGCTGCGCGACGAGTTCGGCTTTCCCAAATCCGAGATCCACGCCCAGGCCTACTGGACCGCCGGCCGCGCGATGGGCACCCAGCGCGACACCGCGGACACCGCGGACTCGGCGTTGACTCTGCCGCCACCAGACAAAAGTGCGAGTGAGGCCCCTGGTGAGCGCAGAGTCAACGGGAAAGGGAGCAAGGGGCAGTGGCGCGCCCAGGCCGCCGGCCGGCTGCTCGGTGCGGTGCGGGTGCCACTGATCGTCTCCGGTGTTCTGCAGGCCCTGATCACGCTGCTGCAGTTGGCTCCGTTTGTGCTGCTGGTGGAGCTGGCCCGGTTGCTGGTCGCCGGCGCCGACGAGTCCCGGCTGTGGACGGTCGGGGTCGCCGCGCTCACGGTGCTGGGGCTGGGCACCCTGCTGGGCGCGGGCCTGACGCTGTGGCTGCATGTGGTCGACGCCCGGTTCGCCAGCTCCCTGCGCACCCGGCTGCTGAGCAAGCTCTCCCGGCTGCCGCTGGGCTGGTTCACCGACCGGGGATCCGGGGCGATCAAACAGCTGGTCGCCGACGACACGTTATCCCTGCACTACCTGGTGACCCACGCCATTCCCGACGCCGTGGCCGCAGTGGTGGCACCGGTGGCGGTACTGGTCTACCTGTTCCTGGTGGACTGGCGGGTCGCGCTGGTGCTGTTCGTGCCCGTGCTGGTCTACCTGGTGCTGATGTCGGTGATGATGACCCAATCCGGTCCCAAGATCAGCCAGGCGCAGCGCTGGGCCGAGCGGATGAACGGCGAAGCCGGCACCTACCTGGAGGGCCAGCCGGTGATCCGGGTGTTCGGCGGCGCCGCCGCCTCCACCTTCCGCAGCCGCCTGGACGAGTACATCGATTTCCTGGTGTCCTGGCAGCGGCCGTTCGTCGGCAAGAAGACACTGATGGACCTGGTCACCCGGCCGTCGACGTTCCTGTGGCTGATCCTGCTGACCGGCACCCCGCTCGTGGTCGCCGGCCGGATGGACCCGGTGAATCTGCTGCCCTTCCTGTTGCTGGGCACCACATTCGGCGCCCGGCTGCTGGGCATCGGGTTGGGTGTCGGCGGTATCCGGGGCGGAATGCTGGCCGCCCGGCGGCTGCAGATCGCCCTGGACGAACCCGAACTCGCCGTCGAGCACGCGCCGCCGGGGCAGGCGGACGCCCCCGCCGGGGTGCGCTTCGATTCGGTCACCTTCGGCTACCGCCCCGGTGTGCCGGTGATCCGGGATGTGTCGCTGACCCTGCGGCCGGGCACGGTGACCGCGCTGGTGGGGCCGTCGGGATCGGGAAAATCCACCCTGGCTGCGCTGCTCGCCCGGTTCCACGACGTCGACTCCGGCTCGATATCGGTTGATGGACAGGACATCCGGACGCTGACCGCCGACGAACTGTATCGGCGGGTGGGATTCGTGCTGCAGGAGACCCAGCTGGTACACGGCAGCGTGCGGGACAATATCGCCTTGGCCGCACCGGAGGCCACCGACGAGCAGGTGCACGCGGCCGCCGTAGACGCCCAGATCCATGACCGGATCCTGCGGCTGCCGCAGGGCTACGACACGGTGCTCGGTGCCGCTTCGGCCCTCTCGGGCGGGGAACGGCAACGACTCACCATCGCCCGAGCCATCCTTGCCGACACACCGGTGTTGATCCTCGACGAGGCCACCGCGTTCGCCGATCCCGAATCGGAATACCTGGTGCAGCAGGCGTTGAACCGGTTGACCCGGGACCGCACCGTGCTGGTCATCGCGCACCGGCTGCACACGATCACCGCCGCCGACCAGATCGTGGTGCTCGACCACGGCGGCGTCGCCGAGCAGGGCCGGCACGAGGAGCTGCTGGCCGCGGGGGGACGTTATCGCCAGCTCTGGGACAGCGGTCGCGCCGCGGTCGCTGCGGAGGCGAGCCGATGATCCGCACCCTGATCCAGCTGATCCCGCAGGATCGCCGCCCCCGGCTACTGGGCTACGCCGTGCTGACCACCGTGTCGGTGGCGGTGCGCGCGGCCGCCACCGTCTTACTGGTCCCTCTCCTGAGCGCGCTGTTCTCCGACACCCCGGGTGCAGCGCTGCTGTGGCTGGGCTGGCTGACGGTGGCCACCGTCGTGGGCTGGCTGGTCGATTACTGGTGCGCCCGAATCGGTTTCGACCTGGGCTTCGCCGTCCTCGACCACACCCAACATGACGTCGCCGACCGCCTGCCTGGCGTACGCCTGGGCTGGTTCACCCAGGCCAACACGGCTACGGCACGCCAGGCGATCGCCAGCACCGGCCCCGAACTGGTCAGTCTGGTGGTCAACCTGGCGACGCCGCTGATCAGCGCGATCCTGCTGCCGCCGGCTATCGCCGTGGCGCTGTTCGGGGTCTCCTGGCAGCTGGGGCTGGCCGCCCTGGGCGGGGTACCGCTGCTGCTGGGCGCGCTGTGGGCGTCCAACCGGCTCAGCGCCCGCGCGGACGCCGCCGCCGGCGACGCCAACACCGCGCTCACCGAACGGATCATCGAATTCGCCCGCACCCAGCAGGCCCTGCGCGCGGCCCGGCGCGTCGAACCCGAACGCAGCACCGTCGGACTGGCCCTCAACGCCCAGCACGGCGCGGCCATGCGGCTGCTGCTCATGCAGATCCCGGGCCAGCTGCTGTTCAGCCTGGCCAGTCAGGGCGCGCTCATCCTGCTCGCCGGTACCACCACCGCGCTGACCGTGACCGGCACGCTGAGCGTCCCGCAGGCCATCGCCCTGATCGTCGTGGCGGCCCGCTACCTCGAACCGTTCACCGTCATCAGCGAGTTGGCGCCGGCGCTGGAGTCCACCCGGGCCTCCCTGGACCGGATCCGTGCGGTGCTCACCGCACCGGAGGTGGCGGTCGGCTGCCGTCGGGTGCCCGGCGACGCGCCCGCGCCCCGCATCGAGTTCGACAACGTCACCTTCGGCTACGACCCGGCGGGCCCTCCGGTGCTCGACGGGGTCAGCTTCGCGCTGGAGCCCGGCACCACCACGGCCATCGTCGGGCCGTCGGGATCGGGCAAGAGCACCATCTTGTCCCTGATCGCCGGCCTGCACGAACCGAGCCGTGGCCGGGTCCTGTTGGACGGGGTCGACGCCGCCGAGCTGGACGCGCCGTCCCGGCGGGCCCTGAGCAGCATGGTGTTCCAGCACCCCTACCTTCTTGACGGCACGGTCGAAGACAACGTGCTGGTGGGAGACCCCGATGCCGACCCGGCCGCGTTCCAGACGGCGACCGGGCTCGCCCGCGTCGATGAGCTGGTGGCCCGGCTGCCCGACGGCGCCGGCACCCGCGTGGGGGAGGCCGGAGCGGCGTTGTCCGGCGGTGAGCGGCAACGGGTCAGCATTGCCCGCGCCCTGCTCAAGCCCGCGCCGGTACTGCTGGTCGATGAGGCGACCAGTGCCCTGGACACCGAGAATGAGGCGGCCATCGTCGCCGCGCTCAGCTCTGAACTGCGCCCGCGCACCCGGGTGATCGTCGCGCACCGGCTGGCCAGCATCGCCCACGCCGACCGCGTGCTGTTCATCGACGGCGGCCGCATCGTCGAAGACGGAACCATCGGCCAATTACGGGCGGCTGGTGGGCGTTTCGACGAGTTCTGGCGACAGCAGCACGTAGCTGCCGGTTGGCAGATTTTCGCCGGTTAGCTGTGCGATCATCACAGGCGTGAGCGCCGACGATGACCCCGAGGCCCGGATCCGGGAGTTGGAGCGGCCACTTGCCGACCTCGCCCGCGCCAAGGAACTGACCGTCGCCTCGGCCGGCGCCGGGGGGTGGGCGCCGGCCCATGGTGGTGCAACCGGCGTGGGCAACCGCCGCAGAGGCGTCGGATTCGGTGCGGTGGGCGCGCTGTTCGTGGCGATCGCGGCGCTCGGGGTGTTCCTCCTCTCCCGCGACCCGGGCGGCACCACCGCGGGAACCCCCGCCATGCCCAGCAGCAGTGCCACCACCGCGCCGTCGTCACCCGAGCCGCTGGCGGCTGCGCCGTTGCCGGCCGTGCCACCGGCGGAAGTTCCGTCGCCGGTCCCCGCACCGGCCGGCACCCCGCTCGCCATCTCCGGGGCGGGGGAGACCAAGACACTGGACTGCGCCGGTCGCTACATCTCGGTGAGCGGGGTCAGCAACACCGTGACGCTCACCGGCCGGTGCGCGGGACTGACGGTGTCGGGAGTCGGCAACGTCATCACCGTCGATGAGTCGCCCACCATCACCGCATCGGGTCTCAACAATCGGGTGACCTACCGCTCCGGGGATCCCGACATCGCCACCTCGGGCTTCGACAACGTCATCCAACGCGGCTGAATCGCCGAAGCCGGTTCAGCCGAGCCGGCGGATCAGCTCTTTCTTGTCGATCTTGCCCACCGCGGTGGTCGGCAGCGCCGGCAGCACCGCCAGCTGGTCCACCCGGATGTGGGTGGCCACCCCGCACTCGCCGAGATGGCGGTTGAGCTCAACCACCGTCAACGAGCTGTCCTCGGAAACCACCGCCGCGCAGACCTTTTCGCCCAGATAGGCATCCGGCAGGCCCACCGCGGCGGCCGAGCGGACCGCGGGGTGGCGCAGCAGCTGCGCCTCGAGCTCGTCGGCGGCGATGTTCTCGCCGCCACGGACGATGACGTCCTTGATCCGCCCGGTCACCTCCAGATAGCCGTGCGCCAGCCGGCGAACCCGGTCCCCGCTGCGGTAGAAGCCGTCCGGGCTGAACGAGCGCGCGTTGGCCTCCGGCGCGTTGTAGTAGCCGTTGATCGTGTACGGCCCGCGCACCAGCAGTTCCCCGTCTGCGCCCACCGGCACTTCGGCGCCGTCCTCGTCGAGGATCCGCAGCTCGTCATCGGGGCACAGCGGCCGGCCCTGGGTGCAGTCGAGCAGCTGCGCGGAATCGCCGAGCCGGGTGTAGCACAGCAGCCCCTCGGCCATCCCGAACACCTGCTGGAGTCCCGGAGTCAGCACGTCCCGGATCTGCGCGGCGTCCTGCGACGCCAATTTGGCCCCGCCGACCTGCAGCAGCCGCAGAGTGGTCGGCTTCTGCGGCTCCCAGTCGCAGGCCTGCGCCCACAGGTTGGCCAGCGCCGGCACCAGCGCGGTGACCGTCACCCGGTGCCGGGCGATGGTGGCGAAAGCCGCCTCGGGGCTGGGGTCGGCGCAAAAGACCGTCGCGGCGCCCACCGACATGGCGCCCAGCAGACCCGGGCAGGCCAACGGGAAGTTGTGGGCCGCCGGCAACGCCACCAGATACACGTCGTCAGAGCGCAACTCGCACAACTGGGCACTGGCGGTGGCGTTGTAGACGTAGTCGTCATGGGTGCGGGGGATCAGCTTGGGCAGCCCGGTGGTCCCGCCGGAGACCAGCAACACCGCCGGCGTGGCCGGGTCGGGATTCGGTCGCGCGGGTGCGGCGCCATCCTGCGCGCACACCGAACTCCAGGCCACGAACGAAGCGCCGCGGCCGCCCACGTCGCCATCGACGACGACGTGCTGCACACCCGGAAGCTCGGCGAGCAGCCCGCGCGCCATGGCGGGGTAGTCGAATCCGGCGTGCACGGCCGGGATCACCAGCGCCCGGGCGGCACTGACCTGCGCCAGATGCCCGATCTCGGCAGCGCGGTGCCCGGGCAGGCACAGCACCGGCACGGCGCCGATCCGCAGCAGCGCGAACAGGGCGACTGGGAACGTGGAACTGTTGGGCAACTGCAGCAGCACTCGGTCACCGGCGCGCAGGCCCAGCCGGTGCAGACCCGCTGCCGCGCGCTCTGCTGCGGCGTCCAGTTGCGCGTACGACAGGGTGCCGGCCGCGTCGATGACCGCCGGCCGATCCGGCCAGCGCGCGGCGGCATCGTCGAGCAGCGTCGCCAGCGGTCGCCCGCGCCAGTACCCGGCCGCGCGGTAGGCCGCGGCACGCTCGGCCGGAAACGGTACGAACACTCTGACCCTCCTGGTCGTCGACGCTGCGGCCCCCGGCAGGGCCGGCATGGGCACCGCCCTCCTCGTGGAGTCAGCGGAGATCCTAGATAGGGTAGCGTCCAACGAGTTAGGGCAGCCTTTACTAATGAAGGGTGGCGCGGTGGGGCCGGACGACATTCGCGCGCAGGTCGCGGAGCTGCTCGGGGCCGACGCCGGCGCCCTCGACCCCGACGCCGACCTGGTCGGACAGGGGCTGGACTCGATCCGGATGATGAGCCTGGCCGGCCGCTGGCGCAAGCAGGGCATCGACGTCGATTTCGCCACGCTGGCCGCCGACCCGCGCATCGCGGCCTGGCAGGCGCTGGTGGGCGATCGCGGGGCACCGGTTGCCGTCGCCGCGCCGGCACCGGCCGAGGACGACGGCGCACCGTTTCCGCTGGCACCCATGCAGCACGCCATGTGGGTGGGCCGCGACGACGACGTGGCCCTCGGCGGAGTTGCCGGGCACCTGTATGTGGAATTCCAATCGGGCACCGGCATCGACCCCGAACGGCTGGCCGCCGCCGCGCAGGCGCTGGCCGCCCGGCATCCGATGCTGCGCGTGCAGTTCTCGCCCGACGGCACCCAGCACATCTCCGACGGCGCCGAACTGCCCGTGGCCGTGCAGGATCTGCGCGAGCTGGACGCCGCCGAAGCGGCCCGGCGGCTGGAGGCGACCCGCGCGGCGAAATCGCATCAGCAACTGCACGGCGCGGTCTTCGAGCTGACGGTCTCGCTCCTGCCGGACGGGACGGCGCGCCTGCACGTGGATCTGGACATGCAGGCCGCCGACGCGATGAGCTACCGCACGTTGATGGCCGACCTGGCCGCGGCCTACCGGGGCGAGGCGTTGCCGGAGCTGGGCTACACCTACCGGCAGTACCGCCAGGCCTTCGCCGACCGCGAACCCGACGACAACCACCGCCAGTGGTGGGCCCAGCGCATCCCGGACCTGCCCGACCCACCCAAGCTGCCGCCGCCGGCAGGCACCCCGGCGAACCCGCGCCGCAGCACCCGGCGCTGGCACTGGCTGGACCCCGCCACCCGCGACGCGCTGTTCGGCCAGGCCCGCGCGCACGGCGTCACCCCGGCCATGGCGCTGGCCGCCTCCTTCTCCCACACCCTGGCCAGCTGGTCAGACACCGCGCGTTTCCTGCTCAACGTGCCGCTGTTCGGACGCGAGCCGCTGCACGCCGACGTGGACCGGCTGGTCGGCGACTTCACCTCGTCGCTGCTGCTGGACGTGGATCTGACCCAGGCTCGCACCGGCGCCCAGCGGGCGCACGCGGTGCAGGACGCCATGCGCACCGCCGCCGCGCACGCCGACTACCCGGGCCTGGCGGTGCTGCGTGACCTGAGTCGGCACCGCGGCACCCAGGTGCTGGCGCCCGTGGTGTTCACCAGCGCCCTGGGCCTGGGGGAGTTGTTCTCCGATGAGGTCACCGCGGCGTTCGGCGGCCCGGTCTGGATCATCTCCCAGGGCCCGCAGGTGCTGCTCGATGCCCAGGTCACCGAGTTCGACGGCGGCGTCCTGGTGAACTGGGACGTGCGCGAGGAGATGTTCGCGCCCGGCGTGATCGACGCCATGTTCGCCCACCACGTCGCCGACCTGACCCGGCTGGCCGGCGGCGACGGCTGGGGGCAGCCGGCGCCGGCGGCATTGCCGGCCGAGCAGGCCCGGGTGCGCGAGCAGGCCAACGCGGGCACCGCCGAACCGAGCGGAGAAGCCCTGCAGGACGGTTTCTTCCGACAGGCGCAGCGCAATCCCGAGGCAGTCGCGGTGCTGCACGGTTCGGCCGAACTGCGCTACGGCCGGCTTCGCGATCAGGCACTGGCGGTGGCCGCCGCGTTGCGCGAGCGCGGGGTGCGGCGCGGCGACACCGTGGCACTGCTGGGGCCCAAGTGCGCCGAGCAGATCCCCGCGCTGCTGGGAATCCTGGCCGCCGGAGCGGTGTACCTGCCGATCGCCGCCGATCAGCCGCCCGAGCGGCGGCAGCGCATCCTGGCGCTGGGTGGCGCCGCACTGGCCCTGGTGGTCGGCGAGACGGTGCCGCAGCTGGAGATCCCGGCGGTGGCGGTGCGCGACGCGCTGGGGCATCCCGGCACCGCGGATCCGGTGCGCACCGACCCGGGCGAGCTGGCCTACGTGGTCTTCACCTCCGGCTCCACCGGCGAGCCCAAGGGCGTGGAGGTCACCCACGACGCCGCGATGAACACCATCGAAACCCTCAGCACGCGTTTCGAATTCGGCCCCCACGACCGCAGCCTGGCGCTGCTGACCCTGGACGCCGACATGTCAGTGCTCGATGTTTTCGCGATGCTGCGCGCCGGCGGGGCCACCGTGATGGTCGACGAAGCCGACCGGCGCAGCCCCGAGGTCTGGTCGCAGCTGGTCGGACAGCACCGGGTCAGCGTGCTCAACCTGATGCCGGGGGCCTGCGAGATGCTGGTGTCGGCCGGCGGCGAGCTCTCCTCGGTGCGCGCAGTGCTGACCGGTGGAGACTGGGTGCGTCCCGAACTGGCGCGGCGGTTTGCCGCGGCGGCACCCGGGGTGCGTTTCGCCGGGCTGGGTGGGGCCACCGAGACCGCGATTCATGCCACCGTCTGCGAGGTCGACGGCGAGCCCCCGGCGAACTGGGCGTCGGTGCCCTACGGCACGCCGCTGCCCAACATGGCCTGCCGGGTGGTCGGTCCCGACGGGGCTGATCGACCCGACTGGGTGGCCGGCGAACTGTGGATCGCCGGGCGCGGTCTCGCCTCGGGCTATCGCGGCCGGCCCGATCTGACCGCCGAGAAGTTCGTCGCCCACGACGGCCGAATCTGGTATCGCACCGGTGATCTGGCCCGTTACCGGCCCGACGGGACATTGGAGTTCGTCGGCCGCGCCGATCACCGGGTCAAGATCAGCGGATATCGCATCGAGCTCGGCGAGGTCGAAGCGGCACTGCGGCGGCTGCCGGGGGTCGCCGAAGCGGTGGTGGTGGCGCTGCCCGAGCCCGGTGGGCGCGAAGTGCTGGCGGCCGCCGTGCGCACCGATGACGCCACCCTGACCGAGGCAGGGGTGCGGGCCGCACTGGCCGAGTCGTTGCCCGAGCACATGGTTCCCCCGCTGGTGCAGGTGGTCTCGGGGATCGCCTACACCGTCTCGGGAAAGATCGACCGGCGGGCGGTGACGGCGCAACTGGCCGCGGCACTGGCCGCCGGCGACGGCTACCGCGAGCCGGCCGGTCCGCTGCAGCGCGCCCTGGCCGCGATCATCGCTGAGGTGCTCGGCGCCACCCGGGTCGGAGCCGACGACGATTTCTTCGCCCTGGGCGGGGATTCGGTGCTGGCCACCGCCGCCGTGTCGCGGATCCGCACCTGGCTCGACGCCCCCCGCGCGGTGGTCGCCGACGTCTTCGCCACCCGGACGGTGGCCAAGCTGGCCGAGCGCCTCCACGCCGCCGAGACCGATCCGGGCCGGTTGGAAGCGGTCGCCGAGATCTACCTGGAAGTGACCCGGCTGGATCCGGCAGAGGTGTCCGACGCGCTGGCCGGGGGACACCGGTCCTGAAAGCAGGTCTGGTGGACCGGGTGTCGATGTGCCAGCATCGATGTCATGAACACCCGCCGGTGGGTCGCCGGGCTCGGGGGTGCGGCGATGGTCCTGGGGGCGCTGCCCGTGATCGCCGGGCCCCCTGCCGCCGCGGCCGAATGCCCGGACGTCGAGGTGACCTTCGCCCGAGGCACCGGTGAGCCCCCGGGTGTCGGCGGGGTCGGGCAGCGGTTCGTCGACGCGCTGCGCTCGCAGACCGGCGGCCGCTCGCTCAGGGTCTATGCGGTCAACTACCCGGCCACCGACGATTGGCCGGCGTCGGCGTCCGCCGGTGCCGGCGATGCCAATGCCCACATCGCAGCGATGGTCGGATCCTGTCCGGCCACCAAGCTGGTGCTCGGGGGCTACTCGCAAGGCGCCATGGTCATCGACCTGGTCACCATCGCGCGGGCCTCGGTGGCCGGCTTCAACGCGGCGACCCTGTCGGCGGACGAGGCCGAACACGTGGCCGCGGTCGCGGTCTTCGGGAACCCGACCGACCGGTATCTGGGCGGGCGGGTCGACCAGCTCAGCGACTGGTACGGGGCCAAGGCGATCGATCTGTGTGCGGACGGCGATCCGATCTGCACCCCGGGTGCCCTGGCGCTGCCCACCACCGACGAGATGCACTCCGCGGCTCATCTGTCCTACGAGCAGTCGGGGATGCCGGCGCAGGCCGCGGCGTTTGTGGCAAGCCGCCTGGGCGCCTAGGGCAGCTCGGCCCGCGGAAAGCTCTGAACAGGGGCGAGTCCGCCGTGGCGTCGGCCGACCCCGCCCGAGTGCTCGGCCCGGCTCCGATGAGGTAACCTTGCCAGCAAAATTAGGGCAGCCTTTACTAATACTTGCGAGGGGACCGGATGGCCGTCGATGACGTCTCGACGCAGGTTCCGGCCTGGATGGGCCGCTTCCCCGGCCCCGGCCCCGCGACCCTGGTGTTCCCGCACGCCGGCGGCACGGCGGTGAACTATCGCCCCCTGGCGCTTGCCCTGGCCGCCGGTGCCGACACCTATGTCATGCAGTATCCGGCGCGCGCCGACCGGTTCCGGGAATCGGCCGCCGAAACCCTGCCGGAGCTGGCCCGCAGCATCTTCGACGCGGCGCCCTGGCACCGGCTCGGGCCGCTGCGCCTGTTCGGGCACAGCATGGGCTCGCTCGTCGCGTTCGAATTCGCCCGGATCGCCGAGGACCGCGGCATCGAGATCCAGCGATTGTGGGCCTCGGCCGCGCCCGCACCGGGCGTGGTGGCCGGGCTGCGCAAAGTGCCCACCGGCGACGCCGACCTGCGGGCCGAGTTGGCCCAGCTGGGTGGCACCGACCCGCGGATCCTGGCCGACGAGGAGTTCCTCACCCTGCTGTTGACCCCGGTCCGCGCGGACTACCTGGCATTCAACCGCTACGCCTGCCCGCCCGAAGCCACCATCGGCGCCGACATCGCCGTGCTGGGGGGCCGCTCCGACGACCGGGTCCGGCCCGATCTGCTGGAACGTTGGGCCCAGCACACCACCGGCACCTGCACGGTGTCGCTTTACGACGGCGGCCACTTCTACCACTACGAGCACATCGAGACCCTGGCGAAGCGGATCATCGCCGATGACTGATCGGCGCCAGGACCCGGTCGTGATCACCGGCCTCGGCGTCGAGGCTCCCGGCGGCATCGACACCGCCGAACAGTACTGGTCACTGCTGGCTGAGGGTCGCGAGGCGCTGAGCACCATCCCCGAGGACCGGGGCTGGGCGGTGCGCGAACTCATCGAGGAATCGCACCGCGACGGCTTCAAACCCATCTGCAACTCGGGCGGATTCCTTTCCGGGGCCGCAGAATTCGATCCCGGGTTCTTCGGAATCGCACCCCGCGAGGCCGTCGCGATGGACCCGCAGCAACGGGTCGCGCTGCGGGTGGCCTGGCGTGCGCTCGAAGACGCCGGCATCAATCCCGACGAACTGCACGGTCACGATGTCGGCGTCTACCTCGGAGCCTCGGTCACCGGCTACGGCCCGGACATGGCGCAGTTCAGCGCGCACAGCGGCCACCTGCTGCCCGGCACCGCGCTGTCGGTGATCTCCGGGCGCATCGCCTACACCCTCGGGCTGGCCGGCCCGGCCATCACCGTCGACACCTCATGCTCGTCGGCGCTGTCGGCGCTGCACCTGGCCGTGCGGGCGCTGCAGGCCGGAGACGCCGACATGGCGCTCGCCGGTGGCGTGTGCGTGATGGGTTCGCCCGGATTTTTCGTCGAGTTCTCCAAACAACACGCGCTGTCCGACGATGGACGCTGCCGGCCCTACTGTGCGGACGCCACCGGCACGGTATGGGCCGAAGGCGCCGCCATCTTTGTGCTGCAACGGAAATCGGCTGCGCTGCGCGACCGGCGGCACATCTACGGGGAGATCCTCGCCAGCCGGCTCAACCAGGACGGCCACACTACCGGCCTGCTGACCCCCAGCGAGCAGGCCCAGCAGCGGCTGTTCCGCGACACCCTGGCCGACGCCGGCCTGCAGCCGGATCAGGTCGGGATGATCGAGGGCCACGGCACCGGAACCCGGGTCGGCGATCCCGTCGAACTGCGCTCGCTGATCAGCGTCTACGGCGCCCAGAGCGCGGCCGGCGCCGGCCCGCGGCTCGGCTCGGTCAAATCCAACATCGGCCACACCCAGGCCGCGGCCGGGGCGCTCGGGTTGACCAAGGTGTTGCTGGCCGCCGAGCACCAGACGATCCCGGCCACCCTGCACGTCGGCGCGGGCCGCCACGACGGCGTCGACTGGGACGGCGGCATCACGCTCGCCGAGACGAGCACGGCCTGGCCTGCGCGCGACGGCCGCCGCATCGGCTCGGTCTCGGCGTTCGGGATGAGCGGCACCAACGCGCACCTGATCGTCGGGGTGGACCAGGCCTGCGAGGCCGCGCCGTGCTGACCAGCCACCCCACCGCGCTGCCCGACGGCCGGATCCCCGTGCTGATTTCGGCGCACGCCCGCGACCTGGTGTCCGCCGAGGCCGGCGCGCTGGCGCGCTGGCTCAACACCCACCCCGTCGGGGTCGCGGCCGTCGCCCAGACCCTGCGGGCCACCCGGCCGGTGCGTCGCTACCGGGCGGTGGTCCGGGCACGCGACGCAGCCGAGCTCATTGCCGGCCTCGACGCCGTCTACCGCGGCGAGGAACACCCGCTGGTGGCCCGGTCGCACCAGCCCGAGACCGCCCGCACCGCCTTCGTCTTCCCCGGCCAGGGAAACCAATGGCCCGGGATGGGAGCCGAACTGCTCGGCGTCGCGGCCTACCGCGCCGAGGCGGACCGCTGCCATGACGCCTTCGTGCGCGCCGGTCACGCCTCGCCGCTGAATTACCTGCGGGGCACCGATGACTCTGACCCGGTGGTTCAGCGAGGCTCGACGCAGGAGAGCCGAAGCTGGGACCGCCGTATGGACCCGGTGGTTCAGCGAGGCTCGACGCAGGAGAGCCGAAGCTGGGACCGCCGTATAGATCCGGTCGTGGTGCAGGCCGCCCAGTTCACCCATGCCGCGGCGCTGGCCGCCACCTGGCGCCATTTCGGGGTGCTGCCCGACATCACCGTGGGACACAGCCTGGGGGAGCTCGCCGCGGCCTACACCGCCGACGTGGTGGAGCTGGACGCCGCGGTGGCGGTGGTGGCCGCCCGGGCGCAGCTGACCGACCTGCTGGCCGCCGACGCGCCGGTCCGCTATGGCATGGCGATGCTCGCCCTGGACGCCGCGGCTGCCGCCGACATGATCGCGGCGACTCCCGGCTGGCTGGAGCTGTCGGTGGTCAACGGACCCGAATCGGTGGTCGTCTCCGGCGAATGGCCGGCGGTACAGCGGATTCTGGAGGTCGCCGCGGGGCGCGGGGTGTTCGCCCGCGAACTGCCGGTGCGCTACCCCGCGCACACCAGCGCGCTGGAGCCGCTTGCCGGCCGCATGGCCGGGCAGCTTCCCGACGCGCAGTTCCACAACACGCCCGTGGAATTCATCGGATCGGTGTACGGCGGCCCGATCCCGCCCGGCGCCACGTTCGGGCAGTACTGGTTCGACAACCTGCGCCGCCAGGTCCGATTCGACCTGGCCGCCGCCGCCGCGGTGGCGCGCGGTGTCACGACGTTCATCGAGATGTCGGCCCACCCGACCCTGCTGGTGGCGCTCGGCGACTCCGTCGGTGCGGCCCAGGTGCTCGGCAGCACCGACCGCGACCGGCCGGCCGGCGAGGCCCTGGCCGCAAACATCGCCGCGGCGGCGATCGCCGACCCCGGTTACCGCTGGCGGGACTTCACCCCGCCGGAACCGCCTGCGCTGCTGCGGAACTTTCCGCACGCACCGATGCACACCACCCGACTGTGGGCTGGTGTCGAAACGCCCTCGGCACGCCGTCGCGGCCCGGTGGTCATGGCCGAACGCTGGCTGCCCGCCGCCGAGCCGCAGCGGCGGCCCACCCCGGTGGCGGTCGTCGACTACACCGGGCGATCCCCGGAGCTGACCGCCCGGGTGGTGTCGGCGCTGGACGGCGTCGGCGCCGAACTGTGCAACCCGGCCGACGCCGAATTCCTGCTGCTGGTGGCCCCGCTCGCCGATGCGGCCGACATCGGCGGCGCCGCCGCCGGGTTCGCCGCAGACGCGGCGCGCCAGAGCGCGGTGCGGCCGGGACCGAACTGCCGCCGGGTGTGGCTGCTGACCCGCGGCGCCGAACACCTCGACGGTGATCCACCGACGCACCCGGGCAGCGCAGCGCTGGCCGCGCTGCACCGCAGCACCGGATTCGACTATCCCGACCACACCTTCGCGCATCTGGATCTGCCGGCGGCGCCCACCGCCGCCGATCTGCGGGCAGCCGCCGCCGCGCTGTGGCTGCCCGACACCGAGGTCGCGGTGCGCGCCGGAGATCTCGCCCGGCGCCGCTTCACCGAGTCGGAGACGCCGGCAACGCTTCCCGCGGTCGCGGAGCGCGTGGTGATCAGCGGCGGTACCGGCGCCATCGGAATGGCCTATGCGGCGTACTGCGCCGACCACGGCGCCCGCGAGATCGTACTGCTCAGCCGCAGCGGCGCCGGCGATGCCACCGCGGCGCAGCTGGAGTCGCTGCGCGCTCGCACCGGCGCGACCATCACCGCGATCCGTTGCGACATCACCGACGACGCCGCAGTGGCGGCGCTGATCGCGCAGTATCGGCCCGCGCCGGCCGGACTGCTGGTCCATACGGCATCGGCCGAAGCCGTCGCCACGTCGGAGGTCACCGAGCAGTCCGTACGGGATGCCCTCGGCGCCAAGGTGATCGGGTTGGACAACCTGGTGCGGCACTGGCCGCTGCGCCCCGACGCGCGGGTGCTGGTCTGCTCGTCGGTGCTGGCGCTGTGGGGCGGATCGGGGCACGGCCCCTACGCGGCTGCCAACCGGATGGCCGACGCCCTGGTGGGCCGGCTGCGCGCGCAGGGCCTGGGTGCCAGCTCCATCCGGTGGGGACTGTGGCGCAGCGTGGCCGTGGTGAGCGGCCAGGAGCGGGACCGGATCGCCAGGACCGGCCTGACCCCGATGGCACCGGAGGCCGCGATCATCGCGGGACTGCTGGCCACGCCCGCCGACCCGGTGATCCTGGCCGCCGACTTCGACCGCCTCGCAGTCTTTTTCGACAGTCAGGGCGTGCCCTGCCCGTTCGAGGCAACACTGATGCCCACCCCGGCCGATCCCGGCACCGAACGCCCGATCGGTGCGGTGGTGGCCGAGGAACTGGTGAGCGTGCTCGGCGTGGAAAGCCCGGACGACATCGACATGCACCGGGCGCTGGTCGACCTCGGCCTGGATTCACTGCTTGCGCTGGACCTGCGCAAACGCCTGGGCCGGGCCACCGGTCGACGGGTGGCACTCGGCCCACTGCTGGCCGGGATGACCGGAGCCCAGCTCACGGCGGCGCTGCGCGACGACGCGGCGCCCGCCGTGGCTACCGAAAGGACCGTATTCACCCATGACTGACGCCGTCGACCAGGCGACGACCGCGGACCTGCGGCTGGAACTGCTGCGGCGCCGGCTCGCCGAACGTGGGCTGGCCGCCCCCGCCCCGGAGTCCGCGCCGGCTTCCGGCCCGGACGGGGTGCCCGGGCCGCCGACGATGAGCGACGGACAGCGCCGGATGTGGTTCGTGCAGGCGCTGGACCCCGACGGCGCGGTGGCCAACATCTCGGTCTCCTACCGTCTCACCGGCCCGCTGGACCCCACCCGGCTCGAGGCCGCGCTGGCCGCCGTCGCCGAGCGCCACCCGGTGCTGCGCACCGTCTATGCCGTCGACGACGCCGGCGAACCGCGCGCGGTGCTCGCCGAGGTGACACCCGGCTTTGCCGCCCACGACCTGTCCGATCTCGCCGAACAGGCCCGCGCGCTACGGCTCGAAGTGCTGGCCCAGCGTGAGTTCGGCACCCCGTTCCGGCTGGAAAGCCAAGCGCCGCTTCGGCTCACCCTGGTCCGGGTGGCCCCGGAAGAGCACATCCTGCTGCTGGTGGCGCACCACATCGCCTGGGACGACGACTCCTGGGCGGTCTTCTTCACCGACCTCACCGCCGCCTACGACGACCCGGCGGGCTACGCCGCCCGACCGCCGGTGGCTGGACCGGTCGCACCGGCGAGCTCCGACCACGGTGCGGACCTGCAGTACTGGCGCAGCCTGCTGGCCGAGCCGCCGGACCCGCTGGAGCTGCCCGGCCCGCACGGCTCGGCGGTGCCCCGCACCCTGCGTGCCGGATTGTGCACCCGCGCACTGCCCCCCGAGCTGATGGCCGGGATCGCCGAGCTGGGCCGTAGCGCCGGAGCCACCCCCTACATGGTGATTGCGGCGGCGCTGTCGGCGCTCATCCACCGCTACACCGCCACCGATGACTTCCTGATCGCCTCCCCGGTGCTCAACCGCGCCGCCGGCACCGAGGGCGTCATCGGCTACTTCGGCAACACGGTGGTGCTGCGTGCCCGCATCAGCGCCGCCGACAGCTTCGCCGACCTGGTGACCCGCACCCGCGACGCCGCAATCGGGGCGTTCGCCCACCAGGGCATCAATCTCGACCGGGTGGTGCGGGAGCTCAACCCGGACCGCCGGCACGGGGGAGTGGAACGGCTCACCCGGCTCAGCTTCGGTTTCCGCACCAGCCATGGGGACGGCTTCACCCCCGACGGGATTGCCTGCACGCGTGCGGACTACCGGGGCAAAGTCGCGCAGCTGCCGCTGGGAATCATGGTGGAGGCCGGCGCCGACGGCGCACTGATCGAAGCCGAGTACCTGCAGGACGTACTCGACGAGGCGCTGGTCGACCAGATGCTGCGCCACCTGGTGCAGCTGTTGACCGCCGCGGTGGCGAGCCCGCAGACGGCGGTGGCCGAACTGGACATGCTCGGCGACCAGGATCGGGCGTGGCTGGACGCGATTTCACGCGGCCCGGATTTCGTTCCGTCCGCCGGCGCCCCGGCCACGCTGGGTTCGCTGGTGGCCGACCGCGCCGCCGCCAGCCCGCATGCCATCGCCGTCGTCGACGACCACGGCACGTACAGCTATGCCGAGATCAACGCGCGCGCCAACCGGGTCGCGCATCATCTGATCGCGGCCGGTGTCGGCACCGAGGACAAGGTCGCGGTGCTGTTCGGCCGCTCGGTGGACCTGGTGGTCACCGCCCTGGGCATCGCCAAATCCGGTGCCGCCTACGTTCCGGTGGATCCCGAATATCCGGCCGACCGCATCGAGTTCATCCTCAGCGACGCCAAGCCGTCGATAGTCCTGGCCGAACCGCTGAGCGCCGAGGAGGTGGCCGGGCGGCCCGACACCGACCCCACCGACGCCGACCGCGTGCGCCCGCTGGGTCCGGAGAACCTGGCCTACCTGATCTACACCTCCGGTTCGACCGGGCTGCCCAAGGGGGTCGAGGTATCCCACGCCCCGATCACCGAATACCTGCTCTGGTTCGGTCAGGAGTACGGCATCGACGACACCGACGTCCTGCTGCAGGTCGCCTCACCGAGCTTCGACGTATCGATCGGTGAACTGTTCGGAACCCTGGGAAACGGTGCCCGCCTGGTTATCCCGCGCCCCGACGGGCTGCGCGACATCGGCTACCTGACCGACCTGCTGCAGCGCGAAGGCGTCACCGCCATGCACTTCGTGCCGTCCCTGCTGGGCTTGTTCCTGTCGTTGCCCGGGGTCACCCAATGGCGCACGCTGCGCCGTATTCCGATCGGCGGCGAGCCGCTTCCCGGCGAACTCGCCGACAAGTTCCACGCCACATTCGATGCGCTGCTGCACAACTTCTACGGCCCCACCGAAACCGTGGTCAACTCCTCCCGCCACAAGGTCGAGGGCCCGCAGGGCAACCGGGTGGTGCCCATCGGCAAACCCAACATCAACACCACCATGTGGCTGCTCGACGACGCCCTGCAGCCGGTTCCGGTCGGGGTGATCGGCGAGATCTACATCGGTGGAACCCATGTGGCCCGCGGCTACTTCGATCGTCCGGGCCTGACCGCCGAGCGCTTCGTGGCCGACCCGTGGACCCCCGGGCAGCGGCTCTACCGCACCGGCGACCTGGCGCGCCGTAACGGCGACGGCGACCTGGAATTCATCGGCCGCGCCGACGACCAGGTCAAGGTCCGCGGCTTCCGGATCGAACTCGGCGAGGTGGCGGCGGCCGTCTCGGTCGATCCCAGCGTCGGCCAGTGCGTCGTGGTGGTGTCGGACCTGCCCGGCCTGGGCCGCAGCCTGGTCGCCTACGTGACCCCGGCGGGACCGGACGCGCAGGCCGACTCCGTCGAGATACCCCGGATCCGGGCGCGGGTGGCCGCGGCACTACCGGAATACATGGCGCCGGCGGCCTACGTGGTGGTCGACGACATCCCCATCACCGCGCACGGCAAGATCGACCGCGCCGCCCTGCCGGACCCGCAGCCGATCGAGAGCACGCCGTACCGGGAACCCCAGACCGCCACCGAATACCTGGTGGCGCAGCTGTTCGCCGAGTTGCTCTCTCGCGACAAGGTGGGCGCCGACGACTCGTTCTTCGACCTGGGCGGCCACTCGCTGCTGGCCACCAAACTGGTCGCGGCGATCCGCGCCCGCTGTGACGTGGAGATCGGCATCCGGGAGATCTTCGAAGCCGGTACCGTGGCCCGCCTGGCCGCCGTGATCGACGCGGCACCGGCCGGCCACGACGGCCAGACCGCCGCGCGGCGTCCGGCGCTGGTCGCCGTGCCGCGGCCCGACAACGTCCCGGTGTCGGCGGCGCAGCTGCGCACCTGGTTCGCCTACCGGCTGGACCCGAGCGCCGCCACCGACAACATCCCGCTGTCGGCCCGGCTCACCGGCCCGTGCGACACCGCTGCCCTGATCGCCGCGCTCGGGGACGTGGTGGCCCGACACGACAGCCTGCGCACCACGTTCCGCGAGATCGACGGCCTGCCGTATCAGGTCATCAATGCCGCCGCACCGGTTCCGGTGACCGAAATGCATTGCCCCCACACCGATCCCGATGCCGTCGCGGCGTGGACCGGCGCCCGGCTGGACGAGCAGCGCGGCGGCGCGTTCGTCCTGGAGCGGGACTGGCCGATCCGGGCGGCGCTGCTGCACCTGCCCGGCGACGAACGGGTGCTGTCGCTGGTGGTGCACCACATCGCCGCCGACCACTGGTCGGTCGAGGTGCTCTTCACCGACCTGCTGATCGCCTACCGGGCCCGGACCGCCGGCGCTGCACCGGACTGGGAGCCGCCGGCCCTGCAGTACGCGGATTTCGCGCACTGGCAGGGCGAACTGCTGCGCGATGAGTCCGGGCTGATCGACGAGCAACGCCGCTACTGGATCGAGCAACTGGCCGGCCTGGCCGACGACACCGGGCCCCGGCCGGACTTCCCCCGTCCCGCCACCGCCAGCGGCTCCGGGGACTCCGTGGCGTTCAGCGTCTCCCCGCAGGTGCGCGCGGGGCTGGCGGCCCTGGCCCGCGAGACGGGCGCCACCGAATTCATGGTGATGCAGGCCGCGGTCGCGGTCCTGCTGCAGCTGGCCGGCAGTGGCGACGACATCCCGCTGGGCGTGCCGCTGGCCGGGCGCACCGACAACGCGCTGGACAACCTGGTCGGGTTCTTCGTCAACATCGTGGTGCTGCGAAACCGGCTGTCGGGCAACCCGACGCTGCGCGAGGTGGTGACTCGCGCGCGGGAGGCCGCGCTGGGCGCCTACGCGCATGCCGACCTGCCGTTCGATCGGCTGGTGGAGGCGCTCAACCCGGTCCGGACGCTGTCGCGCAACCCGCTGTTCCAGGTGGTGGTCCACGTCCGCGAAGCCGCCGAGGTCAGCCACACCGTGGCCACCGGTCCCGATGGCGATCTGGTCTTCCGCACCGTCATGCCGACTTTCGACGTCGCGCACGCCGACCTGTCGGTGAACCTGTTCACCACCGCCGACGGCTATGACGGCCATCTGATCTACCGCACCGATCTCTACGAGCGCGCCACGGTGGTGCGGCTGGCCGACTGGCTGGGCCGGGTCCTGGCGGCGATGGCGGCCGACCCGCAGGCAACGCTGCGCGACATCAGCCTTCTCGACGACGAGCAACGCCGCGAGATCCTGGAACGCAGCCGCGGCGCCGAGGTTCCCGCAGACGACCCGCGCACCATCGCCGACGTGCTCGCCGCCAGTCGCGGGTTCGACGGTGTCGCGGTGCGCTGTGCCGGAGCCGAACTCAGCTACCCGCAGCTTCATCACCGCTCCGACCGGCTCGCTGAGTTGCTGATCGCCGCCGGTGTGCAGCCCGGCACCCTGGTGGGACTGTCGGTGCGCCGTGACGTGGATCTGCCCGTCGCACTGGTCGGCATCATGAAGGCCGGTGCCGGCTACTTCCCCCTGGACCCCAGCTACCCCGCCCAGCGCCTCGAGTTCATGATCGACGACGTCTTCGCCGACGGCGGAGCCAAGGTGATTCTGGTCAGCGCTGATACCCGGGCTGCGATCCCGGCGCCCGACGGCGTGACGCTGCTGTGCGTGGACGATCCGCATGTGCAGGACGAGCTGGCCGAAGGCCTTGCCGGACTGCCGCTTCCGGTGCCGCATCCCGACGACCCGATGTATCTGGTGTTCACCTCCGGCTCAACCGGCGTGCCCAAAGGCGTGCTGGGCACCCACCGTTCGATGAGTGCGCGGCTGAACTGGCAGATCGCCCACTACCCGGTGGCCGGCGACGACATCCGGCTGGCCCAGTCCTCGATGACGTTCCTGGAGGGCGGCATGGAGATGCTGGCCGGGCTGGCCGCCGGGGCAACCCTGATATTGGCCGACGACCACCAGTTCCGTGATCCCGAAGCGCTGGCCCGGCTGATCGTCGACGAGCGGGTTGCCCAGGTGACCGCGGTGGCAAGCCTGATCTCGGTGCTGGCCGATTCCGACGGCGGTTCAGCGAGGCTCGACGAAGGAGAGCCGAAGCTGGGACCGCCGCATCAACCAGGCACCCTGCGCGGCCTGCGGCGGCTGGTATGCAGCGGCGAGCCCGTCTCGGCAGACCTGCTGGCCCGGCTCGGCACGGCGCTCGACGGCAATGCCCAGCTGCTCAACAACTTCGGCGCCACCGAGACCTCCGGTGCGGCGGTGCGCGGCGCACTGGAGCCGCCCACTCCGAAACTGGGCCGTCCCACGCCGGGATCGCAGGCCTATGTGCTCGACGACGCACTGCAACCGGTGCCCCCCGGCGTGGTCGGCGAGGTCTACTACGCGGGACCGCAGATCGTCCGCGGGTACTGGAAGCGGCCGGGGCTGACCGCGACAAGGTTCGTCGCCAATCCCTTCTCCGCGGTGCCGGGCGATCGGCTCTACCGCAGCGGGGACCGCGCACGCTGGACCGCCGACGGAGTGCTCGAGTTCGTCGGCCGCACCGACCACCAGGTCAAGGTGCGCGGCTTCCGGGTGGAGCTGGCCGAGGTGGAGGCCGCCCTGCGCGGCGTGCCCGGGGTGGCGGCGGCTGCCGCCCGCACCTGGGAACAGCGCGGTGTCACCACACTGGCCGGTTATCTGGTGCCCGCCGGCCCGGTGGCCGACACGGCGGAGTTCATTGCCGCGGTGCGCGCGGCGGTGGCCGCGACACTGCCCGGCTACATGGTGCCGTCCTCGCTGACGGTGCTCGAAGCCATGCCGCTCACGGACTCCGGCAAGCTGAACCGACCCGCCCTGCCGCAGCCGGCGGTGGCCACCCGCGGGGAATCGGACCCACCGGTCACCGCCACCGAGAAGACGCTGGTCGGTATCTGCGTCGAGCTGCTCGGCGTCACCGCAATCGGGCGCAGCGACGGCTTCTTCGAACTCGGCGGCGACAGCATCCTTTCGGTGCAGCTGGCCGCCCGGGCCCGTGCGGCGGGACTGGACGTGGACCCGCGGATGATCTTCGAGCACCCGACGTTCGCCGCGCTGGCCGCCGCGATCGACGCTCAGGCCGCCGCCGGTGGCGCCGCCGACCCCGTCGACACGGCATTCGCGCCGATGAGCGTCTCGGGTCTGAGCGGCGACGCGCTGGCCGATCTGACTGCGGCCTGGGGTGATTCGCCGTGACCGAGTCGACCGCAGAGCGCGCCACCGCGCCCGCGGCGGCGGCCATCGAGGACGTGCTGGCACTGTCCCCGCTGCAGCAGGGACTGTTCTCGCTGGCCAAACTGGCCACCGACGACGGAGCCGGGACCGGCGGCGCGGGCGACGGGCTGGACATCTACACCGTGCAGTTCGTCATCGACATCGTCGGGCCCGTCGACGCCGCGCTGCTGCGCCGCAGCGCGCAGACCATGCTCGCCCGGCACGCCAACCTGCGGGCCTCGTTCTGGGATGTCGACCTGCCGCACCCGGTGCAGATCATACCGGCGAAGGTAGTCCTGCCGTGGCGCGAGATCGATTCTGCACCAAGTGAATTCGAAGAGATTGCCCGCGCCGAGCGGACCGCCAACTTCGACCTGGCCCGCGGCCCGCTGCTGCGCTTTGTGCTGGCCCGGTCCGCCCCCGGCCAATACCGGCTGATCCTCACCGTGCACCACCTGCTGCTCGACGGGTGGTCGATGGCGGTGTTCTTCGACGAAATGGTGGCCATCTACCGGGCCGGGGGCACCGATCCGCTGCCACCGCCGCGCCCCTACCGCGATTACATCGGCTGGCTGGCCGGCCAGGACACCGACGCCGCGGCGCAGCGCTGGCGCGAGTACCTGGCCCCGCTGAGCGCCCCGACCATGCTGGCCGGCGGGCGGGCCGCGGTGGGCGGCGCCGCCCCGCAGACCCATCAGGTCAGCCTGGACGACGATGCCACCGCCGGCCTGACCGAGTGGGCGCGGCGGCACGGACTGACCCTGAACACGGTGCTGCAGTTCGCCTGGGCGGTGGTGCTCGGCCGGCTCACCGACCGGACGGACGTGGCGTTCGGATCGGTGGTCTCGGGCCGCCCCCAGCAACTCACCGGCGTCGAGACCATGGTCGGCCTGTTCATCAACACCGTCCCGGTGGCCGTCTCGACGCCGCCACGCGCCCCGGTGATCGCCACCTGCCAAGCGCTGCAGCGCGATACCGCCGCCATGCGCGACCTCGGTTACCTGAGCCTGTCGACGGTGCAGCGGGCCAGCGCCAACGCGGTGTTCGACACGCTGCTGGTGTTCGAGAACGCGCCGATCGGCTCGGCGTCGGCCGGGGTCACCACACCCGACGGGGTGCGCTTCATCCCGGTCACCGTGGAAAGCCTCACCCACTATCCGCTGACCCTGGTCAGCTACCCGCCCCGCGACGGGCGGCTGACCGTGCTGCTCGAGGCCGTCCCCGAGGCGCTGGGGGAGCTGTCGATCCCCGACCTGGGCCAGCGCCTGCTGCAGGTGCTGCGCCAGCTGGCCGACCCGGCACGGTCCCGCGTCGCCGACCTGGATGTGCTGCTGCCCGCCGAACGGTCCCGCCTGGTCGATCCGGCGCCGGCGGAACAGTCCTCGGTGCCCGCATTGTTCGCCGCGGCGGCCGCCGCGCACCCGGACAACACCGCCCTCACCGGCGAGGATCGCAGCCTGACCTACGCCGAACTGGCGGCCGAATCCGGCGCGCTGTCGCGCGCGCTGGCCGGTCGCGGAATCGGCCCCGAGGACCGGGTGGCGATCGCGCTGCCCCGCTCGCTGGACTCGGTCATCGCGATCCTGGCGGTCTTGCGGGCCGGGGCGGCCTACGTTCCGGTGGACATCAGCCTGCCCCCGGCGCGCATCGAATCGATCCTCCGGCAGTCTGATCCGAGAATCGTGCTGACCGCCGACGAGCTGGCGCAGCTGCGTTCACCGGGAGTCGCGGAGCGCCCGGTGCCGGCGGCGATCCACCCCGACTCGGCGGCCTACGTGATCTTCACCTCCGGATCCACCGGGGAGCCCAAGGGTGTGGTCGGCACCCACCGCGCGCTGGCGTCCTACTTCGCCGACCACCAGCAGCGCATGTATGCGCCCGCGGTCGCGCGCCTGGGCCGGCCGCTGCGGGTGGCGCACGCCTGGTCGCTGAGCTTCGACGCGAGCTGGCAACCGCTGGTGGGCCTGCTGGGCGGCCAGAGCGTGCACCTGTTCTCCGCTGAGCAGATGCGTGACGCCGAGGCGATCATCGACGGCATCCGCACCCACCGGCTGGACATGATCGACACGTCGCCGTCGATGTTCACCCAACTGTTCGACGCCGGCCTGCTCGACGACGCATCCGACCACCGCCTCACCGTGCTGGCCCTCGGCGGCGAGGCGATCGCCCCGCACACCTGGGCGCGACTGCGCGCGGCGCCCTCGACGGCGGTGCACAACTGCTACGGGCCCACCGAGACCACGGTGGAAGCCGTGGTGGCCGACGTCGCCGACACCGAGGTGCCGGTGATCGGCGAAGCGGTGCGGGGCATGAGCGCCCACGTGCTGGACTCCGCGCTGCGAGAGGTCCCGGACGGCGTGGCCGGCGAGCTGTACCTGGCCGGCGCGCAGGTCACCCGGGGCTATCTGGGCCGCGCCGGGGCGACCGCGAGCCGCTATGTGGCCGACCCCTTCCGCAACGGCAGCCGGATGTACCGCACGGGCGACCTGGTCCGGCGCCGCCCCGACGGCCGCCTGGTCTACCTCGGGCGCGCTGACGACCAGGTCAAAGTGCGCGGCTACCGGGTCGAGATCGCCGAAGTCGAGGCGGCGCTGGCCGCGGCCACCGGCGTGACCGCCGCGGCGGTTCTGCCGGTGCGGGGGCCGGCCGGAACCCAGCTGGCCGGTTTCGTCACCGGGGCACAGGCCGACTCCGCGCGGATCCGCACCGAGATCGGTGCCCGGCTGCCGGCCTACCTGATTCCGGCCCGGATCACCGTCGTGGATTCGATGCCGTTGACCGCCAACGGCAAACTGGACACCGACACGCTGCTGGAGCTGCTGGCCCAAGCCGGCTTCGGGACCGGCGGCGCCGCGCAGGCGGCCACCGACACCGAACGGGTTTTGGCGGAGGTACTCGCCGAGGTGTTCGGCAGCGCCGGGGATGCGGCAGGTGTCGAGGCTGACCTGCGGGATCTGGGCTTGGACAGCATCGTCGCCCTGTCGTTGGTGCGGGCGGCCCGCCGGCGCGGACTGCCCCTGCGCCCTCGGACCGTGCTGAGCTGCCACACGATCCGCGACCTGGCCGCCGCGGTGGACAACGAGGTGGCCGAAGCCCAAGCAGCGGCGGACCAGCCCGGCGGCATCGCCGAGGACGCGCCGATTCCTTTGTTGCCGGCCGGCCGTTGGCTCTACCAGTACGGCAGCCCGCGCCGGCTGGGACAGGTCGAGGCGGTCCGACTGCCCGAGGGCACCGAGCCCGAGCGGCTGCGGGCGGCATTGGCCGCGATCATCGCCGCGCACCCGGTGTTGCACGCCCGCCTCGAGCCGGTCGAGCTGACGCTGTGCCCCGGCGAGCCCGCCGACGTCCTCACCGAGATCGCCGTCGAGGCCGCCGATCTGGCCGTGGTCACCGAGCACGGCGCCCGGCTGTTGGAACGCCTGGACCCCGAGGCCGGCGTCATGCTGGGTGCGGTGTGGCTGCGCCCGCCCGACGGGGCAGGCGTGCTGGTGCTGGCCGGACACGTGCTGGCCCTGGACCCGGTGTCGTGGCAGGTGGTGCTCGGCGAACTGCACGCCGCACTGGCCGGGGCGGAGCCGTTGCCCGAGCGCAGCGGCTACCGGCGCTGGGCGGCGGCGCTGGCGCAGCGCGCGCAGACATTGGACACGGTCGACTACTGGGCCGCCCAGCTGGCCGGCGACGATCCGGACCTGGGCGCCCGGCGGGTCGACCCGCGACGCGATCGCGCCGGTGACCTCACGGTGTCGGTGACCGTGGCCGATCCGGCGATCACCGCCGCGCTGCTGGCCGCCGCACCGATTCCGATGCATAACCTGCTGGTGGCGGCGACCGCGCGCGCGATCGGGGCCTGGCGGGCCCGCCGCGGGCAGGCCGGTGCGCCGCCGCTGCTGGCCGTGGAGACCCACGGGCGCGCCGAGGACGTGGTGACCGGGGTGGACACCAGCGACATCGCCGGTCTGCTGTCGGCGATCTATCCGCTGCGGATCGCCCAGCCCGACCCGGCTGGCGTGGCGTGCGCCCTGGCCGACATCCCGGGCGGGGGAATCGATTACGGGCTGCTGGCCTACCTGCGGGCCGACACGGCTGAGCGGCTGGCGGCCTACCCGGGGCCGCAGCTGTTGTTGAACTATCTGGGTCGCGTCGATTACGCCGGCGGCGGGCCGGCGGTGGCGCCGGATCTGATCGCCGGCCTGCCGTCGGTTCCCGAACCCGGCCAGGCCGTGCGGCACGAGCTGAGTATCTTCGCCGCGGTGGCCGATCTGGGGGCCGGGGAGGCGCTGATGACCCAGTGGCGCACGCTGCCCGATATCCTCGACGCCGCCGAGATCACACAACTGCAAGGGCTGTTCGCCGACAGTCTCGCCGAACTGGTGGAGGAACTGCGATGAGCACACTAGCGGTGGTAGGTGCGGGGGCCAAAGCCGTCGCGGTGGCCGCCAAGGCCGCGGTCCTGCGGGACATGGGAGTCGCCGCACCGGAGGTGATCGCCGTCGAGCGCACCGAAGTCGCCGCCAACTGGCGTGCCTCCGGCGGCTGGACTGACGGCGCGCACCGGCTGGGCACCAGCCCGGAGAAGGACGTCGGCTTCCCGTACCGCTCGGCACTGGTGGCGGGGCGCAACGCCGAACTCGACGAGCGGATGACCCGATACGGCTGGCAGACCTATCTGATCGCCACCGGGCAGTTCGCCGAATGGGTGGACCGGGGCCGGCCGGCCCCCACCCACCTGCGGTGGAGCCAGTACCTGCGCTGGGTGGCCGATGCGGTGCACCTGAAGGTCATCCCCGGCGAGGTGGAGCGGCTCGGGGTCCAGGGCGCCGGCTGGGTGCTGCGCACCCGCGAGGCCGAGGTCGCCGCCGATGCGGTGATGATCACCGGGCCCGGTCAGGCCGAGAGGTCGATTCTGCCCGGCAACCCGCTGGTGTTGTCCATCGCCCAGTTCTGGCACCGGGCCGCGGCGGACCGGATCAGCGCCGAGCGGGTGGCGGTGATCGGCGGCGGCGAGACAGCCGCGTCGATGCTCAACGAGCTGTTCCGCCATCGTGTCTCGACGATCACGGTGATCTCCCCGCAGGTGACCCTGTTCACCCGGGGCGAGGGCTTCTTCGAGAACACCTTGTTCTCCGATCCCATCGACTGGACTGCGCTGACGCTGGCCGAGCGGCGGGACGCGCTGGCGCGCACCGACCGCGGGGTGTTCTCCGCGCGGGTGCAGGAGGCGTTGCTGGCAGACGACCGCATCCGCCACCTCCGGGGCCGGGTGGCGCACGCGGTGGCCCGCGACGGCCGGATCCGGCTGACGCTGAGCACCAACCGCGGGGGAGAGAACTTCGAGACCGTGCACGGTTTCGATCTGGTCATCGACGGCAGCGGCGCCGACCCGCTGTGGTTCGTGTCGCTGTTCGGCCAAGACACCCTGGACCTGCTCGAATTGGGGCTGGGCGGGCCGCTTTCCGGTGACCGGCTGGCCGAGGCGATCGGGCACGACCTGGCTGTGCGCGACGTCACGCCCAAGCTCTTCCTGCCCAATCTGGCCGGCCTGACCCAGGGTCCCGGTTTTCCGAATTTGAGCTGCCTGGGGCTGCTCTCCGACCGGGTGCTCGGCGCCCATCTGGCCGTCGCGCCTGCCTGTTCCCCCGTCCCTATCGAGGAGATCCGATGAGCACCAATCCCTTTGACGACGAGAGCGGCAGCTTCTACGTGCTGGTCAACGACGAGCAGCAGTACAGTCTGTGGCCGGTTTTCGCCGATGTGCCCGCGGGGTGGCAGGTGGTCTACGGGGGTGAGCAGGGCGCAGCCCGGGCGGCCTGCCTGGACTACGTCGAACAGAACTGGACCGACCTGCGGCCCAAGAGCCTGCGCGACGCCATGGCGGCCGAACGGGGGTAGCGGGACCCGCCTGGTGGATCAGTTGAGGCGGCCGAACATGCCCTTCTGCGCCTTGTAGAGCTTGGGGAACTCCGCGAAAATCCGGTCGTAGACCTCGCGATTGCCGGCCTCGGGTTCGAACACGCCGTCGAGCGGAGTCAGGTGGCGTAGCTCGTCGCGATGCAGTTCGCCCAACCCGATCCCGGCGAACAACGCTGCGCCGCGGAGCTGGGCGTTCAACGGGTCAGCGACTCGTTCGTAGGTGCGGCCCGTCACGTCGGCCATGATCTGGCACCACAGGTCCGACCGCGCCCCTCCGCCGATGATCCGGATCGGCCCGGAGTTGGGTGCGAACCGATTCAGGTACTGCAGCAGCCACCGACTGTTGTAGGCCACCCCTTCGAGCACCGCGCGCACCAGATCGGCACGGGTGGTGGCCAGCGAAAGGTTGTGGAAACCGCCACGGGCCCGACGGTCGTCGACGGGGGAGCGTTCGCCCTTGAGCCACGGGGTGAAGATCACCCCGTTCGAGCCGACCGGAGCGCCGGCCGCCAGCTCCGTCATCCCGTCGTAGTCCAGGCCGTCGAAGACGTTGTCGCGCAACCACTCCAATGCGCGCCCGGCGGTGTCCTGCATGTCGACCAAGAGGTAGGAGGACGGGTCGAGGCCCGGAACCGTGGCCAGTTGATGAAACACATCGGTCTTCTTCGACGGCATCGGGCAACTGATCCACGAGGTGGTGGAGATGGTCAGGTGCAACTCGCCCGGCTGAACCGCACCGGATCCCACGGCGGCGCTGTGCATGTCCGTGCTGCCGGTGACCACCTTCGCCGCAGGCGAAATGCCGAGCTCGGCGGCGACCTCCGGTGCCACCGGGCCGATGATCGATCCAGTGGGCAGCAGCGGTGGCAGCTTCGCGCGGTCGACACCGGCCAGCCGCACCAGGACGTCGTCGTAGTCCAGCACTGCCGGATTTCGGTTGTCGGTGAGCCAGCTGCCTGTCATCGACGCCGGTGATGCGACTGCCCGCCCGGTGAAGCACATGCTCAGGTAGTCCACCGGCTCAAGCAGCCAGCGGGCTTTGGCGAACACCGCCGGGTCGCCGTGCTGCAGGTGCAGCATGTGCCCGACCGGGTCATCGCCGTTAGGGGACGGCACCCCGCCGTTGCGGCGCAGCCAGCTGAGCACCACACGTGGCCGGTAACCGGCCAGCCAGCCGCCGAACGCCTTGCGGCTGTAGGGCTCGCCGCGACTGTCCATCCACATCACGCAGGGCCCCACCGGGCGCCCTTGGGCATCGACGGGCACGGTGCTGGCCCACTGCCCGGTGATCGACACCCCGGTGACCCGCTCGCCGCTTACGCCTCCTTCGGCAAGGCCACGCCGGGTGGCGTCACAGATGATCTCCCACCACAGACCGGCATCCTGGGTGGCTGCTCCGCTCGGGCCGTACTCGGTCGCGACCGCGACATGGTCCGACCACAGCACGGTGCCGTCCAGCGAGACGAAACCCACTTTGGGGCCGCCGGTACCGAGATCGACGGCGAGCACGACACGCTCAGCACGGTTCATACGGCGCTACTCCTGGGCACCGCGGGCCTGTCCACCGGTCACAGGGGCGGCAACGACTGCTGGGTGTCGAGGATGTGCTCCATGAAGCCCTCGATGAATTGCGCTGCCTCAGCGGTCATCCCACCGGGCACTCCGCCGTAGACGGCCGCACTGACCGGCGTCTGCCCGGCAGCGGTCTGTGCCTTGGCGTATTCGACGGCTTCCGCGAGGTCGGCGGCGAACGCCGCGACCACGCCGGGCTGGGTCTGGGGGCGGGTGACGGCCATGTGGATGGCGTTGGGGTACTGCTGGCCGTTGAACCGCCAGCCCTTGGGCTTCATGGCGTCCGCGACGTGGTAGATGTCGAACTCCTCGGAGCGGAAGCTGAAGCAGAATGTGGGCGAACCGATGATCGTCAGTTCCGGATGGCTGCGCACCGCGTCCTGCATCGCCGACGCGGTCTCCAGGATCGCCTTGGCGTAGCGGAGGTACCCCTCGCGGCCCAGCTGCACCATGGACGCCCACGCGGCGGCGATCAGCCCGCCCGAGCGGGAACCCTCGATACCCGGCGACATGTACTTTCCGCCGGTCCAGTCCGGCAGAAAGAAGTACTGCGCGTTGCGGTAGGACTTGTCGCGGAACAGCAGGGTCGAGGCGCCCTTCAGGGCGTAGCCGTACTTGTGGTTGTCCGCCGAGATGCTGGTGACACCGGGAACCCGGAAGTCGAAAAGCGGTACGTCGTAGCCCAACTCGTTGGCGAACGGCAGCACGAAACCGCCCAGGCAGGCGTCGACGTGCAGGCCCACGCCGCGCTCGGCCGCCAGCTGCCCCAGTTCCGGGATCGGGTCGACGGTTCCGTAGCCGTAGTTGCAGGCCGAACCCATGATCGCGATGGTGTTCTCGTCGATGTTGTTCGCCACCCAGTCGATGTCGGCCTGGGCGGTCTGCGGGTCGATGGGCGCCTTGCGCAGTTCGATGCCGAACAGGTGGCAGCCCTTGTCGAAGGCGGGGTGGCCCGTCTCGGGCTTGATGAAGTTCGGCCGGGTGACGCCGCGGTGCTTGGCGGCGTGCTCGCGGTAGGCCAGCAGCGCGTGGATGATGCTGCCGGTCCCGCCGGTGGTGACCATCCCGGCCGGATCCCCGTCGGTGACCGCGTCGGCGTGCATCAGATCGAGCGCCATCGCGATGACCTCGCCCTCGAACTTGGTGGCCGACGGGCAGATGTCGCGCTGCAGCACGTTCACGTGGGCGAACAGGCCGAATGCCTCGTCCAGGAAGCCGTAGTGCTCATGGTCGCCGCAATACATCGTTCCCGACACCTTGCCGGTTTCCCAGGTGGGGTCCTCGGCCTGCGCCATCTCACGCAACTCCGCGAGCACTTCCTCGCGCGGCCGGCCCTGCTCGGGCAGCGTGCGGTTGACGGTGAAGCGGTCCGCATACGGGAAATCGGACATGGCTCTGGCAGACCCTCCATCTCGAGAACCCCCACCGGCCTGGTCAGCCCGGGATTCGTCGTGTCGTTGTGACGCGCGCAATAGCAGAGCTAACCATGGCTGATTCGCGCGGTGTCGCTACCCCACCCGCGCGGTAGCCGGTCCAGCGGCCGTGCCGCGGTGTTTTCCCTGTTCACCTGCGGCCGCGGCCGACGTCGTAGAGTTCGTTCACGTGGCCCGCCCGGTGCCGGACCGCGGCCGCGGCGTCGTCGACGGCATCGAGCACCGGCTGTCGGCGGCTTCACCGTAAAATCGAGGGTGGCCGTAACCGTTCAAGGTTGGAGGTGAGCACCCATGGGCGTGGCCGATGAGCGCCGCTTCGAGGTACTGCGTGCCATCGTCGCCGACTTCGTCGCCACCAAGGAGCCGATCGGCTCGAAAGCCTTGGTCGAAAGACACAACCTGGGAGTGTCCCCGGCCACGGTGCGCAACGACATGGCGGTGCTGGAAGCCGAAGGCTACATCGCCCAACCGCACACCAGCTCGGGACGCATTCCCACCGAGAAGGGCTACCGGGAGTTCGTCGACCGTCTCGACGACGTCAAACCGCTGTCGTCGGCCGAACGCCGGGCCATCCTGTCGTTCCTGGACTCCGGTGTCGACCTCGACGACGTGCTGCGGCGCGCCGTCCGCACCCTGGCGCAGCTGACCCGTCAGGTGGCCGTCGTGCAGTACCCCACGCTGTCGGTGTCGACGGTGCGGCACCTGGAGGTGGTCGCGCTGACCCCTGCGCGGCTGCTGCTGGTGGTCATCACCGACTCCGGCCGGGTCGATCAGCGCATCGTCGAACTCGGTGACCCCATCGACGACCACCAGCTCAGCCAGCTGCGGGAAATGCTCGGCGCGGCGTTGGAGGGCAAGCGGATCTCGGCGGCGTCCACGGCGGTCGCCGACCTCGCCGGCCATCTGGACGGCCGCAGCGGGCTGGCCCCCGGCCTGGCCAACGCGGTCGGGCGCTCGGCGACGGTGCTGCTGGAATCGCTGGTCGAGCACCGCGAGGAGCGGCTGCTGCTGGGCGGTACGGCCAACCTGACCCGCAGTGCCGCCGACTTCGGCAGCTCGCTGCGGTCGGTGCTGGAGGTGCTCGAGGAGCAGGTCGTGGTGTTGCGGCTGCTGGCTGCGCAGCAGGAGGCCGGTAAGGTCACGGTACGCATCGGACACGAGACCGAAGCGCAGGAGATGGCCGGCGCCTCGGTGGTGTCCACCGTTTACGGGTCACAGGGCACCGTGTACGGCGGTATGGGGGTCCTGGGGCCCACCCGGATGGACTATCCGGGAACCATCGCCAGTGTTGCGGCAGTTGCTAAGTACATCGGTGAAGTGCTCGGGGCTCGCTAGCCTCCGGCTGTCAGACGTTGGGAAGGGTCAGGCGTGGCACGCGACTATTACGGATTGCTGGGCGTCGACAGGGACGCCAGTGACACCGAACTCAAGCGCGCCTATCGCAAGCTGGCGCGCACCTACCACCCCGACGTCAACCCCGACGAGGAGGCGCAGGCCAAGTTCAAGGAGATCACCGCGGCCTACGAGGTGCTGTCCGACCCGGAGAAGCGCCGCATCGTCGACCTCGGCGGTGACCCCCTGGAGAGCGGCGCCGGCAACGGTTTCGGCGGCGGCTTCGGCGGTGGGTTCGGCGGCCTCGGGGACGTCTTCGAGGCGTTCTTCGGCGGGGGAGCGGCCTCCCGCGGCCCGACCGGCCGGGTCCGGCCGGGCTCGGACTCGTTGCTGCGCATGCGCCTGGATCTCACCGAGTGCGCGACGGGGGTGACCAAGAGCGTCACCGTCGACACCGCGGTGCTGTGTGACCGCTGCAAAGGCCGCGGCACCAACGGGGATTCGCGCCCGGTGACGTGCGACACCTGCCACGGTCGCGGCGAGGTGCAGAGCGTGCAGCGCTCCCTGCTGGGTCAGGTCATGACCTCGCGGCCGTGCCCCACCTGCCGCGGCGTCGGCGAGGTGATCCCCGACCCGTGCCACCAGTGCGGCGGCGACGGCCGGGTGCGGGCCCGCCGCGAGATCAGCGTGAAGATCCCCGCCGGAGTCGGCGACGGGATGCGCGTCCGGCTGGCCGCCCAAGGGGAGGTCGGTCCGGGCGGGGGCCCCGCCGGCGACCTCTATGTCGAGGTGCACGAGCAGCCCCACGACATCTTCACCCGCGACGGCGACGATCTGCACTGCCACATCAGGGTGCCGATGGTCGATGCGGCGCTGGGCACCACGGTCACCGTCGAGGCGATCCTCGACGGTGCCACCGAAATCACCATCCCGGCCGGCACCCAGCCGGGCGCCACCATCGTGCTGCGCGGCCACGGTATGCCGCAGGTCCGGACCGGGGTGCGCGGCGACCTGCACGCCCACATCGAGGTGGTGGTTCCCGAACGCCTCGACAACCACGACACCGAACTGCTGCGCCAGTTCAAAGAGCACCGCGACCGCGATACCGCCGAAGTCCGCTCGGCGCACGCGCCGCAGAGCGGCGGGCTGTTCAGCCGACTGCGCGAAACCTTCACCGGCCGCTGAGCCCGGAGTGGCCGGCCTGTTCTATGTCGACGCGCTGCCCGAGGTGGGGGCGTTGGCGGCGCTCGACGGCGACGCCGGCTTTCACGCCGCGTCGGTACGCCGGATCCGGCCCGGGGAAGCGCTGACACTGGGCGACGGCGCCGGTGCGCTGGCGCACTGCCAGGTCGAGGAGGCCGACCGCGGCGGGTTGCGGGCTCGAGTGCTCGACCGCCGGCAGGTCGCGCCGCCGGCGCCGCCGGTCACTGTGGTGCAGGCGCTGCCCAAGTCCGAACGCTCCGAACTGGCGATCGAACTGGCCACTGAGGCCGGCGCCGACGCCTTCCTGGCGTGGCAGGCACAGCGGTGCGTGGCCCGCTGGGACGGCCCGCGCGCCGACAAGGGGGTGCGGCGCTGGCAGGCGGTGGCCCGGGCGGCGGCCGGGCAATCCCGCCGCGCCCACGTCCCGCCGGTCCAGGGCGTACTCACCACCGGTGAGCTGGTGTCGTGGGTCGGCGAACAGGTGGCCGCCGGCACCACCGTCCTGGTGTTGCACGACGCCGCCGGAGCCGGGCTGCCCGAGGTGTCCCAGGCCGCGGCACTGGCCCTGGTGGTCGGACCCGAGGGCGGAATCACCGAGCCGGAGCTGGCGGCGCTGACCGGCGCCGGCGCCGTCGCCGCCCGGCTCGGGCCGACCGTGCTGCGCACCTCGACCGCGGCGGCCGTCGCGCTGGGGGCGCTGGGGGTGCTGACCCCACGCTGGGAGACCGGCTAGCGCCAGCCGGGCCGCTTGCCGACCCGGCCGGGCACGCCGCGGCGCGCGGCCCGCCGGCGAAACGCGCCTGGCGGGGTGAAGCGCTGGGAGCCGGCGATGCCCGACGGTAGAATCGCAACAGCCGTGTGACCCGCGGCTACCCGCGAAAACCAAGAAAGCAGGCATCGGACAACCCGTGACGCCCCGCGATACCCCCGCTGCCGGGCCGGCCTCGCAGGTTCGCAGCAGCGTCGAAATTCCATCCGACCTGGTCGTGGGCCTGCTGGGTTCTGCAGATGAGAACCTGCGCGCCATCGAACGACTGCTGACCGCCGACCTGCACGTGCGCGGCAACGCCGTCACCATCTCCGGAGCCCCGGCCGATGTCGCCCTGGCGGAGCGGGTGCTCTCGGAGCTGGTGGCGATCGTGGCCGGCGGCCAGGCCCTGAACCCGGAAGCGGTGCGGCACAGTGTCGGCATGCTGGTGGGCACCGGCAACGAGTCGCCCGCCGAAGTGCTCACGCTCGACATCCTGTCGCGGCGCGGCAAGACCATCCGGCCCAAGACGCTCAACCAGAAGCGCTACGTCGACGCCATCGACGCCCACACCATCGTCTTCGGGATCGGCCCGGCCGGCACCGGCAAGACCTACCTGGCGATGGCGAAGGCCGTCAGTGCGCTGCAGAGCAAGCAGGTGACCCGCATCATCCTGACCCGTCCGGCGGTCGAAGCCGGCGAGCGGCTCGGATTCCTGCCGGGCACCTTGAGCGAGAAGATCGACCCGTATCTGCGCCCGCTCTATGACGCGTTGCACGACATGATGGATCCCGAACTCATACCCAAGCTGATGAGTTCGGGTGTCATCGAGGTGGCGCCGCTGGCCTACATGCGCGGCCGGACCCTCAACGACGCGTTCATCATCCTCGACGAGGCGCAGAACACCACCGCCGAACAGATGAAGATGTTCCTCACCCGGCTGGGTTTCGGGGCCAAGATCGTCGTCACCGGCGACATCACCCAGATCGATCTGCCGGGCGGGGCGAGATCCGGGCTGCGGGCCGCGGTGGACATCCTCGACGACGTCGACGACATCTACGTCGCCGAGCTCACCAGTGTCGACGTAGTGCGCCACCGGCTGGTGTCGGAGATCGTCGACGCCTACGCACGCCACGAATCCGAACAGGTCCAGCCGGGGCTGGCCATGAACCGCGCGCAGCGGCGCGCACCGGGTAGGTCACGCCGATGAGCATCGAGGTCTCCAACGAGTCCGGCCTGGACGTCTCCGAGGTCGAGTTGATCAGCGTCGCCAAGTTCGTGCTGGCCAAGATGGACGTCAATCCCGGTGCCGAACTGTCGATGGTGCTGCTGGACAAAGCCGCGATGGCCGACCTGCACATGCGCTGGATGGACCTGCCCGGGCCCACCGACGTCATGAGCTTCCCGATGGACGAGCTGGAGCCCGGCGGCCGGCCGGATGCGCCCGAGCCCGGCCCGTCGATGCTCGGTGACATCGCGCTGTGCCCGGAGTTCGCCGCCGAGCAGGCCGCGGCGACCGGACATTCGCTCGGCCAGGAACTGGCCCTGCTCACCGTGCACGGCGTGCTGCATCTGCTGGGCTACGACCACGCCGAGCCGGACGAGGAAAAAGAGATGTTCGCGCTGCAGCGCCGCCTGCTCGAAGAGTGGGTCGCCGACCAGGTGGAGGCCTATCGGGCCGAGACCCAGAGCGAGAAGGACCGTCGCCTGCTCGACAAGACGCGGTACTTCGACGAACCGTGACCGAGACACCGCTGCTTTTCGGCGTGATCGCGCTGATCGGCCTGGGGAGTCTGTTCGCGGCGATCGATGCCGCGGTCAGCACCGTTTCCCAGGCGCGCGTCGAGGAGCTGGTGCGCGCGAAGCGGCCCGGTGCCGTCTGGCTGGTCAAGCTGATGGCCGAGCGCCCGCGCTACATCAACCTCGTGGTGTTGTTGCGCATCACCTGCGAGGTCACCGCCACCGCGCTTTTGGTGTTCCTGCTCAGCGCCGTGCTCGGACTGGACTGGGGACTGTTCGCCGCCGCGGCGATCATGGTGGTGGTGAGCTTCGTGGTCATCGGGGTGGGCCCGCGGACCCTGGGCCGCCAGAACGCCTACTCGATCGCGCTGGCCGCCGCGCTTCCCCTGCAGGTCCTGTCGGTGTTGCTCGCCCCCATCAGCCGCCTGCTGGTGGTGCTCGGCAACGCCCTGACGCCCGGGCGCGGGTTCCGCAATGGGCCGTTCGCCTCTGAGATCGAGCTGCGCGAAGTGGTCGACATGGCACAGCAGCGCGGGGTGGTGGCGGCCGACGAGCGGCGGATGATCCAGTCGGTCTTCGAACTCGCCGACACGCCGGCCCGCGAGGTGATGGTGCCGCGCACCGAGATGGTGTGGATCGAGCACGACAAAACCGCTGGTCAGGCCACCGCGCTGGCGGTGCGCAGCGGACATTCCCGCATTCCGGTGATCGGCGAGAACGTCGACGACATTCTCGGTGTGGTCTACCTGAAAGACCTTGTCCAACAAACCTATTACTCCACCAACGGGGGGCGCGACACCACGGTGGCGCAGGTGATGCGCCCGGCGGTCTTCATGCCCGACTCCAAGCCGCTCAATGCGCTGCTGGAAGACATGCAGCGCAGCCGCTATCACATGGCGCTGCTGGTCGACGAATACGGCGCGATCGCCGGACTGGTCACCATCGAGGACGTCTTGGAGGAGATCGTCGGCGAGATCGCCGACGAGTACGACCAGGGTGAAGTCGCCCCGGTGGAGGAGTTGGGCGACAACAGGTTCCGGGTTTCGGCGCGGTTGCCCATCGAAGACGTCGGGGAGCTCTACGGCGTCCAGTTCGATCCCGGCCTCGACGTCGACACGGTCGGCGGGCTGCTCGCCCTGGAGCTGGGGCGGGTTCCGCTGCCCGGCGCCGAGGTGATCTCGCACGGTCTGCGCCTGCGGGCCGAGGGCAGTCGCGACTCCCGCGGGCGGGTGCGGATCAGCACGGTTCTGGTCAGTCAGGTCCAGCCTGCCGGTGAAGAGGCCGCAGTTGAGCGGTGACCGGCCCGCCGTGTGCGCACCGAACGTGTACTCAGTGCGACAATGCACCCGAATTCTCGTGCTGAGAACACGTTCGGCGAAAGGCGGCTCGTGACCGAGTCTGATTCCGGGTTCCATTCGGGCTTCGTGTGTCTGGTCGGCCGGCCCAACACGGGCAAGTCGACGCTCACCAACGCCCTGGTGGGCGCGAAGGTGGCGATCACCTCGAACCGCCCGCAGACCACCCGGCACACCATTCGCGGCATCGTGCACCGCGACGACTTCCAGATCATCCTGGTCGACACGCCCGGCCTGCACCGGCCGCGGACCCTGCTGGGCAAACGGCTCAACGACCTGGTCCGCGACACCTACTCGCAGGTCGACGTGATCTGCCTGTGCATCCCGGCCGACGAACCGATCGGCCCCGGCGACCGCTGGATCGTCGAGCAGATCCGCGCCGTCGCACCCAAGACCACCCTGGTGGTGGTGGTCACCAAGATCGACAAAACCAGTCGCGACAAGGTCGCCGCACAACTGGTCGCGGTCGGCGAGCTGGCGCCCGAAGCCGAGATCGTCCCGGTGTCGGCGGTCAGCGGCGAGCAGGTTGACGTGCTCATTTCCGTGCTGGCAGCCGCGCTGCCCGTCGGTCCGGCCTTCTATCCGGACGGCGAGCTGACCGACGAGCCCGAAGAGACCCTGATGGCGGAGTTCATCCGGGAGGCGGCCCTGGAGGGCGTGCGCGACGAACTACCGCATTCGCTGGCGGTGGTGATCGAGGAAGTGCGCTCGCGGGAGGATCGCGAGGACCTGATCGAGGTCTATGCGGTTCTCTACGTCGAACGCAACAGCCAGAAGGGCATCGTGATCGGCCGGGGTGGATCCCGGCTGCGCGAGGTGGGCACCGCCGCGCGTACGCAGATCGAGAAGTTGTTGGGCACCAAGGTATTTCTCGATCTGCGGGTAAAGGTGGCCAAGAACTGGCAACGCGACCCCAAGCAGCTCGGACGGCTCGGTTTTTAGGCGGACGGGCCGGGGATGCCACCGCCCGCGCCCGCCGAAACGGCATTGGTAGATTCCAGGGATGTCCGTACGCAAGTCGTTGCTCGTGTCCTCGGTCGGCCTGCTGGTGTGTGCGCAAGCACTGGCCGGCTGCGGGGGCGCGCAGAAGCCGATCGATACCACCAAGCTGTTCAACGTCCAGTCGACGTTCGGCTCCGACTTCAAGACCCAGACCAAGGGTCCTAACGACATCGACCCCAAGATTCTCGGCCCGCAGAAGATGCCTCCCGGCGTGACGTTCGACCCCGCCGACTGCGCCGACTACGCCGCCAACACCGGCCGGCCGCCCAAGGGCATCCAGGGCAAGATGTCGATGGTGTCGATCGTCGGCGACGGCAACCAGCTGGTCGCGATCGCCATGCAGTCCGACCAGGACCTGCCCTACGACGACACCGACGCCGAGAAGTGCAGCCACGTCTCGTTCAACGCCGGCAAGCTCACCGGCTACCTCGACGAGGTCGACGCCCCGGAGATCGAGAACGCCAAGACGGTGGGATCGCACTCCGAGATCGAGATCACCGGCAAGGACGGCCAGCAGTCCCGCGAGTCCTACACCTTCACCGCCTACCTGGGCAAGGCACTGGTGCAGGTCACGGCCAACCCGCAGGCGGTCCGCGGCCAGGCCCCGGCGATGGTCGACGCCGACCGGGCGCGGCAGTTGTTGGTCGACGCGGTGGCAGCGCTGCGCGACTAGCGGTGCCGGGGGAGCCGCCACGTGACCGAGCGCGAGCCCCGCGTCCTGGTCGTCGGGGCGGGCATCGCCGGGATCACCACCGCGCACGTCCTGCGTGAACAGGGCTTCACCGACGTCACCGTGCTCGAGAAGGGCTCCGACGTCGGCGGGGTCTGGTACTGGAACCGCTATCCGGGCCTGCGATGCGACGTGCCGTCGCAGATCTACCAGTTCGGGTTCGCCCCCAAACCCGACTGGCAGCACGCCTGGGCGACCGGCGCGGCCATCCAGCGCTACCACCGCGACGTCGTCGACCGGCTGGGGCTGGCGCCGCTGATCCGGCTGGACACCGAGGTGAGCGAGGCGCGCTGGGACGAGCGTCGGCACTGGATCGTCACCACTGCCGCCGGGGAGGAGCTGGACGCCGATTTCCTGATCTGTGCGACCGGCGTCCTGCACCACCCGTTTGTCCCGGAGATCCCCGGACTCGCCGATTTCGCCGGACCGGTGGTCCACACCGCCCGCTGGGACGACGACCTGGACACCGAAGGCAAGCGGATCGCGGTGATCGGCACCGGATCCACCGGAGTGCAGGTGGTCTCCGCGCTGGCGCCGCGGGCCGCGTCGATCGACCACTACGTGCGGTCGGCGCAGTGGATTCTGTGGGCGCCCACGTCGCTGCGGCAGCTGCCCGGCGTCGCCGCGGTGCTGCGGCGGTTCCCGGCGTTGCACCGGGCGCTGCACCGGCTGCTGACGTTCGGCGGCTCCGGGCTGCTGACCGATGTCACCACCCGCCCGACGTGGCGCCGCCGGGCCGTGCAGGCCTACGCCCGGGCGTGCCTGCGGATTCAGGTGCGCGACAAGGCGCTGCGGGCCAAGCTTCGTCCGGACTACGAGCCGCTGTGCAAACGCCAGGTGGTGTCGGGAAGCTACTACCGGGCCATCCGGGCCGGCAATGTCGACGTGGTCACCGAGACCATCACCGAAGTCAACCCGACCGGCATCCGCACCGCTGACGGTACCCGCCGCGACACCGACGTCATCGTGCTGGCGACCGGCTTTCACGCCCACAACTACATGCGACCGATGGGTCTGTGCGGCCGCGACCGGATCAGCATCGACGATGCCTGGGCCAAGGGCCCGCGCGCCTACCGGATGACCGCCATCCCCGGTTTCCCCAACCTGTTCACGGTGTTGGGGCCCAATTCGCCCACCGGGTCGATCTCACTGCAGTACACCTCGGAGCTCACCGCCGGCTACATCGCGCAGTGGTTGACCAAGTTCCGGACCGGTGAGCTGACCACGGTGGAGGTCACCGAGCAGGCCACCACCCGGTTCAACGACGCCGTCGCGGCCGCGATGGTCCCGACGGTGTGGAACACCGGGTGCAACTCCTGGTACCTGACCGGCAGCGGCGCGATCGATCTGTGGCCGTTTGACCGCGCGACGCTGAAGAAGATGTTCGCCAGCCCCGATCCGGCGGATTTCCACCTCGGCTGAGGCGGCCTCAGTGCTCGCCGCGGGCCACCGGCCGGGACGCATCCGAGCTCCACTGTGACCACGATCCCGGGAACATCGCTGCCGAGCGGCCGACGGTGGCCAATGCCGCGACGACCACCGTGGCACTGATCCCCGAACCGCAGTAGGTCCCCACCGTGGCGTCGTCGCCGATGCCGCGCTCGGCCAGCAGTCCGATGATCTCCTCGTCGGGGAGCAGGGTTCCGTCGGCGGTCAGCAGCGCGGTGAACGGCAGGTTTTTCGCGCCGGGGATGTGACCGGCGGCGGCGTCGACGGGCTCCACCTCGGCGCGAAAGCGTTCGGGGGCGCGGGCGTCGAGCAGCGCCAGCGAACCGGTCCGGGCACCGTCGCCGGCCTCGTCGGCGGTCAGCGTGGGCCGCAGGCCCTCATACAGATCCTCCGGCAGCAGGGTGACGTTGCCCGGCTCGGGGCAGACCTCGCCGGTGTGCAACTCGCCACCGGCCTTCGTCCATGCCGCCAGCCCGCCGTCGAGGATGCGCACGTCGGCTACCCCCGAGGTGGTCAGCAACCACCACAATCGCCCCGAACCGGCCCGGTTCCAGTCGTCGTAGACCACCACCGGGACGTGGCGCCGCACCCCCCACCGGCGGGCGGCGGCTTCCAGATCACGGCCGGTCGGCAGCGGGTGCCGGCCCCGGTCGGACACGGTGCGGTCGGACAGCTCGTCCTCGAGCGAGACGTAGACCGCGCCCGGCAGGTGGCCGCCCAGATACGCCGGATGCCCGTCGGGTGCCTCCAGGCTCCAGCGGACGTCGAGGACGGTCACCGGTTCACCGGCACGCAGGAGCGCGATGAGCTCGCCGGCGGTGATCAGAACCTTACTGCGCGGACCCACCGCTTGAGCAGGCTCAGTAGTTGTTGCAGCTGTTGGCGACCTGGACGATCGTGCCCACGTACTGCTGTGCCTCGGGCATACCCTGAACCATGTTGGCCAGCTGCTGGCGCTTGGCGGGCGGAGCGTTCAGGAACATCTGCAGCATGCCCTGCCCGTTGGGGTTGGCATCGAACTCCGCTGCCGCGGCGGGGTTCTCCGCGACCAGCGCCGCGTGCACCTGCGAATAGGTGCAGGTGGTGTTGAGGATCGGGCCGAGGTCGGGGCTGGCGGACGCGATTCCGGACCCGGCGCAGAACGCCAAAGCCAGACTGCCGGCTGCGACAGAGATCCTGGTCAACGACAGAGAGGCCATTTTACGGACGCCTTTCACCAGTGCATCTTTACGGGGATTTGAAGACTTAACTCGAAGACTGGCCTAGCTTAACCGAACTGCGTGCGGCGCGCTGAAGTCGCAGCTGGGGCCGGTAGGCGCGGATCACGAGCCTTGACCGGGCTCGGTGCGCCACCACGGCGTGGGCTGGCGCGCCGCCCACCCGCTGACGCCTTCCAATTCGGCCGCCAGCGACACCAACAGGCCGTCGCTGTTGGCCGGCCCCATCAACTGCACCCCGATCGGGAGTCCGTCGGAGGTGAACCCGGCGGGGACATTGATCGACGGCCAGCCCAAGAGGTTCCACGGCCAGGTCACCGGGCAGGCTGCGATCATCGCGCGGTCGGTCTCCCAGCTGTTGAGGTCGTCGAAGGTGTTGACCAGCGGCGGCGGCTGAGCGGTGGTGGGCGCCAGCACCACGTCGACGATGCGGAAGATCGAGCCCACCCGCCGGTGATCCTTGGCCTCGTGGGCGCGGGCCTTGCGCAGCACGGCCTGCGACAACAGCCGGCCGGTGCGCATGTTGGCCAACGTCCGCGGGTCGAGGTTGACCCCGTTGCCCAGGGCGTTCGCCGCGGTCAGTACGCCGGCGGTGGATCGGGACAGGAAATTCCATGACAGCCGCAGCCCGTAATCGGGGTTTCCCGGGATCACGGTGTGCCCGAGCAACCGCAGTTGTTCGGCCGTGCGCTCCAGGGCGGCCCGGATCTCCGGGTGCAGCCGGGCCCCGAACCCCGTGTAGGGGAAGCGGGTCGACAGCGCGATACGCAGCTGCCCCGGTGCGGTCCGCACGTAGTCCGAGACCGTCATCGGTGGCGGTTTGTGCAGGTCGCCGTCAGCGTTGCCGGAGACCGCGTCGAGCACCAGCGCAGCGTCTTCGACGGTGCGGGCCAGCACCCCGTTGACGGTGAGCCCGTTGAAGGCCTCCGGCAGCGGCCATGTCGAGATGCGGCCGCGCTGTGGCTTGATGCCGACCAGATGCGTCCAGGCCGCAGGAATACGCACACTGCCGGCGCCGTCGGATCCGATGGCCGCGGTCACCAGACCGGCGGCCACCGCGGCGGCACTGCCACCCGAGGATCCGCCGGGGGTGTGCCGGCGCGACCAGGGATTGCGGGTGTGGCCGAAACCGGGGCCGCTGGTGAACGGCCACTGGCCCAATTCGCAGGTGTTGGTCTTGCCGACGATCACCGCGCCGGCGGCCCGCAGCCGGCGTACCACCTCGGAGTCGTGGCCGGCCGGTTCGACGTATCCGGAGGCGCCGAACGAGGTCGCCACGCCCGCGATGTCGGTGTCGTCTTTGACTGCGATCGGGACGCCCAGCAGCGGCGCGCGGTGCCCGGCCGCTCGGCGCCGGTCGGCTTCGGCGGCGCTGACCAGTGCCGACTCGGTGAAGACCACCCGGAAGGCGTTCAGGGTGGACTGACTGGCGTCGATGGCGTGCAGCGACCGGCGCACCAGGTCCACCGAGGTGGCCTCGCCGCTGGCCAGCTGGTAGAGCTGCTCGGTGAGGGTGGGGAAGCGGGTTGCAGAGGTCGCGGACGGGTGGCTCATCGGTGACGAGAGTATCGGCGTGCCACGCCGGTGGGGGTCCTCGAAACGCCCGCATCCGATGCGAAACTGGTCCGATGCGGCTGTACCGGGACCGGGCGGTGGTGCTGCGCCAGCACAAGCTCGGCGAGGCCGACCGGATCGTCACTTTGCTCACCCGCGACCACGGGCTGGTCCGCGCGGTGGCCAAAGGAGTGCGCCGTACCCGCAGCAAGTTCGGGGCCCGGCTGGAACCGTTCGCCCACATCGATGTGCAGCTGCATCCCGGCCGCAACCTCGACATCGTCACCCAGGTGGTGTCGGTCGACGCGTTCGCCACCGACATCGTCAGCGACTACGGCCGCTACACCTGCGCCTGCGTGATTTTGGAGACCGCGGAACGCCTGGCCGGTGCCGAGCGGGCCCCGGCGACGGCACTGCACCGGCTCACCGTCGGTGCGCTGCGCGCGGTGGCCGACGGCCGCCGCCCCCGCGAGCTGGTGCTGGACGCCTACCTGCTGCGGGCCATGTCGGTGGCGGGGTGGGCGCCGGCGCTGACCGAGTGCGCCCGGTGTGCCACCCCCGGCCCGCATCGGGCATTCCACGTCGCGGCCGGTGGCAGCGTCTGCGCGCACTGCCGCCCGGCGGGGGCGACCACCCCGCCGATGGGTGTGCTGGATCTGATGTCGGCGTTGCACGACGGTGACTGGGAAGCCGCTGAGCTGTCCACGACGGCGCATCGCAGCCACGCCAGCGGATTGGTGGCTGCGCACCTGCAGTGGCACCTGGAACGGCGCCTGCGGACCTTGCCCTTGGTGGAGCGGGTCCCCCAGCAGCCGGCGCAGCGCGGCGCCGACGACGCGGATGCGCAGGCCCGGGCTGCCGGCAGCTGACCCCTCGGGGTCCCCGAACCCGAAATCTGTCCGTTTCGGTGGACTGCACGGTGGTCGGCGGTAGGCTGATGCGACTTCACGATCCGCATGTTTCAACCAGGAAGGCAGGCCGAATGTTTCACGACACCGGGTGGGGGCGCTGGGCGCACAGAACGATGCCGGGATACGGAGCCGGTTTCGGTGCGGCGGCCGGAGCGCTACTCGTCGTGGGAATGATGCCGGCCGTGGCTTCCTGCGCGCGGGCCGCCGAGCCCGGCCCGGCCACCGGGATCACGGCACCGCTGCCGGTGAACGGCCCCGGCGCTGACGGGGCGGACGGCGCCGACGGCGCTCCCGGGGCGGACGGCGCTCCCGGAGCCGACGGGGCCCCCGGTGCCGGTGGCCTGGGCGGCCAGGGCGGCAAGGGCGGTCAAGGCGGCAAGGGCGGTGCCGGCGGCCAGGGCGGTAAGGGCGGCCAGGGTGGCCGCGGCGGCGACGGCGGTAACGGCGGTGCCGGTGGGGCCGGTGGCGCCGGTGGCGCTTCGGGATCCGGCGGCCAGCCCGGTGAGGGCGGTGCCGGTGGCCTGGGCGGTGCGCCCGGACCTGGTGGAACCCCGGGTCAGCCCGGCCAGCCCGGTGAGCCCGGGCGGGCCGGCTGACCCTGCCCCACTGACTCGTTCCGGTGCGTCGGACACTCCGTTTGGAGTCGCCTCCGGACGCGCCGGCCCAACAGGCCCCCGCTAAAGTCTGATCCGATCCGGCGGGGGGTTAATTCGACAAGGAGCCACAAAGAAGTGACCGAGAATCCACGTGCAGACGTCGTCTCCCGGCAGTACGAGCGGTGGACCTACCCGCCGCCCATCCATGACCTGCAGGCCTGGACGACCACAAACTGGGAGTGGTTCGACCCCAGCCACGCCTCCCGGGTGCTGTGGCCGGATCGGGAATACCGTCCCGACCTCGACATCCTGATCGCGGGCTGCGGTACCAACCAGGCGGCGGTCTTCGCCTACAACAACCCGCAGGCCAAGGTTGTGGCCGTCGACATCAGTGCATCGTCGTTGGGGCACCAGCAGTACCTCAAGGACAAGCACGGTCTGTGGAACCTGGAGCTGCACCAGCTGCCCATTGAGGAGCTTTCCACGCTCGACCGGGACTTCGACCTGGCGATCTCGACGGGCGTGCTGCACCACATGGCCGACCCCGAGGTGGGCATGAAGGCGATCGCCGAGCGGCTGCGGCCCGACGGCGTCGCCGGCATCATGCTCTACGCGCGCTACGGCCGCATCGGTATCGAAATCCTGGAGTCGGTCTTCCGGGACCTCGGGTTGGAGCAGAACGACGAGTCGATTCAGACCGTCCGCCAGGCCATCCGCGTGCTGTCGCCGGAGCACCCGGTGCAGCCGTACATCAAGATCGCCGGTGACCTGTTCGCGGATGCGGGCCTGGTGGACACGTTCTTGCACGGTCGGGCGAAGAGCTACGACGTCGACGGGTGCATCGAACTGGCCAAGTCGGCCGGCCTGGACTTCCAGGACTGGCTGCTCAAGGCGCCGTACTACGCGCACGATGTGGTGGTGCCATCGGCCGGCTTCTACGACAAGGTGAATGCCTTGCCGGAGGAGAAGATCTGGTCGGTCATGGAGCGCATCCACACCCTCAACGCGCGGCACTTCTTCATCGCCACTCGGCCCGATCGGCCCAAGAGCAGCTACAAGATCGACTTCTCCACGCCGGAGAGCCTCGACTACGTGCCGCTGTTCCGCTGGAAGTGTGGCTTGAACAACGACGAGATCTTCCGTTCGGGCTGGCGTATGCCGCTGAACCCGGCTCAGCTGCCGTTCGTTCAGAGCATCGACGGCCGTCGCAGCATTCGTCAGATCGCCGCGGACCTGGCGCAGGCCGGCGGCCCATCGCGCGGCAGCGCCGCGGACCTGGAGAAGTTCGGCCGCAAGCTGTTCCAGTCGCTGTGGCGGCTGGACTTCGTCGCGGTCGATCTGAGTGCCCGTTCCTGATCGTCGGCATGGTCGGTAAGCCGTCGCGGCGGCCGTATGGTCGCCGCGGGCGGCGCCGGCACGGTCGGGCAGGATAAGGCGCATGGTGTTGAACCGGGCAAATCGGAAGGCGGACTTCCCGCAGCTGCCCGCGGCGCCTGCGGATTATCCGGTGTTCCCGGACAAGTCCACCTGGCCGGTGGTCTTCCCGCAGTTGCCGTCGCCGCCCGGCGGGGGGCCGTGCCGCCCCCCGCAGCACACGTCCAAGGCCGTGGCGCCGCAGATTCCCGCCGAGGCGCTGCCGAACCACGTCGCGGTCGTGATGGACGGCAACGGCCGCTGGGCGACCCAGCGCGGGCTGGGCCGCACCGAGGGGCACAAGATGGGCGAGGCGGTGCTCATCGACATCACCTGCGGCGCCATCGAACTCGGTATCAAGTGGCTGACGGTGTATGCGTTCTCCACCGAGAACTGGAGGCGCTCCCCAGAGGAGGTGCGCTTCCTGATGGGGTTCAACCGCGAGGTGGTGCGCCGGCGGCGGGAGAACCTCAACGCGATGGGCGTGCGGATGCGCTGGGTGGGCTCTCGTCCGAAGATGTGGCGCAGCGTGATCAAGGAATTCGAGATCGCCGAGGCCATGACGGTCGACAACGACGTCATCACGATCAATTACTGCGTCAACTACGGCGGGCGCACCGAGATCGCCGAAGCCGCCAAGGCCATCGCCGAGGAGGCCGTGGCGGGCAAGCTGAACCCGAGCCGGATCAACGAGGCCACCATTGCGCGGCACCTGCACCGGCCGGACATGCCCGACGTCGACCTGCTGATCCGCACCTCCGGCGAGCAGCGGTCGTCCAACTTCATGCTGTGGCAGGCGGCCTACGCCGAATACATCTTCCAGGAGAAGCTGTGGCCGGACTACGACCGCCGCGATCTGTGGGAGGCCTGCGAGCAGTACGCCTCGCGGCAGCGCCGGTTCGGAACGGCCTGATGCCCACGCTGGCCGACCGGCTCGCCGCGGCACTCGCCGAGGTGCTGGCGGTCGACGCCGAACCCGACGGTGCGCTGACCGTCCGGCACGACGGAATGCTGGCGTCGTTGCGGGTCGTGCCGATCTCCGAGGACCTGGAGCTGGTGTCGCTCACCGCGATCCTGGCGTGGGATCTGCCGTTGACCGAGCACCTGCGCACCCGTGCCGCCGAACAGGCCGACCTCAGTCAGCTGGGCACCGTGTCCCTGGTCGGTAGGGACGCGTCCGCGGACGTGATTCTGCGGTACAACTTCCCCGGATCGGGGCTGAGCGATGGCGCGCTGCGCACCCTGGTTCTGATGGTGCTGGCCAAGGGCGTCGACATCCGGGACGCACTGACCGCCTGATGGCGGGCCGGGCTCAGTTCCGGCAGGCGGGGCAGGTGCCGAAGATCTCGATGGTGTGGCCGACGTCGGAGTAGTCGTGCTCGGCGGCGATGCGCGCCGCCCACTCCTCGACTTCGCGGTCGCCCACCTCGACGGTGGCCCCGCAGCCCCGGCACACCAGATGGTGGTGGTGGTGATCCGAGCATCGCCGGTACACCGATTCGCCGGTGTCCGAACGCAGCGTGTCGACCTGTCCGGCCGTGGCCATCGCCTGCAATGTGCGGTAGACGGTGGTCAGCCCGATGTTCTCGCCGCGCTCACGCAGCGCGTCGTGCAGTTCCTGGGCCGACCGGAAATCCTCGACGGTCTCCAACAGTGCCGCGATCGCTGCCCGCTGCCGGGTGGAGCGCACCCCGGGGGCGCTCAACGGTCCTCACCGGCGTGCGCCACCGCGTCAATGGCGATGTGCGCCAGGTGATGGTCGGCCAGTCGGTAGAGCACTTCGCGACCAGACCTTTCCCCGGCGACGACTCCGGCGGACTTGAGGATCTTCAGGTGCTGGCTGACCAGCGGCTGCGGCACGCCGAGCGCGTCGACGAGCTCGTGCACGCAGCGCTGTGACTCCTGCAGTTGCAACACGATCGCGATGCGAACCGGGGCGGCCAGCGCGCGTAGCAGCTCTCCGGCTGCGTCGAGGATCTCCCGCGGCGGTGTCGCGGGAAAGGCTGGGCCGGTGTGTCGGTGGCCCACCAGGCCCGATGCTGAGGAGGTCATGACACCACCTCCGGACACGTTGGAAATCATTTTCAGCTGGCACCCACTGTTCCATGCGTGATGACGCATGTCAAAGAACGCGGACGGTGTCGATACGATGACTGATGTTTTGCGCGTCGGCGTTGCCGGCGCGGTTCCGTCAAGACAGGAGAGCACCCCCTCGTGGCGTCCATCATCGACACTGTTGCCAACCTGGCCAAGCGACGTGGCCTGGTCTTCCAGTCGGGCGAAATCTACGGCGGCACAAAGTCGGCGTGGGACTACGGGCCACTCGGAGTGGAGCTCAAGGAGAACATCAAGCGGCAGTGGTGGCGCTCGGTCGTGACCTCCCGGGACGACGTCGTCGGCCTGGACAGCGCGATCATCCTGCCCCGTCAGGTGTGGGTGGCCTCCGGGCACGTCGCGGTGTTCAACGACCCGCTGGTGGAGTGCCTGAGCTGCCACAAGCGGCACCGGCAGGACCACATGCAGGAAGCGGTGGCACTGAAAAAGGGCGGCAACCCCGATGACGTGCCGATGAGCGAGATCGCCTGCCCGGACTGCGGCACCAAGGGGCAGTGGACCGAGCCCCGGGACTTCAACATGATGCTCAAGACCTACCTGGGTCCCATCGAGTCTGAAGAGGGTCTGCACTACCTGCGGCCCGAGACCGCGCAGGGCATCTTCGTCAACTTCGCCAACGTGGTGACCACGGCGCGCCGCAAGCCGCCGTTCGGGATCGGCCAGATCGGCAAGAGCTTCCGCAACGAGATCACCCCCGGCAACTTCATTTTCCGGACCCGCGAGTTCGAGCAGATGGAGATGGAGTTCTTCGTCGAGCCGTCCACGGCCAAGGAGTGGCACCAGTACTGGATCGACGCGCGCCTGCAGTGGTACGTCGACCTGGGCATCAACCGTGAGAACCTGCGCCTCTACGAACACCCGCTCGAGAAGCTGTCGCACTACTCCGCCGGCACCACCGACATCGAGTACAAGTTCGGTTTCACCGGCAACCCGTGGGGGGAGCTGGAGGGCATCGCCAACCGCACCAACTTCGACCTGACTACGCACTCGGAGCATTCCGGGGTGGACCTGTCGTTCTACGACCAGGCGACCGACACCCGCTACGTGCCGTATGTGATCGAACCGGCAGCCGGCCTGACCCGCTCGCTTATGGCCTTCCTGGTCGACGCCTACCACGAGGACGAGGCGCCCAACGCCAAGGGCGGCGTGGACAAGCGCACCGTGCTGCGGTTGGACCCGCGGCTGGCTCCGGTCAAGGCGGCCGTGCTGCCGCTGTCGCGCAACGCCGACCTATCGCCCAAGGCCCGCGACTTGGCGGCCGAGCTGCGCCAGTCCTGGAACGTGGAATTCGATGACGCCGGGGCGGTCGGCCGGCGGTACCGCCGCCAGGACGAAATCGGCACCCCGTACTGCATCACGGTCGACTTCGACTCCCTGGAAGACCACGCCGTCACCGTCCGCGAGCGCGACACGATGGCTCAGGAACGGGTGGCCATCGACGCGGTCTCCGACTACCTGGCGGTGCGCCTCAAGGGCTGCTGATCGAGGTCAGTCCTCGGCGGCTTCGTCGTCGGCGACATCGGCGGTGTTCGGTCTGGCCGGTGTGAACCAGTCCGCCCGGGTTTGCCACGACTGTGCGGCGGCGTAGGCGAAAGCCAGGCTGGCCGCCCCCGCACAGGTCCAGGTGGGCAGCGTGTAGGTACTTCCGGCGAGCACGCTGATCAGCTGGTAGGACATGGCCGCGGTCTTCAGGGCGATCCAGACCAGATACTGGTCGGCCGAAGCTGTGGAGCGCGGATCGTTGCGCAGGGTCAGCAACAACCGGCCGGTGAACGCGAACAGGTAGAGCGCAGAGACGCAGATCAGCGTCCAGTAGACCGTGAACCACGGGCCGCGGGTTGCGAAGACATCCTGATACTGCGCCTGCCCGCGGTCCGCGATGAAGTACACGACGATCGCCAGCGGCAGAACGAATGTCAGCGGAGTGGTGATGTAGCGGCGTGCCAGCTTCCTGGCTCCAGCCTGATCGCTCAGTCGCGTCACCAGATGCCTGGACATGGTGACCGCCGCGGCGAACATGCAGAGCGCAGCAAGCAGGCCGGAGACGTTCCACACTCCGAGCGCGCCGTGCAGGATCGGATCAAGAAGTCCCCATCCCGCCGGTGACATGAGCACACCCGCGCCAACGATGAAGACCAGGATGCGCGAGGGATTGCTGTCCCAGCGTGAGCCCCAAGTGTCGCGGCGGATCCACAGCGCGTAGCAGCACGCCGCCAGGGCCGCCATCACGGCGATGTTGATGAGTTCGAGCATGGGTTATCGGCGGTCTAGAACCGGCCGCCGCCGCCGAAGAAGCCGCCACCGGACGAGGAGCCGCCGAACGAGGTCGGACTCCACCCGCCCCCACCGCTGCCGCCCCCGCCGAAGCCGCCGCCACCCCCGCTGAGGATGTTGCCGATGATGATGCCGCCCAGCATGGCTCCGGTGTCGTTGCCACCGCCGGGACCGCCGCCGTAGCGCCCGTAGTAGGCGCGCTGGGCCTCCTGCACATCGGCCTTGGCCAGGGACTGCGCCGCGGCGGCCAGGGTGGCCGCGCCGTTGGCCTGGCTGATGGCTCCGGCCACGTCGGTGCCGCGCAGCGCCTCGGCCGCGTCGAGCCGGCGCCGGGCCTCGACCAACCGGGTACGGGCCTCCGGGCCGACGCTGCCGCGACGGGTGTCGATGTAATCCGACACGGCCCGAATCCGCGACGACGCGGTGAACAGCGCCTGCTCGAGGGTGCGGGCCAACCGTTCGGCGGCCGCGCGCTCTTGCGCGACGGTGTCCAGCAGCTGATCCAGGGCGGCGTCGGCTTTGATCAGCGCGCTGAACGCGCCCAGCGGATCTCCGGGGGTGCGGGCGCCGGCGACGGCTTTGACCACGGTGTCGCGCGCGGTGGTCAGTTCGGCCTGGTGCGCGCCCACCCCCCGCGCCAGCTGTGCGGCGGCCTGGGCGATGCCCGCCTCGGCGTCGCCGATGGTCTCCGGCAGCGCGGCGACGGCGTGGCGGATGTCGCTGGCGGCACTGTCCACCGCGTCGAGCAGTGCCCGGCCCTGGGCCAGCGCCGACTCGGCGGCCCGCACCACGTCCACCAGTTCGCTCTGACCCCCGGTCACCGGACGTTCGGCCAGGCTGCGCGCCCGGGTGATGTTGCGCTCGGCGAAGGCCGCCCGGTCCTGGGCGGTCTTGACATTGCCGGAAACCGAGCTGAGCGCGATGGCGTCGAACTCGGAGTGCAACTGCGTCAGATGCTGTTCGGAGGCCGGGATACGCCCGGTCAGCTCGACCAGTTGCTGGGTGAGGGCGTCGAGCCGGTCGGCGGAGTGCAGCACCAGATCGCGTAACTGCTCGAACGCGGCCCGCTGGGCCTCGAGTTCGCGGTCGGCCTTCGAAGCGGTGACGATCACACCGGTCAACAGGTCGCGCTGTTGGGCCGGGGTCTCGGGAATGTCGTCATCGAGCTGCTGGCGCACGGTGAAGGCCTGCTCCATGGCCGCCTTGGCCGAGGCGACGGCCTGCGCGAACGGCTGGGTGCGTTGCTCGCCGAACTCCTCGATGGCCAACTGCAACTCGTTGGCGCTGGTGCGCACCGCGTTGTCGACTTCGACGACCTTCTCCCGGGACAGGGCGTCCAGCGCGAACACCGGCACCTCGGACAGCGCGTTGGGGTCGGTGGAATCGAGCCGCCGGGCGGCCGCCAGCGCCGCCACCCGTCGCCGGCTTCGCAGCCGGCGCACCACCAGCGCCACCATCAGGCCGGCGAGTGCCAGGGCGCCCAGCGCGATCAGGATCGGCGCCCAGCTGACCTCGGCGGGTGCGGCGGCGGCATCGAGTCCGGTGGCGGCCGCGGTGGCCGCCCCCGACCAGTCGCCGCGGCGCAGCGCGGGCTCGATCTGGTTGCGCCGTAACGCGTCGACTTCGCCGCTGCTGATCTCGGGGATGCCCTCGGAGACCAGGAAGGCGTAACTGCGGTCCGCGATCGCGACGGCCAGCACGGCGTCGTTGCTGCCCAGTTCGCTCAGCCGCGCGGTGCTGCGGCCCCAGTTGTCAGCGGTCTGCCCGGAGAACACATCGACATAGACCACCCACAACCGGATGTGCCGGTCGGCGTAGAGCGTGTCGATCGCGCTCTGCACCCGGGCCCGCTCGGGTTGCGACAGCGCCCCGGCGTTGTCGGTGATCGAGCTGGGGAGACGCATCGGAGGTTGCGCCGCGGCGCCCGGAGACACCAGCAGCACTGCGATGAGAAACGCCAGGGCGGCGCTGGCCAGCCGGGTGATGCGCATGCTGGCCAATCTATATGCGATCGGCAGGTGATCCGCGCCGATCCTGCGACCGGGCCGGCCGGTTCCGCCGCACTCGGACGGGCCGCTTCGGCCCGCCGTGTCATCCGCGCGGGCGAGGTCAAAATAGACTGGCGGCGGTGGCCACAAACTTCCCTGACAGCTACGACGCGCACGACCGCGCCCGCATCGTGGCGGAGTCCCCGAAAACGGCCGGCCTGCCCGGAACCGACGGCCAGTACCGTACCGACTTCGCCCGCGACCGGGCCCGGGTGCTGCACTGCGCCGCGCTGCGCCGGCTGGCCGACAAGACTCAGGTGGTGGGCCCGCGCGACGGCGACACCCCGCGCACCCGGTTGACCCACTCGCTGGAGGTGGCGCAGATCGGTCGGGGGATGGCGATCGGTCTGGGCTGTGATCCTGACCTGGTCGACCTGGCCGGGCTGGCCCACGACATCGGCCACCCGCCCTACGGGCACAACGGGGAGATGGCGCTCGACGAAATCGCCTCGACCTGTGGCGGTTTCGAGGGCAATGCGCAGAACTTCCGCATCTTGACCAGCCTGGAGCCCAAGGTGATGGGCCCCGACGGTGCCAGCGCAGGACTGAATCTGAGCCGGGCGGCGCTGGATGCGGTCACCAAGTATCCGTGGTACCGGCGCACGTCAGACGGCGCGCTGCGCACCAAATTCGGTTTCTACGACGACGACCGGGCCGCCGCCGAATGGATGCGCCAGGGGGCGCCGGAAGGGCGGGTCTGTTTGGAGTCGCAGATCATGGACTGGGCCGATGACGTCGCCTACTCGGTACACGATGTGGAGGACGGCGTCATCTCGGGCCGGATCGACCTGCGGGTACTCGCCGATCCGTCCACGGTGGCCGAGCTGACCCGGCTGGGCGACCCCGACGGGGTGCACGATCTGGCCGGGGCGGCGCGCCGGCTCACCGAGCTGCCGGTGGTGGCCGCGGTGGGCGCCTACGGCAGCTTCCCGGGAACCCTGTCGGCGTCGGTGGCGCTCAAGCGGTTGACCAGTGAACTCGTCGGGCGTTTCGCCTCGGCGGCGATCACCGCCACCCAGGAGGCCGCCGGGCCCGGGCCGCTGCGGCGCTACCAAGCCGATCTCAAGGTCCCCGAACTGGTCCGCGCCGAGGTGGCCGTGCTGAAAACCCTTGCGGTCCAGTTCATCATTTCCTCCGAGCAGCACCGCAGGATTCAGGCCGCCCAGCGCGAGCGGGTGCACGAGGTCGCGCATCGGCTGTCGATCACCGCGCCGGAGAGCCTGGACCCCGTGTTCGCCCCGGCGTTCGCCGCCGCGGCCGACGACGGCGCGCGGCTGCGGGTGATCGTCGACCAGATCGCGTCGTGCACCGAGGGGCGGCTGGAGCGGTTGGTCGCAGGCTGAGCGGAACCGCCCGGCGGCGGCTCACCGGGGCAGCTCTGTCCGGTTCGCCGCGCATGAGCGCCGCGGGGGTCCAAGGCGCGCTCTAGACTGACCCGGTGCCCGGCCGTATCTCCGATCGCGACATCGCCGCCATCCGCGAACGTGTCCGCATCGAGGACGTGGTTGGGGACTACGTGCAGCTCAGGCGGGCCGGTGCGGACTCGCTCAAGGGGCTGTGCCCGTTTCACAACGAGAAGTCGCCGTCCTTTCACGTCCGGCCCAACCACGGTCTCTTCCACTGCTTCGGCTGTGGGGAGGGCGGCGACGTCTACGCGTTCGTGCAGAAGATCGAGCACGCCAGCTTCGTCGAGGCGGTGGAGATGCTCGCCGATCGGGTCGGTCACACGATCACCTACACCGGCGCATCGGCGACCAACATCCAGCGCGAGCGTGGCGGCCGCAGCCGGCTGATCGCGGCGAACGCGGCAGCAGCCGAGTTCTATGCCGCGGCGCTGGGCACCCCTGAGGCCGAACCGGCGCGACGCTACCTCACCGAGCGGAACTTCGACGCCGCGGCTGCCGAACGGTTCGGCTGCGGCTTCGCCCCGTCCGGCTGGGACACCTTGACCAAACACCTGCTGCGCAAGGGCTTCGAGTTCAAGGAGCTCGAGGCCGCGGGGCTGTCGCGGGAAGGGCGCCGCGGCCCGATGGACCGATTCCACCGCCGGCTGCTGTGGGCGATCCGTTCGTCGGCGGGGGAGGTGATCGGATTCGGCGCCCGCCGGTTGTTCGACGACGACCCCATGGAGGCCAAGTACGTCAACACCCCCGAGACCACGCTCTACAAGAAGTCCAACGTGCTGTTCGGCCTGGATCTGGCCAAGCGCGACATCGCCCGCGGGCATCAGGCGATCGTCGTGGAGGGCTACACCGACGTGATGGCGATGCATCTGGCCGGTGTGACCACCGCGGTCGCCTCCTGCGGCACCGCGTTCGGTGATGAGCACCTGGCGATGCTGCGGCGACTGATGATGGACGACAAGTTCTTTCGGGGCGAACTGATCTATGTCTTCGACGGCGACGCAGCGGGCCGCGCCGCCGCGGTCAAGGCGCTCGAAGGCGAACAGCACCTTGCCGGACAATCGTTTGTCGCGGTGGCCGCCGACGGCATGGATCCGTGCGATCTGCGCCTGGCGCACGGCGACGAGGCGCTGCGCGACCTGGTGGCACGCCGCACGCCGCTGTTCGAATTCGCGGTGCGCACGGCGCTGAGCGAGATGGACCTGGACACCGCCGAGGGCCGCGTTGCCGCGCTGCGCCGCTGCGTGCCGATGGTCGCCCAGATCAAGGACCCGACGCTGCGGGACGAGTACGCCCGCCAGCTGGCCGGATGGGTGGGCTGGGACGACGTCGCGCAGGTGATCGGCAGGGTGCGCGCCCAGGCCAAGGGTGGGGCCAAGGAGGTCGGTCCGCGCGGTCAGCGTCCGGCGTCCCGGGAGGCCGCCACATCCGCCGAACAACCGGCGGTGGCCCGGCCCAACCCGGCCGACCCGACCCTGTGGCCGCAGCGCGAGGCACTCAAGGCGGCACTGCAGTTCCCGGCGCTGACCGGTCCGGTGTTCGACACGTTGACCGTGGAGAGCTTCACCCACCCGGGCTACGCCGCGGTGCGGTCGGCGATCGACGCCGCCGGGGGAACCGCCGGGGTGGCCGGCGCCGGGGGAGCGCAATGGGTCGAGACGGTGCGTGCGCAGACGGCCTCGCCGCTGACCACGGCGTTGATCCAGGAGCTGAGCGTGGAGGCCGTCCGCGTCGACGACGACAAGCTGCCGCGCTACATCGGCGGGGTGCTGGCCCGGCTGCAAGAGGTGTGGGTGGGCCGCCAGATCGCCGAGGTCAAGTCCAAGCTGCAGCGCATGTCGCCGGTGGAGCACAGTGACGAATATCATGCGCTGTTCGGCGACCTGGTCGCCATGGAGGCCTACCGGCGCAGCCTGCTGGAGCAGGCCAGCGGCGACGACTTGACCGCCTGAAGCCTGATCGCAAGCCCGGCCGGAGGTCGGGTGCGGCGGGTCAGGTGCGGTGGGTGAGCCTGATCGCAAGCCCGGCCGGAGGTCGGGTGCGGCGGGTCAGGTGCGGTGGGTGAGCCTGATCGCAAGCCCGGCCGGAGGTCGGGTGCGGCGGGTCAGGTGCGGTGGGTGAGCCTGATCGCAAGCCCGGCCGGAGGTCGGGTGCGGCGGGTCAGGTGCGGTGGGTGAGCCTGATCGCAAGCCCGGCCGGAGGTCGGGCCGCAACCCCACCCTCACCGCTGCGCGTCGTCGCCCGGCTCCTCCGGGCGCACCACGGTGATGCCCTCTTCCAGCTCCGTCAGCGTCACCATCGTCGGGTCGGGGTGGATGCGGTCGGCGATGCTCCGCCGCGCCTTGTCGATCACCGCTTGGGCGACCGGACTGCTCGTCATCGCGTGATAGGTGCCGACAATCTGCTCGTAGCGGCGGCGGCCGGCCTTGGTGCCCAGCACGTAACCGACCCCCATCACCACGACATACCCGATCAATGTGGCCCCTTAGAACAGTTGATGCAGTAGTTCCATCCTGCCTCACGCGCCGGCACGGGGGCCGGGTGCGACCCCCGTTGCACGGCGGTGATTTCGGTATGCGCTAGAGTCTTGCAAGTCCACGCGGACAGCAGTCCCCTGTAGCTCAATTGGCAGAGCATTCGGCTGTTAACCGGAGGGTTGGTGGTTCGAGTCCACCCGGGGGAGCCACGTTTGGTACCGGCGTCAGTCCAGCCGGGGAATCATCGAAGGACCCGCCTGCGAAGGCGGCTGTTGCTGGGCGAACATCGCCGGCGCTGACTGCGACTGCTGCTGGGCGGCACGAGCCTGGGCCAATGCGCTGACCAGCGGGTTGTTGGCCATCATTTCGCGTCGCTCTTCCTCGGACAGCTCGTAGATGGCCCACGCACCCCAGGCTGCCGGGCGCACGTACACGGTGACCTGCTGGCGGCCGCTGTTGAAGACGGCGGGCACGGCGACAGCCCGGTCGGTGGCCGCGAAGGTGGCCAATTCCTCGGTGATCCGCTCGATGTCAGCGGTTTCGTGCAGCTCGTAGGTCGGTGCTTGCACACCCTTGGTGGGGGTGGCATTCAGGGCGAGGAACCACGCCATAGTGAGGTACTCCTTTGTTCGTCTGAGGTCCAGACAGCCTATAAAGGCGGCTACCTGGGGGGCGCACCGGCGGGCGGTACTGCCAAGTGTTCTGGATGCAGCATCTCGGCGTACCGCAATTGCTCGGGGATGCCGAACCCGTCGATCAGCGTCTGGGCATGCGGACGCAGCTTGCGGCACCGGTCATTGATGGCGCGGGTCACGGCCTTGGCCCGCTCGGTGGACAGATAGCGGTGCTCGATGTACCAGGCTTTGTCGTCCTCGATCACGCTGAGCGCATACAGGTCGCAGACCAGATCCAGCAGCTCGCGGGCGCCGGGATCGAGGCAGGTCGCGATTCCGGCGATGAACGCCTCCAGGATCACCCGGTCGATGTGGGCGGTGGCCGCGTGCAGCATGTGGTCCTGGACGGCGTTGAAGGCGTCGAAGTCGGCCATCTCCTGAGACTTGGCCCTGAGCCGGCGGGCCACCGAGGAAAGCAGGTACTGCTCGCGGTCTTCGAACATGTGCACGTGGGTGCCGCGGTTGAACAGGCTGCCCTCCTCCTCGCTGTCCTGCCGGGCGTCCACGATGGTCTGGATGATGGTCTCGGCCGCGGTACGTTTGAGCACCCGTTCGCCGACCGTCTCGGCGGCGAATCGCACCCATGCGGCCGGGCTCATATCGGCGATGTCATCGGCGTAGGCGGTCAGCAGCTGCTTGGCCACCAGTTGGGTCAGTACGTGGTTGTCGCCCTCGAAGGTGGTGAACACGTCGATGTCGGCCCGCAGGGCGATCAGCCGGTTCTCGGCCATGTACCCGGCGCCGCCGCAGGCCTCTCGGGCCTCCTGGATGGCCCGGGAGGCGTGCCAGGTGTTGGCCGCCTTGAGTCCGGCGGCCCGGGCCTCGAGCTCCCGCTGTTCCTCGGGGTCGGGATCGTCGGCGGTCTGCAGATCATGACAGCGGCCCACCAACTCGTTCTGGGCGAACTGCAGGGCATAGGAGCGGGCAATCAACGGGAGCAGCCGGCGCTGGTGGATCAGGTAATCCATGATCAGCACCTCCTCGCCGTCGCCGTCGCCGTCGTCGCTCGGCGCGCTGAACTGCCTGCGCTGCAGCGCGTATCGGGTGGCGATGTCCAGCGCCACCTGGGCGGCAGCACCCGCGCTCCCGCCGACGGAGACCCGGCCGCGGACCAGGGTGCCGATCATGGTGAAGAACCGGCGACCGTCGCTGTCGATCGCGGACCGATAGCTTCCGTCGGGTTCCACATCGGCGTAGCGGTTCAGCAGGTTCTCCCGGGGCACCCGGACGTGGTCGAAGACGATACGACCGTTGTCCACCCCCGGCAGCCCGCCCTTGTAGTGGCAGTCCGAGGTGGTGACACCGGGCAGATCATTGCCCTGCGCGTCGCGGATGGGCACCAGGAAGCAATGCACGCCGTGGCTGGTGGTCCCGGTGATGAGCTGGGCGAAAACCGCGGCTACCGTGGCTGTTTCGGCTGCGCCGCCGATGTAGTCCTTGCGCGCGGTCTCGGTGGCGGAGTCGATGACGAATTCCCGGGTCGACGGGTCGTAGGTGGCCGTGGTCTCCAGCGACTGCACGTCGCTGCCGTGACCGGTCTCGGTCATCGCAAAACAGCCGAGCAGGTCGAGGTCGATGATCTTCTCCACGTAGGCGCGGTGGTGGCGCTCGGTGCCGAGGTTTTCGACCGCCCCGCCGAACAGGCCCCACTGCACGCCGGCCTTGACCATCAGCGACAGGTCCGACATCGCCAGCATCTCGATCATGGTGACCGCCGCGCCGACGTCTCCGTTGCCGCCGTGTTCCTTGCGGAAACTGTCTGCGGCCGCCCCGGAGCCCGCGAGAATTCTGAGCTGCTCGGTGACCTTGGCCCGGGCGATCACGGTGTTGGGCGTGTAGTGCGGGCGAAACTTCTCGTCGCTCAAGGTGGCCCGGACCCGCTGCTTCACCGGCCGCCAGCGGCCGTCGAGGGTGTCGCGCAGGGCCTCAGAAGTGTCCATCTCGACCACGGTATCCGCGCGGAGCCGCTGCTGAACCGGGTTTACATTACGAAGGTGCGTGGGAAGCCGGGCCGGGCGCCGATGTTGTGCGGTGCACTGCTCGCCGGTGGGGTCGCGCTCTCGGGCTGCGCGCCCTGCGACACCGCACCGCCTGCCGCCGGGCTGCAGTATCTGGGCCAAGCCGTGCTGGCGCCGCACACCGTGGTCGAGGGCGCGGTGGTGGGCGGCCTGTCCGGGATCAGTTACGACGCCGGCCGCGACTGTTACTACGTGATCAGCGACGATCGTTCCGCCAGCGGCCCCGCCCGGTTCTACACGGCCCGGTTGTCGGTGTCCGATCGCGGCGTCACCGGCGCGACGATCAGCGCCGTGCACCCGCTGCTCGACGACGACGGCCGGCCGTTCGGTCCGCGGGACCTCGCCGCGACACCGCCGGTCATCCCACCCGACCCCGAGGGCATCGCCTTCGATGCCGGCCGCCAGCGGCTGTACTGGTCGTCGGAGGGGGAGCGCACCGAGGGCCCACACGGTGCGGTGCTGGCCGACCCGTGGGTCCGGATCGCCGGACTCGACGGCCGTTACCTGGGCCGGTTCTCGATGCCGCCGCAGCTGGCCATGTCGCAACAGCTCACCGGGCCGCGCCGCAACACCACCCTCGAGGGACTGACGGTGACCGGCGACGGGCGGATGCTGTTTGCCGCGATGGAGGGGCCGGGCTATGACGACGGACCCCTGCCGGATGCTGCCCACGGGGCCCTGACGCGCATCACCGCCTACGACCTGACCGGGTCCGCACCGCACGCGCCGGTCGCCCAGTACGCCTACCGGCTGGAGCCGGCTGACCCGGGCGCCGGGCGGGCCGGCACCAACGGGCTCACCGACCTGGCGGCGCTGTCGGACACCGAGTTCCTGGTGACCGAACGCGCCTACGGCGAACGCCCGACGGTGCGACTGTTTCGCGCCGAGATCGCCGACGCCACCGATGTGCTGGCTACCCCGGCGCTGGCCGGCTCCGACGTGACCCCGATGCGCAAGACCCTGTTGGCCGACCTGTCCATGACCCCGGGCCTGCACCCGCTGGACAACATCGAGGGCCTGACGTTGGGTCCGCGGCTGCCCGATGGCCGCCGGACGGTGATACTGGTCAGCGACGACAACTTCTCGGCGAGCCAGGTGACCCAGTTCGTCGCGTTCGCATTGCCCGCCGGGTAGCCGTGGCGTGTCCCCCGCGGGGCGAGCACCGCCGTGTGAGACGGGCGCGAGCAGACCGAATGCAATCCGGCACCGCCGAATTGGCGTTTTCAGAATGGCATCGGAGGTGAATGGCTATTCCAAGTATAGAAATGGGTCAACTTTGCCATCCGACTGATACCGTTATCCCGGTGTGGTACGACTGGGGGACTTCGATGAGGCTGAGCTCGGGCATTGGCTGATTCGACCGACCGGCGTGCCGATGCAACGCGCCAGCAGATCATCCGTGCCGCTGCGCATCAGTTCGCGCAGCGGCCCTTTCACGACGTCGGGCTCGACGATATTCTCGCTGAAGCGGAATTGACCAAGGGCGCGATGTATTTTCATTTTCGTTCTAAGCATGCGCTCGCGCTTGCCGTCATCGACGAACAACTCGCCAAGAGCGGAGCGGCCGTCCGGGCGTTGGTGGACCGCAAGCTTTCCGGCTTGGAAACTCTGTTGGACGTGGGCTACCTGATGGCGGTCGAAGACCTCACAAGTGACGGCGCCCGGGCTTTGCTGCATCTGCTGCCGGTGGTGGGCCGCGCCGAGGGGCTACAGGCATCGGTGCTCAACAACGTGATCGAGGGGCTCAGTGTGGTCGCCGAGCGGGCCATCGCCGAAGGCGATGTGCTTGAGCGTGATCCGCGCGACGTGGTCCGGATGATGGTCGCGCTGTACCTGGGCCTGCGTCAGGCGGGCAATCTCGATGATCCCGAACAGTTTCTACGTGAGCTGGAGCGGGTCTGGTCGATAGTGCTGCCCAGCGTGGTGCCCGCCGACCGCATCGACTATTTCGCTCAGTTCGTTCGGCGTCGCACCGTGCTGGCGATCAAGGCCGCGACCGAGCAACCCGAGCAGGAGCACAAGCCCACCGTGCTCGACGATGAGGCCGGCTGATGGCACGCCAGGTGCGGTCCGAGGCGACTCGGCGCAAGCTGCTGGACGCGGCCATCGACGTGTTCGGCGAGGTCGGTTATGTCGCGGCGGGAAGAACCGCGATCATCGAGCGGGCCGGGGTGACCAAAGGCGCGCTCTACCACCACTTCGACTCGATGGACTCGTTGGTGACGGCCATCATCGAGGGCGGGTTCACCACCGTCTTGACCACTTTCCGCAAGATGTGCCAGCCGTCTTCGCCTGCCCTGGAGGGAATGATCCACGGCATCTTCGCGGTCACGGAGGTGCTGTCGGTCGACAAGGAGGCGCGCGCCGCCGGTCACCTGGTCTTCGCGCTGGCGGAGGACAACGAGTTGGGGGCACGGGTCGGCGGCGAATGGGCTGCTGCGGTCACCGACCAGGTAACGCGCGCGATAGCCGAAGGCGACTTGCGCGAGGATCTCGATGCGCGCCCTGCTGCCGAATCGATCACCTCGGCCATGCTCGGGACGTGGCTGTTGACGCATGCCCCGCAGGACAGTGTCGGCCGCGTGACCCGGATGTGGGAGATGATGCTGCCGGCCATCGTGGCAGCCGATTCGCTGGCGTACTTCCAACAGTTTCTGGCGCGCGATGCCCTGCGGTATCAACGCGGCTAGCGGCGCGATCGCCGCGGCGGCAAGGCGCTAGCTAGCGCTCTTCGAGCCAGAGCTGCTCGGTGAGATCTTGGAAGGTGGCGAGTGCGACGCGGTCGTCGGCGCGTTCGAGTGCTGACTTGCTCATCAGTGCCCGGACCGTTGATCCGTCCCGATGTTCCAGGGAGACAACCAGATTGGCCAGCGAGTGCATGACCGACAGGGCTGACTCCTCGGCCGGGGGCACTTCCCCGAAGATCTGGCGGAATTCCAGGGATAGCACCTCTTCCTGGCTGTAGCCCAGCATGGCGGCGAACCCGCTGTTGGCGAACAAGATGGTGCCGTTGTCGGCGATCGCGAGCACCGGAACGGGGATCCGCTCGAGGGCGACCAGGGCCGGCAGCTGTCGCAGCGTCTCCATCGGTGCCAGGGGGGTTTGCGCGTTGCGCCGTCGCTCCATCGGCTGATTATGACGGGTGCCGAGCGTTTCGACGCGCGGTTCTGGCGCCGGGGCGGCCGGTGTCGGAAATGTGGGCCGCGGTGCCACCCGGGAAGGTGATGTGACACACAGTCTGTTTATGATTGGACACCATTCAAAAGGTATGTACTATTCCGAATTATGCGAGGAACTGGTCTGTACGGATCGGGGGCGCCCACGCGTGTGCCCCGGCCGGTGTCTTCCTCTTCCTCCCGCAGCAACGCCCGGGGCACCTCGAGGGGTCCGCATCGCCGATTGCCGCCGCACGCCGAGCCGCGTTGGTGCACCGCACCGATGGCTGCGCTCGCCGGCAGGCAGCCGGGGGTGCGGTTGCGTGCCGCTTTCCACCGGGCGAGTTACTTGGTCAGATCACCAGGGCCTGGCTGTCTGCCAGGAATGGCATCGCCATCCAGCGCGACGCCAGCATAGCTTCGGCGGCCGGACCCGGAACCGGACGTGAGAACAGGAAACCCTGCGCCCGGTGACAACCGTGCCGCATCAAGGTGAGCGCGGCCGCTGAGGTTTCCACGCCCTCGGCGACCACCTGCAGTCCGAACGCCTCGGCAAGGGCGATGATGGCCCGAACAATCGCGAGATCGCCAGGGTTGACGCCCAATTCACGCACGAACACCGTGTCGATCTTGAGGATGTCGACCGGCAGATCCTTCAGGTGCGACAACACGGCGTAGCCGGTGCCGAAGTCGTCGATGGCGATCTGAACACCCGCTTCGCGCAGTTCGGCCAGCGTGCGACGGGTCGTCTCGATGTTCTGCACCACCGCGCGCTCGGTGATCTCCAGGCACAGCGAGCCGGGCCGCAGACCGAACTCGCCGGCGGTGTCCACCACATTCTGGACAAATCCGCGGGCCGCCAACTGAACCGGCGAGACATTGATGCGCAGGGTGGCGTTGGTCCGAACGCCGTTGGCCTGCCACCGGCTGTACTCCGCGCACGCGCTGCGCATCACCCACCGGCCCAGATCGTCGGCGAGATTGGCCGACTCGGCGATGCCGATGAACGAACTCGGCAGCAGCAACCCGCGGGTTGGATGACGCCAGCGCACCAGCGCCTCCACCGCGACGATGGCGCCACTCCACAGATCGACCTCGGGCTGGTAGTACAGCAGCAGCGACTCGTCGTCGATCTTGCCCTGCATGTGCAGCTCGATGTCTTTGCGGAACAAGCTTTTCAGTGACATGTCGTCGGTGGAGCTGACCGTCTGGTTGCCGCCGCCGCGTTTCGCCGCAAGCACCGCTTCGTCGGCGCGGTGCAGCAGACCCGCGCTGGTGTCCTGGCCGGGCAGTCCCACCGTCACGCCCACACTGACGGTGCTGTTGACCGAGTGGCCCTGGATGTCCACCCGCGCGCGCAGGGCGCTCTGGAGCCGGTCGGCGAAGGTCTCCGCGCTGGCCATCGACATCGGCCAGTCCGGAATGACGACGAATTCGTCACCGCCGATCCGCGCGGCCACGGACCGGTTGCCGGCATAGGCGCGCAGGCGCCGGGCGAAGTCCTGGATGAACCAGTCACCGGCGGCGTGTCCGAGGTAGTCGTTGATCGGTTTGAGCCGGTCGAGGTCGATGTAGAACACGCCGACCGGTCCGGGCTCGCCCGCGACGAGCCGCTCGGACAGGTGCGCGACCAGGGCTCGCCGGTTGTACAGGCCGGTCAAGTCGTCGTGGTCGGCCAGATAGCGCAGCCGCTCCTCGGCGGCGACACGAGCCTGCAGCTGAGCGAACAGCGAAGCGATCGCCTCGATCGAGTTGAGTTCCTCGGTCCGCCACTTGGGCCGCCGGAACTTGACCAGACCCAGCATGCCGATGGTCACCGGGCCGGAGATCAGCGGCGCGGTGGCCACCGACAGCGACTCCACCGAATGCTCCCGCGCCATCTGGCGTACGTAGCCGGACTCCCCGGGGTCCGGGCGCATGACCGCGACCTGCTTGCCGTGGGCGCAGGAGGTGAAGACCGGGTCGGCGGTGGTGAACGAGACCACGGCGAGCGGATCCGGGTCCGGGGGATCGGTACGCGGCGGCCATTCGGCGACCAGTTTCGACGCGCGGATCTCATGATCGTTGTGGCGCAGGAATGCGGCGTCGACGTGCAGTTGCTCGACCAGCGTCTGCAGCACCCGTTCGCTGATCGCAGCTGCGGTCGAAGGCGTGGTGGCCATCAATTGGGCGGCGATCGAGGTGACCAGCGCCAATCTATCCGCCACGATGTCCTTCCCCCGAAGACCGGCCGCCCAGGGGCCCGCCGCAGGAAGCCTGGGATCGCTTCGGGCCGATGCCGCTGTGAGCATATTCCGAAAGGGGCCGGGCTGGAAACAGCTCAGCGGAAACGGTGCGAGGTGCGGCGGTTTGGCCGCGGGGAGTTCGGGGGCCGCGCTGCGGCCCGGGGCCGCAGCGCCGGTTAGCGGGCCGGCCGGCTCGGTGCGGTCTCGGCGAGGAATCGGTGCAACACCTCGACGGCGTCGGAGAGGGTCTGGCGATCCGCTGCCGAGAGCCGGTCGAGCTCGGGGTCGATCGCCGCGGCCCGGTCCTGGCGAACCCGTGCCATGGTCTGGACGCCCTTCTCGGTGATTCGGATCAGGACGGCGCGGGCGTCGAGCGGGTCGGGGGTACGGGTGGTCAGGCCCGCGTCCTCCAGGCGGCGCACCTGGGTGGTCATGGTCGGCTGGGAGCAGTGGTCCACCGCTGCCAAGTCGGAGATCCGGGCTACGTCCAAGTCCTCGATAGTGGACAACAGTCGAGCCTGCGCGCCGGGGATCGGAAGCGCGACGCGCTGGGTGGCAAGCCGGTTGAGGCGGGATACCACGCTGAGCAAATCGGCTCCAAGGCTGGCTTGGGCGGGGGCAACCATCGAGCAAGTATTTCACAACCGTGCACGAAAGTGGACGAGGCCGGTACATGCAGCGAGCGGGGGCCCGACGGCTGGCAGAATCGACGGGTGACGAAGACCGGCCAGGGCGATACCCGCGTCCGGGGGCGGTCGATGCGGCCCGTCGAGACCGCGCAGGCCGCCGTGATGGCGGCGCTGTGCGCGGCGACGGCGATCATCGCGGTGGTGGTTCCGTTCGCCGGCGGGCTGGCGCTGCTCGGGACGGTTCCGATGGGTCTGTTGGCCTACCGCTACCGGATCCGGGTGCTGATCGCCGCCACCGTCGCCGCCGCGACCATCGCGTTTCTGATCGCCGGAATGGGCGGCTTCATGACGGTGGTCAACAGTGCCTACATCGGCGGTCTGACCGGTGTCATCAAGCGTCACCGACGCGGTCTGCCCACCGTGATCGCGGCATCTGCGGTGGCCGGCGGAGTTTTCGGTATCGCCATGGTGCTGGCGCTGACGGTGCTGTCGCGGCTGCGCCGGTTGATCTTCGACACCATCACGGCCAATGTGAACGGTGTCGCGGCGGCCATGGCGCGCGTCCCGCTACCGGAGTTCCAGCGCGCCGCCGCGGACCTGAACGGATTCCTGGGCGTGCTGCTGCGCTACTGGCAGTGGCTCATTCTGGCGCAGATGACCATCAGCATCATGATCGTCTCGCTGCTGGGCTGGTGGGCGCTGTCGCGGGTGCTCGACCGGCTCCGCGGAGTTCCCGACGTGCACAAGCTTGACCTGCCGGACGAGTCCGGCCCGGTGGCGCCGGTCCCGGTCCGGCTGGATCGGGTGCGGTTCCGGTATCCGCAGTCCGACCACGACGCGCTGGGGCCGGTGAGCCTGGAGGTGCGTGCCGGCGAACACGTCGCCGTGACCGGCGCCAACGGTTCGGGCAAGACCACCCTCATGTTGCTGCTGGCCGGGCGGGCGCCGACCGCCGGCACCGTCGAGCGTCCCGGTGCGGTCGGACTCGGCGCGCCCGGTGGCACCGCGGTGGTGATGCAGCACCCGGAGAGCCAGGTGCTGGGCACCCGCGTCGCCGACGACGTGGTGTGGGGGCTGCCGCCGGGGACCACCCCCGACGTCGAGCGGCTGCTGGCGGAGGTCGGCCTGGCCGGATTCGCCGAGCGCGACACCGGTGGGCTGTCCGGCGGGGAACTGCAGCGGTTGGCGGTGGCCGCGGCGCTGGCCCGCGAACCCGCGCTGCTGATCGCCGACGAGGTCACCAGCATGGTCGACCCGCAGGGCCGGGAGGTGCTGTTGGGAGTGCTCTCGGAGCTGGCCGGGTGCTCCGGCCGGCGCTGCACGTCACTGGTGCACATCACCCACTACAACGACGAGGCCGGCAGTGCCGACCGGACCATCGACCTGTCCGGTTCCCGCGACAACACCGTGATGGTCGAGACCGCGCAGGTGCCCACCCCCGCCGGCGGCGCCGCACCGCACCGGTCCGGACCGCCGGTGCTCGAACTGCGCGGCGTGGGACACGAATACGCCAGCGGCACCCCGTGGGCCAAGACCGCGTTGCGCGACATCACCTTCAGCGTCGCCGAGGGCGACGGCCTGTTGATCCATGGCGGCAACGGTTCGGGCAAGTCCACCCTGGCGTGGATCATGGCCGGCCTGACGACCCCGACGACGGGCAGCTCTCTGCTGGGCGGCCGGCCCGCCGACCAGCAGGTGGGCGCGGTCGCGCTGTCCTTCCAGGCGGCGCGGCTGCAGTTGATGCGCGGCTATGTCGGCCTGGAAGTGGCGTCGGCGGCCGGATTCTCCCCCCGCGATCACGACAGGGTCAGCGCCGCACTGGCCGCCGTGGGCCTGGACGCGGCCCTGGCCGGCCGGCGCATCGACCAACTCAGCGGCGGACAGATGCGCCGCCTGGTGCTGGCGGGCCTGCTGGCCCGGTCGCCCCGGGCACTGATTCTCGACGAACCCCTGGCCGGGCTCGACGCCGCCAGCCGGGACGGCTTGCTGCGCCTGCTCGAGGACCTGCGGCGCGAGACCGGGCTGACGGTGGTGGTGATCTCGCACGACTTCGCCGGACTCGGCGATCTGTGCCCGCGAACCCTGCACCTGCGCAACGGCGTCCTGGTGCCGGCCCCGGCGGGTGCGGCGTGACGGGGCAGCCGCGCCCGGTGGTGCTGTTGCGGCCGGTGCCCGGCGACTCCGTGGTGCACCGCCTGTGGGCCGGGACCAAGCTGACGGTGGTCTTCGGTATCTCGGTCCTGCTTACCTTCTACCCCGGCTGGGCGACCATCGGGGCGGTGGCGCTGCTGGTGCTCGGCGCGGCCCGGCTCGCCCACATCCCCCGGGGTGCGATGCCCTCGGTACCGCGCTGGCTGTGGGTGCTGCTGCTGGTGGGCGGCGTGACCGCGGCCATGTCCGGCGGCGATCCGGCGGGCCTGGGCGGGCTGCTGTACTTCCTGCGGATCACGGCACTGTCGATCGTGCTGCTCGGTTTGGGGGCGATGGTGTCGTGGACGACCAATGTCGCCGAGATCGCCCCGGCGGTCGCCACCCTGGGCAAGCCGCTGCGGCTGCTGCGGATCCCCATCGACGACTGGGCGGTGACGCTGGCGCTGGCGTTGCGGGCGTTTCCGATGCTGATCGACGAGTTCCGGGTGCTCTACGCCGCCCGCCGGCTGCGGCCCCGAACGCGGCCGCGTACCCGGCGGCAACGGCGACGGCAGTGGGCGCGCGAGGCCATCGACTTGATCACGGCCGCCATCACCGTCACCTTGCGGCGGGCCGACGAGATGGGGGACGCGATCACCGCCCGCGGTGGTAGCGGCCAGATTTCGGCCGCGCCGGCGCGGCCGGGCGTCAACGACCTGGTTGCCGCGGCGATCGTGGTGCTGATGTGCGGTTCGGCCGTGGCGGTGGAACTGACGGTGCTTGCCACCTCCTGAGGCCCGCGCACAGTCCGTCCGCGTTACCGGCGGGCGGCGGCGTTGGCGGCGTCCTGGGCGTCATGCAGGGCAGTGCCCACGTCGGAGCGGCCGAGGAACATGTCGTCGAAATAGGGTTTGATGGCCTGGTTTCCGGCGGGAAACCCGGCCCCGCCACCGGGCGCGGCGATTCGGGGTCCGTCGAGTACCGCGAAGAACGGCGTGATGTCGACACCGCGCCGGCGCCAATAGTCGAAGTAGACCCGTTGGGCGCTGAGCACCGCCGGTATCGCCGCCCCCTGTCGCCCCAGGTACGCGTTGCCGGCACTGCTGCCGAGCCACGCCAGGACTTCCCGCACCGCTGCCGGGTGCCGGGTGGCGGCGTTGGCCACCGCCGCGATCCCGTTGGTGACGCTGACCCGGCCCACCGGCCCGGCCGGCAACATCGCCACCCCCCAGGGGAACCGGGCCCGCTCGGCGATCGCCGCCAGGCTGTAGGTGCCGGACTGAAACAGCGCCATCCGGCCGGCCAGGAACTGGTTGCGGGAGAAGTCCCCGTTGGTGTTGGTCTCCGATGCCGGCGGCGCCACGTGATCGGTGTTGATGAGGCGCACCAGATAGCTGAAGGCCGCGACGGCAGCCGGGTTGTCGAAGGCGAACGCGTCACCGCGCTGAAAGACTCCGCCGGCTGAGCCGAGGTAATTCAGGTAGATGCCCTGCGGATCGTTGGCGGCGTTGTATCCCCACTGCCGGATACGGCGCTCGTCGAAGCCCGGGGTACCGGCGCTGCGCCCGGCACTGTCCCGGGTGAGCCGGGCCAGCAGCGGGCGCAAGGTGTCGTGCGTGCCCTGCGGGTCCCAGCGCAGCCGCCCCAGCACAGCCGGGTCGACCCCGGCGGCGGCCAGCAGATCCGCGTTGTAGAACACCGCGATCCCGGCGTCGGTCAGTTGCGGAACCCCCCACAGCGTGCCGTCGCGGGTGAACTGCGCGACCACCGAGGGCTCCCAATCCGGGTCCGCCGCATCGATGCTCAGCAGCCGGCCGCTGTCGGCGTACCCGGCCAGATAGGCGTTGGAGAGCCAGAAGATGTCGTCGGCGCCGCCGCCGGCGACGTCGGTGCGCAGCGTGTCGAAGTAGGTCCGGTAGGCGACGACGTTGACGCGCACCTCGATGCCGGGGTGACTGCGGCTGAACGCGGCCAGCGACTGGCGGTAGGCGGCGGCCACCTGCTCGTCCCACAGTCGGACCGTCACCACCGTCGCCCCGGACGCTGCGGGGCTCGCTCCGCGGTCGAGCAGTACCGCCGCCGCGCCGAGCAGCGCCGCCAGTGCCACGATCGCCGCGGCGAACGCGGTGGAGTACCGCGGCCGGCTCACTTGATCCCCGTGACGACGATCGACGCCACGATGCGGCGCTGAAACACCATGAACAGCACGATCAGCGGGATCATGGCCACCGTGGTCGCCGCCATCACCAGCGTCCACTGGGCGTCGTAGCGGGACTGCAGCGCGGCGGTCGCCACGGTGAGCACCCGCCACTTGTCGCCGCTGGTGATCACCAACGGCCACATGAAGTTGTTCCACTGCGAGACCACGGTGATCAGGCCGAGGGTGACCAGAATCGGTCTGCTGGCCGGCATCATCACGTGCACGATCACGTCCAGCGTGTTCGCGCCGTCCAGGCGCGCGGCGTGGATCAGATCGTTGGGCACGGTACGGAAATGCTGGCGCAGCAGGAAGATCGCGTACGGAGAGCCGAATACGAAGGGCAGCACCAGCGCCCAGAAGGTGTTCCGCAGGCCGGTTTGCGCCATCATCAGATACAGCGGCACCACCGTGACGGTGGCGGGCACCATCAGGGTTGCCACATACACCCAGAACAGCTGATCGCGACCCGGAAACTCCAGGCGCGCGAACGCATAGGCGGCCAGCACCGAGCAGGTCAACTGGCCCAGCACGATCACCGCTGTCATCAGCGCCGTGACCGCGGCCGCCCGGCCGAAGCCGGCGCCGGCGAGGTCGGCGTAGTTGTCCAGTGTCGGCGGGTCGGGCCAGGACAGCGGGGTGCCGGTGGCGAACTGGCGGGCCGGAGTGAACGACGTCAGCACTCCCAGCCCGAAGGGCGCCAGGGTGATCAGCGCGCCCAGGGTGAGCAGCGCATACACGGCAGCGTTACGTGAGGTCATAGCTGACCCGCCGGCCGAAGGAGAGCTGCTGGAGCACCGTCACCCCGACCAGCGCGGCGAACAGCACCAGTGCCATCACCGCGGCCCGGCCGATGGTCGCGGACCCGAACGCCTCGTCATAGATGCGGTGCGCGATCAGGTCGGTGCGTCCGCCGGGTCCGCCCCCGGTCAGCGCGTAGACGGTGTCGAAGACCTGCGCTGCGCTGACCACGCCGGTGACCACGACGAAGAACATGGTGGGGCGCAGCATCGGCAACGTGACCCGCCAGAACCGCTGCCATGCGTTGGCCCCGTCGATCCGTGCCGCCGACAGCACCTGGGTGGGGATGGCCAGGATGCCGGCCAGGAAGAACAGCGCGACGTAGCCGACATTGGTCCACACCACCACCGCCGAGGTCACCGGCAGCGCCAGCCCGGGATCGGTCAGCCATTCGATGCGGTGACCCAGCACGGTGCTCACCGCGCCGTCGGTGGGGCTCAGAATCCAGCGCCACAGCACCGCGATCGCCAACGGTGCGCAGATCCAGGGCAGCACGTACACGGTGCGGTACACGCCGCTGCCCGGCAACCCGCGGGCCAGCAGCATCGCCACCGCGAGCCCCAGCACCGTCTGGACCGGCACGACGAACGCAACGAAGAGCACAGTCACCACAAGGGAGTTGCCGAACACCGGATCGGTCAGCACCGACCGCCAGTTGTCGGCCCCCACATAAGTGATCGGCCCCAGCAGATCCCAGCGGTGCAGACTCAGCCACACCACCACCAGCATCGGCAGCAGCAGGAAGGTGACCACGCCGAACAGGCTGGGGGCCAGCAGCGCATAACCCAGCGTCGGACTCATCGGAGCAGCGCGGCGCTGACGTGGACTCAAAAGCGGGCCTTCATCCGCTCAAGCACCCCCGGCACGTGATCGAAGGCGAAACACTCTCCGGCCAAGGATCGCACTGTTCCCCGGTAGGTTCCGCTGAGTTGCCAATAGTCGATGCCGGCGGCCACCAGGTTGGCCTTGACCGCTTTGCGGCCCGCCGGCGTGAACGTCACATCCAGACGATCGTCACGGTCGCGCACCTGCGCGCTCGACAGCGGCTCGTCGGATGCGAAGGCGAACTCGACTCCCGCGAGCGGCTCGACACCGCCGGGAACCCAGTTGCAGGACTCGTCGTCGTCGTCGCTGAGCTCCTGCCGCTCGACGAAGTTGGAACCGACCACACCACCGGCAATGTGCACGGCAAACGTGCCCCACGTCCACGTCGTCGAATACGGGAACTGCGAACGATGTTCATCGAGGATGGCGAAATCGCGGGCCGGGTCGAAGACGTAGCTGCGGTCACCGACCATGAGTGTCCCGCCGGCCGGAAAGGGCTGCTTGAACGTGTAGTAGTCCATCGCCGACGTGAGCCTGGCGCTGAGGCTGAGCGGCGGTGCGGCCCCGGCGAGGTAGAGGGTCAGCGCACCGGTGATCGCCGGCCCACGCCGGTCGGCCGCACAGTCCATCCGCACGGTGATCGTGCCGGCTGGAGCATCGAAGGCGTAGTCGAGTAGATAACGTCGGGTCTTGACCCGGCAGCGGCCGCCGTTCAGCAGGTCGTCGGGCAGGCCCAGGCTGGCGCCCCGGAAGCGAGCGCTTTTCTCCACCAGAACACCGGTGGCCTGATCACGGACGAACAGCTCCGACGACGCCAGGTACTTGACGTCCTGCATGATCATCGCGCCCGACATCTCGGGATGGATCAAGCCGAAACCGATCCACTCCTTGAGCCGAAACTCCCGCCACAGACGCGCGACACCGCGGTGCGCGTCGACGGGATTGACGTCGCGGACTCGCCCGTCGAAGCGGCCGTAGTGGCGAACACCGTCTTGAACCAGTCGCTGCGGCGCAGTCACGCCGTGATCATTATGGACACCTATTCCGAGGTCAACCTCCGGCACGTCGTTACGGTGGACGGGTGAGCGCGAACCGGGGGATCGACACCGAGTTTTTGGACCTGCCCCGCCACGAGTTGGCCGACGCCGCGTTGTCGGCGGCCAAAGCGGCGGGCGCCGAGCACGCCGACCTGCGTATTCACCGGATCGCCACCGAGGTCATCCGGCTGCGCGACGGTGCCCTGGAAACCGCCGTGCTCAACCGCGAACTGGGCTTCGCCGTGCGGGTGATCGTCGACGGCACCTGGGGCTTCGCCTCGCATGCCGAACTGGCGCCCGGCGTGGCCGCCGAGACCGCCCGGCGTGCGGTGCAGGTCGCCAAGACGCTGGCCGTCCTCAACGCCGAACGGGTCGAGCTGGCCGCCGAACCGGTGTACCGCGACGCCAGCTGGGTCTCGGACTACCGGATCGATCCGTTCGAGGTGCCGACGGCCGACAAGATCGCCGTGCTGCAGGACTACTCGGGCCGGTTGCTGGCCGCCGACGGCGTGCACCACGTGACGGCCGCGCTGACCGCGGTCAAGGAGCAGACCTTCTACGCCGACACGTTCGGCTCGTCGATCACCCAGCAGCGGGTGCGGCTGATGCCGGTGTGCGACGCGGTCACCGTCGGTCCGGACGGTTTCGACTCGATGCGCACATGCGCGCCGCCGACCGCACGCGGGTGGGAGGCGGTCGCCGGCGACGAGGTGTGGGACTGGTCGGGCGAGCTGGCGGAGATTCCGGTGCTGCTCGCCGAGAAGGTGAAGTCGCCCAGCGTGGCGGCCGGGCCGACGGACCTGGTGATCGACCCGACCAATTTGTGGCTGACCATCCACGAATCGATCGGCCACGCAACCGAATACGATCGAGCGATCGGCTACGAGGCGGCCTATGCCGGGACGTCGTTCGCCACCCCGGACAAGCTCGGCACGCTGCGCTACGGCTCGCCGGTGATGAACGTGACGGCCGACCGCACGGTGCCCTACGGGCTGGCCAGTGTCGGCTACGACGACGAAGGGGTGGCCGCTCAGAGCTGGGACCTGGTGCGCGACGGGCGGTTCGTGGGCTACCAGCTCGATCGGGTGTTCGCCCCCCGGCTGGGCCAAGCCCGGTCCAACGGCTGCTCCTACGCCGACTCCCCGCATCACGTTCCGATCCAGCGCATGGCCAACGTGTCGCTGCAGCCCGGAACCGATGGCCTGTCCACGGCCGATCTCATCAGTCGGGTGGACGACGGCATCTACATCGTCGGAGACCGGTCCTGGTCGATCGACATGCAGCGCTACAACTTCCAGTTCACCGGGCAGCGTTTCTTCCGGATTCGGGACGGCCGGCTCGACGGGCAGGTGCGCGACGTCGCCTACCAGGCGACCACCACGGAGTTCTGGAACGCGATGGAGGCTGTCGGTGGGCCGCAGACGTGGCGGCTCGGCGGGGCGTTCAACTGCGGAAAGGCTCAGCCCGGTCAAGTGGCCGCGGTCAGCCACGGCTGCCCGTCGGCGCTGTTCCGGGGGATCAACGTGCTCAACACGCGCAGCGAGGGGGGTCGGGAATGATCGGGCCGCAAGACGTCGTCGACACCGCGCTGGCAGCGGCCCGCAGCGACCGGGCCGAGACCATCGTGCTGGTCACCGACCGGACCGAGGCATCGTTGCGCTGGGCCGGCAACTCGATGACCACCAACGGGGTGTCGACCAGCCGGACCACGACGGTGATCTCGATCGTCACCGACGACGAGGGATCGCGCGTCGGTTCGCTGAGCTCGGCCGAGGTGGACCCCGCGCTGATCCCCGAACTGGTCGCGGCGTCGGCGGCGGCGGCCGCGCAGGCACCGCCGGCGCGTGACGCTGCGCCGCTGCTGGGCGGCACCGACGTGCCCCAGGACTGGGACGCGCCGGTGCCCCAGACCGGCGCGGAGGTGTTCACCGAGCTGGCAGCCGGACTGAGTCGCGGCTTCAAGGGCGCCGAGGCGCTCTACGGCTTTGCCCGCCACGAGGTGGCGACCACGTTCTTGGCGTCCTCGAGCGGACTGCGGCGGCGTTTCACCCAGCCCACCGGGACGGTGGAGATCAACGGCAAACGCGACGGCGCCAGTGCCTGGGCCGGGATCAGCACCCCGGACTTCGTCGACGTCCCGACCGATTCCCTCCTGGAGCAGCTGGGGACGCGGTTGGGCTGGGCGGCACGCACCGTCGAGCTGCCGGCCGGGCGCTACGAGACGCTGATGCCGCCTTCGACGGTGGCCGACATGATGATCTATCTCGGCTGGACGATGAGCGGCCGCGGAGCTCAGGAAGGCCGCACCGCGCTGTCGGCGCCCGGCGGCGGTACTCGGGTGGGGGAGCGGCTGACGGAACTGCCGCTGACGTTGTACTCCGACCCGCACGCGTACGGGCTGGAGTGCGCGCCGTTCGTTGCGACCGCCACGTCCTCGGAGACGGCGTCGGTGTTCGACAACGGCCTGGACATCGGGTGTGTGGACTGGATTCGCGGCGGGGTGATCAACGCGCTGGCCTATCCGCGGGCCGCGGCCGCCGAGTTCGGTGCCCCGGTGGCCCTGCCTGCCGACAACCTGTTGATGACGGGCGGTTCGGCCAGCATGGACGAGATGATCGCCTCGACCGAGCGCGGGCTGCTGCTGACCACGCTGTGGTACATCCGTGAGGTCGACCCGACCACGCTGCTGCTGACCGGGCTGACCCGCGACGGTGTCTATCTGGTCGAAGACGGCCAGGTGAGCGCGGCGGTGAACAACTTCCGGTTCAACGAGAGCCCCCTGGACCTGCTGCGCCGGGCCACCCAGGCCGGGATCGCCGAGCCGACGCTGCCGCGCGAGTGGGGTGACTGGGCGACCCGGGCGTCGATGCCGTCGCTGCGCATTCCCGACTTCCACATGTCGTCGGTGAGCCAGGCGCAGTGATGCTGGCCCTCAACTGAAGCTCGTCTTCGGCCCCCTCGGCATCGCGACGAATCCGTCGGTAAAATTCGGCTCTTATGAGCGAACGTGTGGAGCGGCTGGAGTTTCAGGCTGAGGCTCGTCAGCTGCTGGATTTGATGGTCCACTCGGTGTACTCCAACAAGGACGCGTTCTTGCGGGAGCTGATCTCCAACGCCTCCGACGCATTGGACAAGCTGCGGCTCGAGGCCTTCCGCAACAAGGACCTGGAGGTCGACACCTCCGATCTGCACATCGAGATCGACGTGGACAAGGCGGCGCGCACCCTGACGGTCCGCGACAACGGCATCGGCATGTCACGCGACGAGGTGGTGGATCTGATCGGCACCCTGGCCCGCTCCGGCACCGCCGAGCTGCGCCAGCAACTGCGGGAAGCCCGCGACGCCGAGGCGTCCGAGGAACTGATCGGCCAGTTCGGGGTGGGGTTCTACTCGGTGTTCATGGTCGCCGACCGGGTCGAGATGGTCACCCACAAGGCCGGTGAGAGCGAGGCGGTCCGGTGGGAGTCCAGTGGTGATGGCACCTACACCATCGAAGCGGTCGAGGACGCGCCGCAGGGGACGTCGATCACCTTGCATCTCAAGCCCGAAGACGCCGAAGACGCGCTGCACGACTACACCTCCGAGTGGACCATCCGCAGCCTGGTCAAGAAGTATTCCGACTTCATCGCCTGGCCGATCCGGATGCAGGTGGAGCGCCGGACGCCGCCGGCCGAGGAAGGCGGCGAAGAGACGGTCACCGTCGAGACCCAGACGCTGAACTCGATGCAGGCGCTGTGGGCGCGGCCCAAAGACGAAGTCTCCCAAGAGGAATACAACGAGTTCTACAAGCACATTTCGCACGCCTGGGACGATCCGCTCGAGGTCATCGTGATGAAGGCCGAAGGCACGTTCGAATACCAGGCCTTGTTGTTCATCCCGTCGCACGCGCCGGTGGACCTGTTCAACCGGGACGCTCACGTGGGCGTGCAGCTGTATGTCAAGCGCGTGTTCATCATGGGCGACTGCGATCAGCTGATGCCCGAGTACCTGCGCTTCGTCAAGGGTGTCGTCGACGCAGCGGACATGTCGCTGAACGTCTCCCGGGAGATCTTGCAGCAGGACCGGCAGATCAACGCGATCCGCCGGCGGCTGACCAAGAAGGTGCTCTCGACCATCAAGGAGCTGCAGTCGCAGCGGCCCGAGGACTACCGCACCTTCTGGACCGAGTTCGGTCGCGTGGTCAAGGAAGGACTGCTCTCCGACTTCGACAATCAGCAGACCCTGCTGGAGATCAGCTCCTTCGCCTCGACGCACAGCGACTCCGAGTCCACCACCCTGGCCGAATACGTCGAACGGATGAAAGACGGTCAGGAGCAGATCTTCTACGCCACCGGCGAGTCGCGTCAGCTACTGCTGAAGTCGCCGCATCTGGAGGCGTTCAAGGCCAAGGGCTACGAGGTGCTGCTGCTGACCGACCCGGTCGACGAGCTGTGGGTGAACACCGTCGCTGAGTTCGACGGCAAGCCGCTGCAGTCGACGGCCAAGGGCGAGGTGGACCTGGACTCCGAGGAGGACAAGGCCGCGCACGAAGCCGAGCGCAAGGAACAGCAGAAGGATTTCGCCGACCTGATCTCCTGGCTGGAGCAGACCCTGGCCGAGCACGTCAAAGAGGTTCGGCTGTCGACGCGGCTGACCGAGTCCCCGGCCTGCCTGATCACCGACACCTTCGGGATCACTCCGGCATTGGCGCGCATCTACCGCGCCAACGGTCAGGATGTGCCGGTCGGAAAACGCATCCTGGAGATCAACCCGGCCCACCCGCTGATCACCGGTCTACGGCAGGCGCACGCCGAGCGCAGCGAGGATCCCGGCCTGGCCGAGACCGCGGAGTTGCTCTACGGCACAGCGCTGTTGGCGGAGGGCGGCGCACTCGAGGACCCGGCGCGCTTCGCCGAGCTGCTGGCGCACCGGCTGGCGCGCACCGTCTGAGCCGGGCCGGTCAGGGCACCAGCACCACTTTGCCGACGTTTTCGCGGGCCGCCAGAATACGGTGGGCCTCCGGGGCGTCGGCGAACGGCACCGCCGCATGCACCACCGGGGCGGCGATCCCGTCGGCCAGCGCCGCGGTCAGCGGGGTGACCCACGGGCCCAGCGTGCCGCGGTCGTCCCACAGTCGCAGCATGTTCAGGCCGATGACGGTCTTCGACTGCTCCATCTGGGTGATCAGGCTGAATCCGCGCAGCATCGCCGCCGCCTGCGGCGCCGCGCGCAGCAGTGAGCGTTTCTCGCCCTGCTGCAGCGACGAGAGGCCGTAGGCGACAAGGCGTCCGCCGGGACGCAACAGCGCGAACGAGCGCCGCAGCGACGTGCCGCCGAGCCCGTCGAGCACGATGTCGTACGGCGGCAGGCCGCGCCACCAGCCTTTGCGGCGATAGTCGAGCGCCCGGTCGATGCCCAGCGCGGTGAGCTGGGCGTGCTTGCCCGGCGACGCGGTGCCGTGCACGACCGCGCCGGCGGCCTTGGCCAGCTGGATCGCCGCGATGCCGACCCCGCCGGCCGCGGCGTGCACCAGAACCCGCTCACCGGGCTGCAGTGATCCGTAACCGTGCAACGCGGCCCACGCCGTCGAGTAGTTGACCGGAATCGCTGCGCCCTCTTCGAAACTCATCGACGGCGGCAGCGTCACCGTGTCGGCGGCGTTGGCGTTGACGATCTCGGCATAGCCGCCGAAACGGGTGCCGGCCAGAACCCGCTCGCCGACGCGGGCCGGGTCCACACCCTCGCCGACGGCCTCGATGACCCCGGCGACCTCATAGCCGACCACGGCGGGCAACTTCGGCGCATCGGGATACAGCCCGACGCGGGCCAGGTGGTCGGCGAAGTTCACCCCTGCCGCGCGGACCGCGATGCGCACCTGGCCGGCCGCCGGCGGGGGCGGGTCGGGGCGATCCTGTACCTGCAGCACCGACGGGGGACCGTGCTTGGTGATGACGACGACGCGCATGGGCCTCAGCCTATTGCCGGCGGCGCCGGCACGGGGCCCTGAGCGTCTTTCGCGCCAGTGTCAGCCGGAACCGAAGCGGTTGCGCTCAGGAGCCGTGGCGGGCCAGGAACTCCAGGATGGCGTCGGCGAAGACGTCGTTGCGGTCCCCGGCGACCATGTGCCCGGCGCCGGCGACGTCGACGAACTCCACCTGCGGAAAGCGGGCCAAGAACTCCTCGGCGTTGGCGGCGCTGACCAGGTCGCTGAGTTGGCCCCGCACCAGCAGCATCGGAACACCGCCGTCGAGGATGGTGCGCACTGCGGCGTTGAGCCGGTCGACGTCGTGGATCTCCATCGGCCCTTGGTGCTCGGGGCCACGGATGAACTCCGGGTCCCAGTGCCAATACCAGCGGTCGCCGCGCCGACGCAGGTTGGTGGTGAGGCCCTGGAGGTCGGCGGGGCGGGGCCGGTGCGGGTTGTAGGCAGCGATCGCGTCGGCGACCTCGTCAAGGGAGTGGAAACCGGATTCCATGTTCTCGGCCATGAAGGCCTGCACGCGCTGGGCGCCGGAGGCGTCCATATTGGGCACGATGTCGACCAGCACCACCGCGCTGGCGGCCCCCGGCGCCAATTCGCCGGCGAGCAGCATTGCGGTGCACCCGCCCAGCGAGGCACCGACGAGCACCGGGTCTGGCGGCAGCGTGCGCAGCACCTCGTGGACGTCGGTGGCGAAGCTGACCAGGCGGTAATCGCCCTGGTTCGCCCAATCCGACTCGCCGTGGCCGCGCAGGTCGACGGTGACCGCTTGCCAGCCGCGTGCGGCCACCGCCGCGGCGGCCCGGCCCCAGGATCGGCGGGTCTGCCCACCGCCGTGCAGGAACACAACGGCGCGGGCGTCGGGGTCACCGTGGCGGTCGGAGATGATCCGGAGATCGCCGGGCGTGTGGGTGACGAACGTTTCCGCGGTCATCTTGGGATCGTAAGCCGAGGCCGGTCGGTGCCCATCAGACGGCCGGTGGAACCCCTATCGAGCTGCGGATATGCGAGCTAGACTGGCTCATTCCCTAGGAGCGCGCCATGGCCCGTCACCTCGCCCTCGTCTACGGGGTGCTCAACTACCTGGTCTTCCTCGCCGTCTTCGGCTATGCCGTCGGGTTCGTGGGTGATCTCGTGGTGCCGCGCACCGTCGACCACGGGCCGCAGGCGCGCCCGGTCGCGGCGCTGGTCATCGACGTGTTGCTGCTGAGCCTGTTCGCCGTGCAGCACAGCGTGATGGCCCGGCCGGCGTTCAAGCGATGGCTGACCCGAGTGGTGCCGGTGAGTATCGAGCGCAGCACCTACGTGCTGGCCTCGAACGTGGTTCTGGCCCTCTTGTTCTGGCAGTGGCGTCCGATCACGGCGGTGGTCTGGGAGGTGACGGCGCCGGCGGGCCGGACTGCGTTGTGGGTGCTGTTCTGGCTCGGCTGGGGGATAGCCCTGGTGTCGACCTTCCTGATCAGCCATGTCGACCTGTTCGGGCTGCGCCAGGTCTACCTTGCGTGGCGGGGCCAGCCCTACACCACCGCCGGGTTTCGGACGCCGATGCTGTATCGGCTGGTGCGGCATCCGCTGATGCTGGGCTTCCTGATCGCGTTCTGGTCCACGCCCCAGATGACCGCCGGCCACCTGCTGTTCGCCGCGGCGACCACCGGCTACATCGCGATCGCGGTGCGCTTGGAGGAGGGGGACCTGATCCGGTTGCTCGGCGACCAATACCGGCAGTACCGCGGCGAGGTCCCGATGTTCGTTCCGCGGCGGGTGCGCTGACTCCTGCATCAGTGGCAGCGGGAAGCGCCGCACCGCCGTGTCGTCTACGGCCCCGGCGGGCGCTAATGTCATGGTCGCCAGATAGACCAGGGGGCGGTAGCTCAGTCGGTTAGAGCCGCGGACTCATAATCCGTTGGTCGTGGGTTCGAGCCCCACCCGCCCTACCATGAATCGTCCGCGAGGCGTACTTGAGCCGAGTGTCGGGCGCAGTACCCTCATCGGTGCATCACACCGCAAAGAACGAGTTGAACAGCGCTTGGATCAGTTCACCGGTGTCGAGGGTGGGAATATCGTTGAACGTGGTCATCCCGTCGACAGTCGTGGTGGCTGAGTCGATCTGGTCTGCCGTCAAACCGAAGTAGACCTGATGAATCGCCAATCCGTACAGCAGGTCTTGCCAACTCGTGTTTCCCAACAGCAGGTCCCACCAACTTCTGCCCAAGTTGTCTGCGAAGACGTCGCCTTGGATGTTGAATACCTCGGTCGGGTACAGGTCGGTGGGGACAGCAGCGGGGTTGGCGCCGAGCATCACGAAACGTAAAGCGTCGGTGGGGACGCCGGCTTCGGAGAGTTGCTCCTGGGCGTAGGAAGCGATGAGGCTGCTCTGGGAGTAGGTGAAGATGGTCAGCGGGTCGGTGCAGACGCCCGAGACGTCGCAGCCCATCTCCCCGGCGTCGTAGTCGGCGAGGATCGCATCGACGAGGATCGCCTGACCCTGCGGAACGCTGTTCAAGAAGTCCCAGCTGTTGGGCATGGTCAGCGGCAACGTCGACGCCAGGGTGCCGTTGTAACCCAGCGGTTCGAGGTACAGGTCGATCCCGTTGCTGATGTAGTTGGCACTTGGTGTCGGGATTCCGGTCGGGCCCAGGACCAACGCGTCGGTTGAGCCGTAGAGGAATTCGTAATTGTCGTTGGCGGCGGTGGCTGCACCGGCCAGGCCCAGCGCGGCGCCACACAGTACGGCGCCGAAGATGATCTGCTTCATCGATCCCCCCTTGATCGCAAAAATCACTGACGATGTCGCCAAGCTGATTGGACGACAGGTGATCACGCCGTTCGACATGCCCCCGAAGATGTCGAATCGTGCGCTACGCCGTCCGTCGGCAACTGACAGAATTATTGCAAGCAGCGTCAATTTAGTGGGGCGAATCAAGATAGTCGCGGAAAAAAATTGACGAACGTCAGTGCCCTTGGCGTGTTGGGCTCGGGCGCCGCGGGCCCGTCGTACGGGCTCGCCCCTGCGGCGTCGGCGCCCGGTACCGCGGTCCGGCTCGCAGGCCGCATACCGAAAAATCCCCCTTCCCGCGGTTGACCAGCGCAGCAAGTCAGCGTAAGAACCCACCACGCCGGCTCACGCTGCGACGTCCACATTGACGGGGATCTGCTGCGGTTTTACATCGGCGCCGATTTGGTCAAGACCGCAGCGCGGACCAGTCGCGGCGAGGTTAGAAGCCGACGGGCCTTCCGCGCCCGCGAACAGGCCCAATCACTAACCTAGAGTGCCGAGGATCAACCGAAGAAGATCCATCAAGGATCAACCGACGTTGAACAGCCCTACCAGGAAAACTTCGCACGGCTAGGGCGTGTTCAGCACTCGCAGCCGAGGCCGTCGTTGTCGCGGTCCAGCTTCGATTGGTATTTGTCCGAGGTGGCCGGAATGTCGCAGTCACCGTTCTGCCGTGCTTCGGTGCAGTTGCGGTAGGGGACGACCTCCGCGGTGGCCACGGGAGTTACGGGCATGGAGACGATGCCCGCCCCAGCAGCGAGGGCCAGTAAGAGTGCGCGCATGATGCCAACCTCCCTCATAGCGTGATGTACCGGATTCCAGGCGGATCATATTTCGGCGCCGGCCAGGTCGGCAGGAGAACGGCGGGTTTGGTGCGGTCCGCAGTCCGCATGGAGGCGGCAGGCGACCTCCGCCCGGTTCTCGCCATGCAGATTGACCGCCACGCTGCAAAGCCCGGCGCGTTTCTCCTCGCTGACCTGCGTTCCTGGAGTTACCGTAGTGGCTCCAGTCATGAAATGAGTGTTGTGGGATCAGTCAGCCGCCACCCCCGTATCGCCGTCGGCATCGCAGCCCTGGCCGCCGGTGCCCTCGTCATGCCGCCGTCGGTGGCGCCGCCCCCGCCGGCTGTCCTGCGCGCAGTGGAGTTGGTGGCCAACCCGCTGGATCCCTACGTCGACCTGGTCACCAACACGTTCGACAATCTGGTCACCATCGGCGGGCACTGGCTCGAAGACCCGCTGCCCACGGTGGTGCAGCTGGTCACGAACTGGTTCGACTACGCACAGCGGACTTTCGAGGCATTCGGAGCCACCGCCCAGTCGTTTGTCGACGGCCTGATCAACCTGCCTGGCCAGCTCGAAACGCTCTTCGATGCCATCTCATCGAGCGATATCACGGCGGCGTTGGGCCAGGCGATCATCATCGTTATCAGCGCGTTTCCGGTGCTCGGGCTGGTGGACCGCCTGATGGCGATTCCTATCGAGATCGTGGGCAACATCGTCAGCGCGGCTATGGCCACGCTGCATGCGGTGCAGGTGCCGGTCGGGCTGGCGGCGCTGAGCTCGGTGCAGGCGGCGTTCACCGAGGTGGGAACGCTTGCCCGCGACTTCATCGACGATCTGTCCTCCGGGGATATCGCCGGTGCGCTGGTCGGGTTGATCGGTGCGCCGGCCCAACTTCTCGACGCGTTCCTCAACAGTGAAAGTCCCGGCCTGGCAGGGCTTCTCGCCCCGTTTGAAGATATGAACCAGTCGGGTTTCGTCGACGCACTGGTGAACTACCTGCCGCGGGCCGTCGCCGAATCGATCGGCGCCCCCTACTCGCCGCTCGCCGAACCGCTCATTCCGGATATCGCAGACGTAGCGCTCGCCGATCCGCTGCTGCCGGACGTCGCCGACGTCGCGCTCGCCGACCCGGGCGACCTGCTGCCCGAGTTCTGAATCTTCCGCGATGACGCCCGGCGGACCCCTGCTCGGGTAAATCGGAGCCAAGTTAACCCGAAGAACGCATTGCGCTTGTTCTGTGATCGTGTCGTGTTACGGGTGTGATTTTTGTTGCCCATTGTTACGGACGTTGCATGAGTGTTCTGAGAGCGAGTCGGTGTCGTAACCGAATAAGGAGCTTTGGTTCGTGGGTCAAGGGGCAGTTGAGCGATCTCGGCGCCACCTGGGGTGGGCCACCCCGGCGGGGACCATCAAACGCCGACTGCGCCAGATGGCCGTGATCGCCGTTCTCTCAGTGTTGTCCGGCGGAGCGGGCATCGCCTCGGGTGTGCCGGCGGTGCCGTTCGCGTCGAGCGCCCAGGTGCAGAACGTGATGGCCGTGACGACCACCTCCACCCCCGTGACGGCCGGACTGGTGGCCACCCCGGCCAACCCCGCCGCCCAGTTCACGATCGTCACCCCGCCTGCGCACGGCACCGTGACCGTCAGCGACGCCACCTTCACCTACACCCCGGCCACCGGCTATGTCGGCACCGACGCCTTCAGCTACACCACGGCCGATGACGCCTCGTTCTCGAACCCGGCCACCGTGGGCATCCAGGTGGTGTCCGAGTCGTCGGCGCCGCCGTCGCTGGCCACCGCCTGCACCGACCTGGGCCCGGCGTTCAATCCGGTGTGTACGGCGATCGGCGATGTCACCGATCCGCTGGTACAGGCTTGCAGCACAGTCGGTTCGGTTGCGGCCTGCAGCTGGTTCGGCGGCAACAAGCACGGGCTGATCAGCGCCTGCTTCGACGTCGCCACCGGCCAGCTCGCCACGACGTGCAAGGTCCTTGACGCCGCGGCGCAACTGGTGGCCAGCCAATGCCGGGTGATCAACGGCCCGATCAACTACTGCGCCCTGCGCGGCGGCAGCCCCATCGGCGACGCCAGCGTGCAGAAGTACCTTGCCGGGCCGGTGCACCGGGCGCTGGTTCAGCAGTACCGGCTGACCCTGGACCTACCCCTGCGGGAGGCCCAGCTGCCGTCCACCCACAACTCGTACAACTACACCAACGCCAACATCCCGCCGACGCTTTCTGGCATGGACCCCGACCAGCTGTACTCGGTGGTCAACCAGCTCGACATGGACATCCGGGCACTGGAGATCGACGTGCACTGGTTCACCAGCCTGGGCGCGCCCGGCGGTTACGCGCCCATCTTGTGTCACGGCTTCGACAATCACCTGGGCTGCACGTTCGAACGCACCGCGGCGTCGGGCTTCCAGGAGATCCGCCGCTGGCTGGACGCTCATCCCGACCAGGTGATCGTCCTCTACATCGAGAACCGCCTCGACGACCCGGTCGACGACGTCACCAAGTCGCTGCCCGCCGGTGCCGCGGTCATCGAAAGCACGCTGGGTAACACCTCGGCGCGCGACCTGCTGTTCCGGCCCGCTCAGGTCCAGGCCGGCGCCACCTGCGCCACCACCGGGATACCCCTGGACGTGAGCCTGGCCGATATCAAGGCCTCCGGAAAACAGGTCCTGCTCTACACCAGCGGATGCGGCCGCGACCCGGGCTGGGATGCGCTGGGCTTCAACGACAGCAACGTCGTGGAAAAGGGCCAGCCGGTCACCGTGCAGTACCCGGACTGTTACTTCTCCCGGGCGCAGTTCGACACCAACTGGACGCGCTTCTTCGACTCCAACACCCTGGTCGACGTGCTCGCCGGCGGTGGGGCCTTCCAGCCGATGTCGGGGGAGGCCATTCACGAGATGATGCGCTGCGGCACCAATGCACCCGGCCTGAACTTCGTGGACCCGCAGAGCGATCAGCTGGGTGGCTTCGTTTGGAGTTGGTCCTACGGCCAACCGCTCTCCAACGCCACTCAGCAATGCGCGGTGCACAACGGTTCCGGCCGCTTCCAGGCCGAGTCCTGCGGCCAGAACATGCCGTACGCCTGCCAGGGTCCCGACGGCTGGCACGTCAGCTCTGGGTCCGGCCAGTTCGGTGGCGGCACCGTTGGCTGCATCGGTCACGGCTCATTCGCCGTGCCGCGCAACGGGTATCAGAACGAACAACTCAAGGCGGCCAAGGCGCAGGCCGGCGTCGAGCGGGTCTGGCTGGCCTACACCGCCGGCAATGACGGCAACTGGACCGCGGGCACGGCCGCCCCGGCCGCACCGGCGTCCACGCCGGCGCCGACATCGCCGCTGACCCCGACATTGCCGCTGACCCCGATGACCCCGACGGAACTGCTGACCCCGATGTCGCCGGCGTCCCCGCTGACACCGTCGGCTCCGCTGGTACCGCCGGCCCCCGTCCCGCCGGCTCTGCCGCCGATGCTGATGACCCAGCCCGGAGCGCCGCTGACGGGACGGGTGTCGTGAGTACTGCCGGGCGGGGCTTGCCCACCCCGGCCCTCACAGGCCGACGAGGTCGAGCAGGCCGTCGCCCAGCAGTGCAGGGACTCCCAGGAACACCATCGCCGGCAGCATGACCAACAGGTCGTCGACGCCCGCGAATGTGCGATACAGGCTGTCGGCGATGTCGCCTGCGAAGAAACTCTGCACGGCTGCGCTGAGCTCGTAGACGCCCGCTTGGAACAACTCCGTCAGGCTGGGAACCAGCGTCGACCAGTCCGTGAGTGGCGGGTTGACGGCGAAGTCGCCGGCGAAGGTCAGGTAACTTCGGAAATTCTGGCCCAACACACCGCCCACCGCAGCCAGCAGGATGTTCTCCGGGATAGCGGGAAAGAGATTGGCGCCGGCTGAGGCGAAGTTTCCCGCGGCTCCCACAAGGTCGAGTTCGAAAAGGTCCGACAGGCCCTCTTGGACTTGGCTTCCCGCGAGGGCCAGATTGACTCCCAACGCCGGCAAGAGATCTGCGGCCGTCCCCCCGGGATAGGGGAGGATGGTGAAATCGGCTGCGCCGGCGGTCAGCTGGACCACGGCCTGGCTCACCTGCGGGGATGGGGGGCCGGCGGCGAGAAGGCTGGCGCCGGCCACGACAGCGGCTACTGCGGCATGTGCGCGAGGGGCGTGTTCCATGCGGTGGCCTCCTGGCGAAGTTAACGGATAAACTGCCCGCTTTCACGAACGTAGCGTTGGCGATTGCTTATCGCAACATGAAAGCCCCATCGGTTTCAGTTGAGATTCACCTGTGGGCGCTTCCGGCTGTGGGTGACGAAAAGTCATGCCCGGCGCCGGCGCCTGCGCCGGCGGTAGCGGTGGCATCCCAGGGTGAGAAAACCCGGCCTTGATTATCCGAGCGAGCGGGCCGGGATGCCGCGGCCTGGGCGGCGACGCAACAGATACCGGGCTAGAGCTTTCCGGCGACGAAGTCAGCAGCCTGGTTGACCATGCCCGACGAGATGTAGGCGCTGGCCAGGTGCTGCGGCCAGTTCTCCTGCCAGGTGTTGGGGTCGGCGGGATTGCAGACCGGGTCGGCTCCGTGGCACTGCTCGATGGTCCGGTCGTTGTAGATCGGGTTGAAGTTCGTGATGGGGCCGACCCATTGGCTGCCGTTGCCGAACAGTGCGACGGCGGCGATGTGCTCGTCGGCGCCCGGGGGCAGCGGATTGTTGAAGCCGAACGCGGAGAAGGGGACCGCGAGCACCACGTCGGTGACGGCGGCGCCCAGCGAGTATCCGCCCGGCACGATGCGGGTGTTGGGGCAGCCGTTGATCGTGTTCTGAATGTGGGCGCTCATGTCGTTGGCGCCCACGTCGATCTCATTGTCGGCGGGGTATTTCACCGCGTACATGCTGACGTTCTTCGACGTCTTGGCGCGCAGGGCGCTGACGAACGCGTTGCCCACCGCACCGGCTCCGGGCGATTCCAGGCGCCCGCGGGCGAACACCACCTCGACATCGGGGCAGGCCGCGGCGGCCGGGGCAGCCGCCCCGGGCATCCCGGCCGGAATCACGACGGGCGCGGTCAGCAGGGCAGCCGCCAGCACCGTTCCGGAGCCGGCGATTCGCAGTCGGCGGGCCGAGGTATCGCTCACGAAATGGATAGTAGTGCGTTGCATCGTCTCGTCGCCACCGCAGCAGAGCCCGGTCGGCGGGGGCCGTCGGCCGTCGTCGATGAGATCCAGCCGCTATTCGGCGTCGGCGGGTCCCAGCAGGCGCACCTCCTCCAGGTCCATCTCCGCCTGCACCTCGCGTAAGACGATGTCGTCGATCTGATTTCGGTCGCGCAGCTCGGTGACCACTCGGCGCTGGTGCTCGAGGACGCCCAGCTGGAGCTGCCGCATGACGTCGTCACGTTCGGCGACGGCGCTCGCCTGCTCGGACGCCGTCGCCAGCGCAGCCCGATCCTGGTACTCCTGGCGCAGTCCACTCACCAGGTCCGCGCCGGCCTGAAGGTCTTCGGCCACCCGCGGCAACGCATCCAGCGCCGCCTCGGCGGCGCGGGTGCGGGCCAGCCGCAACTCCTCGGCGTGGGCGGTGTCGGCGGGCATGCGGGCCCAGCGCACGACGGCGGGCAACGTGCTGCCCTGCACCAGCACCGTCACCAGGATCACAAACGACACCACATAGATGATCAGGTGGCGATCGGGGAACGGTGTGCCGGCATGGGTGGTCATCGGGACGGCCAGCGCCGCGGCCAGCGAGACCGCACCGCGGAACCCGGCCCAGCTCGACACCATGCGCTGACGCCAATTGACGCGACGGGCGCGCTGTACGGGGCGCCGGTCCACCATGCGGATGAGCATGGTGGTGATCTCCGTCCACGCGATCCGGGTGACGATGACGACAGCGGTGACGGCCAGGCCCAGGATGGTGGCGTGCCGAAGCCCGGCACCGACGTGGTGAATCCCATGGACCGCGCCCGGAATCTGCACCCCCACGAACACCCACAGCGAGCCGTTGATCAGAAACGTCGCCATGTCCCAGAACGCAAAGGCCTGCAGTCGCGAGCGCGCCCCGATCACCCGCGGCCCCACATAGGTGAGTACCAGTGCTGAGACCAGCACCGCCACCACGCCGCTGCAATCAAAGGTCTGGGCCAGCAGGAACGCCGCGAACGGCGTCAGCACGCTCAAGGCGCCTTCCTCCAGGGGCGCGTCGATACGGCGGCGCGCCAGCGTCACCGCCCCGGCCACCAGCAGGCCGGCCGCAATACCGCCGAGGTAGGAGCCCACGAAACGTTCCACCAGATGGAGCGGGCCGATGGCCGGGCTGCCGGTCGCGACGGCGACGGTCACGGCGAACAGCACCAGGGCCGTCCCGTCGTTGATGATGCTCTCGGCGCGCAGCACGGTCAGAGGACGGCGCGGCAGCTTCTTGGCCAGCCCGGCCACCGCGGCGGCGTCGGTGGGCGAGAGCACCGCGCCCAGGACGGAGGCCGCATGCGGCTCCATCCCCAGCGCGCGGGCGGTCCACGACACCGCCACCGCGGTGGCGATCACCAGGCCCACGCTGACCAGCACGATCATGCGCAGGTTTGCGCGGATCTCGCGAAAGCTGGTGTTCATGCTCTCCCAGTACAGGATCGCCGGCAGGAACAGCAGCAACACGATCTCCCCGTCGAGCTGCGCATCGCCGAAGCGGGGGATGAGACCCAGCGCGCCGCCGAGCAGGATCAGCAGTACCGGGGGACCGACCCGATACCGTTTGCCCAGGACCGTGCCCAGGACCACGGTGGCGACGAGGGTGACAACGACGACGAGGCCAAACACCTTCACATCCTCGCCTGGATGTCCGTTATTCGCAGCGGCTCAGCCGTTCCGTGAGGGCTCCAGATAGGCCGCCAGCGCACTGGTCAGCCCGCGGCGGGCCTCGTCGAGATCGGCGTAGGAGCCCAGCTGGCGTTCGGACACCAGGCCGCGCATCGCGCCCGGGATGAGGGCGGCCACTTCACGCACGCGTTGCGGGTCGACGCCCAGATCGGCGAAGGCGGCATGGCAAGTCGTCAGCCAGCTCTTGCCCCAGGAGAACAACTCTGCAGCGGTGCGCGGGTACAGCCGCTCCAGTTCGCGGTGGTCGCGGGGCAGGGCGGCCCGCAGGTTCTCGATCGCCCGGGAGTCCGGCGACGCCAGCCCTTCATAGAGCGTGTCGATGATCGCCGCGACCCGATCCCTCAGCGGCGCAACAGAATTCAGGGTTCCGAAGGCCGAGATGGCCGCGTCGCGCCGCTCGGCGGTGCGGTGCAGGACCGCAGCCCAGAAGCCGTCGACGTCACCGAACTGATACTGCACGGCGCCCCACGTGGCGCCGCACTCCCTGGCGATCCGGCTGGCCGAGACCGCGCCGGGATCACCGGTTGCCAGGGAGCGCACCGCAGCGTCCAGCATGGCCTCGCGGGTTGCCAGCCCCCGCTTGTTGCTGCGCCGCGCCTCCGATTGAGCCATCCCCGGAATCCTAACAAGATTTCCATAGTGCCCACTATGATTCTGTGACGGGGCGCACTATGCTGCGACGATCGGCCCGGTCCAGACCACAGAGAGGACACGTTGACATGGCCAAGCCGCCGTTGTCGATGAACCCGACAGGCTGGTTCCAAGTCGCCTGGTCTGACGAGATCGGCGTCGGCGATGTTCACACCATGAAGTACTTCGGCCGGGAGATGGTCGCCTGGCGGGCCGAGTCGGGCCAGCTCACCGTGATGAACGCCTACTGCGAACACCTGGGCGCCCATCTGGGCTACGGCGGCAAAGTCTGCGGCGAGGTGCTGCAGTGTCCGTTCCACGGTTGGCAGTGGAACTCCCAGGGCCGCAACGTCTGTATTCCCTACCAGGACAAGCCCAACCGCGGCCGGCGCATCTCCACCTACCCGGTCGTCGAACGCAACGAGTCGGTCTACATCTGGAACGACGCGCAGGGCCGGGCGCCCTACTTCGACGCGCCGGACGTGTTCGCCAGCTTCGACGATCGCACGGCCGCCGACTACTACCCGCAGCAGCGCCTGTTTCGGCCGCAACTGGAACTGCACCCGCAGTACGTGCTGGAGAACGGGGTGGACTTCGCCCACTTCAAATACGTGCACCAGACGCCGATCGTGCCGGTCTTCACCCGGCACGACTTCGCCGAACCGGTGTCCTACGTCGACTTCACCATCACCTTCGAGGGTGACGACGGCCAGTCGATCGACGACGTCAACAGCGGTGTCGAAGCCATCAACGGCGGCTTGGGAATCGCGGTGACCAAGAGCTGGGGGATGATCGACAACAGGACCATTTCGGCGATCACGCCGGTCGACGAGTCCACATCCGATGTCCGCTTCATGGTCTACATCGGCCGTACCCCGTCTCGTGACACGGCCAAAGCCGAGGCCAGGGCAGGCGAATTCGGGCGCGAAGTCATCCGCCAATTCGAGCAGGACATCCACATCTGGTCGCACCAGCGGTACTCGGACCCGCCCGCGCTGGCGACTGCCGAGTACGAGGGCTTCACCGCGATCCGCCAGTGGGCCAAACAGTTCTATCCCGACGGCATCGGCGGCAGCGCTGCTGAGGTCGCTGAAATGATTGCCCAGAAAGGTGTCACCGCATGAACGCAGCCGCCGCACCCGTCCGTGTGTTCCAGGTCGCCACCGGCAACGTCGGGACCGAGATGATTCGGCGGTTCGCCGCCCGCGATGACCTCGAACTCGTTGGAGTGCACTGTTATTCGCCGGACAAGGTCGGCAGGGATGCGGGCGAGCTGGCCGGCATCGCGCCCAACGGCGTGATCGCGACCGGCAGCGTCGAGGAGATCATCGCCGCCAAGCCCGACGTCCTGACGTTTCACGGCGTGTTCCCCGACGAGGATCTCTACGTCGCGATCCTGGAAGCGGGCATCAACATCGTGACCACCGCGGACTGGATCACCGGCTGGCACCGCGACACCGACCACCCGCACCCCTCAGGCAAACCGGTGACCCAGCTGCTGGCCGAGGCCTGCGAAAAAGGCGGCGCCACCTTCTACGGGACCGGCATGAACCCGGGGCTCAACCAGATTCTCGGCGTGGTGTGCTCGGCCGACGTCGCCGAGATCGAGAACGTCACCACCATCGAGTCGGTGGACGTGTCCTGCCACCATTCCAAGGACACCTGGATCGAGGTCGGCTACGGCCAGCCGGTGGACGACCCGGAGATCCCGGCCAAGCTGGAGAAGTTCACCAGGGTCTTCGCCGACAGTGTGCTGATGATGGCCGACTGCTTCGACCTGGCCCTCGACGAGGTCACCTTCGACTACGAGCTCGGCGCCTGCACCCGGGATGTCGACCTGGGCTGGTACACCCTGCCCAAGGGCTCCCTGGGCGGTAACTACATCAAGTACCAGGGCATGGTGAACGGCGTGCCGCGCGTTGAAACCCACCTGGAGTGGCAGATGACGCCCTACACCGAGCCGAACTGGAACATCAAGGGCTGCTACATCACCCGGATCACCGGTGACCCGTGCGTCTACAACAAGCACATGATCTTCCCCAAGCCCGGTGTGGACCTGTCCAACCCGGACAACTTCGCCTCGATCGGCATGACCGTGACCGGGCTGCCCGCCCTCAACGCGATCAAGTCCGTGGTGGCGGCACCGCCCGGCCTGCTGACCAGCGCCGACCTGCCGCTGCGCGGATTCGCCGGGCGATTCCGTCCGTGACGACGCGCGCGGGGATCGCCGGCTGACGCCGGCTCGGGGTCAGGACCCGGCGGGCAACGGCGTGCCGGAACTGCCCGCGGGCAGCGGCGTCCCGGCGCTGGCCGGCGGCGGAGACGCCGGGCCCGGGCGCGATGACGGCGGACGGGCCGGCGACGGCGCCTGCTGGCCCTCAGCGCCGGAGGACGCCGGAGCCTGCGGGGCGGCCGGTGCCTGCGGTTGCGGCGCCGGCATCACCCATCGGGCCAGGTCCGCGCCGGCGGTCTGGTAGACGATGCTGCTCGGGGCATCGCCGGTGACGTCGAAGTAGATCTTGCCGCTGGCCCGCTGGCCCTGGGTCAAGGCGGTCGGAACGATGCCATGCGTCGTCGGCACGGTGAACAGCGACTGATAGGACTGGCCGCTCGCCGTCCGGGCGCTGAAGTTGGCGACGATGGGGAAGACGGTGCCCTGGATCGCCTCGTCGGTGGCGGTGGCCTCCCACAGCGTCCCGCGCGGCTGGTAGGGGATGGCGTCCGAGCTGGGCCGCAGGTCGCTCACCGTCCAGCCGTGCACTCCGGGACCTTCGGGCACGGTGCCCTGGGTGCCGATCGGCTGGGTTGCCGGACCCTGCACCGCGACGACGGTGTCGGGCTCGGCGCCGGCGATCCCGGTGCTCAGCGCACCCGCGACAGCCAATGCTCCCGCGGCCACTGCGGTCGATATGGACTTCATGGGTCTCACTCCTCCAGTGCGGCGGCGTCCCGAAGATATTGGTAGTGCAAGTGCTCCGACCGTATCGGGCTCGCAGACAGGGTAGCCGGAGCCGGGCATGGCCCAGACGCGCAGGACGCGCGGGCCGAGCCCGACGGGTGATCGGCGGTGGTCAGCGCGCGGCGGACGAGCCGCTTGCGCGCCGGACGAGTCAGAGCCTCCGGCGGTGCCTTCGGAGCTTGCGGTGCCGGTGGCCTCCGTCGCCGAGGTGCCGGTGGTGTCGGTCAGTGACTCAGAAGCGAAAGTACTAACGGAACCAACGACTGCGTGGGCCCGCATCGAGGCCGATCCGCGATCAGGAATGCGAACTCCACCAGCTGTAGAACTGTTCCAGCGTTGGGGCGTTGCGCTCGGCCCGCAGCGAGCCGATCACCAGGTTGGCGTCGTTGGTCCAGACCAGTACCGCAGACCCGTTGCGCGTACCGCACAGCAGTGTTCCGGCGGTCTTGTCCGGGGTGGCGGTGCGGTGCCAGGCCCCCGGCGACTGAATGCGTCCCGGGCAGGTGACCACGTCGGTGGCCTGCACCGTGTCGTCGAAGCTCACGCGCAGCGCAACGACGTCGCGGAACAGCGTGTAGGTCGCCGTGGGCGGACCGTCGACGTCGACGTTGCGCCCGCACGTCACCTCCGCGATCGCCCCCTTCGACGGCGTGACCGCCTTACAGGTGCCCTGCGGGTAACCCGGCGGCAGCAGCTTGAAAAGGCGGTCCTGCGCCTCCGCCTGCGACGCCGTCGTGGGGGCTTGGCCCGCTGCGGTTGCCGAGCCGGACGTGCTGCCCGCAACGCCGCCGCCGTCGGAAGCCGGCCGGCTCGTCATCCACGTGGTCAACCCCACGACGGCTACGACCAGCGCCGCTGCGAACCACAGCACCAGCGGTCGTGTGGTCAGGCGGCCGGGCAGGCCCGGCCGGCGCGGTGAACGCAACCAATCGTCGCCGGACGCGGTTCGGGGCAGGGCTGTCGGCGCCGCGGCGGGTACCGGTTCGGGAACATCAGCGGCGGGAACATCGACGGCCGGGGCAGGTGGCTCGGCCGCCTCCGCGAGGTCCGGGGACGTGGACGGCTCGGCCGGCGCGGTGGACGACACCGACGATTCGCTCTCAACCGCTTCGCTCGTCGCCGCCACCGGTGTGCCCGGCTCGGGCTGATCGACCAGCGGTGGGGTGGCCTGCTGGCTGGACTCGTAGATCTGCACCGTCTGGTGCTGATCGGGCGTGCTGAGCGCCTGATAGGCGGCGGTCGCGAGCTCGGCGGCGCTGGCATACCGCGCCTGCGGTTCCTTGGCCATGCCTTTGGCTATCACGTCGTCCAAGGCTTCCGGGATCGCCGCCCCGGCCCGGCTCGGGCGCGGAATGGGCTTGGTTTGGTGCGCGTGGGCCAGTGCTGCCGGGTTGTCTGCCCGGTAGGGCGGCGTCCCGGTCAGGCACTGATAGAGCACGCACGTCAGCGCATAGACGTCGGCGGCCGGGCCGAACTCACTGCCGGAGAACAGCTCCGGCGCCGCATACTTCCAGCCGGCGGCGGCATGCTCGACAGCCTCGGCGCCGGGCGCCCCCGCCAGCGCGAAATCCACCAGATAGACGAAGTCGTCGCCGGTCACCAGGATGTTGCTTGGCCGCACGCCCCGGTGAAACACCCCGGCGCTGTGCGCGGCATCCAGCGCCGCGGCCGCCTGCCACACGACGTTGACCGCTCGCGGCAGGGAGAGCACGCCGGTCCGCTTCAACAACGCGGCCAGGTCGGCACCGGCAACCAGCGGCATGTCGAGGTAGACGCGGCCGTCGAGTTCGCCGTAATCACGGACCGGGACCACATGCGGCTCCTGCACCCGCCCGGCAACCAGGGCCTCGCGCTGCAACCACTCGCGCAGCGCGGGCCCGCACAGCGCCGGCGCGAGCAGTTTGAGCGCCGCGGTTCGGTCCCGGCGGGTGTCGAACGCTTCGTAGACCTCACCGGTGCTGCCGCGGCCCAGCAGCCGTTTGAGGAGGTAAGGCCCCAAACGTGACCCGGCCCGCGAACCCGACGCGGTCTCGTCCATCACCGACTCCTCACAGAAACCCACGCCCCCGGCCACCGAACTGTGTGCCTGACGGTATCGCCGCCCATGATTTCATCACCGGACCCGGCGACCGTCAGCCGGTGGCGCAGGTCAGCGGCCGGTGAGGTTGCTGATGGTCAGAATCTCCAGATTGCGATAGGCCCGGCCGGTGGGCTGCACCAGATCGTGGAACCAGACCTGCGGTTCTGCGCTGTAGGGACTGTCCCAGGAGTCCCACGGCAGGTAGGTCTGCGTGCGTCCCGCCACGAAGCCCCAGTTGTAGGCGCCCACGTTATGGCGCTTCATGATCGGCAGAATCCCGTCGATGGTGTTGCCACGGGTGCGGGCCAGATACTCCGTGCACATCAGCGGCCGCCCCAGGGGCGCCAGTTCGGCGATGCGGTCACTGAACGTGGCCGGCTTGTCGTAGGAGTGGAACGTGATGACGTCGGAGCTGTTGAGCTGGGTGTTGACGATCGTGCTGCCCTGGCGGGAGCCCTCCCATATTCCACTGGTCAGCGGCTGACGGGCGTCGACCGACCGTGCCCAGCTGAACACCTGCGGCAGGAGGTCACTGATGAGATCGAGCTTGTCCGATCGTTCGACGGCGCTGTATTCGCGGGCCATGTTGTCCGGCTCGTTCCACAGGTCCCAGGCAAGCACGCGTTCGTCGTAGCGGAACTGGCTCATCACGCCGGTGACGTAGTCATAAAGCGTGCGGTAGTAGTTGCGGTCCCCGAGCCGATCCGCGCCGGGACTTTGCACCCAGCGCGAGTTGTGGATGCCGACCCGCGGCGCCGGCTGGGGCCCGGCTTTGGGGTGCGGGTCCCAGCAGGAGTCGAACAGCACGAACATCGGCTTGATGCGATGGCGCGCGGAGACGGCGACGAACTGGCCCAGCCGGTATTGGAAACCCCGCTGGTCGGCGGCCCACAGTTGATCGTGCAGGAACACCCGCACGGTGTTGAAGCCCGCCGAGCGGGCCCAGCCCAGCTCTGCGTCGATCCGCCGCAGATCGAACGTGCCCGGCTGAAACATCTCGAGCTGATTGACCGCGGAGGAGGTGATGTAGTTGGAGCCCACCGGCCAGCCCTGAGCCTGGTACCAGCGATTAACCCGCTCGATCGACCACCGGCCGGGGTCCGCGCCGGCCCGCGGGAGCCGACTTAACGTGGGGCCGGCCGCCAGCAGCAGTGGCAGCCCCAATGCCGTGCGACGCTTCACGCAGTGACCATAACGTCCGCAGAAGTTAGCGGCCGTCCGGACGCACGGAAAGTCGCCGAGCAAATTGGGGGGCCGCGCCGGGGTCGACCGCGGCCCCCTACACTGCTCGGAACTATTCAGTCCGATTCGTGGTGCCGGAGGCCGACTATGTCGCAGTACCTGCAGGGCAAGGTCGTCGTCGTCACCGGTGCGGGCGGCGGATTCGGCAAACTGATCGCCGAGAAGTGCGCCGCCGCCGGGGCCCGCGTGGTCGGGCTGGACATCGGCGCCGAGGCCCTCGCGGAGGTCTTCGACGGCATCCGCCAGGCGGGACTGACCGGCAGCTACCAGGTCGCCGACGTCACCGACATCGAGCAGATGAAGGCCGCGGTGCAGCATGCGGTGCAGACCTTCGGCGCAGTGGACGTCATCGTCAACAACGCCGGGGTGATGCCGCTCGCCTACTTCGCCGACCACGAGAAGGCCTGGCAGCGCTGGCACCGGGCGATCGACATCAACGTCAAGGGCGTGGTGAACGGCATTTCGGCCGTCTACGACCAGATGATCGCCCAGGGCCGCGGCCACGTGGTCAACATCTCGTCGATCTACGGCAACGCCGGTGTGGCGGGCGCCGGCGTCTACAGCGCGACCAAGGCCGCTGTCACCGCGTTGTCCGACTCGCTGCGTATCGAGGCGAAGGGCAAGATCAAGGTCACCACGGTCAAACCGACCGGTGTCATGGGCACCAACCTCGGCCACGGGATGGTCAACGGCTCGGCGATCATGGAAATGGTCGGAGCCCGCCGCGAGAGCTACCAGCAGTCCGTCGCGGCGTACACCACGGGCACCCTGGCGCCCGAGCAGACCGACATCGACTCGGTGCAGTACTGGCTGATCACTCCCGAGGACCTGGCCGAGGCGGTGGTGCACGTCATCGATCAGCCGTGGGGCATCAGCATCAGCGACATCACGGTGCGGGCCAGCGGCGAGGACTATATCTACTGACGGCGGCCAGAGCCGTTGGATCGGAGGCGGCACGCGACGATGTCTACCGGCCCCGCATGGCGCTCTCCGGCCTACACCGCAGCCGAGATCGCCCACTATCACGCCGTGGGGTGGTGGTCGCCGACGACGCTGTCGGACGCGGTGCGCCGCAACGCCCGCCAGTTCCCGGCCCGCAACGCCTATGTGGACTTTTCCGGGTCCGGGTTGAGCTGGCAGGAGTTCGACACCGCGGCGGACGCGCTGGCGGCGCGGCTGGCGGGAGCCGGCGCGCGTCCCGGTGACCGGATCGCGGTCTGGCATGGCGATTCCGCCGCCATCCACGTGTTGTACGTGGCGATCGAGCGCTGCGGCGCGGTGGTGGTCGGCATCGGCGCACGGGCCGGAACCCGGGAGGTGGCCGCAATCCTGGGCGCCTCGCGGGCCCAGCTGCTGATCAGCGACGCGCAGCGGCGTGCCTCGGCGGCCGGCCTCGGCATCGAAACGTTGAGCATCGACGAGCTGAACTCGGTCGCCGGCAGTGCCGCCGGCCCGCAACTGGGTCCCGACGACGTCTTTCTGATCAATTCCACCTCCGGCACCACCGGGTTGCCCAAATGCGTGGTGCACACCCAGAACCGCTGGCATTACTTTCACCAGCTGGCGGTGTCCAACGGGCAACTGCGCCCCGACGACGTCTTCCTGCCCGTCATTCCGACTCCGTTCGGCTTCGGCATCTGGACCAGCCACACCACCCCGATCCGGCTCGGCGCCCAGACGATCCTGCTGGACCGCTTCAGCGTCGCCGCGGCGTTCGCGGCCATCGAGCGCTACCGGGTCACCGTATTGTGCTGTGTCAGCACCCAATTGACCATGATGATGGCCGATCGCCTCAGCGCTGAATTCGACCTGAGCTCGTTGCGGGTGGTGTTCACCGGCGGGGAGGCGTTGCCCCACCGGCCCGCCGCGCGGTTCGAGGAGGTCACCGGAGCCACCATCCTGCAGTTCTACGGGTCCAACGAGACCGGGGTGCTCAGCGCCACCACCCCCGACGATCCGCTGGAGCGGCGGTTGCGCACCGGTGGGCGCATCGTGCCCGAGATGGCGGTCCGGCTTTTCGGCGGCGAGGACGGCAACGCCGACGTGACTGGTACAGGGCGGGGCCAGCCCGCCTGCCGCGGCCCTGCCACCAGTTTGGGCTATCTGGATGGGGTCGATCACGACAAGCTGTTCACCGCCGACGGGTGGATGCGTATGGGCGATGTCTGCGAGATCGACGCCGACGGCTATCTGAGCGTCACCGGCCGGCTTTCCGATTTCATCCTGCGCGGCGGAAAGAACATCAGCGCTGCCCAGGTCGAAGACGCGGTGCTGACGCATCCGGCGATCGCGGTGGCCGCCGCGGTGCCGATGCGAGACGAGGTGTTCGGCGAAAAGGTCTGCGTCTACGTCGAACTCGCCGAGGAGGCACTCGGGGTGACCGGCACGCTGGAACTGGCCGAGCTCGTCGAGCACCTGCTGGCTCTGGGCGTGTCCAAGGAGCTGCTGCCCGAACGCCTGGTCGTCCTCGACGAGCTGCCGCGATCCTCTGGCGGCAAGATCGCCAAGGGACGGCTCCGCGAGATCAGCGGCCAAGCATAGCCGCCGCAACGCCCCACGGAGGTGTTGTCGCGCAGCGCTACCCGGGATCATCACCACGGTCCAGGAGCTCCATCGGGTGGTGCAGGTGGTTGATCCGCGGCTGGCCCGTTCGGTCGGTCCAGGCCAGGCGGCCACGCTCGGTGAGCTGCGTCTGAAGGTCGCCGCGGGTCGCAGCTCCGTGGTCCTGACCGCAGGCGAAGTAGAGCTGGTCGGCGTCGGTACGCCCGCCGTGAGCCCAGTCGTTCGCGTGGTGCACCTCGCAGTGGTAGCCGGGCTCGGAGCAGTTGGGCCGGGTGCAGCCGCGGTCTCGGGCGTGGCAGATGATCCGGTGATCCAGCGTGGCGATGCGCTTGCTGCGGCCCAGATACAACGGCCGTTCCGAGTGGTCGTCGAAGACTGCCAGATAGTGAATCGCATTGGCCGCCATGCGGATCAGATCGCGCATCGGCAGGCGGCCGCCGCCCCCGGTGCGGGCAGGACCGGGCATCGGGAGGCTCGGGTCGGCGATCGCGCGTCCGGCCTGCTCGAGGTCGGCGAGTGTGGTGGTGGCGATGACCGTGAGCGGAACACCGCGGTGGGTGCCCAGGGCACCGGATGCAATGCCGTGGCGCAGGGCGAGTTTGAGGGCGTCGTGGTTTCGTTGGCCGTTGGAGCGCAGGTCCGGACCGGTGGGTGCGTCGGGGCGCTCGGGCGGCTCGGTGGTGTCGGGTCGGCGGTGGCCGGGCCGCACCGCGGCCATTGCCGCCTCGAGGTAGGCGCGGGTCTCGGGGTCGACGCAGCCGGACAGCCGGCTCATGCCGTCGGGGCCCTGGCGGCCCAACACCAGGTTGCGCCGCCGCGCCCGGTCCGCATCGGTGAAGTTGCCGTCGGGGTTGAGGACGTCGGCGATGGCGTGGCCGAGGGCGGTCACAAAGGCGGCGTCCTGTTCGGTCGCGTGGCGCACCAGGGTGCGCTCGGCGGCTGCCCGATCGGCCGGTGCGACGTTCCCGGGCAGCTGGTCGAGGGCGGTGGTGACGGATTTGATGTGGTCGTCGCCGATTCGGCCGTCCTCGACCGCGGCGGCGAGCACGGGGAACTCCGGTGGGGCAGGGGGACCGGTCAGGTTGCGATGCGGCCGGATGCGGGCGGCGACCCGGAACCGGCGCCGCACCTCGGCGCGGGTGATGCGCAGGCGCGACCACAGCAGGTCGGTGAGCTTGGTGTCGGCGGGTATTCGGGGGTCGTCGGGGCCGTCGGGTGGGTCGGCCAGTTCGCCGAACACGCGGAAGGACAGGCCGCGGTTGACCCGATGCTGGGTTTCGAGGTGCTCGGCGATCTCGACGCGGAACGCATTGCCCACGATGTCGGTGTCGGCTGCCCGCAGCCGCGACTGGGCGTCATCGATCAAGGCCAGCTCCGCCCGGATGGCCGCGCGGGCTGCCGCGGCGGGCGGCAGGACCTGATCGGTGTTGGACACCCCTCCAACGTATCGAACATACGTTCGCATGTGTGCTGCGCCTGGCGCGATCTGTGGATGAACCGGCAATTGTGGATAACAGCTGTCGAGCGGGCTCAGGCAGCTGCTCAACAGCCCGCGTGGGGCGGCATCGTAGCCAGCCTGCGCGCGCCCGATAACCATGCCGTGCCGCACCCGGAACCTGTCCGCGGCGTTCGGTAGGGTCCGTCGGCGTGACAGCGAACGTAACCCTGAAACCGGTAAACGCCCGTCTCGCCGAGGAACTCGCGGTGGCCGAACGACAGGTCGCGGCCGCTGTGGCGCTGCTCGACGAGGGGGCCACGGTGCCGTTCATCGCGCGCTACCGAAAAGAGGCCACCGGCAGCCTCGACGACGGTCAGCTGCGCACCCTCGAAGAACGGCTGCGCTACCTGCGGGAGCTCGACGACCGCCGCGCCGCCGTGCTGTCCTCGATCGAGGAGCAGGGCAAGCTCACCGACGAGCTCAAAGCCGCGCTGCTGTCGGCCGAGACCAAGGCTCGGGTCGAAGACATCTACCTGCCCTACAAGCCCAAGCGCCGCACCAAGGCGCAGATCGCGCGTGAGGCAGGCCTGGAGCCGCTTGCCGACCGGCTGCTCGCCGACCCCACGCTGGACCCCCAGCAGGTTGCCTCGGAGTACACCGGCGAGGAGGTCGCCGACGCCGCGGCAGCACTGGAGGGCGCCCGCGCGATCCTGGTCGAGCGGGCCGCCGAGGACGCCGAGCTGGTGGGCGCGGTGCGGGAGAAGTTCTGGTCGGCGGGCTCGCTGCGAACCATGCCGCGCTCGGAGGATGCTGCGAAAAGTCCCTCGGCGCAGAAGTTTCGGGACTACTTCGAGTTCAGTGAAGCGCTGGAGACCATGCCGTCGCACCGGGTGCTGGCGGTGTTGCGCGGCGAGAAGGAGGACGCCCTGGCGCTGGCCTTCGACGGCGGCGACAACGAGTTCTACCACGCCATGATCGCCCGGTCGCTCGGCGTGGACATGGGCGCAGCCGGGCCGGCCACGCCCTGGCTGGCCGACACGGTGCGGTGGGCGTGGGACACCCGGCTGGCTTTCTCCGCGGCGGTCGATGCCCGGATGCGGCTGCGCCAACGTGCCGAGCAGGACGCGGTGGCGGTGTTCGCCAAGAACCTCAAGGACCTGCTGCTGGCGGCGCCGGCGGGCAACCGCACCACGCTGGGACTCGACCCGGGCTTTCGCACCGGGGTGAAGGTCGCCGTCGTCGACGGCACCGGCAAGGTCGTCGACACCTGCGCGATCTTCCCGCACCAGCCGCAGAAGCAGTGGGATCAGGCCAAGGCGGTGCTGGCCGCGCTGGTCGCCCGCCACGGCGTGGACCTGATTGCCGTCGGCAACGGCACCGCGTCACGCGAGACCGACGCCCTGGCCGCCGAACTGATCGCCGACCTCACCAGCGCCGGCGCCCCCACACCGGTCAAAGCGATGGTCAGCGAGGCCGGGGCGTCGGTGTACTCGGCGTCGGCGTATGCCGCACACGAACTTCCCGATCTGGACGTCACGCTGCGCGGCGCGGTGTCGATCGCGCGGCGCCTGCAGGATCCGCTGGCCGAGCTGGTCAAGATCGAGCCGAAGTCCATCGGTGTCGGCCAGTACCAGCACGACGTGACGCCGGGCATCTTGGCGCGCAGCCTCCACGCCGTGGTCGAAGATGCGGTGAACGCCGTGGGTGTCGACCTCAACACCGCCTCGGCACCGCTGTTGGCCAAGGTGTCGGGGGTGTCGGAATCGCTGGCCGAAGCCATCGTGGGGCACCGCGACCAGAACGGGCCGTTCCGCAGCCGGGCCGCCCTACTCGACGTGCCACGCCTGGGACCCAAGGCCTTCGAACAGTGCGCCGGGTTCCTGCGCATCCGCGACGGTGATGACCCGCTGGACTCCTCCGGCGTGCATCCCGAGGCCTACCCGGTGGTGCGGCGCATCCTGGACCGCTCCGGGGTCTCGCTGGCCGAGATCATCGGCGACGAGCGACTCCTGCGGTCGCTGCAGCCCGGCGATTTCGCCGACGACCGGTTCGGGGTGCCGACCGTCACCGACATCCTGGCCGAACTGGAGAAGCCGGGACGCGATCCGCGGCCGGCGTTCTCCACGGCGACGTTCGCCGCAGGCGTCGAGAAGGTGGCCGACCTCAAGGTGGGCATGATCCTGGAGGGCGTGGTGACCAATGTCGCCGCGTTCGGAGCATTCGTCGACGTCGGTGTGCACCAGGACGGCCTGGTGCACGTCTCGGCCATGGCGGACCGCTTCGTCTCCGATCCGCACGAGGTGGTCCGTTCCGGGCAGGTGGTGAAGGTCAAAGTCGTCGACGTCGATGTCGAACGGCAGCGCATCGGGCTGACCCTGCGGCTGGGGGACAAGGCCGGGGACAAGCCCGCGCGGGGTGGGGCGGCCAAACCGGCTGCGCGCGGCGGCAACGCCAAGCAGAATCGTGGGCGGGGTCCCGGCAACGGGACGGGGTCCCGGGACGCTGCACCGGCAGGCGGGTCGATGGCCCAGGCGCTACGGGACGCCGGATTCGGAAAGTGAGGGGCCGGCATGGGCACCACCCAGGGCGCACCGGACGACATAGCAGCACGCTTCCGCAGGATCGTGGGGGAGGCCGGGCTGCTGACCGGCGACCAGATCGGTCCCGACTACGGCCATGACGAGGCGCTGGTCGGCGCGCCGGTCACGCCGCGCTATGTGGCCCGCCCCGAGACCGCGGAGCACGTCGCCGCCCTGCTGGCCGCGGCGACCGAAGCCAAGGTCGCGGTGACCGCACGCGGGTCCGGCACCGGGTTGTCGGCGGCCGCGCGCCCGTGTCCCGACGGTCTGCTGATCTCCTTTGAGCGGATGAACGCGATTCTGGAGGTCGACACCGAGAATCAGGTCGCGGTGGTACAGCCCGGCGTCACGCTGAGCGATCTCGACGCCGCGACGGCCGATGCGGGTCTGATGTACACCGTCTTCCCCGGGGAGTTGTCCGCCAGTGTCGGGGGCAACGTCGGTACCAACGCCGGGGGCATGCGGGCGGTCAAGTACGGGGTGACCCGGCACAATGTGCTCGGACTGCAGGCCGCCCTGCCCACCGGTGAGCTGATCCGCACCGGTGGCCGAATCAGCAAGCTGTCCACCGGTTATGACCTGACGCAGCTGATCATCGGCTCGGAGGGCACCTGCGCCCTGGCCACCGAGGTCACCGTCCGGCTCTACCCGCGGCTGGGGCACTCCGCAACGTTGCTGGCGCCGTTCGCCGACCTGCCCGCGGTGATGCGCGCGGTGCCGGCGGTGGTGCGCAGCGGTGTGAACCCGGTGATTCTGGAGTACGTCGACAAGCTCACGCTGGCGGCGATCAGCTACTCGCAGAAGCTGAACCTGGGCATCCCCGACGCGGTGCGTGACTCCGCGGAGGCGTACCTGGTCGTGGGGGTGGAGGATCGCGACCGCGACCGCCTCGACGGTGACGTGGCCATGCTGGGCGAGCTGCTGGCCTCGCTCGGGGCCGTTGATGTCTATGTGCTGGAGGGTAATTCGGCGCATGCCCTGATCGAGGCCCGCGAGAAGGCGTTCTGGACAGCCAAGGCCGCCGGTGCCCACGATGTCATCGATACCGTGGTTCCTCGCGCGGCGATGGATCAATTCCTCACCAAAGCACACGAATTGGCCCAGGCGGTGGGTGCCGGCGTGGTGGGCTGCGGGCATGCCGGTGACGGCAACGTGCACCTGGCGGTGTTCTGCGCCGACGACGACGTCCGGCACCGGCTGCTGCACGACATCTTCGCGGCGGCGATGGCACTGGGCGGAGCCATCTCCGGGGAGCATGGTCTGGGACGGGTCAAGACCGAGCATTTCCTGGAACTCGAGGATCCGGTCAAGGTCGCGCTGATGCGCCGAATCAAGGACGCCTTCGACCCCGCCGGGATTCTCAATCCGGGCGTGCTTCTATAGGCAGCGGATCGCGCGCGACACCCATACCCCGGTGCCCGGCAAGAAAGGCAGCCACATGACCAACGGAGCACAGGCCCTGATCGCCACCCTGGTCGACAGCGGAGTTCAGGTCTGCTTCGCCAACCCCGGCACGTCCGAGATGCACTTCGTGGCCGCCCTGGACTCCGTGCCGCAGATGCGGGGGGTGCTGTGCCTGTTCGAAGGCGTGGTGACCGGTGCCGCCGACGGCTACGCCCGGGTGGCCGGCAAGCCGGCCGCCACCTTGCTGCACCTGGGGCCCGGGCTCGGCAACGGCCTGGCCAACCTGCACAACGCCCGCCGCGCGCACGTGCCCGTGGTCAACGTCATCGGGGATCACGCGACCTACCACAAGAAGTACGACGCCCCGCTGGAATCCGACATCGAGCCGCTGACCGACTGGACCCACGGCTGGGTGCGCCGCACCGGCGCCGGCCGTGACGTGGGCCGGGATGCCGCCGAAGCCGTCGCGGCGTCCATGGCCAGTCCGGCGGTAGTGGCCAATCTGATTCTGCCCGCCGACATCTCCTGGGAAGACGGCGCGCAGGCGGCCGGCCCGGTCGACCCCGTCCCGGCCGCCGCCCCCGACGCCCGGGCCGTCGCCGATATCGCCGCCATACTGGGCAGCGGCGAACCGGCGGCCCTGCTCGTCGGCGGCCCGGCCGCCGGCGCGGTGCGCGCCCTGGAGGCCACCGACCGGATCGCCGCCGCCACCGGCGCGCGCGCCCTGGTCGAGACGTTCCCGACCCGGCTCGTCCGTGGCGCCGGGGTCCCGGCGATCGATCGGCTCGGTTACCTGGCCGAGCAGGCCGCCTACCAACTCGACGGCATCAAGCACCTGGTGGTGGCGGGCACCCGGCCGCCGGTGTCGTTCTTCGCCTACCCCGGCAAGCCCAGCGACCTGGTTCCCGAAGGCTGCGTCGTGCACAACCTGGCCGGCCTCGAGACCGACGTGGTTGCCGCACTGGAACAACTGGCCGACGCGGTGGCCGCCGGCGTGCCGTCGCGGCCCGCACCGGCCGCCGTCCCGGACCTGCCGAGCGGACAGCTCACCCCGCAGAACTGGGTGCAGGTGATCGGGGCGCTGCTGCCGGAGAACGCGATCATCTCCGACGAGTCGAACACTTCGGGACTGATGCTGCCCGCGGCCACCGCCGGCTCTCCGCGCCACGACGTGCTCACGCTCACCGGCGGCGCCATCGGGCAGGGACTCCCGGTCGCCGTCGGTGCGGCCGTGGCCGCGCCGGACCGGCCGGTGATCGCGCTCGAAGCCGACGGCAGCGCGGCCTACACCATTTCCGCGTTGTGGACCATGGCGCGCGAGAACCTGAACGTGACCACGGTGCTGATCAACAACAGCGCCTACGCGATCCTGCGCCTGGAACTGGCCCGGGTGGGCGCCGAGGACGAGGGCGGCGGCCACGGTCCCAAGGCGGAGGCGCTGCTGGACCTGTCGCGGCCGAACATGGACTTCGCGAAGATCGCCGAGGGATTCGGGGTGCCGGCGACGGTCGCCACCACCTGCGAGGAACTTGCCGAACAATTCAGCAGGGCAGTGGCCGAACCGGGCCCCCACCTGATCGACGCGCGGGTTCCGACCCTGTTCTGAGGCGGCTGTCGGTGCCGGGACCGGCGGCGCCGCGGCGTCAGTTGACGCTCTGGCCGCCCGTCAACCGATTCGCCGCGAACGTCGCGGCCTCCACGGCCTTGCCGTCCTGGACGTACATCAAGTGCGGGATGACGCTTCCGCTGTCCTCGCAGTAGATGTCGCCGGCCAGGCAGAAGTCGATGGTCTTCGGCTGGTAGGACGAGGCCAGGACCGGCAGCGGACCGCCCCACAGCGACATGGAGTAGGGGCTCGACGGCGGGCCGAACAGCGCCACCGCAACCACCTGGTTGGCGGCCGAAGCAGGCAGGGCGTTGCTGGACATCGCGATGACGCTGGCTCCCTGGGAGTAGCCGCCGAGCACCAGCTTGGTCGTGGGGCAGTTGGCCATCGTGGCCTGAATGTGGGCGGTGGCGTCCGCCTCGCCGAGGGCTGCGCTGTTGCGGTAGTCGGTGCTCGCCGGGTAGTTCACCGGGTACACGTTGACATCCCTATCGGCCAGCTGGTCGCGGAGCGCCCCGACGAACGCGTCGCCGACGTCGCCCAGGCCCACGGGTTGGCCCGAGCCGCGGGCGAACACCACCTCGGTGTCCGGGCACGGCTCTGCGGCGGCCGACGGAATAGCCGCCGGCGCGGCCACAAGGGCTCCGGTCAGCATGGCCGCGGCGGCGAAGGTGCGAACAGCGTCACGCGAAGTCATCCCTAAATGCTGACACGTCTCGGTCGCGCCGGTGGCCCGCGGGTGGGGCACCGACGCCCCACCCGGCCGTCCGCGTGGGGTGAATGCCGTGCTCAGAGCCGGTTTGCGGCGTAGGCCGCGCCCTCGTCTGCGATGCCGTCGTAGGCGCCGGGTGCGTGCGCGGAGAAGTTCAGTCCTTCCGAACAGACCGGGTCTTCGGGCATGCACAGCTGGATCGTCTTAGCGGCATAACCGGGCCCGATGGTCAGGGGCGGCTGGCCCAGGAAACTCATGGCGCGGTCGTTCGGTGTTCCGAAGAGCACCACGGCGGCGACGTGGTCGGCCACCTCCGGGGGCATCGGCTGCGGGACCTCGTTGCCGTCCACCCCATCGGGGATTGCGTTGGCGGTGGCGAAGCCCATCACCGCGGCGCCCTGCGAGAAGCCGCTGAGCACCATCTTGGTCTTGGGGCAGTTCGCCGCAGTGCCCTCGATGTGGGCGGCAGCGTCGCGGATGCCCTGAATGCCTGTCGGCCAGTCATTGGTGGCCGGATAGTCGATCGCGTAGACATCCACCGGCCGATCCGGCAATCGGGTCCGCAGCGCGTTGACGAATGCGTCCCCGGTCGCGCCGAGTCCGGGTAGCTCGCCGGTGCCTCTAGCAAACAAAACTTGGACATCGGGGCACGGGTCGGCGAAGGCGGGTGCAGGGGTGGTGGCGGTGCTGTGCAGCAGCCAGGTGAGGGCCAGAACAACACCGAGGGAGCGAAGGATCCGACGTTGGTTCATCGCTACATGGTGGCATAAGAACCCGTATCTCGCGACGCAGACAGCCAGGCAGGGGCCATTTTCAACGGATGTTAACCGGCCTGCTGGCGGCACGCTGAGTAAGCCATGTTGAGCATCTGAACGGTGGCTGAGATGCGCGGGGAGCTGCTCTGTTACGCGGATATTTCCGAATTGTGTCAGCCAGATGGCCGGGCCAGATGGCTCCCAGAGCAAACTCGCAAGGGCTGGCCGAATGGTCCTGACGGGGCCACGGTCGGCGTCGCTGCGTCGCGCGCCGGCAACGCTGACCCAGCGATCACCCGGACACCCGGGGCGCGGTGCGCACGGTTGGACGCGGCCGGCACCAGTGGGCGCCGGATCATTCGAACCGCCGCCGGGGGCGTTCTCCGGCGCACCAACGGTGCTGCAATGCGAGGTATATCGGATGGTCCTCGATAAAATTGCGCGACCGGCGCGTTCTGATGGCCGGGCAACACCGGGGATGGGACACGATGGCGCAAGAGACAGGCCCAGCGTTGGGGATGTCCGTGGGAGCGACCACATTGGCGGCCGTTACCGCCGATCACGCGATCACCCGCCGGCCCGTGCTGACACTGTTTCGAGACCGCCCGTCCCAGGTCGGTATGCCGTCGGAGAACCCGTCGGCGAGTTCCGAACTTCGCGACCGCGGCCTGGTGGTCAGCGACTTCGTGGATCGCGTCGGCGGCGACGGCCCGGTGGTGGCGAGCGACGGCTCCACCCACCGCCCCGAGCAGTTGCTCGCCGACGCTCTGCACGCCCTGGCCTATGCCGTGACCGAGGGTCGTCCGATACCGCCCGCCGTGGCCGTCACCCACCCCGCGCACTGGTCGCCCGACGCGGTCGCGGCACTGCGCACCGCGCTGGGACGGGTTTCCCAGTTCGCGCAGCATCAGGTGACACTGATGTCGGATGCTGCAGCGGCTCTCATTGCGCTACAAGCGAATCCGGGCTTGCCGGAGCAGGGGATCATCGCGGTGTGCGACTTCGGGGGCAGTGGAACCAACCTCACCCTCGTCGACGCGGGCCGCGATTTCGCGCCGATCAGCGCCACTCGGCGCGTCACCGTCTTCTCCGGCGACGTGACCGATCAGGCACTGCTGGACCATGTGGTGGCCGACCTCGGTGGCAACGGCGACGGTCCACCGACGGTGGGGTCGCTGACCCGGCTGCGCAGTCAGTGTCGGGACGCCAAGGAGCAGCTGTCCGCAGAGACAGTGGCCGAGCTTGCCGGCTTTCACGGCGGCGTGTGGCTGACCCGCGTGGAACTCGACGAGGCCCTGCGTCAACCGCTGGAGGGCATGTTCACGGCGTTGCAGAGCGCCCTGGACGACAACGAGATCAGGCCGGATTCGCTGTCTGCCATCGTGTCGGTCGGCGGTGGGGCGAACATGCCCGCGGTCACGACCGGTCTGGCGCAACGCTTCGGGGTGCCCGTCATCAGCTCGCCGCGACCGCAGTTGACAGCGGCCATCGGCGCTGCGCTGAGCGTCGCCGGCAACGTTGGGGCCCTTCCGAAGAAGACGCCGCCGCCGCAGGCACCGCACCAGTTCCCCGAGCCGGTCCCGCCCCCGGCCCAGGAGCCGCCGCCGGTGGCAGTCGACACGGCCCCGGACCCCGGACCGCAGGCGTGGGCACCGCCACCGCAGCCGCCAACACCGCCGCCGCCTCCTGTGGCACCGGTCCACCCGGCTGCCGTTGCGCCGCGCCCACCTGTGGTGGCCGAGCCCGAGCTGCCGGGCCGGCCCGATGACGCGCAGTGGTATCGGCGGCCGGTCCCGGTGGTGATCCTGGCCGCGCTGGCCGCCATGGTGCTGGGCACGGTTGCGGTGCTGGTCCTGCGGCACGCCGCCGACACCGGACCCGCCCCCAGCGAGCTCAGCACCACGGTGTCGTCCACCGCCACCGCACCCCCGCCGGCATACGAGCCGCCGCCGGCATTCGCGCCCAGCCCCGAAGCCGTCGTGCCGCCCCTGCCGGAGCTACCGCCGCCGCCCGAATCCAGCGAAAGCCCGCTGGTTCCCTAACGCTGCTTGGCCAGGACCACCAGCGCCAACGGAATCTGCACCTGCTGAGGGCTGTTCGCGAGTCGAGCGGCAAGGCAGGCCTGGAGGTGCCGCAGCACATCGGCCGTCGCCGGGTCGCGGGCCCGCCCGGTCACCGCCGCGGCCAGTGCCGGCGCGATCGCAGCGCTGATGAGCGCGGCCCAGCGGGCGCCGAGCGCGGCGGCATTCCCGTCGAGGAGATACTGGTCCCAGAACCGGTCCTCGGCGTCGAAGATCTCCAGGCGCTCGATAGTCAGGGACTCGAACCGACCCGCGGGCGCAAACGGCGCGCGCAGTTCCTTCTCGGTGCGGCCGAGTGCCCGGATCGACACCCGGGCGATCTCGTCGGCAGTCAGCCGGCCCTCGGTCATGTGCTCATCGAGAACCGCGGCAACCGCATCGAGCAGCGGCCGGTATCCCGAGCGGCCCGCGGCGTCGACCGCCGGCGTCAACACCAGCAGCTTGCCGCCCGGACTCAGTTCCCGGCCCCGGAGCGCCACGAAGTCATGCCAATCCTGCGCCGCCTGCCGCACATAGGCGCGCCGCGCGGCGTCGTCGGTGACCTCGGAGAATGGGGGCAGCCCCGCGACAGGCCGGACCAGCCACATCGTCGCCCAGGACGACCAGCCCAGGGTGACGCTCTGCGAGGGCATGATCTGCGCGAAATATGACCGGCCGATCGCCGAGGGGAAGCTGGCGGTGTCCGTGCGGGCATAGCTGTCGGGATCCTCGGCCAGCGTGGTGAACAGTGCGCTGAAGTCGTTGTCCGGCAGGTCCGTATGGGCCACCAGCACGGCATGGTCGGACCGGGTGCGCCGGCGCAACGCCGCGATCGCGGCGCCGATCGGCAGCAGTGAATTGCCGCCGGTGGCAGCGCCGTAATCGGCGATGACGATCGGCCGGGGAGCGGCGGGCAGCGGCACGGTCGACGCGAGCTGCTCGAACACCCCGGTGGCATGGGCCAGCCCGGCCGCCTGCAACTTGCCCGAAGGTGTACCGCTGGGCTCGGGGCGGACGACGATGCGCGACTCTGGCATGGCCACCTCCGCCCCCAGCGAACTGTGTACCAATAACCGTAGCGGCAACCACAATTCGTGGCACACTTCCGACGTGAGCACGAGCGGACGGCTCCGGGCCGGCGCGGCGGCCGGGCTGATGACCATCGGGGTGATCGGTTTTGTGGTCACGCTGCTTCTCACCGTCTTCGTGCTGGACCGTTTCGACGCCTACGGCGAGGTCCCGATCCCAGGAACGGGCAGCCTGCACCTGCCGGCCGGCGAGGTGACGGTGAGCCTGCATACCCAGGTCATTTCCAGCCCCACCGGCGGAGGGCTACCGGTGCCCCCGATCAGCGTGTCGGTGACGCCGCCAGACGGTGTGGCCGATCCGGAGTTCGAGGAAAGCGTCGGGATGACCACCACCGTCAACAACGACACGCGACGCAGGCTGTGGCGGGTGCAGGTGGCCGAAGCCGGCGACTATCAGATCACCACGGACGGGCAGGTCGGCGCGTACATCGCGCCGAGGCTGGCCTTCGGCAAGCCCGCGGGACGCCCGGCGGCGCTCTGGGTGTTCCCGGTGATGTTCGTCCTCGGCCTGGCGAATCTGATCGCATCGCGGATGCTGGCGGGCCGCCGGCGCCGCCCGAAGGTGCAGACGGTCGGCACCGACGCAGACGTGGGCGACCAGCAGTTCGTGCCCGACGGGCAGGCGATCCGGATTCAGCAGCTCAAAACGATTACAGCACTGCGTGATTCCGGAGCGCTGACCGAGGCGGAGTTCGCCGAAGAGAAGCGAAGGATTCTGCGCGGGCACTGAGGGCGTCAGTGGCCGGGTTGTTGGGCCGCTTCCTCCTCACCGCTCGTTCCTCGCGGCGCATCGTCAGTGGCCGGGTTGTTGGGCCGCTTCCTCCTCGCCGCTCGTTCCTCGCGGCGCATCGTCAGTGGCCGCGGGCCACCCACTCGTCGTAATGGACCAGTTCGTCACCGATACGGGTGCTGTCGCCGTGCCCGGTGTAGACCACGGTGTCGGCGGGCAGCTTGCCGAGCCGTCCGGAGATCGATTCCAGAATCGTCGGGAAGTCCGAGAACGAACGGCCGGTCGCGCCCGGTCCGCCGCAGAACAGGGTGTCGCCGCTGAACACCGCACCGGCCTCCGGTGCGTGCCAGCACACCGAGCCCGGCGAGTGCCCGGGGGTGTGCAGGGCCCGCAGCTCCAGTCCTCCGACGGTGAGGGTGTCGCCGTCGGCCACGGGGCGAAATTCGCTGTCCGGGTGGGTCATCTGCCACAGCATGTCGTCGCCGGGGTGCAGCAGCACCGGGGCGTCGAGGAGCCGGCTCAGTTCGGGAGCCACCGTGATGTGGTCATTGTGGCCGTGCGTGCACACCACCGCCACCACGTTGCGCCCGGCGACGGCCTCGACGATCGGGGCCGCGTCGTGGGCGGCGTCAAAGACCACCACATCGGAATCGTCACCGACGATCCAGATGTTGTTGTCGACTTCCCAACTGCCGCCGTCGAGTTCGAAGGTGCCGTGGGTGACCACCCGCTGAATCGGGCTGCCGGCGGTCATAGCACCACGACCGACCGCAGCACCTCGCCGCCGTGCATGCGGTGGAAGGCGCTCTCGACGTCGGCGAGTCCGATGCGCTCCGAGACGAACTTCTCCAGCGGCAGCCGGCCCTGCAGATAGAGGCTGATCAGGGTGGGGAAGTCACGTTCCGGCAGGCAGTCGCCGTACCAGGAGGACTTCAGCGAACCGCCGCGGGAGAAGAAGTCGATCAGCGGCATCTCCAGGGTCATGTCCGGGGTGGGAACGCCTACCAGCACAACGGTTCCGGCCAGATCGCGGGCGTAGAAAGCCTGCTTCCAGGTCTCGGGCCGGCCGACGGCGTCGATCACCACGTCGGCGCCGAAGCCGTCGGTGAGTTCCTGAATGGTCTCGACCGGGTCCTGGGTGCGGGCGTTGATGGTGTGCGTCGCGCCGAACTCACGCGCCCAGGTGAGCTTGGTGTCGTCGGTGTCGACGGCGATGATGCGCCGGGCGCCCACCAGTGCCGCGCCGGCGATAGCCGCGTCGCCCACACCGCCGCAGCCGATCACCGCCACGGTGTCATCGCGGGTGACGCCGCCGGTGTTGACGGCGGCACCCAGGCCGGCCATCACGCCGCAGCCCAGCAGCCCCGCCACCGCGGGGTCGGCGCTGGGATCGACCTTGGTGCACTGCCCCTCGTGGACGAGGGTCTTGTCGGCGAATGCCCCGATGCCCAGCGCCGGCGTGAGCTCAGTGCCGTCGGTCAAGGTCATCGGACGCGAGGCGTTGAACGTGTCGAAGCAAAGATGCGGGCGGCCGCGCTTGCACGCCCGGCACTGTCCACACACCGCACGCCAGTTCAGGATCACGAAGTCGCCGGGGGCCACCGCGGTGACCTCCGATCCGACCGACTCGACGGTGCCGGAGGCCTCGTGGCCCAGCAGGAACGGGTAGCTGTCGTTGATGCCGCCGTCCCGGTAGGTCAGGTCGGTGTGGCACACCCCGCAGGCGGTGATCGCGACGACGACGTCGTGGGCGCCCGGCTCAGGGATGACGATGTCCGTCAGCTCGACCGGCTTGCCCTTTTCACGGGAGATCACCCCGCGCACTGTCTGACTCATGGGCTCAACCTTATGTTGCCGCTTGTGTGCCCGGTGCGCAGGCTTGCGCGGCCTGCGCGCCCGGGGCCGGAGTGCGGGTATCGGCCCGCAGGAAGCTTCCGGTGCGTTGCGTGCCGAGCACGCTGGTGGGCTGACCGTCGAGAACCACTGCGCGGCCGGACACCAGGACGGCGGTGACGGTTTCGTCGTTGCGGTTGACCATCCGCGACATCCCGCCATAGTGGGCGAAGGGCTCCTCGGCGTAGGCGTCGAGGGTGTCGTCCAAATGGGCGGGGTCGATCACCACGATGTCGGCGCGGTCGCCGATGCGCAGGTGGCCGGCGTCGATCCGGTACCAGTCGGCCAGTTCACCGGTCAGCCGGTGCACGGCCTGCTCGACCGACAGGAACGGCTGCCCGGCTTGCTGGGCGTCCAGCGCGTGGCGCAGCAACCGCAGGCCCATGTTGTAGAACGCCATATTGCGCAGGTGCGCGCCGGCATCCGAGAAACCCATCTGGATGCCGGGTTCGGCGGCGAGTTTCTTGAGCACCTCGGGGCGGTGGTTGGAGATCGTGGTGTGCCAGCGCAGCGCGGTTCCGTGCTCGAGCACCAGGTCGAGGAAGGCGTCGACCGGGTGCACGCCACCACGGTCGATGCCGACCTGCCCGAAGGACTTTCCGACCACCGAGGCATCGGGGCATTCGACGATCTCGGCGTCGAAGAAGTCGCGGTGCCAGACCCGCGGCCCGTACTTGCTTTCGTAGTCCTTGCGGAAGCGGCGCCGGTAGGACTCGTCGCGCATCAAGGTGTCCCGCTCGAGCGACTCCCGCAAGTGCAGCGCCTCGGCGCCCGCCCCGAACTCCTCGAAGATCACCAGATCGATGCCGTCGGCGTAGACCTCGAACGGCACCGGCAGGTGCTGCCAGCGGAAATCGGCGCCCAGCTTCTTCAGCATGCGCGATGTCTTGATGATGGTCGGAATTGCCAGGCGGTTGCTCTTGACGTCGGCCGCGGCCAGCAGAGTGGTCTTGAGCGGCCGGCGGAAGATCCCCAGGGACTGGGCCAGCTGCGACGCCACGTCGAACGGGTTCTTGACGTCCGGGCCGGCCTGCAGAATGCGCCCCGCGCGGCGCAGCTTCGCCTTGAGCCGGCGCAGTTCCTTGGGCTTGGCGTAGGTCGAGGGCAGCGTGCGCGAGCGGCAGACGTCGCCGTCCATCTTGTCGAAAAGCAACTGCTGGGAAGACATCCCGACGAATCCCGCCTGCAACGCCTCGTCGAGCATCTGTTCCATGCGGGCCTGCTCGGAGGCCGTAGGCCGAGCGTCCGAGCGGGTGGCGCGGTCCAGTCCCATGGTCGCGGCGCGCATGTCGGAATGTCCGATGAACGCCGTCACATTGGGGCCGAGCGGCAGCTTCTCGAGGCTGGCAATGTAGTCCTCACAACTCGACCAGGTCTTGTGCGCATCGATGGTGTCGACCACGTACTGGCGCGGGATGGCCTCCACCCGGCCGAACAGGTCCCCGGCGTCGGGGCCGTCGACATGGATGGTCGACAGCGAGCACGATCCGACCAGCACGGTGGTGACGCCGTGCCGTACCGACTCCGACAGCGAGGGGCTCAGCAGTAATTCGACGTCGTAGTGGGTGTGGATGTCGAGCAGCCCGGGCAGCACCCATTTGCCGGCCGCGTCGATCACCTGGTCGCAGCCCGCCTCGTCGAGTGGTTCGGCGGAGATGGCGGCGACGTGCCCGTCGCGGAGTCCGATATTGCGGATCGCCGACGGTGCGCCGGTGCCGTCGAACCACCGGCCTCCCCGGATCACGATGTCAAAACTCACAGGTGTTTCCTTTCCGACCGATACCGCTCCCAGCATGGCCTGCAACGCCGGCGAAGTCTCGACATCTGCCGACATTTCTGCGCCGGCCCGGCTGCGTCGCCGCCGCGGAGTCGCCCGGCCTCGCCGCTGTGCCTAGGCTGACTGCCGATGCCCGCCGCACACGATCCCCTCGCCGCCCTTGCCGACTGGCCGGTCGGCCATGCGGCCGCCGCCGTCATCGCCCCCTCGGGGGTGCTGGCCACCCACGGGGACATCGCCCGGCCGTTCTACCTCGCCTCGGTGACCAAGCCCCTGGTGGCGCGGGCGGTGCAGGTCGCAGTGGAGGAGGGGGCGGTGGAACTGGACACCCCGGCCGGGCCGCCGGGCGCCACCGTGCGGCATCTGCTGGCGCACGCCTCGGGGCTGGCGCCGGACTCCGACCGGGTCCTGGCCAAGCCCGGCGCCCGGCGGGTGTACTCCAATCACGGGTTCGCGGTGCTGGCCGGCGCCGTGGAGCGGGCGGCCGGAATCGAGTTCGGCCGCTATCTGAGCGAGGCGGTGTTCGAACCGCTGGGCATGACGGCCAGCCGGTTGGACGGGGGAGCGGCGGCCGCCGGCTACGGGGGCACGTCCACCGTCGCCGACCTGGCAGCCTTTGCCGGCGACCTGCTGAGGCCGATCACCGTGTCGCCGCAAATGCACGCCGAGGCCACCGGCGTGCAGTTCCCCGGCCTGGACGGCGTGCTGCCGGGCTACGGGCCGCAGCGGCCGAACGACTGGGGGTTGGGCTTCGAGATCCGCGACGGCAAGACACCGCACTGGACCGGGGTCGCCAACTCGCCGCGCACCTTCGGTCACTTCGGGCAGTCCGGCACCCTGATCTGGGTCGATCCGGCGATTGAGCGGGCGCTGGTGGTGCTCACCGACCGCGACTTCGGGGACTGGGTCACCGGGCGCTGGCCGGCGGTGTCCGACGCCGTGGTGGCCACCTACGGCCGGGACTAGCCAACAGGCGTCACACAAGGCACAATAGACACATACAACACTAAATACTCAGCTGCATCACCGCTCGGTTCGGTCCGCCAGGTCGTTGGGGAAGACGTCCCTCGTGGAGCCGAAGGAGCAATTGATGCGCGCGACGAATCAATTCGCCGACGTGACCAGCGGCGTGGTGTACATCCACGCCTCGCCCGCGGCGGTGTGCCCGCATGTCGAGTGGGCGTTGACCTCGGCGTTGGGTGCTCGCAACGGTCAGGCGAAGCTCAACTGGACGCCGCAGCCGGCCATGCCCGGACAACTGCGTGCCGTGGTCAACTGGGTCGGCCCGGTGGGCACCGGCGCTGCCCTGGCCAGCGCCCTGCGCTCCTGGTCGGTGTTGCGTTTCGAGGTCACCGAAGACCCCAGTGCCGGAGTGGACGGCCAGCGCTTCAGCCACACCCCGCAGCTTGGTCTGTGGAGCGGCACGATGAGCGCCAACGGTGACGTGATGGTCGGGGAGAACCGGCTGCGCGCACTGATGGCCGGCGGCGCCGACGCGCTGGCAGCGGATCTGGAAACGGTGCTGGGCACCGCCTGGGACGAGGCCCTGGAGCCCTACCGGCACGGCGGCGATGCCGCGGAGGTCTCCTGGCTCAGCCGCGGCGTCGGCTGAGCGAGGATCCTCGGCAGGCTAGGGGCCCGGGCGGCAGGTTAGGGGGGCCGGGCGCAGAATCGCCAACGCAGCCGGCACCGCCGACACCGTCACCGGCAGCGGGCCCACATAGTCGCCGTCGGCGTAGGCGTTGATACCGGGGCACTCCACGCGCACCGATGCCGCCCGCCGGGTGCTCACCTCATCGAGATCCACGTGGGTGCCCTTGAACACGGTGGGGAACAGCCGGATCAGCTTGGTCCGCGAGCCGGAGTGCACCATGGTGACGTCCAGCAGACCGTCGGCGTGGTCGGCGCCCGGGCAGATCAGCATCCCGCCGCCGTAGCTGCGCGTGTTGCCGAACGCCGCCAGGGTCAGCGCCACGTCCACGGGATCGTCGTCGTCGAACGTCAACCGGAACGGCAGCAGGCGCAGCTGCGAGATCTCCGCCACCATGGCGAGGTTGTAACGCATGCGCCCGTGCGGCCAGCGCATCCGGTTGACGCGGTCGCTCACCAGCGAGTCGAAACCGGCCGCCATCACCGTGCCGAACCAGGTCACCGAACCGTCGTCGTGGGCGACGCGGCCCAAGTCGACGGTGTCGGCCCAGCCCTGGGCCACCACGTCCGCGGCCGCCTCGGGATCGCCGGTGGGCAGGCGGTACTCGCGCGCGTGATCGTTGCCGGTGCCGGCGGGGATGATCCCCAACGGCACGTCGCCGCCGGCCAGCGCCTGCAGCGCCAGCGAGATCACGCCGTCACCGCCGGCAACCACCACGGCGTCGGTGCCGCCGGCCAGCGCATCGTCGAGCAACTGCCGCGCGTGGGCGGGGTCGGTCCCGACGAGGTGCGCCACGTCGATGCCGCGCCGCTGGAACTGCGCCAGCGCCCGCTCGGCGGCATGCCGGGCGTTGCCGTGTCCGGCTGCCGGGTTGGTCAGCAGCGTGATCCGGTGGATCTCGCGGTTCATCGGGCCCCGCACCTCCTCGTCGCTGCGCATCGCATCGTCGCGGCGCGCATCACGGAATGAGTTTGCCCGGGTTGAGGATTCCGGCCGGATCCAAGGTGGCCTTGACGGCCCGCAGCACCTGCACCCCCAGCTCGCCCACTTCGTCGCGCATCCACGGCCGATGATCGGCGCCGACGGCGTGGTGATGGGTGATGGTTCCTCCGGTACGCATGATCGCCTCTGCCGCAGTGGCTTTCGCGGCGCTCCACTGTTCGATGGGGTTGCCGCGCTGACCGGCGACCACCGTGAAGTACAGCGACGCGCCGGTCGGGTAGACGTGCGAGATGTGGCAGAGCACCAGCGCGGGTGTCCCGCTGTCGCCCAGTGCGGTGGTCAGCGCCTCGGTCACCGCTTCCTTGAGGGCGGGCACACCCGCCCAGTCGGTGGCGGTCTCCAGGGTTTCGCAGAGCGCGCCGGCGGCCAGCAGGGCGTCGCGCAGGTAGGGCGCGGAGAACCGCCCGTGCTCCCAGGCGCGTGCCGGTTCTTCGCCCAGTGACGTGCCACCGTGCGCGGCCAGCAGGGCCCGGGTTTCGGAGTGCCGGCTTTCGGTGTGCTCGGCGGTTCCCTCGAACAGCGTGATCGCCAGGCAGCCGCCGGTGATCTGCTGCCCGCCGATCTGCTCGGTGGTGGCCAGGTTCACCCCCGTCTCGGCTTCGTCGGACAACCGGATGACGGTCGGGCCGGTACCGGTCTGGGTGACCGCGCGCAGGGCCGCGGCACCGGTGGCGAAGTCCGGAAACGACCACGCCTCATAGCGGGTGGTCGCGGGCACCGGATGAACCCGCACCCGCACCCGGGTGATGAGCCCGAACGTGCCCTCGGATCCCAGCAGCAGTTGACGCAGGTCCGGGCCGGCGGCCGAGGCAGGGGCGCGGCCCAGGTCCAGCACTCCGGCCGGGGTGATCATGCGCAGCCCGCGCACCATGTCGTCGAAACGGCCGTACCCGGCCGAGTCCTGGCCCGAGGAACGGGTCGCGGCGAAACCGCCGAGGGTGGCGAACTGAAAGCTCTGGGGGAAGTGGCCCAGCGAGAATCCGCGTGCCCCGAGCAGTCGTTCGGCGTCCGGACCGGTGACGCCGGCGCCGAACTCCGCCTCGCCGGACACCTCGTCGAGGTGCAGCAGCTCATCGAAGCGGCGCAGGTCCACGCAGACCACGGCCGCGAAGTCGCCGCGAATGGGGTCCAGGCCCCCGACCACGCTGGTTCCGCCGCCGAAGGGGACGACGGCGATGCCGCGCCTGCTGCACAGGTCCAAGATGGCCGCGAGTTGGTCTTCGCCGTCGGGGCCGCCGGGCAGCAGCACCGCGTCGGGTGCATCTTGGGGTCCGGAACCGTTGCGCCGCAGCAGGTCCAGGGTGGACTTGCCGCCGGCGTGCAGCAGCCGGGCGGTGTGGTCGGTGCGGCAGAACTCGGCTCCGACGATCGCCGCCAGGTCCGCGTTGTCGGCGTCGGACAATGCCGACGGTGTCAGCGGCACCTGCGCGGGATCGGCTTCCGGTGCGCTGGTGCCCTCGACGCCGAGCGTCGCCTTGAGCAGGTTGCGGATGCCGTCGGACAGCGGTTTGGCCGCGCCGGGATCGCCCCAGGCGTTCCATTTCATCGGCGGGGTCAGGGCGTCCTGGGCATCGGCCGGCGTCATGCGTTACAGTATTACATATGCTGTCAACCAGTAATGACGAGCAGGGGGAAGTCGGGGAGCGGATCCTGCACGCCGCCGCGGACTGCCTCCTGGCGCTCGGTGTCGAGCGGGTCACGCTGGCGGCCATTGCGCGTCGGGCCGGGGTGAGCCGTCCCACCGTCTACCGGCGCTGGCCGGACAGCCGCTCGGTGATCGCCGCCCTGCTGACAACGCGGGTCACCGCGGCCTGGACGGAACTGGCCGCCGCGCAACCGGGAACCGGGCGCGAGGCGCTGGTCGGCCGGATCGTGGCGACCGCCGACCGGCTGCGCCACGACGAGGTGGTGATGCAGGTGCTGCACCACGCACCCGATCTGGCGATGGTCTACATCGCCCAGCGGATGGGGGCCAGCCAGCGGCGGCTGATCGACCTGGTGGCCGCAGAGCTGAGCGCCGCGCAGAGCGCCGGCAGCGTACGCGCCGGTGACCCGCGCCGGCTCGCCGCGATGTGTCTGCTGATCACCCAGTCGGCCATCCAGTCCGCGCAGCTCGTCGCGCCGATCCTGGACGAGGCCGCACTCTCCGCCGAACTGGCCTACACCCTGAACAGGTACCTCTCGTGATATTTTCCACCGCCGCACTCAACGCCGCCCGGCGCACCGCCGAACTCAACGCACTGGCCGACGGCCCGCCGGTCGACGTCGTCGTGATCGGCGGGGGCATCACCGGTGCCGGCATCGCCCTGGACGCAGCTGCCCGGGGACTGCGGGTGGTGTGCGTGGACAAGCACGACCTGGCGTTCGGCACCAGCAGGTGGAGCTCCAAGCTGGTGCACGGCGGACTGCGCTACCTGGCCACCGGCAACGTGGGCATCGCGCGGCGCAGTGCCATCGAACGCGGCATCCTGATGACCCGCATCGCGCCCCACCTGGTCCGGGCGATGCCGCAACTGGTGCCCCTGCTGGGAGCCATGCGCCCGCGCGACCGGGCCCTGGTCCGCACCGGGTTCCTCGCCGGGGACGCCCTGCGCCGCCTGGCCGGCACCCCGGCCACGGTGTTGCCCCGTTCGCGGCGGATCTCGCCGGCGCAGGTCGCCGAACTGGCGCCCACGGTGCGCCGCGACGGCCTCGACGGCGGCCTGCTGGCCTACGACGGACAACTGATCGACGACGCACGGCTGGTCGCGGCGGTGGCCCGCACCGCGGCCCAGCACGGCGCGGCCATCCTGACCTATGTGGCGGCGTCGCACGCCACCGGCGACACCGTCACGCTGACCGACCAGTTCTCCGGGGAGTCATTGCAGGTGTCCGCGCGGGCCGTCATCAACGCCACCGGAGTGTGGGCCGCCGACATCGACCCCGCCTTGCGGCTGCGGCCCAGTCGCGGCACCCACCTGGTGTTCGACGCGGCGGCGTTCGGCAACCCGGCTGCCGCGCTGACGGTACCGATCCCCGGGGAACTCAACCGGTTCGTGTTCGCCATGCCCGAGCAGCTCGGCCGGGTGTACCTCGGTCTCACCGACGAGGAAGCTCCCGGGCCCATCCCCGACGTCCCGCAGCCGACTGCGGCCGAAGTCGCTTTCCTGCTGGACACGGTCAACACCGCGCTGGGGACCGCCCTGGACGCCAGTGACGTGCGCGGCGCCTACGCCGGGCTGCGGCCGCTGATCGACACCGGATCAGGGCATACCGCCGACGTCTCGCGCAACCACGCCGTGGTGGAATCCGGCAGCGGGGTGTTCAGCGTGATCGGCGGCAAGCTCACCGAATACCGGCACATGGCGCAAGACGTGCTGGACCGCGCCGTGCGGCAGCGGGCATTGGCCGCCGCGCCGTGCCGCACGCGCGACCTGCCGTTGATCGGCGCGCCGCGCAACCCCGGATCGCCGGTGCCGCCGGCCGGCCTGCCCGCGTCGCTGGTCTTGCGTTACGGCGCCGAGGCGGCCAATGTGCTGGCAGCCGCCACCTGCCGGCGGCCGGACGAACCGGTGGCCGAGGGGATCGACGTGCTCCGTGCGGAATTCGAATACGCGGTCAGTCACGAGGGCGCGCTGACCGCGGCCGACATCGTGGACCGCCGCACCCGGATCGGGCTGGTGGCCCAAGACCGGGATCGGGTGCTCGACGTCGCCCGGGAATTCGTGAGCGACTAGAGCGGGATGTTCTTGTGGCGGCCGCGGCGGGCGGGCGCCTCGGCCAGCGCCTGAGTGATCTTGCCGCGGGTGTGGGACGGGTCGATCTTCTCGTCGACCACGCCGATGTCGATGGCGCTGTCCACTCCGCCGGCGATCCGCTCGTGCTCGGCGGCCAGCTCTTCGTGCAGCGCCTCGCGCTCGTCGTCGGGCGCGGCGGCCAGCTTCTTCTTGTGCAGGATGCCCACGGCGGCCTTGGCGCCCATCACCGCGACCTCGGCGTCCGGCCAGGCGAAGACCTTGGTGGCGCCCAACGACCGCGAGTTCATCGCGATGTAGGCCCCGCCGTAGGTCTTGCGGGTGACCAGCGTGACGCGGGGGACGGTGGCCTCGCCGAACGCGTGCAACAGCTTGGCGCCGCGGCGCACCACGCCGCCCCATTCCTGCCCGACCCCGGGCAGGTAGCCCGGCACGTCGACGATCACGATCAGCGGAATGCCGAACGCGTCGCACAGCCGCACGAAACGTGCCGCCTTCTCCGCGCTTTCGGAGTTCAGGCAGCCGCCCAGCCGCAGCGGGTTGTTGGCCAGCACGCCGACCGTGCGGCCCGAGAGCCGGCCCAACCCGACCACCATCGACGGCGCCCACTTGGCCTGGAACTCATCGAAGGGGGCGTCGGAGTCGAGCAGCCCGAGCACCAGCGGGTGCACGTCATAGGCGCGGCGCGCGGACTCCGGCAGCAGCGCGTGCAGGTCGATCTCGCCCGCCTCGGCCTTATTGCGGTCGAAATGACCCTGCTGGCAGAACAACCCGACCAGGCGGCGGCCACGCGCGTAGGCGTCCAGCTCGTCGTCGGCGACGATGTGGCACACCCCGGACTTCTTGTGGTGGGTGTCGGGGCCGCCGAGGGCGGCCATGTCGACGTCCTCACCGGTGACGCTGCGCACCACATCGGGGCCGGTGACGAACACCCGGCCCTCCGGCGCCATCACGATGACATCGGTCAGCGCCGGACCGTAGGCGGCGCCGCCGGCGGCGAAACCGACCACCACCGAGATCTGCGGGACGAACCCCGAGGCCCGGATCATGGCCTCGAAAACCCGCCCCACCGCGTGCAGGGCTCGCACGCCCTCGGCCAGCCGGGCGCCGCCGGAGTGCCACAGCCCCACGATGGGGCTCTGTTCGGCGATCGCGGTGTCGTAGGCGTTGACGATGTGGTCGCAGCCCTCGATGCCCATCGCACCGCCCATCACGGTGCCGTCGGTGCAGAACGCGATGGTGCGCACCCCGTTGACGGTGCCTCCGGCGGCCAGCACCCCGGAGCGGTCACGCTCGTGCAGCAACTCCACGGTGCCGTCGTCGAAGAACGTCGACAGACGCAACAGGGGATCGCGCGGGTCGAGCGATTCGCCCACCGTATCGGGAGCCATGGTCGTCATCGCGCCTCTCCTTGCATTATTTGATCGCGGGTGTGTCTGCGGCTGGTCAGTACCGGCCGAAGACGATTGCGACGTTGTGTCCGCCGAACCCGAACGAGTTGTTGATCGCGTACTCGTAGTTGCCCGGCCGCGGTTCCCCGGACACCACGTCCAGGTCGATCTCCGGGTCGAGATTCTCCAAGTTACGCGTCGGCGGGATGACCTGGTCACGCAAGGCCATCACCGTCAGGATGGATTCGACCGCGCCCACCGCGCCCACCGAGTGGCCCAGTGCCGCTTTGGGCGCGTACACCGCGGCGTTGCCGCCGTGCGGCCCCAAGGCGAGGTTGATGGCGTGGCCTTCTGCCACGTCGCCCGCCGTGGTTCCGGTGGCATGGGCGTTGACGTGGCTGATGTCGCCAGGAGTCAGGCCGCCGATCTGGATGGCCCGCGTCATCGCCCGGCCGGCGGACTGGCCGTCGGGGTCCGGCGCGACGATGTGGTAGCCGTCCGAGGTGATCGACGCACCCATGATCCGGGCGATGATATTGGCGCCGCGCGCCTTGGCGTGCTCCTCGGTCTCGATCACCATCAGCGCGCCGCCCTCGCCGAACACGAAACCGTTGCGGTCGCGGTCGAAGGGACGACAGGCCCCCTCCGGGTCGTCGTTGCTGGTGGACAGCACGATGCGCATCTGGGCGAACCCGGCGATCGGCACCGCTTCGATCCGGGTCTCCACGCCGCCGCAGATCGCCATGTCGGCTTCGCCGAGCACGATCTGCTGCCAGGCGTGCGCAATACCTTCGGAACCGGATGCACAGGCCGAGACCGGGGTGATCACCCCGGCCTTGGCCTGCCGGTCCAGTCCGACGGTCGCGGCCGCACCGTTGGGCATGTACTTCTGCACGACCAGCGGTGAGACCGCCTTGAGGCCGCGCTCACGCATCCCGTCATAGGACCAGACGAGTTCCTCGCTGGAGCCCATCCCGGTGCCGATCGACACCATGAGGCGCCGGGTGTCGACTTCGGGTGAGCCGGCGTGCTCCCAGGCACGCCGGCTCAGCGCCAAAGCCATCTTCTGCAGGTAGGAAAGCCGACGCAGCTCGGTCCGACTCAACCCTTCGTCGAAGGACTCCGGGGTCTCGATGAGATGCCCGCCGATACGAACCGGCAGGTCATACTCCTCGACGAACGAGTCGGTGAGCTTGCGAATGCCGCTCTGGCCGTCCAGCAGCTTCTTCCAGGTGTCCTCCCCGTCCGCGGCCAATGCCGTCGTCATGGCGAAGCCGGTGACGACGACGTTGGGGAGACCCTTTCCCGTTGCCAGCGTTGACATGGCTGTTGCGAACTTCCCTCTCTTGGTACTGCTCTAGTACCGCCCGAAGGCGAGCGCGACGTTGTGCCCACCGAAACCGAATGAGTTGTTGATGGCGTAGGAGTACTCGCCGTAACGAGGTGCTCCGGCCACGACGTCCAGGTTGATCTCCGGATCCGGCGTCTCGTAGTTCAGCGTCGGCGGGATGACCCCGTCACGCAGCGTGAGCACCGTGAGCACGGACTCCAGCGCACCGACCGCTCCGATGGAGTGGCCCAGCGCCGACTTGGGTGCGTAGACCGCGGCGTGCTCGCATCCGGCTACCCGGATGGCGTTCGCCTCGGCGGTGTCACCGATCGGGGTGGCTGTTCCGTGCGCGTTGATGTGGTCGACGTCCTTGGGGGACAGACCCGCCAACTCCAGCGCCCGGGTCATCGCACGGCCGGCCCGCTTGCCGTCGGGACCGGGAGCCACCATGTGGTAGGCGTCGGAGGTGATCCCGGCGCCCATCAGCCTGGCCAGCGGCTTGGCGCCACGTGCCTTGGCGTGCTCTTCGGTCTCGATGATCATCAGCGCACCGGCTTCACCGAACACGAAGCCGTCCCGGTCCTTGTCGAAGGGCCGCGACGCACCCTCGGGGTTGTCGTTACGGGTCGACATCGCGCGCATCATCGAGAACGTCGCGATCGGCAACGCCTCGATGCCGCCTTCGACACCGCCGCAGACCGCGAAGTCCGCGTCTCCCATGACGATCTGGCGCCACGCGTGCGCGATCGCCTCCGAACCCGAGGAGCAGGCCGACACCGGGGTGATGACCCCGGCGCGAGCGCCGAGCTGAAGGCCGACCACGGCCGCCGCACCGTTGGGCATGATCATCTGAACGGCCAGCGGCGACACCTTGCGGGGGCCGCCCTCGTTCATCAGGTCATAGGTCTCGACGATCTTCTCGCCGCCGCCCAGTCCGGTACCGACGACGACCGTGAATCGGTCGGGGTCGACCTCCGGGGATCCGGCGTTCTCCCACAACCGCCCGGAGAGCAGCTTGGCCATCCGCTGGACGTACGACATCCGTCGCAGGTCCAGCCGGCCCATGTGTTCGTCGACCGGGTCCTTGAGGTGTCCGCCGATCTTGACCGGCAAGTCCCACTTGGTGACGAAGTCGTCCTCAAGCACATGGATGCCGCTCTCACCGGCGAGCAGACCCTTCCACGTGCTCTCGATGTCCCCGCTGATTGAAGTGGTGGCCTCAACGGCGGTTACCACGACATTCGGGTAACCGCCGTTGGCCGTAGAAGGCTGCGAGGACACGATTAGCTCTCGGAACCGAACTTCTCGCGCAGCGCGGCGGCAGCCTCGGGGTTCTCGGCCTCGAGCTTCTGGATGTACGCCACCACGTCACCGACGGTGCGCAGACCGGCGAGGTCCTCGTCCGGGATCTTCACGCCGTACTTGTCTTCGGTCTGCACCGCGATCTCCACCATCGACAGCGAGTCGATGTCCAGGTCGTCGACGAAGGACTTCTCGACGGTGACCTCGCTCGGCTCGATACCGGTCACCTCTTCGATGATCTCGGCGAGACCGGCGATGATTTCATCCTGGCTGGCAGCCACTGTGATTCCCTTCGGTTGGATCCGCACGGGGGTGTGCGGGTTGATTTACTGCGTATCTGGTTGTGCAGCTTTTGGAGCGGGCGTCAGAACTCGGGCAGCCCGTCCAGATCTGCGGGGGCCTTGACAGCGTGCGTCGGCGTCCCCCGAAGTTCGCGCTTCGCGATACCGGCCAGCGTGCCGGCGGGCGGAAACTCCACGATTGCCGTGACCTCACGGGCGCGGAGCGTCTCGGTGCACAGGTCCCAGCGCACCGGGCGGGTCAACTGGGCGACCAGGTACTCCATCGCCTGGGCCGCGGACGTCACCGGTTGCCCGTCGCGGTTGGAGAGCAGGGTGGCGGTCGGCTCGGAGGTGCTCACCTGCTCGGCGGCGGCGGCGTAGGCCTCCAGGGCCGGCGCCATGTACTGGGTGTGGAACGCCCCCGCGGTGGCCAGCTTGCGGACCCGGGCCTTGGCGGGCGGGTCTTCGGCGAGCTTGTCCAGCGCGGTCAGCGGCCCGGCCGCCACGATCTGCCCGACGGCGTTGCGGTTGGCCGGGGTCAGGTCGAGTTGTTCGAGGCGGGTCAGCACCTCGGCCTCGTCGCCGCCGAGCACCGCGGCCATGCCGGTGGGCTCCAGGGCGCAGGCCTTGGCCATTTCGCGGCCGCGGGTGGCCGCCAGCATGACGGCATCGTCGGCGGAGATGACGCCGGCGATGGCGTAGGCGGCGATCTCACCGACCGAGTGGCCGGCCACGATGACATCGCTGCCGGCGGCCCGACTCTTGGTCAGCTCGGCGTAGGCCAGCAGCGTTGCCGCCACCACCAGCGGTTGGGTGACCGCCGTGTCGGTGATCTCCTCGGCGGTTGCGGTGGTGCCGAGTGCGACCAAGTCGAGGTCGCTGATCTGCGACCAGGCGGCCAACTGCTCGCGGGCAGCGTCAGCACCGGGCCCCTCGAGCCACGGCGACAGCATGCCGGGGGTCTGAGATCCCTGTCCGGGAGCGAGCAACGCAATCACATCTTTAAGAGAACATTGTGAAGCGCTGTTTGCAGGATGTCCTAGATTATGAACATTGTCTTATGTTTTTGTGGAGACCCTACAAAACTGCCGGTTGCTGCGATGTCATCGATACCGAAATGCGACAACGGTGCCCGCGATGGCGCCCCTGCCGGTGCCCTGGGCGACCGGATCACGCCTGCAGGCCGGTCTCGGCGGGGTCGGCGGGGACGGTGCCGGACGGCTGATCGGGGGAGTAAGGCGTGGCGGCGCTGCTGAAGCTGGCATGCTGCGCCTGATTGGCCAGCCGCCCGACGGTGGCGGCGACCCGCAGCACGTAGGCATCGCGCGGTACGGCCGGGTCGCGCCCGGTGAAGTCCGCGATTCGCTTGAGCCGGTAGCGGACCGTGTTTGGATGAACGAACAACTTGCGGGCGCAGGCCTCGACCGCGCCGCCACAGTCCAAAAAGGCGTCCAGCGTCTCGCTGAGCGTCGGTCCGGCCTCGGCCAGCGGCCGCATCACATCGGTGTGCAGCGCCGCGATCGCCGAGGCGTCGCCGATCAGGGCGCGCTCGGGAAGCAGTTCGCGCGCCAGCACCGGCCGGGGTGCCCCGGTCCAGCCCACGACGGCGTTCATCCCCGAAATCGCCTCACTGGCGCTGTGGTAGGCGGCGGTCAGGGACGGTGCGGTGGGTCCGATCACCACCGGGCCGTCGGAGAAGGCGCCCAGCAGGTCGGCGAAGAACTTCTGGGTGGGCGACAGCGGACCCGACACGATGGCCACCAGCCAGGTGCCGTGCACATCGGTCAGCGCGGCGCGGCCATGGCGGCCGGCGATGTCGCGGATGTCCTGGCTGGCCTTCTGTCCGGCGAACTCGTCTGGGCCGGGCGGTGCGGTGCCCACCACGACCGTGGCCGGAGCGGTGGTGTCCCAGTTCAGCGCGGCGGCGCGGCTCAACAACTCCGGGCCGGTGTCGCCGCGGACGACGGCGTCCACCACGCTGGCCTCCATCCGGGAATCCCAGGTGCCTCGGGCCTCGGCGGCGTCGGCGTAGGCGGAGGCCGCCGTGAAGGCCAGGTCGCGGCTGTACTTGAGGATGCCCACGGTCAGTGCGGTCACCTGTTCCTCGGAGCGGGCCAACAGCGGCACGACCTCTTCGAAGAACTCCATGGTGACCCGCACCATGTCCACGGTGTGCCGCAGGGCGATATGGCGGGTCAGGTCCTGGGGCACCAACTCGAACGCCTGCGCGGTATGGCTGACGTTGCCGTGCGGGTCGCGCATCCACTCGGCGAAGTTGACCACCGCGGTCTGCACCACCAGGGCCACACTGGCCCGCTGAGAGGCCTCCAGATCCGCGAAGAACGGCAGCCGCTCGCCCATCATCGACACCGCCTCGGTGGCCAGCCGGCCCGAGTAGTGCTTGAGGCGGCGCAGCAGCGTGTCCGGGACGGTGCTCAGCAGGCCCAGGGTGGAGCCCGGCAGGGCCGCAGCGCCCGGACTGGCCGCAGTGGCCGCAGTGGCGTTGTCAACCATCCCTAAAAGCTACGCCAGTTTTCTGGCTACTTTCGACAACACGTGTCAGGCGACCCCGGGATCCGACGTCTGCTCCGGGGCGGCCAGCACGTTGTCGATCTGATAGCGCGCGGCCGCGGTGACCGCAACGGAGGCGTCGATGGCGCCGTCGCGGGCCAGCGCAGCCAGCACCGCCACCACCACCGACTCAGCGTCGGTGTTGAAGTAGCGCCGTGCGGCCGGACGGGTGTCGGAGAACCCGAATCCGTCGGTGCCCAGGGTGACGTAGGTGCCCGGCACCCACGGCCGAATCTGTTCGGGCACCGCACGCATCCAGTCCGACACCGCCACCACCGGACCGGTGGCCTCGCCCAGGGCCTGCGTCACGTAGGCGACGCCGGCCGGGCGATCCGGGTGACGCAGCCGCTCGCGTTCGATCGCCACACCGTCGCGGTTGAGTTCGCCCCAGCTGGTCACCGACCAGACATCGGCGGCCACGTCCCAGTCGGCGGCCAGCATGTCGGCGGCGCGCAGCGCCTCGGGCACCGCCACCCCCGATGCCAGGATCTGCGCGGTGTTCGACCGCGGTTCGGCGGCCGCCCGGAAGCGGTAGATGCCGCGCAGCAGGCCTTCGGGGTCAAAACCCTCGGGCTCTGAGGGTTGCACGTAGGGCTCGTTGTAGAGCGTCACGTAGAAATACACGTTCTCCGGGTTCTCCCCGTACATCCGCTGCAGGCCGCTTTCGATGATGTGGGCGACCTCGTAGGCGAATGCCGGATCGTAGGAGACCACCGCCGGGTTTGTGCTGGCCAGCAACAGCGAATGGCCGTCGGCGTGCTGCAGTCCCTCGCCGGTCAGCGTGGTGCGCCCCGCGGTGGCCCCCAGGACGAAACCGCGCGCCATCTGGTCGGCCGCTGCCCACAGCCCGTCACCGGTGCGCTGGAAGCCGAACATCGAATAGAAGATGTAGATCGGCACCATCGGCTCGCCGTGGGTGGCGTAGGAGGTTCCGACCGCGGTGAACGACGCCGTCGAACCGGCCTCATTGATGCCCTCGTGCAGGATCTGGCCGATTTCGCTTTCCTTGTAGGCCAGCATCAGGTCGGCGTCCACCGAGGTGTACAGCTGGCCGTTGCGGTTGTAGATCTTCAGGCTGGGGAACCACGAGTCCATCCCGAACGTGCGCGCCTCGTCGGGGATGATCGGCACCAGCCGCGGGCCTAACTGCTTGTCCCGCAACAACTCTTTGAACACCCGCACCGCCGCCATGGTGGTGGCGACCTCCTGGTTGCCCGAGCCCTTCTTGACCGCGGCATAGGTCTTCGATTCCGGCAGCGGCAACGGCCGGGATTCGGTGCGGCGGTGCGGCAGGAAGCCGCCCAGCGCGCGCCGGCGCTCCACCATGTAGCGGATCTCGGGTGCCTGCTCGCCCGGGTTGTAGTACGGCGGCAGGTACGGGTCCGACTCCAGTTCGGAGTCCGGGATCGGAATCCGCATCTCGTCGCGGAAGTCCTTGAGGTCCTGGAGCCGGAACTTCTTCATCTGGTGGGTGGCATTACGGCCGGCGAAGTAGCTGCCCAGGCTGTAGCCCTTGATGGTCTTGGCCAGGATGACCGTCGGCTGACCCTTGTGTTCGATGGCCGCGCGGTAGGCGGCGTGCACTTTGCGGTAGTCGTGCCCGCCCCGCTTGAGATGCCAGATGTCCTGATCGGACAGGTTCTCGACCAGTGCCTTGGTCCGGGGGTCGCGGCCGAAGAAGTGTTCGCGCACATAGCCGCCGTCGTTGGCCTTGTAGGTCTGATAGTCGCCGTCGGGCGTGACATTCATCAGATTCACCAGGGCCCCGTCCCGGTCGGCGTGCAGCAGGGCATCCCATTCGCGGCCCCACACCACCTTGATGACGTTCCAGCCCGCGCCGCGGAAGAACGACTCCAGCTCCTGGATGATCTTGCCGTTGCCGCGCACCGGGCCGTCCAGGCGCTGCAGGTTGCAGTTCACCACGAACGTCAGGTTGTCCAGGCCTTCCAGGGCCCCGACGTGCAGCAGCCCACGGCTTTCCGGCTCGTCCATTTCGCCGTCGCCCAAAAAGCACCACACGTGCTGGTCGGAGGTGTCGCGGATCCCGCGGTCGTGAAGGTAGTGGTTGAACCGGGCCTGGTAGATGGCGTTCATCGGGCCCAGGCCCATCGACACCGTGGGGAACTCCCAGAAGTCCGGCATCAGCCGCGGGTGCGGGTAGGACGGCAGGCCGCCGCCCGGATGGCTGTGCTCCTGGCGGAAACCGTCGAGGTCATGCGTGCTCAGCCGGCCTTCCAGGAAGGCGCGTGCGTAGATGCCGGGGGAGGCGTGGCCCTGGATGAACACCTGATCGCCACCGCCGGGGTGGTTCTTGCCGCGGAAGAAGTGGTTGAACCCGACCTCATAGAGCGTCGAGGACGACGCGTACGTCGAGATATGCCCGCCGACTCCCACCCCGGGGCGCTGGGCGCGGTGCACCATCACCGCGGCGTTCCAGCGGATCCAGCTGCGGTAGCGGCGCTCGGTCTCCTCGTCGCCGGGGAACCAGGGTTCCAGCTCGGTCGGGATGGTGTTGACGTAGTCGGTGGAGGTGAGCGCAGGGATGGCCACCCGCTGCTCGCCGGCGCGTTCGAGCAACCGCAACATCAGGTAGCGGGCGCGGGCCGGGCCGGAGCGGGCCAGCAGCTCGTCGAAGGACTCCAGCCATTCGGAGGTCTCGTCGGGGTCGATGTCGGGAAGGTAGGAGGCCACCCCTTCGCGGATCACCCGGACCCGGTCGGATTCTCCTGTGTTGCTTGGCTTTTTGGCCAGATCCTGATGTTGGGCCTCAGTGGTCAACGCGTTGCTCCTTGGTTCGGAGGTCAAGATGTGCCTCCCGGCTTGTGGCCAGGACGGGCACCGACCGATCGAATTGCCGGTCCGGTCTTTTCTATCCTGCCCCACTTGGCGCGCGGGCGGCGGTGGGTGAGTGCCCGCTGGGTGGGCTGATCTCGGCTTGATTGCGGCTACGCGGTAACGTTTGAAGTTGTGCTTACCCGATGGCGGACTGCCTCGCGCGCCCAGGCGCGGCGACACGCTCGGATGGGCGCGTCCGTCGCCGGTTTCGCCGCCGCGTTGGCTATGGGCGTCGTGGGCTGTACCAACATCATCGGAGGCAGCCCGGAGGCGGACACCGCCGAGGCTCCGGCCTACCGCTCCTCGGTGTCGGCGTCGGTTTCGGCCTCGGAAGCCACCTCCAGCCTGCGGGAGACCCAGCGTCAGCAGTCGATGACCACCCAGGCGGTCCGCGGCGCATGCGGCCGGTTCGCCTCCAGCAGCACTGACGCTGTCGACGTGGTGAATAAGTACGTGGAGGCGTTCAACAAGGGCGGCGACATCTCCGGGACCGCCGGGCCGGCGGTGGAGGCCCTCAATCGCAGTGCCGACGAAGTCGCTGCGGCCATCAACGAGAAGCTGTCGAAGGAGCTGACCGACGCCTTCACCACTTATGCCCAGGCGGCTCGCGGAGTCGCCACCGCGATTTCGTCAAAGGCGCCGGTTGCGGTTTACAACGCCCGCAAAGATGAACTCAACCGGGCCCGGGACAGGGGTATGCAGCTGTGCAAAGCCTTCTGACTCATCCGGTCCCGGATAACCGGGGGATTCGCCCCCAATTAACCCACACAACTGTGCAACGATGATTCACAATTCATGGCGCGCTGACGATGGAAGGAGGTCGCACGGTGGTCGCGGCGGATAACGCCCCGAACTTCGCCCGCAAATTGGGCGTTGAGAGCGAGCAGTTGGTCCAGGAGTTCGGCTGGGATGAGGACGCCGACGACGACATCCGTGTCGACGTCGAAGAGGCCTGCGGTAGCGAACTGCTCGACGAAGACACCGACGAGGTGGTCGACGTGGTGCTGCTGTGGTGGCGCGACGGTGACGGCGATCTGGTGGACACCCTGATGGATGCCATCACGGCGCTGGCCGATGACGGCGTGATCTGGGTGCTGACACCCAAGACCGGCCGGTCAGGCCATGTGCAGCCCGCGGAGATCGCCGAAGCGGCGCCCACGGCCGGGCTGATGCCCACGTCGTCGGTCAATCTGGGGGACTGGAGCGCCAGTCGCCTGGTCCAGCCCAAGTCCCGCGCAGGCAAGCGCTGATGCTGTCCGTCGGTGCGCAGGCCCCGGACTTCACCCTCAAGGATCAGAATCAGCAGCAGGTGAGCCTGAGCGGATTCCGGGGCGAGAAGAACGTCCTGGTGGTGTTCTTCCCGCTGGCGTTCACCGGTATCTGCCAGGGCGAGCTCGATGAGCTGCGCGATCACCTGCCCAGCTATGTCAACGACGACAGCGTGGCGCTGGCGATCTCGGTCGGCCCGCCGCCCACCCACAAGATCTGGGCGACCCAGAGCGGGTTTCTGTTCCCGGTGCTGTCGGATTTCTGGCCGCACGGCGCCGTCAGCCAGGCCTACGGGGTGTTCAACGCCGACACCGGCTTTCCCAACCGCGGCACCTTCGTCATCGACAAGGCCGGCATCATCCGGTTCGCCGAGATGAAGCAGCCCGGGGAGGCGCGCGACCAGCAACTGTGGCTCGACGCCCTGGGGGCGCTCAAGTCCTAGCCCGCACCGCTCGTCGCCGGTCGGGGGGCGTTTTGGGTCTGCGGTACCGATCCGGGTAACCTGCCCGAGGCAGGGGCGCGTAGCTCAGTGGTAGAGCTCTGGTTTTACACACCAGCGGTCGGCGGTTCGATACCGTCCGCGCCCACCAAGAAACCACCGGTTCGGACTGGTGCGAATGCGTGCCGACGGTGCACAAGGCCGACGCGTTGGCTACCAAGCCTGCAAGCGCCAGACGCAAGAGCGGGATCGGATCAACGCCTAATCAGGGGCTGCAGCCGCCTTGACGCAAGCGGCGGCATCGCTACCTGCACGTCGCCCGCTGAATATGCAGTCAGAGATCGATAGGCCGCTGACGTAGCTGTTCGAACACACTCCGACTGCGTTGCGGCCGGCGGCGTAGAGGCCCGGCACGGTGCCGCCGTCGCGGTGCGCCACTCGCCCGGTCCCCTCGTCGACGACCAGACCGCCCAGGGTCAGGCCGGGGATCGGATAGAAGGGTGAGGAGTCGGCGGAGATGTTGATCGAATAGAACGGACCGTTGATCAAGGGCCGGCACAGCGCGGTGTCCTTGTGCGCGGGATCGCCTGTGCCACTGGCTAGGCCGGCGTTGTATTGATCGACAGTCTGGCGCAGCCCGTGGGGATCGATCCCGTTCTTGCGTGCGATCCCCTCAAGTGACGGGGCCTTCTTGTGTCCGAGGGTGAACAGATATATCAGTTGCAGGCGTTGGAAGAGCTGGGTCTGCTCCCGTATCTGCTCGCGGACCTTCTGCCAGGTCGCGGCGTCGTAGATGGCCCAGCCAACACCGTCGAACTCTCGCATCAGCACGTTGCCGTGTGTCGCGCCGTAGAGGTCTTCGTTCGCGATGCGCCGACCGTCCGCGCCGACGGTGAGACCTTCGAGGAATGCGCTTGGCGGTGCGAGGAAGCGCCACGCGGTGACGTTCCCCATTTTGTCCGTGGTTCCGCCCGCGTCCAGTCCGAGCGCGATGCCGCCGCCGTCGTCGCCGGGGGTGCCCAGCGGCGAGATCTTCAGGAACGCCGGTGCGTATTCGGCCATCCACGAACGGTTGTAGATGAAGCCGCCGGCGGTGAGGATCACTGCGCCAGCACGGGCCTCACCGCCGACCGCGCCCGCTGCCCAAATAGCCTCTGCCGCAGCTACGATGCCCTTGACAAGGCCTGGTATCCACGTGGCGACCTTTCCGGTCGACGTGGTCAACAGTGCGTACTTGCGTGCGTTGGGGTGGGTGAGCGCCAGTGCCCGGTAACGCACTCCGAGGACCCGTCCGCTCTCGTCCTTGATCAGGGACTGCACCCGCGCGAGGGGGAGGAAGACGACTCCTTTGGACAGCGCGGAGCGCTTGAGCTTTTCGAACAACACCTTTCCAGAGCTCATACCGGGTGCTACCACGCGGTGCCCGCGCGGTGCTGGCCGCGCATGTTCGAGGTAGGGGTGGGCCTTTTCGTTCCCGGAGTAATACAAGTAGTAGTCGTCGGTGGGGTAGGAGGTCTTGTAGGACGATACGGTGCCGCCCTTGAACTGGAGCCCCTGCGCTTTCAGCCACTCGATCATGTGCGGGCTCTCGCGGCAGAATCGATCGAGCGTATCGCTGCTGACCGCGTCGCCGACCTCTTGCTGCAGGTAGGCCCGCATGTTCTCGACACTGTCTTCGTACCCGCCGGCGTCTTGTTCGGCGGTTCCGCCTCCGGCGTAGACGATTCCGCCGGAGAGCGCCGTTGCTCCGCCCCCATACCCGCGGTCGAGAACAAGGACTCGAGCGCCGTTGTCGGCCGCCTCGATGGCCGCGGCAGCACCGGCGGCTCCAAAGCCGACCACGATGACGTCATAGTCAGATGTCGGTGACATATTCACTCCCGCAAGAGCATCGGTGGCAATCAAAGGACAGATTTGATCTGCTTGGCAACAAGCCGTGTAGTGCGTTTCGCTGATATGCGCGACAGGATGTCGAGGACTCGTGCGTCGGTGCCGATCAGGACTCGGAAACGATCGTTCGCTATGCCGTCGACGATCTTGGCCGCGGCGGCTTCCGGAGTGACCGAGCGGACTTTCCGCCCGCCGGCATCCAGCATCTCGACACCGGAGTTGCCGGTCAGATTCGTCGACACATTGCCGGGAAAGACGGTCACCACATGAACTTTGGTGTCACACAACTCGGCGTACAGTCCTTCGCTGAACTGCTTCACCGCGCCCTTGCTGGCGCTGTAGAGGGTCTGGCTGGCGAACGGCAGGAGGGCCGACAGACTCGACATATTGGTCACGTTGGCTTCAGGCCGGGCCAACAGGACCGGTAAGAATGTCCGGCACATGGTCACCATGCCGGTGAAGTTCACAGCCATGATTCGATCGAGATCCGTGACCGACAGATCGGTGAACGGCGCAAACCGGTGAATCACACCCGCGATGTTGACCAGCCCGTCGATGCTGTTGTGCACCTTCAACACGTCGGCGGGCAAGGCGGCAACTGCATCTGCGTTCGTGATGTCCACCGGGTGGGTGGACACCGAGGCTCGTGCACTGGTGATGAGATCAGCAGTGCGGACCAAGCCTGCTTCATCTACATCGACCGCAGCTATCCGTGCCCCGCGCTGGGCCAGCGCGAGCGCGACTTGCCGGCCCATCCCGTTGCCGGCACCGCTGACGACAAAGACCTTGTCGGATATCTGCACCAGGGCTCCTCGGGCGGTACGTGCGTTACGCGGCCGGTAAAAGGATTCGAGCGGCCTTCAGCGACGTAGTCTGCGACACCGGACTGCATACGCGAAGGCCGCTTCCCGGCCAGCGGTCAGCCCGGCGGCGGGCTGCACGGCCCGGGATGCGCGGGATGTCGGTATTGAACCCCGCAGCTGACACTTACCGGCCGCACCGGCAAGCCGACCGGTGTCCGTGCGGTGCTGTGGCTGAGCCTGCTGGTGCTGATCGGGGCCATCGCGCTGCTCATCGTGTTCGCCGCCTGAGGGCACCGTCTCGTCACGGCTTCGCGGGCGGGCGTGGCCCGACGGCGCGGCTCAGTGCGAATGCGCGTGACCGGCGTGTTCCAGGCCGGCCTGATGGGTGTGCGGATGGCTGTGCACGGTCCCGTCGTCGTGCGTGTGCTCGTGCGTGTGCTCGATGTGGGCGTGCTCGTGCGCGTCGTGCACGTGGGTGTGTGTCAGGTCGCCGTGGGTGTGCTCGTGCGCGTGCGGCGCGTCGTGGACGTGGTCTTGGTCGTGAGCATGGTGCGACATGGGGCTATCTCCCTTGTTCGATGGCGGGCTGCCGCAACTCCGGCAGTGTCTCTCCGGCAGCAGCCGGCAGCTTCTGCGCGGCACGGTGATGCGGAGGGACCCCTGGGCCGGCGTGCTCGGCGTTGAAGACCGCGTCGGTCACCAGTTGGCAGACGTGCTCGTTCTCCATGCTGTAGAAGATCGTGGTGCCCTCGCGGCGGGTGCGCACCAGCCGGGCCATCCGCAGTTTCGCCAGGTGTTGCGACACCGACGGCGCCGGCTTGCCGACGTGCTCGGCGAGTTCATTGACCGACATCTCCCGGCTGGTCAACGCCCACAGCACCTGCACGCGGGTGGCGTCGGCCAGCATCCGGAACACCTCCACGATCAGGCCCACCTGATCGTCGGGCAACCGGTCCGCTGGACCATTATCTGCATGCATACGCAAATAATAAGTCTTGGGACGTGACGGGTGTCAACCCTCGGCTCCCCCCAGGGGCATGTGGGGCGGTCGGTAGTGTCCTGCGGGCAAGCTGTCAGCGCTCTAGCGGAGGTAACTCGATGTCGACGCAGTCCATGCGCCAGCCCATTCACTCCGGACATCTCACCGTGGGAGCCCTCAAGCGCAACAGGGACCGCCCGGTGCTGTTCTTGGGCGACACCACGCTGACCGGTGGGCAGCTTGCCGAGCGCATCAGCCAGTACATCCAGGCCTTCGACGCGCTCGGAGCTGACGCAACCGGCCTGTTGTCGCTGAACCGCCCTGAGGTGCTGATGATCATCGGCGCCGGGCAGATCCGGGGCTACCGGCGTACCGCGCTGCACCCGCTGGGGTCACTCGACGACCACGCCTACGTGCTGGCCGACGCCGAGGTCGCCACGCTGATCATCGATCCCACCCCGGCGTTCGTGGAGCGCGCCCTGGGCCTGCTCGAGAAGGTGCCGACGCTGCGGCAGGTGCTGACCATCGGGCCGGTGCCCGCGGCGCTCGAGGGCAAGGCCGTGGACCTGGCTGCCGAGGCGGCCAAGTACGAGCCGCAGCCGCTGGTGCCCGCCGATCTGCCCGCCGACCACATCGGCGGCCTCACTTACACCGGCGGGACCACCGGCAAGCCCAAGGGCGTCATGGGCACCGTGTCTTCCATCACCGCGATGACTACCACGCAGCTCGCCGAGTGGGAGTGGCCGGAGCACCCCAAGTTCCTGATGTGCACCCCGCTGTCGCATGCCGGCGCAGCGTTCTTCGTGCCGACCATCGTCAAGGGCGGCGAGCTGGTGGTGCTGACCAAATTCGACCCCGCCGAGGTGCTGCGGGTGATCGAGGAGCAGAAGATCACCGCCACCATGCTGGTGCCGTCGATGATCTACGCGCTGCTGGATCACCCGGACTCGCACACCCGCGACCTGTCGTCGCTGGAGACGGTGTACTACGGCGCCTCGGCGATGAACCCGGTCCGGCTCCAGGAGGCCATCGACCGGTTCGGCCCGATCTTCGCCCAGTACTACGGCCAGTCCGAGGCGCCGATGGTGATCACCTACCTGGCCAAGGGCGACCACGACCAGAAGCGGCTGACCTCCTGCGGCCGCCCGACACTGTTCGCCCGGGTGGCGCTGCTGGGCGACGACGGAAAGCCGGTGAAACAGGGCGAGGTCGGCGAGATCTGCGTGTCCGGGCCGCTGCTGTCGGGTGGCTACTGGAAGCTTCCGGAGGCCACCGCCGAGACGTTCAAGGACGGCTGGATGCACACCGGTGACCTGGCCCGCGAAGACGAAGACGGCTTCTACTTCATCGTGGACCGCACCAAGGACATGATCGTGACCGGCGGCTTCAACGTCTTCCCCCGCGAGGTCGAGGACGTCATCGCCGAGCACCCGTCGGTGGCGCAGGTGTGCGTGATCGGAACACCCGACGAGAAGTGGGGCGAGGCGGTCACCGCTGTGGTGGTGCTGCGCCCCGGCGCCGACAGCGACGCCGAGGCGATCGCCACGATGACCGCCGAGATCCAGTCCGCGGTCAAAGAACGCAAGGGTTCGGTGCAGGCGCCCAAGCAGGTGATCGTCGCCGACTCCGTGCCGGTGACCGCGCTGGGCAAGCCGGACAAGAAAGCCGTACGCGCCCAGTTCTGGTCCGGCGCCGCACGTTCCGTCGGCTGAGGTCAGCCCAGCGCCGCGGCCAATGTCCGCCACTGCTCCCGCGGGAAGGCGCGCGGGTCGGCGTCGAGCAGCTGCACGCAGATGTGGTCCGCGCCGGCGGCCCGGTGCTCGGCGATCCGATCGGTCACCGCATCCACGCTGCCCCAGGCGATGATCGCGTCGAACAGCCGATCGCTCACTGAGGCGATGTCGTCGTCGGTGAATCCCGACCGCAGCAGGTTGTTGGCGTAGTTGGGCAGGGCCAGATACGACCTCAGCCACCCGACGCCGATTTCGCGGGCCTGCTCGCGGCTGTCGCACAGAATGGCGGTCTGCTCGGGCGCCAGCAGTGGGCCCTCGCCGAGCTGCTCGCGGGCGAACCGGGTGTGCTCGGGGGTGGTCAGGTAGGGGTGGGCGCCGCGACTGCGGGTGGCGGCCAGGTCCAGCATCTTCGGTCCCAGCGCGGCAAGGACACGGGCATCGGCCGGGACGGGTGTCTCGGCGGCGTCGAGACCGTCGAGGAACGTGGTCATGGCCCGCAACGGCCGGCGGTAGCGCCCCGGGTCGCGGGAATCGATCAGCGGGGCATGGCTGACACCGATACCGAGCAGGAACCGGTCACCATGTGCCGCCGTCAGCGACGTGTAGGACGCCGCCACGTCGGAGGGGGCGTGCATCCACAGGTTCAAGATGCCGGTGGCGATGACCGCACGGCTGGTGGCCGCGAGCAGGTTGGCCACCGAGTCGAACACCGGACCGCCGACGTCGGGGATCCACAGCACACCGAAACCCAGTTCTTCCAGTTCGGCGGCCGCTTCGGCGGCCTCGACCTGATCGCCGTAGCGCAGCGGCGCACTCCAGATACCGACACCCGAGATGTTCACCATCGCCCCAGGATGGCACAACCCGCCCGGCGGTCTACCGCCGCCGGCCGTACCGGTCGGCGAGCTTCTGTTCGACGGTCATCGGTGGCGCCGGCTCGTCGGCGCCGTCCTTCCCGGAAGGCTCGGACCGTTCGGCGCGCCGTGCCCGGATCTCGGCGAACGCGAAGTAACCCAGTCCCAGCGGAGCCAGGATGCCGAACGCGATCCACTGGATTCCGTAGGACAGGAACGGCCCGGCGTCCCGGCGGGGCAGGGCGATCAGCCCCAATCCGCCGGGCTGGCCGTCCACCAGCTGCAGATAGGAACCGGTCAGCGGAACTCCGGTCACCGCCGACACCTGCTCGGTGTTGATCGAGTACACCTGACGAAAACCGTTCTCGGTGACCGGGTTCTTGCCCGGAATGGCTGCCTGCGAATCACGCAACCGGGCGGTGATGGTGACCGTGTTCTGCGGCGGCGGCGGAATCGGCGGCAGCCGAGACCCACCGTCCTCGGTTCGCACGTAGCCGCGGTTCACCAGTACCGTCGGCCCGCCGTCGACCGCGAACGGCGTCAGCACCTCCACCGCCGGCACCCCGTCGATCACCCGGAGCCGCACCAGCACCTGGGCCTCGGCGCGGTAGTGGCCGGTGGCGGTCACCGGACGCCACTGCTCGTCCGGCACCGACGAATCCTGCTGCGGCAGCAGCGTTGTCACCGGTACCGGTTCGGCGGTCAGCGCACGTTCGAGCTGACTGTTCGCGCGCGACGTCGTGGTGTTCTTGCCCAGCTGCCAGGGCGCCAGCACGGTGAAACACAGGTAGGCGAAGCCCAGCACCACCGCCGCCAGAGCCAGCCAGCTCGGGCGCAGCAGGAAGGCCAGCCGGCGCATCAGCCGTTCTCACCCCACGCCAGCTGCCCGTCGACCCAGTCGTGCAGGCCCGGCAGCGACGCCGCGATGACGGTGAACGCCCGCACGAAGTCGTCATGGTCGCCGTAGTAGGGGTCGTCGACATCCGGCACGGCCGCCCCCGAACGCGGGTCGAAGGACCGCAGCATCCGGATCCGCTCGGCCGGAATGCCCAGGCCCTTCAACAGCCCGACGTGGTTGCGTCCCAGCGCCACCACCAGATCCGCCGCCTCATGCTCGGGTCCGACCTGGGCGGCGCAATGCTCCACCGGATAGCCGTTGTCGCGCAACACCCGGTTGGTGCGCTCGTCGGCGCCTTTGCCCACGTGCCAGCCTGCGGTTCCGGCGCTGCTCACCCGTACCGCATCGGCCAGTCCGCGCTGCGCCAGCTGGTGGGCGAACATCTTCTCGGCCATCGGGGAGCGGCAGATGTTGCCGGTGCAGACGAACGTGACATGCAGCAGTGCCTCAGACACCGAGCACCTCCCGCAGTTCGGCGACGGTCTGCACCCGGGCAACCGGTCCGCGACCGGCGTCCTCGGTGTCGCGGTAGTCCGACCGGCCGTAGCCCCAGCCGACCAACACTGTGTCGATGCCGTGCGCGGCCGCACCGTCGACATCGTGGCGCCGGTCGCCCACCATCAGCACCCGCTCCGGCAGCGGCGCCAACTGCGCCAGGGCGTGCGCCACCACGTCGGACTTCGCGGCCCGCAGCCCGTCCACACTGGCGCCGGCAACCACGTCGAAGTAACCGTCGAGCCCGAAATGCGCGAGGATCCTGCGCGCCGTCGGCTCCACCTTGGAGGTGGCCACCGCCAGCCGTACCCCGGCGTCGCGCAGGTCGCTCAGCAACTCCGCAACACCGTCGAACAGCGTGTTCATCTGCCACCCGCGACTGGTGTAGTCGGCGCGGTAGGCGGCCACCGCCGCCTCGGTCTGCTCGCCGAGCCCCATGGCGGCCAGCGTGTGATGCATCGGCGGGCCGACCAGCCGAGCAGCCAGGTCGCCCTCGGGCAGCGGCGCCCCGATCCGGTCCAGGGCGTGCCGGAAGCTGGCGACAATTCCGGCAGCGGAGTCGGTCAGGGTGCCGTCGAGGTCGAAGATCACCAATTCGGCGGTGGCGGTGGTCGTGCGCATCACGACCCCATTGTCCCCGACGTGCGCGGCGGGCTCGCCGGGTGGCGCACTACTGTCTTGCAGTGTGACCGCCCGGCTGGCTGACGTGATCGGTGTCCTGGATGCGGCCTACCCGCCCGGGCTGGCCCACTCCTGGGACTCGGTCGGTCTGGTCTGCGGTGACCCCGACGCCGCGGTGACCTCGGTGACGGTCGCGGTGGACGCCACCGCGGCGGTGGTCGAGCAGCTGCCCGACGGGGCCCTGCTGCTGGCCCACCATCCGCTGCTGCTGCGTGGGGTGGACACCGTGGCCGCCAGCACCCCCAAGGGCGCGCTGATTCACCGGCTGATCAGTCGTGGTTGCGCCCTGTTCACCGCCCACACCAACGCCGACGCGGCGTCGCCGGGCGTCTCCGATGCACTGGCCGCAGCGCTCGGGCTCACGGTGGAGTCCGTGCTGGAACCGGCCGCCGCCCGCGCGGAGACCGACAAATGGGTGATCTACACCCCGGCCGAGCACGCCGAGGCGGTGCGGGCCGCGGTGTTCGCGGCCGGGGCCGGCCGTATCGGCGACTACACCCAGTGCAGCTGGAGCGTCGGCGGCACCGGTCAGTTTCTGCCCGGCGACAGTGCGACGCCGGTGATCGGACAAGTCGGCGCGGTGGAGCACGTCGCGGAGGACCGCGTCGAGGTGGTGGCGCCGGCGCGGGCGCGGGGCACGATCCACGCCGCGCTGCGGGCCGCCCATCCCTACGAGGAGCCGGCGTTCGACGTCATCGCGCTGCAGCCGCTGCCGGCCGGGGTGGGAATCGGACGGGTCTGCAGCCTGGCCGCCCCGGAGCCGCTGCGTGACTTGGTCGCGCGCGCCGCCGCGGGCCTGCCGGCCACGACGTGGGGGGTCCGGGCCTCAGGCGACCCGGACCTTGAGGTCTCGAAGGTCGCGGTCTGCGGCGGCGCGGGAGATTCCCTGCTCGACGCCGCGGCGGCCGCCGACGCGCAGGTCTACCTCACCGCGGACCTGCGGCACCATCCGGCTGACGAGCATTCCCGCCGGTCGGCGATGGCGCTGGTCGACGTGGCCCATTGGGCCAGTGAATACCCATGGTGCGCGCAGGCCGCCGACATACTCCGCTCGCACTTCGGTGCGACGCTGCCGGTGCGTGTCAGCACGCTGCGCACCGACCCCTGGAATCTCGCGTTCGAAGGAGACCGGTCATGAAGGCCGCCGTAGCACAACAACGTTCGCTGCTGGAACTCTCGGAGCTCGATGCCGAGCTGGCCCGGATCTCCCACCGTGCCAAGAACCTGCCCGAGCAGGCCGACCGGGACCGCATCCAGACCGAGCACACCGCGTCGGCTGACCGGCTGGCTGCGCTGGAGCTGGCCTTGGAGGATCTGGACGCCCAAGCCGGCCGCTTCGAGTCGGAGATCGACGCGGTGCGCCAGCGCGAGGACCGCGACCGTGCCCTGCTGGACTCGGGGCAGACCAACGCCAAGCAGGTCGTGGATCTGCAGCACGAGCTGGAGACGCTGCAGAAGCGCCAGTCCAGCCTGGAGGACTCGCTGTTGGAGCTGCTGGAGCAGCGGGAGCAGCTGCAAGGTCAGGCCAACGCCGAAGCGGCGGTGCTCGAGGGCCTGGCCGCCGATCTGGCCGGGGTGCAGGAGGCGGTGGCCACCGCCCTGGCCGAGATCGAGGCCACCCGCGAGCAGCGAGCGGCCAGGCGCGCGGAGTTGGCGGCCACCATCGACGCCGAACTGCTGGCGCTCTATGAGCGCCAGCGCAGCTCCGCCGGGGTGGGTGCCGCACCGCTGCGCGGCGGCCAGTGCGGCGCCTGCCGGATCGAGATCGACCGCGGCCAGCTGGCGCGGATCTCCGCGGCTGCTCCCGAAGAGGTGCTGCGCTGCCCGGAATGCAGCGCCATCCTGTTGCGGGTCAAGGACTTCGGGTAAGCCCAACGCCGATGAAGGTGATCGTTGAAGCCGACGGCGGGTCGCGTGGCAACCCGGGGCCGGCCGGATATGGCGCGGTGGTGTGGTCGGCCGACCGCGGCGAGGTGCTCGCCGAGGCCAAAGAGGCCATCGGGGTGGCCACCAACAATGTCGCCGAATACCGCGGCCTGGTGGCCGCCCTGACCCAGGCGGCCGGGCTGGGAGCCGCCGAGGTGGCGGTTTTCATGGACTCCAAGCTGGTGGTCGAACAGATGGCCGGCCGCTGGAAGGTCAAGCATCCGGACCTGATCCCGCTGCACCGCAAGGCCCGTGAGCTGGCGGCGACCTTCGACCACGTTCGCTATTCGTGGATACCGCGGGCCAAGAACTCCTACGCCGACCGGCTGGCCAACGAGGCCATGGATGCCGCCCAGAAGGGTGTCGTGATCGAGGCGCCCGCACCCAAGCCGCCGGCCGCGGCTGCGCCCGCGGCTCCCGGCTGGACCGGTGCGACCGGCACCGCGACCCGGCTGCTGCTGCTGCGCCACGGGCAGACCGAGCTGTCGGTGCACCGGCGCTACTCCGGGCGCGGCAATCCGCCGCTGACCGAGACCGGCCGGCGCCAGGCCGGGGAAGCGGCGCGCTACCTGGCGGGCCGCGGCGGTATCTCGGCGGTCATCAGCTCGCCGTTGCAGCGCTGTCGTGAGACGGCCGAGGCGGCAGCCAGAATGCTGCGTCTGGATGTGGCCGTCGACGACGACCTGACCGAAACCGACTTCGGTGCCTGGGAGGGCCTGACTTTCGCAGAGGCCGCCGCGCGCGATCCCGAGTTGCACCGGCGCTGGCTCAACGACACATCCACCGAGCCCCCTGGCGGGGAGAGCTTCGACGCCGTGCAACAGCGGGTGCTGGCCGCGCGTGACCGGATCGTCGCCGAACACGGTGGCACCACCGTGCTGGTGGTGTCGCACGTGACGCCGATCAAGACCGTGCTGCGTCTGGCGCTGGACGCCGGACCGGGCATCTTGTACCGGCTGCACCTGGACCTGGCCTCGCTGAGCATCGCCGAGTTCTACGGCGACGGCCCGTCCTCGGTGCGTCTGGTCAATCAGACGGCTTACCCGTAGGCGACCGCCGGGTAACGAGCGCCACGCCGCGCGGGCTTCGCGGCCGGGGTGTTTGTGCCGACGGTGATTGCAACCCTGTCGTGGCCTGCCGGCAGTGTCATAGCGTTGCTCCCGACCAGCGCATGGGAGGCGGCAGATGAAGAGGTTGGGTACCGACGGGTGGGCGAACCTGGTGGTCGGTGTGCTCGTCGTGCTGGCGCTGGCCGATTCGCTTCCGAAGACTCCGTGGTGAGCATGACCACGACGCACCCGGATTCGGACCGGCCCGCCGCGGACGCGGTCTTCACCGGCCGCCGGCTGCTGGACTATCTGCCCGGCGTCGCTTTGCTGCTCACCGTGGGCCTGTTGGGTAAATACGCCCAGCGCTGGTGGCTGGCGCTGGGGCACCAGCTGCACGCGACGCTGCCCGACATCGAGTATGTGCTGTGGGCCATCGTCATCGGGCTGGTGATCAGGAATACCGGCGGGCTGCACCGGATCTTTGTGCCCGGCGTGCTGACCTACGAGTTCTGGCTCAAGGTCGGCATCGTTGCCCTGGGCTCTCGCTTCGTGCTCGGCGACATCGCCAAACTGGGCGGCGTCAGCTTGGTTCAGATCCTGCTGGACATGACCATCGCCGGAGCGATAATCCTGGGCGCAGCACGTGTTTTCGGCCTGTCGGGAAAGCTTGGATCTCTGCTGGCCATCGGAACCTCGATCTGCGGGGTTTCGGCCATCATCGCCTCCAAAGGGGCCATCCGCGCCAAGAACTCCGAAGTCAGCTATGCGATCGCGGCCATCCTCGCACTGGGGGCGGTGGCCCTGTTCGTGTTGCCGCCGCTGGGCCACCTGATCGGGCTCAGCGACCACGAGTTCGGACTGTGGGCCGGGCTGTCGGTCGACAACACCGCCGAGACGACCGCCACCGGCTACCTGTTCTCCGACGAGGCCGGCAAGATCGCGGTGCTGGTGAAATCCGTCCGCAACGCCCTGATCGGGTTCGTCGTCCTCGGTTTCGCCCTGTACTGGGCGGCCCGCGGACAGGCCGACCAGGTGGCGGGCGGCTACCGGGCCAAGGCCATGTTCATCTGGCGCCAGTTCCCGAAATTCGTTGTGGGGTTCCTGGTGGTGTCGGCCGTGGCGACGGCCGGTTGGCTGGACAAGGCGCAGCTGGCCAGCCTGGGCAACGTGTCGCGGTGGGCCTTCCTGCTCACTTTCGCCGGCGTCGGACTGTCCACGGACTTCCGGCAGATCGCCCGCGCGGGCTGGCGGCCCTTGCTGGTGGCCGTCATCGGCCTGGTGGCGGTGGCTACGGTGTCGTTAGGGCTGGTGTTGGTGACGTCCCGATGGCTGGGCTGGGGCGTGGCCGCCTCCTGAGGGCAGCGACGCCGGAGCGCGGCGTTGCCGCGCGGTACCCCGACCGAAAGGGAACAGGACCGATGACCGACGAAGCGCCCGACCCGCGCGAGTTCTGGGACGAGTTCTACGGCGACGACGACCCGGTGTGGAGCGGACGGGTCAACGCGCAGCTCGCCGAGATCGTCGCGGGTCTGCCGCCGGGCCGGGCGCTGGACCTCGGTTGCGGGGAGGGCGCCGACGCCATCTGGCTCGCCGCCCAGGGCTGGCAGGTGGTGGCGGTCGACATCTCGGAGAACGCGCTGCGTCGCGCCCGCGCAGCCGCACAGGCGCGGGATGTCGCGGACCATATCCGCTTCGAGCTTCACGACCTGTCCACCGGCTTCCCCCCGGGCCGATTCGACCTGGTCTCGGCGCAGTTCCTGCACTCGCCGGTGCCACTGGACCGGGTGTCGGTGCTGCGCAGGGCCGCCGAAGCCGTCGCAGCAGGCGGCACCCTGCTGATCGTCGACCATGCCGCCGCGCCGCCCTGGGCCGGTGAGCATGCGCGCGAGCACCACTTCCCGACCGCGCAGGAGGTGCTGGCCGGACTGGACCCTCAAGCTGCGCAATGGGAGTTGCTGCGGTGCGGCACCGCCGAGCGCGATGCGCTCGGACCCGACGGTCAGTCCGCGGTGCTCACCGACAACGTGATCGTGCTGCGCCGCATCGCGGGGTAGCGTTCACGCGGCGTCATGAAAGATCAGTCCCAGGGTGTAGCGCTCACCCGAACGGATCGGTGAAACGCCGTGGCGCACCGGCGCCCTCGACCAGCCGCGGGTAGAGCGCACCGGGCGCTCCCGGGTGGTGAACACATAGCCGTGGCCCTGCGGCAACTGCACGGCTGAGCCCCGCGACTGCGCGCGAGGACGCTGCTCGACAAGCAGAAACTCGCCACCGGTGTAATCGGTGGCCGGGTCGCTGAGGTTGATCACCACCTGCAGCGGAAACACCAACTCGCCGTAGAGGTCCCGATGCAGCGCATTCCAGTCGCCGGGGCCGTAGCGCAACATCAGCGCGGTCGGCTTGGTCTGGCCGGCCCGGTGACAGTGGCCCAGCCAGTCGTCGAAGTCGTCGGGCCACGGCGCCTCCCGGCCCAACCGATCGGCCCAGGCCCGGGCGATCGGCAACAGGCGCGGATACAGTGCCCGCTTGAGCGCATCCACGGGATCGGGCGCCGGTGCCGCGAAGTATCGGTACTGCCCGGACCCGTAGCGGTGACGCTGCATTTCGACGGTGGCCCGGAAGCGCTCGTCGTCGGGGTAGCAATCCCGCAGCCGCGCGGTCTCGGTGACGGTCAGCAGTGGCGGCAGCAGCGCACCGCCGTACTCGTCGAGTTCGGCGGCGACGGCATCCCAGTCGCCGGCGTCCACCCGCTGCTCCCAGCGCGTCGGGGCCATTGCGGGCTCCTTCCGATCGGGGTCTCACCGAGTGTGCGCCACCGCACCGAGATGCGGCTGCGGCATCACAGGAGTGTCGCCACTTCGGTCGGTCCGATTAAATCGCCGTGCGCCAAACATCCGGCCACTGGCAACCAGCAGGTTCCGTGAACACCGCGGTAGCAGGGCATTTTCTGGCGTTGACAGCTAACTGCGGCGCTCCTACTGTTCCGGCCTACTGAGGAGGGCAACGGTCGATGGGCGGGAGATCAGCAATGACATGCGGACCTGGCGGGGCGGCATCGCGGCCGTCGCCGGCGGGCCGGCTCGTTCGCGCGCGAACGGGCTGACGCGTTGCTGCGAACCAGAGGCAGGCAGCGATGAGCGGGCCCTCCTGGACCAAGCCCGCGATCGCGGTAGGCGATTTCGTCGTGCTTGCCGGCGAGACGTTCGCTGCTATGGCGCGACCCCCGTGGGCTTGGCGTGAGCTGATCAACCAGATCTGGTTTGTGGCCCGGGTCTCGATCGTCCCGACGATCATGCTGTCCATTCCCTACACCGTGCTCATCGTCTTCACGCTCAACATCGTGCTGCTGGAGATCGGCGCCGCTGACCTCTCCGGCGCCGGCGCGGCGCTGGCGGCGGTCACCCAGGTCGGCCCGGTGGTCACCGCCATCGTCGTGTCGGGGGCGGGCGCCACCGCCATGTGCGCTGATCTGGGTGCCCGCACCATCCGCGAGGAGATCGACGCGATGAAGGTGATCGGCGTCAATCCCGTCGAGGCACTCGTCGTTCCCCGCGTGATCGCGGCGACATTCGTTGCGGTGATGCTCTACTCGGTGGTCGCGGTGGTGGGCCTGACCGGAAGCTATGCCTTTGTGGTGTTCGTCCAACACGTCACGCCGGGCGCCTTCGTCGCCGGGATGACGCTGCTGACCGGACTGCCGCAGGTGGTGGTTTCGCTGGTCAAGGCGCTGCTGTTCGGCCTGTCGGCCGGGCTGATCGCCTGCTACAAGGGGCTGTCGGTGGGCGGCGGCCCGACCGCGGTGGGCAATGCGGTCAACGAGACCGTGGTGTTCGCGTTCATGGCGCTGTTTCTGATCAACATCCTGGCCACCGCCTTCGGCGTGAAGGTCGCGCCGTGACGGCCGCGGAGCGCACCGCGCCCGCCGGCGCGGGGCTGGCCGACGCCGCCCGGCGTATCGGCGAACAGACCGCCTTCTACGGTCGTGCGCTGGCGGCTGTCGGAGACGCCGTACGCCGCTACCCCGGCGAAGTGCTGCGGTTGATCGCGGTGATGGGAATGGGCTCCGGAGCGCTGGCGGTCATCGGTGGCACCGTGGTCATCGTCGGTTTCCTCACCTTGTCGACCGGCGCCCTGATCGCCGTGCAGGGCTACAACACCTTGTCCAACGTCGGGATCGAAGCACTGACCGGGTTCCTCGGTGCCTTCCTCAACGTCCGTTTCATCGCGCCCGCCACCGCGGGGGTGGCCCTGGCCGCCACGATCGGTGCCGGTGCCACCGCGCAGATCGGCTCGATGCGCATCAGCGAAGAGATCGATGCGCTTGAGGCGATGGGAATTCGGTCGATCACCTACCTGGCCGCCACCCGGATCGTGGCCGGCGTGCTGGTGGTGATACCGCTGTACACCGTCGCTGTCCTGATGGCGTTCTTGGCGACGCGCTTCGGCACCACCGTGATCTACGGGCAGTCACGAGGTGTCTATGACCACTACTTCTCCACCTTCTTAGAACCCACCGATCTGCTGTGGTCGTTTCTGGCCGCGCTGTCGATGGCTACCGCGGTCATGGTGGTGCATACCTACTACGGGTTCACGGCGACCGGTGGCCCGGCGGGGGTCGGCGAGGCCGTCGGCCGCGCCGTGCGAACCTCGGTCACCGCGACGGTGTTTGTGCTGCTGACCATCACACTGTCCGTCTACGGACAGTCCGGCAACTTCCACCTGTCGGGGTGAGTCGATGAGCGCCGGCACGCCTAACCGATCCCGCCCCGGCGGGATCGACCCGATTTGGTGGTCACCCGTCCTGGTGGCGGTGATCGTGGCCCTGTCCGCCATGACCGCCGTGCTGTTCTCCGGAACATTCCGGCGTTACGTCCCGCTGACGCTGGTGTCCGATCGAGCCGGTCTGGTCATGGAGGACGGCGCGAAGGTGAAACTGCGCGGCATCCAAATCGGTGAGGTGAAATCCATTGGCACCCAGCCGGGATCGGATCACTCCCGACTGTCCACCCTGAGCCTGAAGATGTATCCGCGGCCGTTCGAATACCTCCCGAGCAACGTCGAAGCCGAGATCAAGTCCAGCACCGCGTTCGGGGCCAAGTACGTCGACCTGGTCATTCCCTCCGACGGCCCCAGTGGCCAGCGGCTCAAGCCGGGTGCGGTGCTGCGTTCACGCAACGTGACGGTGGAAGTCAACACCATGTTCGAGAACCTGCAGGCGGTGGTGCACGCCATCGACCCGGCCAAGCTCAACTCGGTGCTCTCGGCAGTGGCCGAATCGGTTCGGGGCCGCGGAGACGCCATGGGGCGGGCGATCTCGGGCGCCAACACCATGCTGGCGGTGGTGAATCCACGCATGCCCACCGTGCAGCGCGACTGGCAACTGTTCGGACAGACCACCCAGGTGTATTCCAATGCGGCGCAGAACATTCTGAACATCCTGGACTCCGCCTCCACCACCAGCACCACCGTGACCGGCCAGGCCGGCGAACTCGACGCGCTGCTGCTCGCCGCGGTCGGCTTCTCCGCGACCGGGGTGGACACCATCGGGCCGAACCAGCCCGCACTGGTCCAAGCGCTGAACCTGATGGCACCGACCACCGATCTGCTCGAGGAGTACTCGCCCACCTATACCTGCCTGTTCCAGGGGGCGCAATGGTTCCTGGAGAACGGCGGACGAGACGCCATGGGCGGCAACGGTAGATCGGTCATCATGGACGCCGCGATGCTCGCCGGCGACGACCCGTATCGCTACCCGGACAACCTGCCGTTGATCAACGCCCGGGGCGGCCCGGGTGGCAGGCCCAGCTGTGGCTCGCTGCCCGACGTGAGCAAGAACTTCCCGGTGAAGTACTTGGTGACCGACACCGGATTCGGTACCGGACTCGACGTCCGGCCCAACCCGGGCATCGGTTTCCCCGGTTTCGCCAACTACTTCCCGGTCACCAAGGCCGAGCCGGAACCGCCACGAATCCGCTATTACGGACCGCCTGCACCCGGACCGGAGTCGCCATGAGAGGCAATATCGGCAGGACCCTCACCTGGGTCGTGCTGTTCACGGTGACCTGCCTGGTGTTCATCTTCATCCTGGTCACGGTGTTCGGCCAGTTCCGGTTCGATTCCCGGGTCGGCTATCGGGCCGAATTCACCAATGTGTCGGGTCTCAAGGGCGGCAACTTCGTTCGCATCGCCGGCGTCGAGATCGGCAAGGTCACCAAGATGGCGCTGCACCCCGACGGCACCGTCACGGTCGACTTCTCCATCGACCGCGGGCTGACCCTCACCGAGGGCACCCGCGCGGCGGTGCGCTACGAAAATCTCATCGGTGACCGCTACCTGTCCCTGGAGCAGGGGGCGGGGTCGGTCCGCACCCTGCAACCGGGTCAAGCCATTCCGCTGGCGCGGACCGAACCCGCCCTCGACGTGGATGCCCTCATCGGGGGCTTCCGGCCGCTGTTTCGTGCGTTGGACCCCGATCAGGTGAATGTGCTCAGCGGCGAACTGCTCAAGGTGTTCCAAGGCCAGGGCGGCACCATCGCCTCGGTGTTGTCGCAGACGTCGGCATTGACCACGACGCTGGCCGGCCGCGACGAGCTGATCGGCCAGGTGATCACCAACCTCAACACCGTGCTGGGCACCTTCAGCTCCCGTGATCGCGAGTTCGGCCACGGACTGGATTCACTGACCCAGATGGTCCAGGGACTCGCCGAGCGCCGAGACGACCTCACCAAGGGGGTGGCCTACATCAATGCCGCGGCCGGCTCCGTCGCCGACCTGCTGGCCGTGGCTCGCGAACCCATTCGCGATGTGGTGGTGCAGACCGATCGGGCCGCCGGCCAGGTGCTGGCCGACGGTGACTATGTCGACGATCTGGTCAAGACGCTGCCCGACGCCTACCAGGTTCTGGCGCGCAACGGGCTTTACGGCGACTACTTCGGCTTCTACATGTGTGACCTGGTGATCAAGGTGAACGGCAAAGGCGGCCAACCGCTCTACGGCAAGATCATGAACCAGACGACCGGACGGTGCGCGCCGAAATGACGAGACCGAAACTGCCGCGGATCACCGTCAAGCCGCTGGCCGAACGTAACCGGCCCGCGGTCGGCGTCGCCGGAATACTCTTCGTGGTCGCCCTGGTGGTCGCGGTCTTCAGCTACGACAGGCTGCCGTTCATCAAGGGCACGTCCGACTACGCCGCCTACTTCACCGAGGCCGGTGGCATCAAGTCCAACAGCGACGTACGCGTGTCAGGACTCGATGTCGGCCGGGTGGTCGGTCTACGGCTGGAGGGCGACCGAGTCCGGGTGACGTTCACCGTCCGCAGGGGAGTCGAGCTGGGCGAGCGGACCGAAGCCGCGATCAAGACCGAGACGGTGCTGGGCAACAAATTCCTGGAACTGACACCGCGCGGCGACGGCCGGCTCACGGGTCCGATACCGGTGGAACGCACGACTTCCCCCTACGACCTGCCGGATGCCTTGGGAGATCTGACCGCGGTCATCAGCGGCTTGGACACCACGCAGTTGTCCTCGGCGCTGACCACTTTGGCGGAGACCTTCAAAGACACGCCACCGGACCTCAGGATGGCGCTGCAGGGCGTGGCTCGCTTTTCGGACACCCTCGACAAACGCGACGCCACCCTGCGTCAGTTGCTGGCCGACGCCAACAAGGTCACCGGGGTGCTGGCGCAACGCAGTGAGCAGATCGCCGGCTTGGTCGCAAACAGCAATGCCCTGCTGAGCGAGCTGTTGTCACAACGCAATTCCGTCGACGCGTTGATGACCAACCTTACTGCGGTATCGCGACAGGTGTCGGCCGTGGTCGACGACAACCGACAGCAACTCAAACCCGCGGTGGACAAACTCAACGGCGTCCTGGAGGTTCTCGACAACCGCCGAGCCGAACTGCAACGCACCCTCTACCTGTTTCGCCGCTACGCCATGTCGTTCGGCGAGGTGCTGGGTTCGGGACCGTTCTTCAAGGCGTCAGTGGTGAACCTGATTCCGGGCCAGTTGGCCCAGCCGGCCATCGAAGCCGCCTTCTCCGACCTGGGCCTGGATCCCAACGTGCTGTTGCCCTCCCAGCTGAACGATCCGCCCGTCGGCCAGCCGGGCACGCCGCCACTGCCGATGCCGTTTCCCCGCACCGGGCAGGGCGGCGAGCCCAATCTGACGTTGCCGGACGCCATCACCGGCAATCCCGGAGACCCGCGCTATCCCTACCGGGAGCCGTTGCCGGCGCCGCCACCGGGCGGGCCACCCCCGGGCCCGCCGGCGCTCGGCCCGGCGGCGGACGGGGGGAGCTGACATGAGCACCCAATTCGTGGCCGGTGCGCACCTGCCGGCCAATCGCGTGCGACTGCTGCGGCTGGGCATCGCAACTGTGCTGGTGTCGAGCCTTGTCCTCGCGCTGTTCCTGGTGTTCGGGCCGCCCCGCAAACACGTCTACACCGCCTACTTCGCCAACACCAACGGGCTCTACACCGGAGACGAAGTCCGCATCCTGGGGGTTGCCGTCGGCACCGTCGAGCGCATCGAACCGCTCCCGGACACCGCCAAGGTGACCTTCTCCGTCGACGCCCAGTACCAGGTGCCCGCCGATGTCCAAGCGGCGATCCTGTCGCCGTCGCTGGTCAGCGCCAGGGCGATTCAGCTCGTCCCGGCTTACACCGGTGGTCCCGAGCTGGCCGACGGTGCCAGCATCGGACCGGATCGCACAGCGGTTCCGGTCGAGTGGGACGACCTGCGTGAGCAGTTGGAGAAGCTCACCGATTCCCTGCAGCCGTCCGACGCCGAGGGCCGCAGTGCCGTCGGCGCCTTCGTCAACACCGCGGCGGCCAACCTTCGGGGGCAGGGCGATACCGCGCGCGAGACGGTGATCAAACTGTCGCAGGCGATGTCGGCGCTGGGGGATCACAGCACCGACATCTTCAGCACGGTCCGCAACATGCAACTGCTGGTCTCGGCGCTGACCTCCAGCAGCGACCTGCTGGCGTCGTTCAACGTCAACCTCGCCGATATCACCAGCCTGCTGAGCAATTCGCCCCGCGAGTTCGCCGACGCCATGACGGGTCTCGACGGTGCGGTCAAAGACCTGCGCGGCTTCATCGGTGAGAACCGGGAGGGCTTCGGCGTGACGGTCGACCACCTGGCGGCGATCACCAGCGCCCTCGACGAAAGCCGCGGCGACCTCAAACAGGTTCTGCACATCGCGCCATCGGTGTTCCAGAACTTCGTGAACATCTATCAACCGGCCCAGAGCGCGATCACCGGTGTGATGGCGCTCGGGAACTTCGCCAACACCGTCCAATTCATCTGCAGCGGAATCGAAGCCCTGGCACGGGCCAACTCGCTGCAGGCATCGAAGCTGTGCGTGCAGTACCTGGCGCCGATCATCAAGAACCGCCAGTACAACTTTCTGCCGATCGGCGGAAACCCGTTCGTGGGCACCGCGGCCCGGCCCAACGAAATCACCTACAGCGAAGACCGGCTCCGGCCCGATGCTGCGCAACAGCCGGCCGAGCCACCCCGGCAACCCATCGACCCCGAGCTGGGTCTGCCCGGCCTGCTGCTGCCCGCGTCACCCGAGGGCACCCCGTGAAGCGGCTCGCGATCATCGCGCTGGGCGTCGCCGTTGCCTGTGGGGCAAGCGGCTGCGAGTGGCGGGGGCTGAACTCGCTGAGCCTGCCGGGCACCGCAGGCACCGACGGCACCTACACGATCTCGGCCGAATTGCCTGACGTCGTGGTGATTCAGCAGAACTCCCGGGTTCGAGTCGCCGACGTCAACGTGGGCAACGTGACCAAGATCGAGGTCCAGGACTGGCATGCGCTGGTGACCATGCGCATCGACAACAGCGTGCACCTGCCGGCGAACAGCACCGCCAAGGTAGGTCAGACCAGCCTGCTCGGCTCCATGCATATCGAGTTGGCACCGCCGACCGACGAGCCGCCACGCGGTGAACTGCACGACGGTGCAGTCATCCCACTGTCGAGGGCCGCCACCTATCCGAGCACCGAGCAGACCCTGGCGTCGGTCTCACTGCTGCTCAACGGCGGCGGACTGGCTCAGCTGCAGGAGATCAACCAAAGCTTCGCTCGCGCCCTGGCGGGGCGCGAGAACGACATGCGCAGCCTGCTCACGCAGTTGGACACCTTTATCGCCGCGCTCAACGACCAGACCGATGACATCATCTCGGCCACCGAGAAGCTCAACGGTCTGGTCGGCCAGTTCGCCCAGCAGAACCCCACCGTCGAGCGGGCACTGACGACGATCCCGCAGGCATTGGGGGTGCTGGCCGAGGAACGCGCGAAGATCGCCGATGCCGCCGACGCACTCGGAAAGTTCAGTGCCATCGCCGTCTCCACCGTCAACCAGAGCAGGGAGGCCCTGGTGGCCAACCTGCGCAACATCGCCCCGGTGTTGCGCTCGCTGGCCGACGCCGGTCCGGCGCTGACGCAGGGGCTCGACTTCCTGTCCACCTATCCCTGGGTCAAGAGCAACATCCCCAATTGGTTTCGCGGCGACTTCGCCAACATCAGTCTGGTCGTGGACCTGACGTTGAGCCGGATCGACAGCGGTCTGTTCACCGGCACCCGCTGGGAAGGCGACCTCACCGAGTTGGAAATGCAGTGGGGCAGAACCGTCGGTCAGATGCCCAGCCCGTACACCGCAGGCAACCCGCTGGTCGCCCCCTACCACTTCGGGGGGTACTGAGGTGTTTCGGCTGTCTCGCACCGTGTGGACCCAGCTGGCGATCCTGGCGGCGGTCACCGTGATCGCCGGCGGGGTGATGGCGTTCGGCTTTGTCAAAGTTCCGGCGCTGTTCGGTATCGGTCGCTACACGGTGACCGTCGAACTTCCGGCGTCCGGCGGGCTGTACCCGACGTCGGTGGTGACCTACCGTGGCACCGAGATCGGCCGGGTCAGCACCATCGACGTCGACGCCGACGGGGTACGTGCGGTACTGAAACTCAATTCCTCGATCAAAGTTCCGGCACTGGTGACCGCCGCGGTGCACAGCCGCTCCGCGATCGGTGAACAGTTCCTCGAACTCACCCCCACCGGCGACGCCGCCGAGCACCGGATGCTGCGCGCCGGTGATGTGATCCCGGCGGACAGGGTACGGATTCCGGCCGACATCGCCAACCTGCTCGATGCCACCAACCGTGCGCTGCTGGCGATCCCGCCCGACGATCTGCGCACCGTCATCGACGAGGCGGACAAAGCGGTGGGCGGTCTGGGCGCGGAACTGGCACGCATCGTCGCCGGATCGACCTCACTGGCCATCGAAGGCGGCGAGGCCGCCCAGGCCTTCGCCCAGTTGATCGACCAGACCCCACCGGTACTGGATTCCCAGGTGCGAACCGGAGATTCGATCGCGACGTGGGCTCAGCGGCTGGCCGCGATCACCGGCCAGCTCAGCGCCGAAGACCGAGCGTTCGCGGGCCTGATCGGTGTGGGCGCTCCAGCGCTGGATGAAGCCAATGCGCTGCTGAGCCGGGTGGGTCCGGCGCTGCCGGTGTTGCTGGCCAACATGGTCAGCCTCGGTCAGATCGCGGTGACGTTCCACCAGGGCATCGAGCAGCTGCTGGTGCTGTTTCCGCAGGGAACCGCGGTCATGTCGGCGATCACGCTGGCCGACTCGGGCCTCGACACGCCATATCGCGGCATCTACCTCGACTTCAACCTCAATATGAACTACCCGCCGCCGTGCAACACCGGATTCCTCCCGGCCCGGCAACAGCGGGCACCGAGCTTGGAGGACTACCCGGACCGGCCCGCCGGCGAGCTGTACTGCCGGGTTCCGCAGGACTCGGCCCTCAATGTGCGTGGCGCACGCAATATCCCGTGCGAGAACAATCCCGCCAAACGTGCGCCCACGGTCGAGATGTGCGAGAGCGACGAGTGGTATGTCCCGCTCAACGACGGCTACAACTGGAAGGGCGATCCCAACGCCACCCTGTCCGGTCAGGCTGTGCCGCAGGACCCGCCACGTCCCCCTGCGCAGCCACCACCGGTCGCCTACGTTCCCTACGATCCGCAGACCGGCAGTTTCATCGGCCCGGACGGCAAGCGGCAGACCCGAGCCGACCTGGCTCCCCAGCGGAAGGAGCAGACATGGCAGACCCTGCTGCTGCCCCCGAACGCGTAGGACGGCGCGTGACCGCAGCCGCGAGCCTGGCCGTGGCGGCGCTGACCGGTGCGGTCGGCTGGCTCGGCTACCGCGACCATCAGATCCACCAGGCGCAGGAGCAGCGTGAAAGCTACGTCCAGGTGGCGCGTCAGGCGGCGATCAACCTGACGACGATCAGCTACGCCCAAGCCGACGCCGACGTGCAGCGCATCATCGATTCGACGACCGGGGAGTTCCGGGAAGACTTCACACAGCGCTCACGGCCCTTCCTCGACGTGGTCAGGCAGGCTCAGTCGGAGTCGGAGGGCACCGTCACCGAGGCCGGCCTGGAATCGGTGGACGGCGACCGGGCCGACGTGTTGCTGGCGGTCTCGGTGCGCACCACGATCGCCGGCACAGTCCAGCCAGAGCCGCGGCATTGGCGGATGCGAATCAGCCTGCAACGCACCGACGACGGCCCCAAGGTGTCCAACATCGGGTTCGTCCAGTGAGCGGGGGTGCAGCCGTGACAGCGACTCCCAGCAGCGATGCGCCCGAGGGCGATGCGCCCGAGAGCGCAGCCGCCGAGGTCGCCGACAACACCGATTCACCGAGCCCGGCCCGGGGGCCGGGGTTGCGGCGTCTGCTGCTGGTCGCCCTGCTGCCCGCGCTGGCAACGGTTCTGACGTTGGCGGCCGGATACCTCCGCTGGCAGGACGCCTCGGCGCGGGTCGCGCAGGAAGCGGCCGCACAGTCGGTACAGACCGCGACCGAGGCCACCATCGCGATGCTGTCGTACCGCCCCGAGACCGTCGACAGTGCCTCGGCGGCCGCCGCCGACGGCATGACCGGAGCCTTTCGCGACGAGTACACCCAACTGATCAAGGAGGTCGTGGCCCCCGGCGCCAAACAGCAGCACATTTCGACCGTGGTCACGGTGCCCGCGGCGGCGTCGGTGACCGCCAGCGCTCGCCATGCGGTGGTCCTGCTCTTTGTCGATCAGGCGACCACGATCGGAAACGGTCCGCCCACCATGAGCGCATCGAGCGTGCGGGTCACTTTGGACAAAGTCGGCGGCCGGTGGCTGGTCTCGCAGTTCGACCCGGTGTAGGGCGGTTGGCAGATGGGCATTGATGCACGTCGCGCGGCGGTGCTGGCGATCCTGATCGTCGGTGCTGGGACGTCCCCGTGCGCCGCCGCCGACAACTCGCGCCTCAACGACGGTGTCGTGACCAACGTCTACACCATTCACCACCAGGCCGGCTGCGCCGAGAAGGTGATGGTCGACCCCCGGCTGGTCCTTGCTGCTGAATGGCATGCCAAAGACCTTCTCGGACATCGCGACCTGGACGGCAATCTCGGTTCCGACGGGTCCACGCCACAGACCCGCGCACAGGCTGCGGGCTTTCCGGGCACGGTGGCCGAAACCGTCGCGATCAACCCCGCTTTGGCCATCAGCGGCATCGAGATCCTCAACCGCTGGTACTACAACCCGGTGGATTTCGCCATCATGTCCGACTGCGCCAACACCGCGATCGGCGTGTGGTCGGAGAACAGCCCGGACCGATCCGTGGTGGTCGCCGTTTACGGTGCGGCGTCAGCGGGTCCGGCGTAGTACGGTGATCAGCGCGGACGAGTTGGCCGGGCGGCCGCGGCTCGCGTAAAGCGGGTCGAGGAAAGTCCGGACTTCACAGAGCAGGGTGATTGCTAACAGCAATCCGAGGTGACTCGCGGGACAGTGCCACAGAAAACAGACCGCCACCGACAGGTGGTAAGGGTGAAACGGTGCGGTAAGAGCGCACCAGCGTTCCGGGTGACCGGGACGGCTTGGTAAACCCCACCCGAAGCAAGGCCAAGAAGGCCGCATTCCGGTGCGGCTGCGCAGGTGTTTGAGGGCTGCTCGCCCGAGCCTGCGGGTGGGCCGCTTGAGGTACCCGGCGACGGTGTGCCCAGATGGATGGTCGCCGCCGCACCGCTTCGGCGGTGCGGGACAGAATCCGGCTTACAGGCCAACTCGTCCGCCCTGCCCATTTACCAGGCAATTTATCGTATAAGGCCCTGTCGCTACGCAGAGCAGCGGTCGACCCGGCTATGAAACGCTACGGTTGTTCGACGTTCCGTATGGGCTGGCGTAGAAAATCAATGGCACCGAGCGCCCTGGACGACGGAGACGGGGATACGAGCCGCCGCAGGTCAGGTCGACATCTCGCCCCATTTCGGGCAGCAGACCCATCTATCGCAGCGCACCAGCAATGTCAGTGCCGGTCGATACCATGCCGCACATGGCCCCGGTCCTCGTCGCCCTGATAATCGCCTACGTCATGGTGAAGCGGTGGGCAGACAAGCCCACACCGGTTGGGACACCCGAACAAGAACAGGCCAGAGCCAACCTCAAGAAGTTGGGCGATGAACTCAACTCCGTCTTATTGGCCTGGTTAACCCTCCTAACGGGGTTCGTAATTCTCGGCTTGGCGTTAAACGGCGCGCTTGTGCCGCTACTTGTCTACGGTGTTCTTCCTATGGTCGCCGCAGTGTGCGCAGTGAGGCTGGGCCTACGTGCGGCCCACGAGCGCGCAACAGAGCGGAACAGGCTAATCGCCGACGCCACCAAGCAGCACAATCAAGTGATGGCTGGTGATGACTCAGGTATCTACGGCCGCTACCCGCCAGCCGCCTGCTAGCTCCATAAGACCCGTTAGCTGCATCGCAAAGTGGGGCATTTTCAACTGGGATACCGAACTAGTCAGTTCCGGAAATCAAGCATTCCGTAATTACGCGGGAACCGTCGGCCCTCAGGCGACATTCCGGCAGGGGTGCCCAGCGCGGCGGACGACCTGCGCAGACAGTCCGCAGCAGATTAGGCGGCAGCAGTCATTGGCCGTCATGGTTACGGCGCAGCACCTGAAAACGTGGCCCGCCTGGTGTGATCACCGCCGCGCCGCGGCGCACTCGCGGCAAACGGGGGTTAATTTAGCGTCCATGACGAACGAAGAACGCCTCCGGCAGATCGCCAGGGACGTGTTCCCTGACTGGTCGCGCCCGCCCCGGATCGTGGTGGAGCAGATCGGCCAGCTGGTGCGGCGATGGCCGGTTGACGGCTTCGCCCGCGAGAACCTGCCGGATCAGCAGTGCCGTCTGGTGTGGATCGACAAGCACGCGATCGGGCAACTGGACTACATCGCAGACGCCGCCGAGGAGCAGGATCTGGCCGCGGTGATCCGGCCGCTGAGCCAGGTCACCGCGGTACAGGTCAACGCCTATGGTTCGGCGGACGCTTTCGGGGAGCGGACCTACCGTCGTGCCGTGGTGGTGTGCTTCGCATCGGGGAATCCGATCGCGGTCGACACCACCCAGCACGCGAACGACGGCCTTCGGAGCCACGCCGACCGGTTCATCGATCGGTTACTGGACGCACTGGCGGGCACCTCCGCCGCTGATTAGCCGGCCGAAACCAAACCGCCCAGCTTCGGCTACATCGCCTTGTCGAGCTTGCGCAGGGCGGGCTGCAGCTGCGCCCGGCACCGCGCGGCGAGATCGGCCTCGCGGGCATACAGCAGCCCGTAGGTGAAGGTGTCCTCACCGGCAGCCGCCGCCGCATCGGCCTGCGCAATCAGGTGTTCGCGGCTGACAACGCTGTCCTGGTGGTCACCCAGCAGCGTCTGAATCGTCTTCGCCCGCCGGGCGATCTTGGTCTTGCCCGCTGCCGCGGCGGCGTAGCGCAGTCGCTTGGCGGCCTTGCGGATCCGGTGCAGTGCCGCGTCGCGGTCCGCGGCCGTCTTGGCTGCCTTCACCGCCTTGCGCAGCCGCCGGTAGGCGATGTCCACCGAGGCCGACCGGCTGGCGGTCGGCGCGTTGATCAGATCATCGAGCCCGTCGAGCAGCCGGAAGTATCGCGAGGAGCGCATCGCGGTCAAGCTGCGCCGTCGCCCCGTCTGATAGCGGCGCTGCGAACCGCCGACCAGCCGTTCGCGCACGGGTCCGCGGACCAGTTCCGGTGCCAGCTCATCGAGCTCCTGCTGGTAGCGCTGGGCCAGGACCTCGGCATCGCGCGCGACACCGAGCACCGCCCCGAGTTCCCGCAACTCGTCGAGCAGCGGGGCGTGGGTCTTCTCCTCGCCGTGCAACAGGCTGCGGATCCGCCGGACCGTCACCCGCATCTGATGAACGGCGTCGTCGGCGTCGGCGCGCACCCCACGATCCCATCCCAGCAGCAGCTCGACCTGCTCGGCCAGTGCCCGCTGCAGGCGATCGGTGGGGTGTGCGGGCGGCGCGGGTGCGCCGAGCACCCGGGCCAGTTTCGAGCCGTAGCCGGCCGGCCCGGCGCCGGTGTCGAGCAGCCGGTTGCTCAGCCGGTCCAGCAGCTCGATGTCGCCGCAGCCCAGTTCCAGTTCCCATTCCCGCCAGAGCTGTTCGGCTTCTTCGCGGTCGGTGCCGGTGGCCGACGCGGTGACCTGATCGTCGCAGAACTCGGCCAGCACCTCGTCGCGCTCGTCGCGCAGTACCACCACGCGGCGGGCGGTGCGGATCTGCGCCACCGGCGCCAGCGCCCGGTCCCGCACCAACGCCCGCACCACGTCGAGCAGTTCGTCCGGAACCTCGGGGCCCAAGGGGGCACGTACCTCGGTGCGGGTGTCCGGCCCGGCGGGAAGCTTCAGGTGCCAGCCGGCGTCGGGACCGCCGGTGCGCCGGCGCAGAGTGACCCGCCGGGCCGCCAGGTCATGGCCGGCAGTGTCGTAGTACACGGCCGCCAGGGCCTGCGCCGGCAGGTGTTCGACGCGGGCGACTCCGGCGATGCCGTCGAAGGACGGCGAGATGGCCGACGCATCGACGTCGAACTTGCGTTCCACCTCGCGATAGGAGGTGGTGGGGTCGGCTGGGGACACGACATCCAGCCTGTCACACCCGGGCCGACCGGATACCTCTTTCTAGAAGCAGTGCTCCTCGGCCGGGAAGGTTCCCGCCGCCACCTCGTGGGCGTACTGCTCTGCGGCGCGGCGCAATTCAGCTCCGACGTCGCCGAAACGCTTGACGAACCGGGCGGTCTTGCCGGTGGTCATCCCGGCCATGTCCTGCCACACCAGAACCTGGGCGTCGCAGTTGGGCCCGGCGCCGATACCGACGGTGGGAATGGTCAGCTTCCCGGTGATCTGGGTGGCCAGCTCGGCGGGCACCATCTCCATCACCACCGCGAAGGCCCCCGCTTCGGCGACCGCGATCGCGTCGGCGATGGTCTGCTCGGCGGCGTCGCCGCGTCCCTGGACCCGGTAGCCGCCCAGGGTGTTCACGCTCTGCGGAGTGAACCCGATATGGGCCATCACCGGGATGCCGGCTGCGGACAGCATGGCGATCTGGTCGGCCACCCGCTCGCCGCCCTCCAGCTTGACGGCGTGCGCGCCGCCCTCCTTCATGAACCGGGTGGCGGTGGCCAGGGCCGCAGCCGGTCCGCCTTCGTAGGAGCCGAACGGCAGGTCGGCCACCACCAATGCGTGCGGGGCGCCGCGCACCACCGCCCGTACCAGCGGGATCAGCTCGTCGACAGTGACCGCAACCGTGCTGTCGTAGCCGTAGACAACGTTGGCCGCGGAGTCCCCGACCAGCAGCACCGGGATGCCGGCGTCGTCGAAGATCCGGGCCGAGGAGTAGTCGTAGGCCGTCAGCATCGACCATTTGCGTCCCTCGCCCTTCATCTCCTGCAGATGATGGACGCGGGTCTTCGGTGCGATGCGGACCGGATTGGGCGCAGCGTCATTGCCGGCGCCGTAAATGTGCTCAGACATCGTTGTCCCTTGAATCGGTCGGGTCGATCCTCGAAGCCCGTGCAGCGGGTCCCCGGGTCGTCTGACATGTCCAGTCTGCCACTCGGGGGAGCACAGCTGAACCACAAGGTGAAGTGGATTTCCTCACATCGGCACGCGCTGAGCCCACCGGGTGCCCGGGCTTGCCCGCGCGTGCATGGCAGCATGTGGTGTCATGAGCTCGCCGACGCGCCGCGACAGGATCACGCGCACCGTTTTGACCTGCCTCGCGATCGCGACAGTGATGATCACCGTCGGCAGCTGCACCCGGCTGACGCCGGGCCACGCGGTGCTGGCCGTGCCGAAGGTCGGCCAGCCGGTCCAGTGGGACAAGTGCCGGTTCACCGCCGACACCAACATCAAGGTCCCCGCCGACGCCCAGTGCGGGTTCATCGCGGTGCCGGTCGACTACTCCGCGCCGCAGGGCGACGTCGCCCGGCTGGCCATGATCCGTTTCCCGGCCACCAAGGACAAGATCGGTTCGCTGGTGATCAACCCGGGCGGCCCGGGGGAGTCCGGCATCGAGACCGCGGTGGGCCTGGTCAGCTCCCTGCCGCGTCAGGTCCGCGAGAGCTTCGACCTGGTCGGGTTCGACCCGCGCGGGGTGGCCTCGTCGCGGCCCGCGGTGTGGTGCAACTCCGACGAGGAGAACGACCGGCTGCGTGCTCTGAACCAGGTCGACTACAGCCCCGAGGGCGTGGCGCGTATCGAGAACGAGACCAAGGAGTTCGTCGCGCGCTGCCTGGAGAAGACCGGCAAGGAATTTCTGGCCAACGTCGGCACCGTGAACGTCGCCCGCGACCTGGATGCGATTCGCGCCGGACTGGGCGACGACAAGCTGACCTACCTGGGCTACTCCTACGGCACCCGGATCGGCTCGGCCTACGCCGAGGCCTACCCGCAGAACGTGCGGGCGATGATCCTCGACGGCGCGGTGGACCCCAACGCCGATCCGATCGAGGAGGACCTGCGGCAGGCGGAGGCCTTCCAGGGCGCGTTCGACGACTTCGCGGCCGACTGCGCCAAGGAGACCGACTGCCCGTTGGGCGACGATCCCGCCAAGGCCGTCGACGTCTACCACAGCCTGGTCGACCCGCTGGTGGACAAGCCGGCAAAGACCAAGGACCCGCGCGGACTGAGCTACAGCGACGCCATCGTGGGCACCATCATGGCGCTGTATTCGCCGACGTTCTGGACGCACCTCAACGACGGCCTGTCCGATCTGGCCGAGGGCCGCGGCGACATCATGCTGAGCCTGGCCGACCTGTACATGCGCCGGGACGCCAGCGGCCACTACACCAACGCCACCGATGCCCGCGTCGCGGTCAACTGCGTCGACCAGCCGCCGATCACCGACCGCGCCAAGGTGATCGAGGAGGACCGGCGTTCCCGTGAGGTCGCGCCGTTCATGAGCTACGGAAAATTCACCGGCGACGCCCCGCTGGGCACCTGCGCCTTCTGGCCGGTGCCGCCCACCACGGAGCCGCATACCCTCTCGGTGCCCGACCTGCCCCCGACGATGGTGGTCTCCACCACCCGCGACCCGGCCACGCCGTACCAGGCCGGTGTGGACCTGGCCAAGCAGCTGGGCGGCTCGTTGGTGACGTTCAACGGAACTCAGCACACCGTGGTGTTTCAGGGCAACGAATGCGTGGACCGGTACGCCGCGCGATACCTGGTTGACGGCACGCTGCCGCCACCCGATGCAAAATGCTGAGCGCTGATACGCTTCGCGGTATGGACCGTCAGAAGGAGTTTGTGCTCCGCACGCTGGAGGAACGCGACATCCGTTTCGTCCGGCTCTGGTTCACCGATGTGCTCGGTTACCTCAAGTCCGTGGCGATCGCCCCGGCGGAGCTCGAGGGCGCCTTCGACGAGGGCGTCGGCTTCGACGGCTCGGCGATAGAGGGTTTCGCCCGGGTCTCCGAATCCGACATGGTCGCCCATCCCGACCCGTCGACATTCCAGCTGCTGCCGTGGACCTCGGATTCGGGCAAGCAGTACTCGGCGCGGATGTTCTGCGACATCACCATGCCGGACGGATCGCCGGCCTGGGCGTCCTCGCGCCACGTGCTGCGCCGGCAACTGGCCAAGGCGGGGGAGCTGGGGTTCGCCTGCTACGTGCACCCCGAGATCGAGTTCTTCCTGCTCGAGCCCGGCCCCTATGACGGGAGCACGCCGGTTCCGGCCGACGACGCGGGCTACTTCGACCAGTCGATCCACGGCTCGGCCGCCAACTTCCGCCGGCATGCGATCGACGCCCTGGAGTCGATGGGCATCTCGGTGGAGTACAGCCACCACGAAAACGCCCCGGGGCAACAGGAGATCGACCTGCGCTACGCCGACGCGCTGTCGATGGCCGACAACGTGATGACGTTCCGCTACCTGATCAAAGAGATCGCGCTCAAGGAGGGTGTCCGGGCGTCGTTCATGCCCAAGCCTTTCCGGGAGCACGCCGGATCGGCCATGCACACGCACATGAGCCTGTTCGAGGGCGAGGTCAACGCGTTCCACAGCCCTGACGACCCGCTGCAGCTGTCGGCCACCGCGAAATCGTTCATCGCCGGAATCCTCGAGCACGCCAACGAGATCAGCGCCGTCACCAACCAGTGGGTCAACTCCTACAAGCGGCTGATCCACGGCGGCGAGGCGCCCACCGCGGCGTCCTGGGGCGCGTCCAACCGCTCCGCGCTGGTGCGGGTGCCGATGTACAGCCCGCACAAGACGTCCTCGCGGCGTATCGAGGTGCGCAGCCCGGACTCGGCGTGCAATCCCTACCTGACGTTCGCGGTGCTGTTGGCCGCCGGGCTGCGCGGGGTGGAGCAGGGCTACGAGCTGGGCCCCGAGGCCGAGGACAACGTCTGGGCGTTGACTCCCGAGGAACGCCAGGCGATGGGCTACCGCGAGTTGCCCGGCACCTTGGAGCGGGCGCTGACCGAGATGGAGAACTCCGAGCTGGTCGCCGAGGCGCTGGGGGAGCAGGTCTTCGACTTCTTTCTGCGTAACAAGCGCCAGGAGTGGGCGAACTACCGCAGCCATGTGACGCCCTACGAGCTGCAGAACTACCTGGCGCTCTAGAGGCCCCGTACGGTCGTGGCCTACCCCGGAGCTCAGCGTCGCAAGCTGCCCAGCGTCGGGCGTCTGGGATTGGTCGACCGGTACGCCGCGGCCGACCTGACCGCGCTGGGCTGGTACAGCACCTACACCCAACCGCACGTCGACGTGCTCTGGGCGCTGTCGCGCGCCCCCGACGCCGACCTGGCCCTGCGCACCCTGGTCCGGCTGTCCGAGGCGCCGGATATCGACTGGGCCGAATTGAGCGCCGCTCTCATGGCCGACCGCGGCCTGCGCGGGCGGCTGTTCAGCGTGCTGGGATCCTCACTGGCACTGGGCGATCACCTGATAGCCCAACCCGAGTCGTGGAAGTTGCTGGCCAGTCCCGCCGACACCGAGGACTACTCGCTGGCGCTGCCGTCGGTATCCGAGCTGCGCACGATATTCGCCGACTGTATCGCCGCCACCACCGACGGCGCCTACGTCCAGCGGCTGCGGTCGCTCTACCGCGACAGGCTGCTGGTACTGGCCGCCATCGACCTGGCTGCCACCGTGGAGAACCTGCCGGTGCTGCCCTACGTGACCGTCGGCGAGCACCTGGCGGACTTGGCCGACGCCGCGCTGGCCGCCGCCCTTCGGGTGGCCGAGATCCGGGCGTGCGCCGACGCCGCGCCGCCCCGGCTTGCCGTGATCGCCATGGGCAAATGCGGTGCGCGGGAACTGAATTACGTCAGCGATGTGGACGTCATATTCGTCGCCGAAGAAGCCGATGCCCTCACCATGAGGGTGGCCGGTGAACTGATGCGGGTGGCCGGCGAGGCGTTCTTCGAAGTGGACGCCAATCTGCGGCCGGAGGGACGCCACGGCACGCTGGTGCGCACCCTGGACTCCCATATCGCCTACTACCAGCGGTGGGCCAAGACCTGGGAGTTTCAGGCACTGCTCAAGGCGCGCCCGGCGGCCGGCGACGCCGAACTGGGCCGCGCCTACGTCGATGCGCTGCTGCCCATGGTGTGGACCGCCTGCGAGCGTGAGGATTTCGTCGCCGACGTGCAGGCCATGCGGCGCCGGGTGGCGCAGCTGGTACCCGCTGAGATCCGGTCCCGCGAGATCAAGCTGGGCTCGGGAGGACTGCGCGACGTGGAGTTCGCTGTGCAGCTGCTGCAGCTGGTGCACGGACGCAGCGACGAGTCACTGCACGTGGCGTCCACGGTCGATGCGCTGGCAGCCCTGGGTTCCGGCGGCTACATCGGCCGGGATGATGCGGCCAACCTGACCGCCTCGTATGAGTTCCTGCGGCTGCTCGAACACCGGCTGCAGCTGCAGCGGCTCAAGCGCACTCACATGCTCCCGCCGCCCGAGGACGACGAGGCGATGCGCTGGCTGGCCCGCGCCGCCCATATCCGGCCCGACGGCCGCCATGACGCCCTGGGCGTACTGCGTGAAGAACTCAAGGCCCAAAGCCTCCGGGTCTCCAGGCTGCACGCCAAGCTCTTCTACCAACCGCTGTTGGAGGCAGTCGGACCGGCGGGGCTGGAGCTGGCCGGGGGGCTGACACCCGGTGCCGCGGAACGCCAGCTGGCGGCGCTGGGATACGAGGCGCCGCACAATGCTCTGACCCATCTGGCGGCGCTGACCAACCAGAGCGGTCGCCGGGGCCGGGTCCAGGCGGTCCTGCTGCCCACGTTGCTGTACTGGCTGTCCAACACCCCCAATCCGGACGCGGGGCTGCTGGCCTACCGGCGTCTCAGCGAGTCGATGGCGCAGCAGCGCTGGTATCTGAGGACCCTGCGCGACAGCAGCGCCGTGGCCAAGCGGCTGATGCGGGTATTGGGCACCTCGGCCTACATTCCGGACCTGCTGATGCGCTCGCCCGACGTCATCCAGGCCTACGGCGACGGACCTTCCGGGCCGAAGCTGCTCGACAGCGATCCCGACGCGGTGTCGCGGGCGCTGATCGCATCGGCGGCACGCCACCCCGACCCGGAGCGCGCGATCGCCTCGGCGCGCAGCCTGCGCCGCCACGAGCTGGCCCGCATCGCCTCCGCGGACCTGCTGGGCATGCTCGAGGTGGTCGACGTCTGCCGGGCGCTGACTGCGGTGTGGGTGGCGGTGCTACAGGCCGCGCTGGACGCGATCGTCCGGGTCAATCTGCCCGGAGAAGGCCAGGAGCCGCCGGCGCGGATCGCGGTGATAGGCATGGGCCGGCTGGGCGGGGGCGAGCTGGGCTACGGCTCGGACGCCGACGTCATGTTCGTGTGCGAGACCAACGAACAGGCGCCCGGCGTCGGCGACGGCGACGCGGTGCGTTGGGCCACGTCGATCGTCGAACAGGTCCGGGCGCTGCTGGGCACCACCAGCGTCGACCCGCCGCTGCAGGTCGATATCAACCTTCGCCCCGAGGGCCGCAACGGTCCTCCGGTCCGCACGCTGGCCTCGTACGCGGCCTACTACGAGCAGTGGGCCCAGCCGTGGGAGATTCAGGCGCTCCTGCGGGCGCATTGCGTCGCCGGTGATGTGGATCTGGGTCTTCGGTTCCTGCGCATGGTCGACGCCACCCGGTATCCGCCCGGCGGGGTGTCGGCCGAGGCGGTGCGCGAGATCCGCCGGGTGAAGGCGCGGGTCGACGCCGAGCGGCTGCCCCGCGGGGCGGACCCCAACACGCACACCAAGCTGGGCAGGGGCGGGCTGGCCGATGTCGAGTGGACAGTCCAGCTTTTGCAGCTGCGCCACGCCCACCGTGTTCCGGCCCTGCACAACACCTCTACGCTGGAGACCCTGGACGTCATCGCCGATGCCGGGCTGTTGGAGGCCGACGACGTGGACAGGCTCCGGCAGGCGTGGCTGCTGGCAACCCGTGCTCGCAACGCCCTGGTGCTGGTGCGCGGCAAGCCCACCGACCAGCTGCCCGGACCGGGCCGCGCCCTCAACGCGGTGGCGGTGGCCGCCGGATGGCCCGGCGGTGACGGCGGTGAATTCCTGGATCACTACCTGCGGGTGACACGGCGCGCGAAAGCCGTGGTACGCAAGGTATTCGGGGACTAGAGGAGGATCTCAGTGGTGGATTTCGGGGCTGGCGCGGCGGTGCCCACAATCAGCGCGCAGGAGAGCGCGCGACTGTTGGAGCGCTACGGGCCGCTCGCCCAGGCGGTCCGTGAGTTGATCGACGTCACCATTCGCACCCAGGCCGACGCCGGCACCGTCGATGAGGCGACCAGCCAGGTTCGCCAGCTCACCGAGCGGCTTCGGGCCAGCAACCTCAGCGACTCGCCGGGACTGCGTTACGTCGTTGACGGCCGGCCGCTGGCGTGGGGGAATGCCGTGGTCGGGCTGCGCAACCCGATTGCTCCGCCGCTGGTGATCCAGCACGGGGGCAACGGCCACTGCTGGACCGACTTTCACCTGGGCGCGGCCTATGAGGGGCCGCCGACGCTGGTCCACGGCGGGGTCAGTGCCCTGATCCTCGACCATGTGCTCGGCGAGGCGGCCAGCGACGGCCTGACCAAGCCGAACTACACCGGCACCATCACCGTGAAGTACCTCCGGGGAACACCCTTGGGGCCGCTGCACGCCGAGGCCTCGGTGTACCGCAAAGACGGGGTGAAAACCTACGCGCGGGGCCATATCTCGGACGCCGCCGGGGTGACCGTGGAGGCCGACGGCGTCTTCATCACGCCGTCCTGGGCCCGCGACACGGTGGAGTGAGCCGCTCGCCGTTGCCGCCGGAGCCGTTGCAGCGTCGCTCAGCAGTCGTAGTACAGCGAGAACTCGTAGGGGTGCGGGCGCAGGTTCACCGGCGCGATCTCGTTGTCGCGCTTGAAGTTGATCCAGTTCTCGACCAGGTCCGGGGTGAACACGCCGCCCTCGGTGAGGTATTCGTGGTCGGCTTCCAGATTGTCGATCACCTGGGCCAGTGAGGTGGGGGCCTGGGGGATGTTGGCGGCCTCGTCGGGGGGCAGTTCGTAGAGGTCTTTGTCGACCGGGGCCGCCGGTTCGATCTTGTTCTTGATGCCGTCGATGCAGGCCATCAGCATGGCGGCGAAGGCCAGGTAGGGGTTGCCCGAGGAGTCCGGGCAGCGGAACTCCAGGCGCTTGGCCTTGGGGTTGGTGCCGGTGATCGGGATGCGCACGCAGGCCGAGCGGTTGCGCTGGCTGTAGACCAGGTTGATCGGGGCCTCGTAGCCGGGAACCAGGCGCTTGTAGGAGTTGATGGTGGGGTTGGTGAACGCCAGCAGCGACGGGGCGTGATGCAAGATCCCGCCGATGCAGTGGCGTGCGGTGTCCGACAGCCCGGCATAGCCGGACTCGTCGTAGAACAGCGGCTCGCCGTCCTTCCACAACGACAGGTGCACGTGCATGCCCGAGCCGTTGTCGCCGAACAGGGGCTTGGGCATGAAGGTGACGGTCTTGCCGTGGGCCCAGGCGGTGTTCTTGATGAGGTACTTGAACAGCATCAGGTCGTCGGCGGCGTGCAGCAGGGTGTTGAACTTGTAGTTGATCTCGGTCTGCCCGCCGGTGCCGACCTCGTGGTGGCCGCGTTCGACGGTGAAGCCGGCGTTGGCGAGGTTGGTCGACATGGCGTCGCGCAGGTCGACGAACCGGTCCGTCGGGGCGACGGGGAAGTAGCCGCCCTTCGGGCGGACCTTGTAGCCGAGGTTGGGGCTGCCGTCGGCTTCGGTGGTGCGGCCGGTGTTCCACCAGCCGGCAGCCGAGTCCACCTCGAAGAACGAGCCGTTGATCTGGGAGTCGAAGCGCACCGAGTCGAAGATGTAGAACTCGGCTTCGGCGCCGAAGTAGGCGGTGTCGGCGATGCCGGTGCTGGCGAGGTAGTTCTCGGCTTTGCGGGCGACATTGCGCGGGTCACGCGAGTAGGGCTCGCGGGTGAACGGGTCGTGGACGAAGAAGTTCAGGTTCAGTGTCTTGGCCGCCCGGAACGGGTCGATGCGGGCGGTCTCGAAGTCGGGCAGCAGCATCATGTCCGACTCGTGGATGGACTGGAATCCGCGGATCGACGAGCCGTCGAAGGCCAGCCCGTCCTCGAAGACGCTCGCATCCAGCGCGGCGGCCGGGATGGTCAGATGCTGCATCTGGCCGGGCAAGTCGCAGAACCGGATGTCGACGTACTCCACGTTCTCATCGGCGACGAGCTTGAGAATGTCGTCGGCCGTCTTGTCGGTCACAGAACTGTTCTCCTCCGCTGGTAGCCCCCGAACCGGGGTGTCCGGCGCTGACGTTACGCAACCTCGGGTTGCCCCGCCGACCCCGGGTCGCCATTACGGTCCGCCTATCGTAGGGGCCATGAGCCGCACGTTCTCCTCGTGGTTGTCGGGGCCGGAGTCTGCCGGTCCCGGCGGCCCCGACACCGCCCCCGGCCAGCGCCTGGGCCTGCCCGCCAGCGGCCCCGGCTCGCTGGCTCCGACGGGGCGGCGCCTGGCGGCGCTGGGGCTTGACTGGCTGGTCGGCTATGGGCTGGCCGGTCTGGGCGTGGCAGCAGGTGTGGTGACCCCGGAGTTCCTGGCGACGGTGGTGCTCGGGATCTGGCTGGTGCTCGGCGTGGCCGCCGTGCGGCTGTTCGGATTCACCCCGGGGCAATACGCCTGCGGGTTACGGGTGGTCCCGGTGGACGGGCCCGGCCTGGGCATCGGGTTGGGCCGGGCAGCGGTGCGCGGACTGCTGATCGCCCTGGTGGTGCCGGCGCTGTTCACCGACGCCGACGGGCGCGGGCTGCAGGACCGGGCCACCTCGACCGCGGTGGTGCGCAGCCGCTGAACGCTGGAGTCAGCGCCGGCGCACTGCACGCTGAACGCCGCGCACCTTCGCGCCGCCGGGCAGCGGTCCCTTGGGCATGGCCGCGGGCCCGCTGCGCGAACTGAGCGCGGCCAGCCGCGACTCCAGCGAGTCCATCTGCTTGGTCGAGATGTTGGCCGGCAACTTGGTCAGGAACCGCTCCAGCTTGGCCAGCGGCACCTCGCCCTCGCCGTTGCCCACCACCACGTCGTAGATCGGCACGTCGCCGACCAGCCGGGCGGTGCGCTTCTTCTCCTGGGCGAGCAGTGGCTTGAGCCGGCTGGGTGACCCTTCGGCGACGAAGATGACGCCCGGGCGTCCGATCACCCGATGCACGGCGTCGAGCTGGCCGGTGGCGGCCACGCCGGGAGTGACGCGCCATTTGCCGCGCAGGTTCTCCAGCGCCCACGCCGCCGCCCCGGCCTGCCCCTCGGCCTTGCGGTAAACCGACCGTTGCGCGCGCCGACCGAAGATCACGAAGGCCACCAGGGCACCCAGCACCAGGCCCAGCGGGATGGTCGTCACCTTGGCGAAGGTGCCGCCGTTGAGCGCCAGCGCGGTTGTCACCCCAACGACCAGCACGAAGGCGCCGGCCATGTAGGGCACCAGCCGCTTGTCCTCTTTGCGCTGGAGCTGGAACGCCTGCCACAGCTGGGCACGGCGCTGCCTGCTGGCGTTCTTGCGGGCGGCTTTCGCCTCCGCCCGGGCAGCCTTGTTCTCGGCGGTGTTGCGCGGTCTGGGCATAGCTACCAAGGATACGCAGCCGGGCCCGCCGCCCCCCGGGGCGTCAGCCCGCCGAGGTGCACCGGCCGCGGTTAGCCCGGTTCTCCAGCGCCTGCTGGTAGAGCCGCCCGGCGCGATACGACGAGCGCACCAGCGGCCCGGACATCACCCCGGCAAAGCCCAGCTGCTCGGCGTAGCGGGCGTGCTCGACGAACTCCTCGGGCTTGACCCAGCGCTCGATCGGATGATGCCGAGCGGTGGGACGCAGGTACTGGGTGATGGTGACCAGCTCGGCGCCCGCCTCGTACAGGTCCGACAGGGCGGCCCGGATCTCTTCGGGGGTCTCGCCCATGCCGAGGATGAGGTTGCTCTTGGCCACCAGCCCGGCGTCGCGGGCCTGCGTCAACACGTTCAGGCTGCGCTCGTAGGAGAATCCCGGCCGGATCAACTTGAAGATGCGCGGCACGGTTTCGACGTTGTGTGCCAGCACTTCGGGACGGGAGTCGAAGACTTCACCGAGCAACTCGGGCCGTCCGCCGAAATCGGGGATCAACAGCTCCACACCCGTCGACGGGTTGAGTGCCTTGATGGCGCGCACCGTCTCGGCATACAACCAGGAGCCCTGATCGGGCAGATCGTCACGGGCGACGCCGGTGACCGTCGAATACCGCAACCCCATCGACTGCACGCTCTCGGCGACCCGGCGCGGCTCGTCGCGGTCCAGCTCGGGCGGCTTGCCGGATTTGATGAGGCAGAACGAGCAGTTCCGGGTGCAGACCTCGCCGCCGATCAGGAAGGTGGCCTCGCGGTCCTCCCAGCACTCGTAGATGTTGGGGCAGCCGGCTTCCTCGCAGACCGTGTGCAGTTTGTCCTTCTTCACCAAGACCTTCAGGTCGGTGTAGTTAGGCCCCATTCGCGCACGGGTTTTGATCCACGATGGCTTGCGTTCGATCGGCGTCTCGGCGTTGCGTGCTTCGGCACGGCTTAACCTACGGCCTTCTCCGACGGCGCTCACGTGGTCGATGTTACGCGCGGAGCCGAATGGTCGCGCACCGGCAGGACACCGTCGAGAGCGTCGACGACTGCGCTTGCCACCGCCTGCCGCACATCCTCGACGCCGATGTCACAACCCAACTCCGCCGACAGCGAAGTCACTCCGGCGTCGGTGATCCCGCACGGCACGATCGAGCCGAACGCACTGAGATCGCAGTCACAATTGAGCGCGAATCCGTGCAGCGTGGTGGCGCGGGCCACCCGCACACCTATCGCGGCGATCTTGCGGGCCGGCCGGTCGCTCCCGGCGGGCAGCCACACCCCGGATCTTCCCTGGACCCGAGTTGTGTTCAGGCCCAGGTTGTTACACACCTCGATGAGTGATTCTTCAAGACGCCGAACGTAATTCACCACGTCCAGCGGCTCGGCCAGGCCGATCACCGGGTAGCCGACCAGCTGTCCCGGGCCGTGCCAGGTGATCTTTCCGCCCCGGTCGGTGTCGACCACCGGGGTACCGTCCACCGGGCGTTCCTGCGGTTCGGTGCGGCGCCCGGCGGTATAGACGGGGGGATGCTCCAGCAGCAGCAGTGTGTCGCGGCCCCCGGCTGCCCTGGCCTCGGCCAGGTCGCGTTGCAGTTGCCAGGCGGCGCTGTAGTCCAGGGTGCCCAGCTGGCGCACCTCGATCGGCTCGGCGCTGGATCGGATGGACACCATGCTCGCAGGCTACCCGCCGCGCTGCCGCTACAGCGGGGTCGGCCGGGAAGTGGCGTAGGCCAGGGCCTCGCCGACGGTGGGGTGCTCGAAACGGAAACCCGCCTGTTCCAGCACGGCGGGGATGGCCCGCTGCCCGGTGAGCAGGCTTTCGGCGAACTCGCCGAGCCCGGCCCGGACCGCGAAACCGGGTAGCAGCATCGGGGCACGGCGGCCCACCGCCCGCCCCAGCGCGGCGGTGAACTCGGCGTTGGTCACCGGGGCCGGACCGGTCAGATTCACCGGGCCCGACACCGTGTCGTGGGAAATCGCGAACAGCAGTGCGCGCACCTCGTCGACCATGCTGATCCACGACATGTACTGCCGGCCGTTGCCGATCCGGGCGCCCAGTCCCCAGGAGAACAACGGCTGCAGGCGCCCCACCACGCCGCCCGCGGGCGAGAGCACGATGCCCGTACGAGCCAGCACCACGCGAACCCCGGACTGCTGTGCGGTCGCGGTCGCCGCCTCCCAGTCTTGGGCGAGCTGGGCCAGGAAATCCGTTCCCCCCGGTGCGGATTCGTCTACGGTCCGGCTGCCGGTGTCGCCGTAGTAGCCGACGCCGCTGGCATTGACCAGCACCGGGACGCCGGCCTCGGCAACCGCTGCCGACAGCACTTCGGTCGGGGCGATCCGGCTGTCGCGCAGGCTCTGCTTGAACGCACCCGACCAGCGCCGGTCGCCCACGCCCACGCCGCAGAGGTTCACCACGGCGTCGACGCCGGCGAGCGCACCGACATCGATGTCGCCGGCGGCCGGATCCCACTGCAGCTCACCGGAGCCGGCCGGGGCGCGCCGCACGATCCGCAGCACCTGATGACCGTCGGCGCGCAACGCCGACACCAGCGCCGAGCCGATCAGTCCGGATGACCCGGCGATCGCGACGACAGGGTTACCCACAGCTCAATCCTCTTGCAGCGCTTCTCGCCCGGGGCCGTCAGAGACCCAGGTCCGCCTCGAAAGCCGCTTCTTCGAGCCGGTTCTTGATCGTGGTCACGAACCGACCCGCGTCGGCGCCGTCGATCAGGCGGTGGTCATAGGTCAGCGGCAGGTAGCAGACCGAGCGTACCCCGATCGACTCGTTGCCGGCGTCGTCGACGATGACCCTGGGCCGCTTGACGATGGCACCGGTTCCGAGCATGGCGGCCTGCGGCGGCACCAGGATCGGGGTGTCGAACAGCGCGCCCTGGCTGCCGATGTTGGTGATCGTGAAGGTGCCCCCGGACAACTCGTCCGGCTTGAGGTTCCCGGAGCGGGCCCGCGCGGCGATGTCGGCGATGGCCCGCGCCAGTCCGGCCAGCGAAAGGTCACCGGCGTTGTGCACCACCGGGGACAGCAGTCCCTGCTCGGTGTCCACCGCGAAGCCCAGGTGCTCGGCGTCGTAGTAGGTGATCTCGCCGGCGTCCTCGTTGTAGCTGGCGTTGACGTTCGGGTGCGCCTTGAGGGCGTCGATCACCGCCCGGGCGATGAACGGAAGGTAGGTCAGGTTCACGCCCTCGCGCTCGGCGAAGGCGGCCTTGGCCCGGGCCCGCAACGCCACGATCTTGGTCATGTCGACCTCGTGGGTCTGGGTGAGCTGGGCGGTGGCCTGCAGCGATTCCCGGGTCTTCTTGGCGGTGATCTGGCGAATCCGGTTGGCCTTGGCGGTGGTGCCACGTAGGTGCGCCAGCGCGGAGGCGGGGGCCGCGGCTGCCGGGCGCGAAGCGGCCGGTGCCGCCGCTGCCGACGCAGCGGCCGGTTCCTTGCGCTGCTGGGCCTGCTTCTCGGCGAAGGCCAGCACGTCCTGCTTGCGGATGCGACCGCCGACCCCGGTGCCGGTGACCAGGCTCAGGTCCACGTTGTTGTCCGCGGCGAGCTTGCGCACCAGCGGGGTCACGTAGCGCGCCGCCTCGCCGTCCTGGGCCGGCGCGGCAGCGGGCTGCGCAGCTGCGGGTTCGGGCTTGGCCTGGGGTGCCGGTGCGGGCGCCGGCTCGGGCTTGGCCTGGGGTGCCGGTGCGGGCTCGGGCTCGGGCTGGGCCTGGGGTTCGGGGGCCGCAGGTGCGGGGGCCGCCGGCTCGGGCGTGGGCTCGGGTGCGGCAGCCGGGCTGCCCGAACCGATTCGGGCCAGCTCTCCGCCGACCTCGACGGTGGTGTCCTCGCCCGCGGTGATCGACAGCAAGGTTCCGGCCACCGGCGACGGGATCTCGGTGTCGACCTTGTCGGTGGAGACCTCCACCAGCGGCTCGTCGACCTCGATGCTGTCGCCCACCTGCTTGAGCCAGCGCGTCACGGTGCCCTCGGTGACCGATTCGCCCAACTCCGGCATCAGCACCGGGGTGCCGTCTCCGGCGGGGGCCGACGATGCGGCGGATGCGGGAGCGGCCGGTGCTTCGGCAGCCGGTGCCGGCTCCTCGGCAGCGGGAGCCGGTGCTTCGGCGGCGGGAGCCGGCGCCTGAGCCTCCGGTTCAGCCGGCGCCGAGGTGTTCTCACCGGCCTCGCTGATCACCGCCAGCTCGCCGCCGACCTCGACCGTGGTGTCCTCACCGGCGACGATCTTGGTCAGCACACCCGATGCCGGCGACGGGATCTCGGTGTCGACCTTGTCGGTGGAGACTTCCAGCAGCGGCTCGTCGACCTCGACGGTGTCGCCTTCCTGCTTGAGCCAGCGGGTCACGGTCCCTTCCGTGACGCTCTCACCGAGGGCGGGCATCTGGACTGAGAAGGCCATCGTTGTTGACTCCTTGCTCGATCGATCGCTGCACGTCGTCCTCTGGATACCACAGAGTGGCGGGGCGAGGGCGGTGCCCAGGTGGACTGTTGAAACCATCCTGTCATTGCGGGCCTTGCCCGCACGCACCGAGGTGGCGGTGCAACGCCTTGCGCTGCCGTGCGCTACGGCACGGCGAGCGCTGCGCCACAAGCCCGTCTGTCGGGCTCGGCCGCCGTCACCCGTTCGCGGCGATGTCTTCCAGCACCGCGAACATGGTGCGCGTCGGCACCCCGGTGCCGCCCTTTCCGGTGTACCCCCACGGGCCGCCGGAGTTGTACGCCGGCCCGGCGACGTCGATGTGCACCCATTCGACGCCGTCGGCCACGAACTCACGCAGGTACACCCCGGCGACCAGCATGCCCGCGAAACGCTGGCCGCTGACGTTGGCCAAGTCGGCCACCGTCGACTTCAGGTCGTCCTTGAGTTCGTCCGGCAGCGGCATCGGCCAGCCGTTCTCGCCGACGGCCTGCGAGATCGCCGCCACCCGGTCGCGGAAATCCTCCGAGCCCATCACCCCGGGGATACGCGCGCCGAGCGCCACCGTCTGCGCGCCGGTCAGCGTCGAGGTCTCGATGAGATAGTCCGGGTCGTCCTCGCACGCCCGCACGATCGCATCGGCCAGGATCAGGCGGCCCTCGGCGTCGGTGTTGAGCACCTCGACGGTAGTGCCGCCGTACTGCGTCAGCACGTCGCCCGGGCGCTGGGCGGTCGACGACGGCATGTTCTCGGCCATCGGCACCGTTGCCGTCACATCGAGCGGAAGGCCGCGGCGGGCGGCCAGCACCACCGTGGCGATCACGGCGGCCGCCCCGCCCATGTCGGAGGTCATGTGGTGCATCGAGGCAGCCGGCTTGATCGAGATACCGCCGGTGTCGAACGTGATGCCCTTGCCGACCAGCGCCACCTTCTTGGCGCCGTCCGGATTGGGCACCAGGCGCGACCCGCGGTGAATCAACCGCACCAGTCGCGGCGGGCGTGCCGAACCCTGGCCCACGCCGATCACGCCGCCGAATCCGGCGTCGGCCAGCGCCGCCTCGTCGAGCACCTCGACCTCCAGCCCGGCGGCCTCGCCCAGCGCCCGGGCGCGCTCGGCGAACTCGGCCGGATACAGGTGGCTCGGCGGGGTGTTGACCAGATCGCGGGCGGTGGTCACCGCCGCGGCGATGACGGCTCCCCGGGCGGCGCTCGCTTCGGCCCCGGCCGCCGACGTCAGCACCGTGAGGCTCTGCAGGCCGGGATCCTTCGGGGCCGTCTTCTCGGTGCGGAAGGCGGTGAACCGGTAGGCCCCCAGCAGTATTCCCTCGACGCCGGCGGCCACCAGGTCGTCCTCGCCCTGGCCGGGCAACCCGCTCAGCGCGCTGATCGCCGCGGTCGTGCCGTTCAGCGAGCGGGCTGCGGTTCCGGCGGCGCGGCGGACCACGTCGGCCGGCCAGGATTCCCGGGCCTTGCCCAGGCCCACGGTCAGCACGCTGGCCACCGGAAGCGACGTCACGACCAGTCGGTTGACCTGCTCGCTGCCGCCCTTGGCGCCCAGGGCGCTCAGCGCGGCCTCGATCTCGGCGACCGCCTCGGCGGGCAGCGCGGGCTCGGTGGCGACGACGACGGCGCCGCGCTCACCGGACTGCGCGCCCGGCTCGGATTCGTCGCCGGCCGAGACCACCGGCACGATCAGCACCGCCTGGTCGGCGTTGGCGGGCAGCGAGTCGGCGACGGTGACGGAGGGGGCAGGGGAGTGGTGTTCGGTGCTCACAAGGACTCACCCTAACGATCGGCGTGCGGGTGCAGCTGGTACGCCGGGACGGGTTCGTCGAACCCCTTGAGCGTCAAGGGATCCTGAACTATGACCGGCCAGTTCGGCAGTTCGGCGCGCACGCAGGACGAGGCGAGCACCTGTCCGGGTGCGGCGACGTCCACCAGGCGAGCGGCCAGATTGACCGGGGTGCCGAAGTAGTCGCCGTTGATCGCGACGATCTCGCCATAGCCCAGCCCGGCGCGCACCTGCAGGCCGGCAGCGCGGGCCTCGGGGTGATTGACCAGGTCGATCGCCGCTCTGGCCAGCAGTTCCCCGGTCGCGCTCACCCACATCACCGCGTCGCCGATGAACTTGACCACCCGCCCGCCGTCGCGGTGCACCACGTCGGCGACGGTGGCGGTGAAATCGGTGAGCAGCGTGGCCAGTTCGGTGGCGGTGAGCACCCTGGTCAGGGCGGTGAACCCGGTCAGGTCGGCGAACCCCACGCCGCACATCAGCCCCATCGTCGGCCCGCCGGCCAGGGCCTCCAGGAAGGTCCGGAGAGTGACCTGGTGCTGGCGGTGAACGGTGTCGATCATGGCGCCTATGCGCGGGATGTACTCCGCGACCGCGCGCCACGACCGGGCGGTACGCAGCTCGTCGCGGGTGTGGCCGAGCCACATGTCGGGCTCGCTGAGCCGGATCATCGACGACTCGGCCTCGGCCAGCCGCGCCATCGTCGCTCCCAATACCCGCAGGAAGCCGTCCACGGGCTCGCCGAGAAAGGACCGCATCTGACGCCAGGTGGCCAAGGCGTCGACGTCGGCCTGGCTCAGCGCGGCGGTGTCCGGGCTGGGGACGGTGAGCCCGAGCATCCGCCAGGCCTGGGCCACCTCGGCCACCGGCACGTCGAGGGCCTCGGCGGCCGTCCGCAGGGTGAAGATCGGGGGACCCGAGCGGCCCACGGCGTCACCGGCCAGGCCGAACAGCCTGCCCTGGCGCTCGGCCTGCACCATCTCCTCGGCGGTGAACCCCAGACCGTCGAGGTATTCGATGAGGCCGGCGCGGGCCCTCGCATCGGCGATGCCGGCGGCTTCGAGCGCATCCCAATCCACCATTTACATAAGTGTGCCCACTAGGCTGGCTCGTCGTGAGCGAACTGCAACACGGACCCCTGGAAGACCGGCACCGCGCCCTGGGCGCCAGCTTCGCCGAGTTCGGCGGCTGGCTGATGCCGGTGTCCTACGCCGGTACCGTCGCCGAGCACAACGCGACCCGCAACACCGTGGGGCTTTTCGATGTCAGCCACCTCGGCAAGGCGACCGTGCGGGGTGCGGGCGCGGCCGGGTTCGTCAACGCCACGCTGACCAACGACCTCGGCCGGATCTCCCCGGGGCAGGCGCAGTACACCTTGTGCTGCAACGAATCCGGTGGCGTCATCGACGACCTGATCGCCTACTACGTCGCCGACGACGAGATCTTCCTGGTGCCCAACGCCGCCAACACCGCGGCGGTGGTCTCGGTTCTGCAGGAGGTGGCGCCGGCCGGGGTGACGGTCACCGACGAACACCGCTCGCGGGCGGTGCTGGCGGTGCAGGGTCCGCGATCGACCGAGGTGGTGGCCGGGCTCGGGCTGCCCACCGAGATGGACTACATGGCGTTCGCCGACGCGGACTTCGCCGGGGTGTCGGTCCGGGTCTGTCGGTCCGGCTACACCGGCGAACACGGCTTCGAGCTGCTGCCGGAGTGGGATTCCGCGGAGGTGGTGTTCGACGCGCTGGTGGCCGCCGTGACGGAGGCCGGCGGTGAGCTGGCGGGCCTGGGAGCCCGCGACACGCTGCGCACCGAGATGGGTTACCCGCTGCACGGTCACGAACTGTCGCCGACCATTTCGCCGCTGCAGGCCCGCTGCGGCTGGGCGATCGGCTGGAAGAAGGAATCCTTCCTGGGCCGCGACGCGCTGCTGGCCGAGAAGGCAGCCGGTCCCGCGCGGCTGTTGCGCGGGCTGCGTGCCACCGGCCGCGGGGTGCTGCGTGCCGACTTGGCGGTACTCGACGGCGACCGCCGGGTGGGGGTCACCACCTCGGGCACATTCTCGCCGACGCTCAAGACCGGCATCGCGCTGGCGCTGATCGACGTCGAGGCGGGCGTGCAGGACGGCGCCCAGCTCACCGTCGACGTGCGGGGCCGTGCGGTCGAGTGCGAGGTGGTGACCCCGCCGTTCGTCACGGCAAAAACCCGCTAGCGCACCGGTTATACAATCGCTGCATGACGAGTAGCCTCCTCGACTTCCACGTGTCGGTCACCACCAACCCGACGCCCGACGAGGTGCGCGAATCCATTTTGGCTGAGCCGGGTTTCGGCAAGTACCACACCGATCACATGGTTTCGATCGACTACACCGTGGACGCGGGTTGGCACAATGCGCGGGTCATTCCCTACGGGCCCATCGAATTGGACCCGTCGGCCATCGTTTTGCACTACGCACAGGAAGTGTTCGAAGGGCTCAAGGCCTACCGGTGGACCGACGGATCGATCGTCTCGTTCCGGCCCGAGGCCAACGCCGCCCGGATGCGGGCGTCGTCGCGGCGGCTGGCGATCCCGGAGCTGCCCGACGAGCTGTTCATCGAGTCGCTGCGGCAGCTGATCGCCGTGGACGCGGCCTGGGTGCCGACCGCCGGCGGTGAGGAGTCGCTGTACCTGCGCCCATTCGTCTTCGCCACCGAGCCGGGGCTGGGGGTGCGCCCGTCCAACGAGTACCGCTGCCTGGTGATGGGCTCGCCGGCCGGCGCGTACTTCAAGGGCGGGATCAAGCCGGTCAGCGTGTGGCTGTCGACAGAGTATGTGCGGGCCTGCCCGGGTGGGACCGGCGCCGCCAAGTTCGGCGGCAACTACGCGGCGTCGCTGGTCGCCCAGGCACAGGCCGCCGAACATGGCTGCGACCAGGTGGTGTGGCTGGACGCCGCCGAGCGGCGCTACGTCGAAGAGATGGGTGGCATGAACCTGTTCTTCGTGTTCGGCACCGGTGGCTCGGCGCGGCTGGTGACGCCCGAGCTGTCCGGCTCGCTGCTGCCCGGCATCACCCGCGACTCCTTGCTGCAGTTGGCGACCGATGCCGGTTTCAGCGTCGAAGAGCGCAAGATCGACGTCAGCGAATGGCAGAAGAAGGCCGCATCGGGGGAGATCACCGAGGTGTTCGCCTGCGGGACGGCCGCGGTCATCACGCCCGTGTCGCACGTCAAGTCCGCGGACGGCGAGTTCACCATCGCCGACGGTCAGCCCGGTGAGGTCACCATGGCGTTGCGCGACACCCTGACCGGAATCCAGCGCGGCACCTTCGCCGACACCCACGGGTGGATGGCCCGGCTGGACTAACCCGTAACGCCCGGTGTGCCGGGCGTTCCGTCGGGGCTGCCCGGACCACCGTTACCGCCGGAGGCACCGGCGCCGTCGGTGGTGCTGCCGCCGGCACCGCCCACACCGCCGGCACCGCTGGCGCCCGGATGAGCGACACCACCGGCCCCGCCGGTTCCACCCCAGCCGCCCGTGGCGGTGCCCTGGACCGCGGTGGCCGCGTTGCCGCCGGCGCCGCCGTCGCCGCCCACACCGCCGATGTCATCGTTGTAGCCGTCGGCTCCTCCGTCGACGAAGCCGTCGGCAATGCCGCCGACGCCGCCGGTCCCGCCACCGCCGCCGATCGCGCCTTGCCCGATCACGGTGGTACTACCACCCGTGCCGTGGCCGCCCGTGCCGCCGACGCCGCCATTTCCACCGGTTCCGAGATTGAAGGCCATACCCCCGGTGCCGCCGGTCCCGCCCCGCCCGCCCTGGCCGTAGCCGCCGCCGACGCCACGGATTCCCGTGCCGTCCCCGCCGACGCCACCGGCCCCACCGACCCCGCCCGTGCTGCCGACTCCGATGCCGCGGCCGCCCTCGCCGCCAGTCCCGCCGGAGCCGCCCACTCCCGCGACCTGGCCGAAAATGTCGAGACCGCTACCGGTGCCACCGCTACTACCTGCACCGCCCGCACCACCGGTGCCGCCGGCACTGCCGGTGCCGCCCCCGCCGCCGCCACCACCACCAGCGGTGGTCCCCAAGGCGGCGGCTGCCCCCATGCCGCCCACGCCGCCCACGCCGCCGCTGTCAGCGCCGCCGTGACCGCCGTTGCCGCCGGCACCGGTGCCGGCGACGCCGAATCCGGATGTCCCACCGGCGCCGCCGGCGGCACCGATCGCGCCGCCGCTGCCGTTTCCGCCCGTGCCCCCGTCGCCACCTGCTCCGCCGAATTCACCTGAGCCGCCCGCCCCACCGCCGTTGCCGCGACCCGCGGAGTAGCCGACGCCGCTGGCGTCTCCACCGTCACCGCCGCGGCCCCCGGCGCCGCCGGTTCCGGAGTACCTGCCGCCGGGGCCGGTCCCGCTGTTCCCGCCGTGCCAGCCGACTCCGCCAGAGCCGCCTTGTCCGGAGGTGGTTCCGCCGTTTCCCCCGTTGCCGCCGTTGCCCCCGGCCCCGCCGCCGCCCACCCCGGTGACGGTGTTACCGCCGTTGCCACCGAGACCGCCGTAGCCGCCGCCACCTCCGTTGCCCACGGCGCCCGCGGCCCCCCCGCCGTTGCCGCCGTTGCCGCCGGCTCCGCCGATGCCGCCGTCACCGAAGAGGGCGAAGGTACTTCCTCCTTGGCCGCCGTACCAGCCGTCACCGCCCACTACGCCGGCGGCGCCGTTGCCGCCGTCCCCGCCGTGCCCGCCGGTTCCGCCGTTGCCGAATAGCCAGCTCGCCGCGTCGCCGCCGTCGCCGCCATAGGCGCCGTTGAAGCCGTTGGCGCCGTCGCCGCCGTCGCCACCATCGCCGCCGTGGCCCATGAAGGTCCCGCCGTTGCCGCCGTCGCCGCCGTCGCCGGGATAGTCGCCGGAGCCGAATCCGCCTCCGTGGCCGCCGTCGCCGCCGTTGCCGAAGAATCCGGCGTCGCCGCCGGCGCCGCCCCAGCCGCCGACAGCGGTCCCGCCGTCGCCGCCGTCGCCGAACCACAGCCCGCCGGCGCCGCCCATGGCCTGCTCGTTGGTGCCGCCGTCGATGCCGTCGGCGCCGTTGCCGATCAGCAGTTGGTCGTTGCCGAAGGTGTCGTTGATCCAGTCGCTGATCGCGTTACCGGAGGGGGTGGCCAGCCATTCCTGGCCGGCTTGGTACAGCGGGGCATAGACCCAGGTCTCGAACAGCTCTGCCATGGTGGGGTCGCCCGCGGCAGCCGGGCCGAGCGCGCTGTCGGGGCCGCTGAAGCTGCTCAAAAAGCTGCCCCAGTCTGCTGTTTCGAGCCCGGCGGTGTCCTCCCCGGCCAGCCACGACCAGGAGGCCGGGTCGACTATGTCGGCGATCCAATCGATCAGCGGGTCCGCCTGGGCCGGTGCGCCGGCCAGTGGGCACATGCCGAACGCCATGAAGGCGCCGACCGTGCCGCCCAGCCCCAGCAGCCTGGTCGCGCGACGGGGGTGGTTGAAGAGGGTGGGTGGGTTGGTGCGCCGCCGATGAAGTCGCTGAAGGTCCATGATCCGCTCCTCATGATTCTGACCGTCTGATCAGCGCCGACGCTATGGTCGTTCACAGGATGCGGATGCAGTAGTGCACTACTGCAGTTTCGGCTGGATCACCAGCGCGGGAAGCACGAGGTGGCCTCTGGCGCGCTCCGGTGCCGCGAGCGCCAGCATCGTGGCGGGAAACGTGGGGTGATCAGCGGCGCAGATCGGGGGACCCGCCGACGCGATCGGCCAGCGGGCGCAGATCCTCGGCCATCTCGTACCAATAGGTGGTGTCATCCCGATCCTCGAAGGTGCCGTCGATCATCGCCTTACGTGATTCGCGGCTTCGCTTGCTGTAGTTGTGGTGACGCCCCATCTGATATCCCCCTTTTTGTTAACGTTGCATGTTAACGTTCGTTCCACGATACATGCAATAGCGGGGCGAGGAACCACCCAATCGGAGAATAATCCGCCAGGCCGGACAGTTTCGGAAATTGCAGCAGGCTGGGCCGGGGCGCTCAGAGCGCGGCCATTGTCACCGCAGCTACCGCGGTGGCCCCCTCGACGACCGCGCCCAGCACATCGCCGGTGATCCCGCCGAAACGGCGCACGCAGTGTCGGACCAGGGTGATCGAGCAGCCCAGGGCCAGGGCCACGGCTACCGGCCCATGCCACGGCTGCGCACCGGCGGGGACCGCCGCCGCGATCAGCGCCGCAACCCAGGCTGCCGCCACCGGCAACGGCTGGCTGCCGGCCACCGTCGCGCCGAGCACGCTGCCCTCGGCCGCGGGCACCGAACGCCGGCAGGCCAGCACGGCGGCCACCCGGCCCGCACACACCGCGAGCACGATCTGCCCGGCGCCCAGCAGCGGGAACGCCGTCGCCTGCAATCCGATCACCATGACCACCGCAACCACCCCGAACGGGCCGGTCGCGCCTTCGCGCATCACCTGCAGCGCCTGGGCGGCAGGCCGGTAGCAACCCAAACCGTCGGCGGTGTCGGCCACCCCGTCGATGTGCAGGCCCCGGGTGGCGGCCAGCAGCGCCGCCACCGCCAGCAGCCCCGTCACCGGGCTGCCCGGTCCGAAGGCCAGCCCGCCGGCCCACACCACGCCCGCCGCCAGCGCCCCCAGCGCGGCGCCGATCACCGGCAACGCCGTCAGCGCGCCACGGCCCGGGGGGCCGGTCATGGCTCCGGGGAGCCGCAGCGCCGTGCCGAATCCCGCCGCGGCGGCCAGCGACCGGATCACCCGGACGCCCCGTCGGCCGGCCCGGACACCCCCGCCTCGGCGAAAGTGGCCATCGACGACAACGCCGAAACCGCGGCGCGCAGCACCGGGAGGGCAACCGCGGCGCCGGTACCCTCGCCCAGCCGCATCTGCAGGTCGAGGATCGGTTCGGTGCCCAGTGCGGCGCACGCCAGCGCGTGAGCCGGCTCGGGGGAGCGGTGACCGGCCTGCCACCAGGCCCGGGCGCCGGGGGCCAGCCGATCGGCCGCCAGGGCAGCGGCCGTGGAAGCCAGGCCGTCGAGCAGCACCGGGGTGCGGCGCACCGCTGCCTGGGCGCAGAAGCCCGCCAGCGCCGCCACGTCGGCGCCGCCGCAGCAGCGCAGCAGTCCGATCGGGTCCGCGTGCTGCGGGCGGGACCGGAACAGCGCGTCGCGCACCGCCGCGGTCTTGCGGGCCCAGCCGGCATCATCGATCCCGGTCCCGTGCCCGACCGCCTCAGCGGGTTCGGCGCCGGTCAGTGCGGCGACCAATGTCGTTGCGACGGTGGTGTTTCCGATTCCCATGTCGCCGGGTATCAGCAGGTCGGCCCCGCTGTCGACCTCCTCGTCGGCGATCCGCCGGCCCGCCTCGAGCGCGGCCAGCACCTCGTCGTGGGTCAGAGCGTCCTCGCAGGTGATGTCGCCGCTGCCGCGGCGCACCCGGTAGGTGCTGAGTGTCCCGCCCGGGTCACCGGGGATCGGCCCCGCGACGGCCATGTCCACCACGCGCACCCCGGCCCCGCCGACGGCGGCCAGCGCGTTGACAGCCGCCCCGCCACGGTCGATGTTGGCGACCATCTGTGCCGTCACCTCCGGGGGATAGGCCGACACGCGTCCGCGGGTCACGCCGTGATCGCCGGCGAACACCACGATGCGGACGCGTTCGAACTGTCGCGGCGGGCACTGCCCCTGGCAGGCCGCCACCCAGACCGACAGCGTCTCCAGGCGCCCCAGGGAACCCGGTGGCTTGGTCAGCGAGTTCTGCCGGGCGCGGGCGGCGGTCGCCGCCGCGGCGTCGGGCGGGCTGACCGGGGGGAAATCCATCGCTGTCGGCGGCCGGGCAGCGCTTTAGTTGAGGCCTTCGCCACGCCGCACCTGCGGGCGCGGCGCCCGCATGCGGCGCACCGTCGACGCACGGCCTGCGGCGTAGAGCCCCAGCCGCCAACGGCTTTCGGTGTTGTCCGGGAACTTTTCGTCGACCAGGCGGCCGACCTTGCGGGCCACCAGCACACCGTCGAGCGCCATCAGGAGCATCAACAGCATCATCGCCGGCGAGATGTAGTACTGCACCTGCGGCAGGGCCATCATGATGAACATCAGCCCCAGCGCCACCGGCATGAACAGGCCGAGCAGGTTGCGGCGGGAGTCGACGATGTCGCGAGCGTAGCGGCGCACCGGGCCCCGGTCGCGTTCCAGCAGCGCCGACTCGTCGCCGGCCAGCATCCGCTCCCGCCGTTCGGCCATGCGCTCCCGGCGCTGTGCCTTGGCGATCCGGCGTTCCTCTTTGCTCAGCTTCGGGCCGGCCAGCGACTTGCGCCGGGCCCGGGCCTCCGCGGCGGTCATCGGAGCCGGTGCCACCGGACCGCGCCGCCTTGCGGCGCTGCGCTTGGGGGTGGGCCGGCCCTTGGGGGCGGTGCCGCCGCCACGGGCGGAGTCCGCCGTCCCGGCGCCGTCGAGAGAGACGGCGGAGACTGCGGACTCAGCGGACTGACCCTCGTCTTTTCTGCGCCCCGGCACTTTCACGCCCGCCAGATTACTTGTCCGGCCCGCCCGGCCTGCGCCGCCGTCCGTCCGGCTCGATAGCCTGCGCAGATGGGTGATCGCCCGGATCCCGGCGGCGCGGCCGGTGGGAAGTCGCTGCGGGTCCTGATCGCACCGGACTGCTACGGCGACAGCCTGACGGCACGGCAGGCCGCCGCCGCCATCGCGACCGGCTGGCGTCGCAGCCGCCCCCGGGACCGGCTGGTGATCGCGCCGCAGTCCGACGGCGGCCCCGGCTTCGTCGAGGTGCTGGCCGCCGCGGTGGGCACGGTGCGCCGGTCGCGGGTCAGCGGGCCGCTGGCCGAGGGCCTCGACGCGGAATGGGTCTGGGCCGCCGAAACCGGCACCGCCTACCTGGAGTGTGCTCAGGCCTGCGGCCTCGCCCGGCTGGGCGAGCCCGCGTCGCCGCAGACAGCGCTGGCGGCCCACAGCCGCGGAGTCGGGCAGCTCGTCGCCGCGGCGCTGGCCGCCGGGGCGCAGCGGATCGTGGTCGGCCTCGGCGGGAGTGCCTGCACCGACGGCGGTCGCGGCATGGTCGAGGAGCTGGGCGGCCTGAGCGCCGGTCGACGGCGGCTGGCCGGGATCGAGCTGGTCGCCGCCTGCGACGTCGAGCACCCGCTGCTGGGTCCCCGGGGTGCTGGGTCCCCGGGGTTGCGCCCGGGTGTTCGGGCCGCAGAAGGGCGCCGACCCGGCCACCGTGGCCGTCCTGGAGCGCCGGCTCGCCGCCTGGGCATCCGAGCTGGACGCCGCGGCCGGGTGGCCGGTCAGCGCGGCGCCGGGTGCCGGTGCGGCCGGGGGGATCGGCGCGGCACTGCTCGCGCTGGGCAGCACCGTCGAATCCGGTGCGGAGATCGTGGCGCGGCACACCGGCCTGGCGGCCGCGCTCGCCGACACCGACGTCCTGGTGACCGGCGAGGGGCGCCTCGACGAGTCGTCGCTGCACGGAAAGGTGGTCGGCGCCCTGGCGGCCGCGGCGCGAGCGCGGGGCATTGCGGTGCTGGTGCTGGCCGGGCAGGTCGCCCTGGACGAACCCGCGTGGCGGCGCGCCGGCGTGGTGACGGCCCGGGCTATCGCCGAGCACGCCGGTTCGGTGCCACTGGCGCTGGCCGACGCGGCGAATCAGCTGATCGGTCTGAGTGCGGCCACCGCAGCCCAGTTCGGCGATCGTGGGCAGAGTCCGCCCGGCTCGCCGCGTCGGTAGGGAACACGTTGGCGCAGGGTATCGTTGCTGAAGTGGGCTTGAACTCCGGGCGTCGGGGTGGGGCCCGCCCCATGACAATCGCAGTAGGGAGACGCAATGACTGTTCAGGATCAGTCGACCACCGAGTCTCACGGCGTCGTTTTGACCGATGAGGCCGCGGCCAAGGTCAAGGCGCTGCTGGAACAGGAGGGCCGTGACGACCTGACCCTGCGGATCTCGGTCCAGCCGGGCGGCTGCGCGGGCCTGCGCTACAACCTGTTCTTCGACGACCGCACCCTCGACGGTGACTTGGTCGTGGAGTTCAACGGCGTGACGCTGACCGTCGACCGGATGAGCGCGCCGTACCTGCAGGGCGCCGAGATCGGCTACGCCGACCAGATCGACAAGCAGGGCTTCACCATCGAGAACCCCAACGCCGGCGGCTCCTGCTCGTGCGGCGACTCGTTCAACTGAGCACCTGACGGGCGATCACAGCCGGGTGCGGCGGTTCGCCGCAATCGGCTGTCAGCACCCCAGCGTCGGCGGCCCGTAGCTGCCCGGCGGCGAGCCGGTGACACCGGACCGCTACCGTGGGTACCCACATCCAGGCCCATGGTGACGAAACGAGGGGGATAGTTCAGTGACGATTGCGGTGACCGGTTCGATCGCGACCGACCATCTGATGCGCTTTCCGGGTCGGTTCTCCGAACAACTGCTGGCCGATCACCTGCAGAAGGTCTCGCTGAGCTTCCTGGTCGATGACCTGGTGGTGCATCGCGGCGGCGTGGCCGGCAACATCGCCTTCGCCATCGGTGTGCTCGGCGGCGACGCCGCGCTGGTGGGCGCCGCGGGCGCCGACTTCGCCGACTACCGGCAGTGGCTGGTGTCGCACGGCGTCAACTGCGACCACGTGCTGACCTCGACGACCGCGCACACCGCCCGGTTCGTGTGCACCACCGACGTCGACATGGCCCAGATCGCGTCGTTCTACCCGGGCGCGATGTCGGAGGCCCGTAACATCTCGCTGGCCGAGCTGGTCGAGGCCGCCGGGAAGCCGGAGCTGGTGATCGTCGGGGCCAATGACCCCGAGGCGATGTTCTTGCACACCGAGGAGTGCCGCAACCTGGGCCTGGCGTTCGCCGCCGACCCGTCGCAGCAGTTGGCCCGGCTGACCGGCGAGGAGATCCGCAAGCTCATCGACGGCGCCACCTACCTGTTCACCAACGACTACGAGTGGGACCTGCTGCTGTCCAAGACCGGCTGGACCGAGGCCGACGTCGCCAAGCAGGTCGGCCTGCGGGTGACCACCCTGGGTGGTGACGGTGTCGACATCGTCTCCCCGGACGGCTCGCGCGTTCACGTCGGTGTGGTGCCGGAGAAGTCCCAGACCGACCCGACCGGGGTCGGCGACGCCTTCCGCGCCGGTTTCCTGACCGGTCGCAGCGCCGGATTGAGCCTGGAGCGGTCGGCGCAGCTCGGTTCGCTGGTGGCGGTGCTGGTGCTGGAGTCCACCGGGACCCAGGAGTGGACGTGGGACCGCGCCACCGCGGTGAGCCGGCTGGCCGACGCCTACGGCGACGCCGCCGCGGCCGAGATCGACGCCGCGCTGCGGTAAATGATCCGCTGACTCTGCGCTCACCAGGCACAAGTGCGAGTAGGTGCCCTGGTGGGCGCAGAGTGAACGGGCGCCCGGCCAGCCGCTAGCTAGAGCCGCACCGGGTATTCCGGCTCCTTGATGTCGGGCATCACGCTGTGCTCGACGAAGATGGCGTGCCAGAGCATGAAGATCAGCACGGTCCACAACCGGCGGCTGTGATCGGCGGCGCCGGTGCGGTGCTCGTCGAGCATCGAACGCACCGCGGCCACATCGACCAGGTGATCGGCGCCGGTGGCGTCCACCATCGCGTAGGCCCACTCCACCAGCTCACCGGCCCGCAGCCAGTGCCGCAACGGCACTGGGAAGCCCAGCTTGGGCCGGTGCAGCACATGCGCGGGAATGATCGGCTCCAGCGCACGCCGCAGCGCGTACTTGGTGGTGGTGCGGGTGATCTTGGCCGACACCGGAAGCCGGGAGGCCACCGCGAACACCTCGGGGTCCAGGAACGGCACCCGCAGCTCCAGGGAGTTGGCCATCGTCATCTTGTCGGCTTTGACCAGGATGTCGCCGCGCAGCCAGGTGAACAGGTCGAGGTGCTGCATGCGGGCCACCGGGTCCCAGCCGACCGATTCGGCGTACACCGGCGCGGTCACGTCGGTATGGGTCCAGTCGGGGCAGAAGCCCGGCAGTACTGCCCGCAGTTGCTCGTCGGAGAAACTGCGCGCGTTGCCGTAGTAGCGCTCCTCAAGCGTCAGCGAGCCGCGGTGCAGCAGGCTCTTACCGCGCATTCCCTCGGGCAGCGGTCGCGACGCCCGGCCCAGCGACCGGCGCACCGGTGCGGGCAGGTAGTCGAACGGGCGCAGGGACAGCGGCTCGCGGTAGATCGTGTACCCGCCGAACAACTCGTCGGCGCCCTCGCCGGAGAGCACCACCTTGACGTGCTTGCGGGCCTCGGCGGCGATGAAGTACAGCGGCACCAGCGCCGGGTCGGCGACCGGGTCGTCGAGGTACCACACGATCTCGGGCAGCGCGGCCACGAACTCGGCCGGGCTGACCACCTTGACCACGTGGCGGGCGCCGATCGCCTCGGCCGACGCCGCGGCCACGTCGATCTCGGAGAACCCTTCTCGCTCGAACCCGGTGGTGAAGGTGATCAGCTTGGGGTTGTGCCGCATCGCCAGCGCGGCGATCGCGGTCGAGTCGATGCCGCCGGACAGGAACGCGCCCACGGTGACGTCGGCGCGCATGTGCTTGGCCACCGAGTCCTCGAGCACCGCGGTGATCTCGTCGTAGCGCGCCTGCTCGGTGTCGCGGGTGATCGGAGTGGCGTCGAACCGGGGCCGAAAATAGCGGGTGGTCTGCGGCGCGTCGCCGGGCCGAATACGGGCGTAGCAGCCCGACTCCAGCCGCCGGATCCCGCGGTGCAGCGTCTCGGGCTCCGGCACGTACTGCAACACCGTGTAGTGCTGGACGGCGCGGGTGTCGATGGCGGTGTCGAAACCGACCACCTCGGCCAGGTCCAACAGGCACTTCTTCTCGCTGCCCACCACCGTGCCGCCCGGCCCGGACGCCATGAACAGCGGTTTGATCCCGAACGGGTCGCGGGCGCAGAACAGCTCGCCGGCCACGGTGTCCCACACCGCGAAGGCGAACATGCCGCGCAGGCGGGTCAGCACACCCGTGCCCCAGTAGTGGTATCCCGCGACGATCGCCTCGCCGTCGCCGTCGGTCGCGAACACCGCGCCGTGCTCGGCGGCCAGCTCGTCGCGCAGCTCCAGGTAGTTGTAGATCTCGCCGTTGAACACCAGCTCGTAGCGCTCGGGTGCCTCCGGCGGGCCCCACCGCATGGGCTGGTGGGAGTGGGCGATGTCGATGAACGACAGCCGGTTGAAGCCGAACACCACGCGATCGCCGGCCCAGATGCCGCCCGGCTCGTCGGGTCCGCGGTGGCGCATCAGGTGGGTCGCACGCGCTACCGCGCCGGCGACTTCGGCCACGTCGGGGCCGGGTGTCGTGCCGGCCGGGGCACACACGAAGGCCAGCAGACCACACATGGGGTCTCAGTATGCCGCACCGGAATCGGCCGCCGGCTGCGTAGGCCTGCGCGGGGCCGCCGCAGTTCCGGGGGAGGCGGCGGCCGCCGGTCAACACACCGGAGCGGCCAACCGGCAGGTACGTCGAGACTCGGTGATCCGGGTGGTCTACGCTGCGTAGTATTCGACTGCTCCGCCAGGTCAGTCGGCCCGTTCTGTGACTCGAGGAGGCACCAAGGTGACACGTCGCGGGCAGGGCGTTGCGCATCGCCGTCTGCGTCGACCGCTGGCTGCGGCCGGCGTGCTCGGACTGCTGGCGGTAACGCTCAGCGGATGCAGCGTCGACTGGACCGACATCGTCGGTTTCGGCTGGCCGAAGGGCATCACCCCTCAGGCCGAAGCCAACTACCAGCTGTGGATCGGCATGGTCATCGCCTCGGTGGTGATCGGTGGGCTCGTGTGGGGAATGATCTTCTGGTCGATGATCTTCCACCGCAAGAAGGCGACCGACACCGAATTGCCGCGCCAGTTCGGCTACAACATGCCGCTGGAGCTGGGGCTGACCGTCCTGCCGTTCCTGGCCGTTGCGGTGATCTTCTACTTCACCGTGGTGGTGCAGGAGGAGATGCTGCATCAGGAGCCGGACCCCGAGGTGGTCGTCGACGTCACCGCCTTCCAGTGGAACTGGAAGTTCGGTTACCAGAAGGTCGATTTCCACGACCACACGCTCACCTACGACGGCGCCGACCCGGCCCGCAAGGAAGCCATGACGTCCAAGCCCGAGGGTGTCGACCACCACGGCGAGGAACTGGTGGGACCGGTGCGCGGTCTCAACGTCGAGGACCGGACCTACCTGAACTTCGACAAGATCGAGACGGTGGGCACCACCAACGAGGTTCCGGTTCTGGTGCTGCCGAGCGGCAAGCGGATCGAGTTCGTGCTGAACTCGGCCGACGTCATCCACTCGTTCTGGGTGCCGGAGTTCCTGTTCAAGCGTGACGTCATCGCCTGGCCCGAGCGCAACAACCAGGTGAACACCTTCCAGGTCTCCGAGATCACCAAGGAAGGCGCGTTCGTCGGCCACTGCGCCGAGATGTGCGGCACCTACCACGCGATGATGAACTTCGAGGTCCGGGTGGTCTCGCCCAACGACTTCAAGGCCTATCTGGATCAGCGCATCGCCGGGAAGACCAACGCCGAGGCGCTGGAGGCGATCAACCAGGACCCCCTGGCGACATCGACCTTCCCGTTCGACAGCCGTCGTGGCCTGCTAGCCCCCCAAGCCAGCAACAAGTAGGGACAACCTCATGCGCATCGAATCCAGGCTGTTCGAGTTCGTCGCCACCTTCTTCCTGGTGGTCGGGGTGATCTATGCGGTGCTGACCGCGAAGTTCGCCACCGGTGGCGTGGAGTGGGCCGGCACCACCGCGTTGTTCCTGACCGGCACGATGGCCATGATCGTGGCCACCTTCTTCCGGTTCGTGGCGCGTCGGCTCGACACCCGTCCCGAGGACTACGAAGCGGCCGAGATCAGTGACGGCGCCGGCGAACTGGGCTTCTTCAGCCCGCACAGCTGGTGGCCGATTCTGGTCGCACTGTCCGGGTCGGTGGCGGCCGTCGGAATCGCCCTGTGGCTTCCGTGGCTGATCGCCGCCGGCGTGGTGTTCGTGCTCTCGAGCGTGGCCGGGCTGGTCTTCGAGTACTACATCGGTCCCGAAAAGCACTGACCACACACCTGCGTCTCGGCCACCGTGTCGACCCGTTTGGGTAGGGTTGCCGATGCACAATGACCAACGGTGGTTGATGTAGACCGCAACCGGCCACGGCATGGCGCCGTGGCCGCGGCGGTGTGAAGAGGATAGGCGGGAATGAGCGGGCCGAATCCCCCAGCGGCGGGCTCTGGAGAAGAGGGCTCCGGCAGCGGTCAGCCGGCCTCCGACGGCGCACCCGAGGCGGGCGCCGGCGGGGACATCCAGCCCCTTGACGACCTCGCGGCGACGCCCACGGCACCGGCACCGGACAGCACGGCCTACTCGCAGGCCTACTCGGCTCCCGAATCCGAGCAGTTCCTGAGCGGTCCCTACGTCCCGGTGGATCCGCGGCTCTACGACTACGACACCTACGACGTCCCCGACGAACCGGATCCGGACGCCAAGACCCCGCGTTGGCCATGGGTGGTCGGTGTCACCGTGATCATCGCCGCGATCTCGCTGGTGGTGTCGGTGGCCCTGCTGTTCGCCCGCACCGAGACGCAGGATCTGGCGACGCCGGCCACGACGACGAGCACCGCCCCGGTGCCGCCGGTACAGGACGAGATCACCCGAACCACTCCCAGCAGCACCGTGCCGCCGCCGCCCCCGCCGAGCAGCGAGGAGCCGCCGCCGCCCCCGCCGAGCAGCGAGGAGCCGCCGCCGCCCCCGCCGCCTCCGGCGCCGAGCGAGGAGCCGACGTCGGAGCCACCGACCACGACGCAGGAGACCACCACGACCACGCCGCCCAAGCCGCTGCAGGTGACGTATTCGGTGACGGGCACCAAGGCCCCGTTCGACCAGATCACCATCACCTACGTCGATGCCTCCGGGCAGCGTCGCACCCAGCGCAACGCCTACATTCCGTGGTCGCTGACGCTGACTCCCATCTCCCAGTCGGAGATCGGGGCCGTGGAGGCCACCAGCATGCTGCGGCTGAGCAAGCTGAACTGCTCGATCACCAGCAGTGACGGTAGGGTGTTGTTCTCCAACAGCAACGATGCACCAGTGACAAGCTGCGGATGACCGGCGGAACCATGACAGATCGATTCTTTGGACCGGGACGCTCCCCGGAAGTCACAGACCGCGTCCTGCTGGGCGCCTGCGCGGCGATCTGGCTGACGCTGCTGGGCATGAGCGTGGCGGCCACGGTGGCCCTGGTGGACCTCGGGCGGGGCTTTCACCAGCCCGCGAAGAGCTCGCACGGACTGCTCTACGTCGTGATCGGCGTGTCGGCGCTGGTGATACTGGCCGCCGTCCCGGTGCTGCTGCGGGCCCGCCAGCCCGAACCGCCGCGACCCGCCGGCTTCCCGCCCCAGCCGCCTTCCAAGCCGCTGCGGCCGGGCGCCCCGCTGCCGCAGCGCGGTTTCGATGTCCCCGGCCGGCGGGCGGCCGGCACCAGGTCCCTGCTGCCCAACCAGGATCAAGTGGACCGGGTGCTGTTGCGTGGCATCACCGCGATGGCCAGCGCTACCGGCGCGGCGTTGACCCTGGTGGCGCTGGCGACCTATCTGATGGCCGTCGGCAAGGACACCGGTTCGTGGGTCTGCTACGGCTTGGCCGGGGCCGGTGCAGTGGCCATGCCGGTGATTCCCTGGCTGTACCTGCGCCAGCTCGGTGAGGCTGCGGACCTGCCGTCTCGGTTCGGCTGAGCGGTACAGCGGGGACGCCGCGGGCTAAGGCCAGAGCAGCGTCGTTGACCAGCGGGCGCCATCACACTCATAACGGAGCCTGCGGTGCCGGCGCTGGGTGTCGGACTGCCAGAATTCCACCGAGTCAGCGCGTACCGCATACGAAACCCACTCGACCGGGACCAGGGTGGGGGAGCGCTCGAGCTCCAGATGTGCCTTCGCCAGCGCTTCGTCGATCTCAGCGGGGTCGGAGTACGGCTCACTTTGCCGTCCGGTCAGCACCATCGCCCGGGCGCCTTCGGAGCGGGCCTGGAAGTCCTCAGCGGTCACTGCCGGCGGGTCGGGCAGCGCGACGCCTTCGATGCGGACCTGGCGGCCCAGCGCGGCCCAGTAGAACGTCAGCGCGACAGCCGGATTGCGGGCGAGTTCCCCGCCCTTGCGGCTGGCCGAGCTGACGGCGAAGTGCCAGCCGGCGGCATCGACGTCTTTGAGGATCAGCACCCGCGCGCCGGGCCGCGCCCGGTCGCCGTCGGCGGTCACCGTCGACAACGTCATCGCATGCGGCTCCGCGACGCCGCTGTCGACAGCGTGCAGCAACCACCCGACGAACAGGTCGACGGGATCGTCCGGGGCCTGCGCCGGATCGAACTCCGGGGCCGCACCAACCAAAACGGGCAGCCCACGCAACACAGTGCGCAGGCTGCCCGCTGGCTGGGACCCCTGGGTCCCGATGGGCCTAGTGATGGCCGTTGGTTTCTTCGCCCTGGTACTCGGCCAACGCGGTCAGCGCACGCCGCTCGCTGGCGTGAGCGGCCTCGGTGAGCGCTGCGTCCTCGTCGGCCGGGTCGGCCGTCAGGAAGCTGCCGTGGCCGGTGGCGCCACCGGAACCGAGCTTGTTCATCTTCTTGGGCAGCGGGGTACCGGCGTACTCCAGCGGAATCGGGTGGCCGTGCTCGTCGACCGGGCCCAAGGGCTGGTGCAGCTCGATGTAGGCGCCCTGCGGCAGCCGCTTGATGATGCCGGTCTCGATGCCGTGCTCGAGCACCGCGCGGTCGCTGCGCTGCAGACCGATGCACCACCGGTAGGTGATGAAGAAGATCAGCGGCGGCAGCACCACCATTCCGATGCGGCCGATCCAGGTGGTCGCATTCAGGGAGATGTGGAACTTCCACGCGATGATGTCGTTCATCGCGGCCAGGGTCAGCACCATGTAGAAGGTGATCGCCATGGCTCCGATGGCGGTGCGGACCGGAACGTCCCGGGGCCGCTGGAGAAGGTTGTGGTGCGCGGTGTCACCGGTGAACTTCTTCTCCAGGAAGGGGTAGATGATCAGCAGGATGAACACCGCGCCCATGATCAGCGCCACGCCGACCGCTCCCGGAATGGTGTGGCCGAACGGGTAGAACTCCCACGCCGGCCACAGACGGGCCATGCCTTCCGTCCACATCATGTAGAAGTCCGGCTGGCTACCCGCCGACACCTGAGAAGGCCGGTAGGGGCCCAGGTTCCAGATCGCGTTGATCTGCAGCAGCCCGCCCATCAGGCCGAGGATGCCGGTGATCATCGCGAAGAATGCGCCCGACTTGATCGCGAAGACCGGCAGCACCCGCACGCCCACGACGTTGGTCTCGGTGCGGCCCGGGCCGGGGAACTGGGTGTGCTTCTGGAACCACACCAGCGCCATGTGCACGCCGATGAGGGCCAGGATGATGCCCGGGATCAGCAGGATGTGCAGCGCGTAGAGCCGGGGGATCAAGATGGTGCCCGGGAAGTCGCCGCCGAACAGCGCCCAGTGCAGCCAGGTGCCGATCACCGGCATGCCCAGCGTGATCGAGGACAGTGCGGCGCGCAGACCGATACCGGACAGCAGGTCGTCGGGCAGGGAGTAGCCGAAGTAGCCCTCGAACATGGCCAGGATCAGCAGCAGCGACCCGATCACCCAGTTGGCTTCACGCGGTCGGCGGAACGCGCCGGTGAAGAAGATGCGCGCCAGGTGCACCATGATCGACGCTGCGAACATCAGCGCCGCCCAGTGGTGGAGCTGGCGGACGAACAGGCCGCCGCGGACCTCGAAGGAGATGTCCAGCGCCGACTCGTAGGCCCGGGACATCTGCACGCCGTTGAGTGGCTGGTAGACGCCGTGGTAGATGACCTCGGCCATCGACGGGTCGAAGAACAACGTCAGGTAGACGCCGGACAGCAGCAAGATGATGAAGCTGTACAGCGCGATCTCACCGAGCAGGAACGACCAGTGCGTCGGGAAGACCTTGTTGAACTGCCGGCGCAGGGCGGCCGACGGGTGGTAACGGGTGTCGATCTCGTCAGCTTGGCGGGCGAGCAAGTCGCCGATTGCAGGACTCATGAGGTGCGCTCCCAGAAAGCCGGTCCGACAGGTTCGACGAAGTCGCCGTTGGCGACCAGATATCCATTGGCGTCAATGGTGATCGGCAGCTGTGCCAGCGCGCGGGCCGCCGGGCCGAAGACCGGCTTGGCGTAGTGCAGCGCGTCGAACTGCGACTGGTGGCACGGGCACAGGATCCGATAGGTCTGCTGCTCGAACAGCGATGAGGGGCAGCCCAGGTGCGAGCAGATCTTCGTGTAGGCGAAGAAGTCGCCGTAGTTGAAGCTTTCCTGGCCCTGGCGCTTGACCACCTTGTCCCGGTCGTCGGGCCGGATGCGGATCAGCATGACCGGGTTGCGGACGCCCATCATGATGTGGGTGAGCTTCTCCCGCGACTCTTCGGTGGTGCCGTCACCGTCGGACTCCCGCCAGGGGAACACCGTCTCCATACCGCCGGCGTCGAGGTCTTCGGGCCGCATCTTGATGAACGGCGAATTGGTGCTCTGGCCGGTGGAGCGGGCCAGGTAGATGGTTTCGCCGTGGTAGCGCGGCGTCCAGCCGGACGTCCACAGCATGGCCTTCTTGCCCTCGGCGGTCTCGACGACCGGCTTCCACGGGTTCTTGATCAGCCCGCCGGCGCCGGCGACCAGGGTGCCCAGCCCGAACGCTCCGAATCCGACGCCCAGGGACGCACCGAGCAGCTTGCGCCGCCGGATGGTGGAGCCTTCGAAGGCGTCGGTGAGCTGCGCGCCCACGGTCCTGCGGTCGAGCTCGCTGGAGCTGCCGTCGTGACGCTCCTGGATGGTGATCTCTTCGGGAATGAACTTCTTGACGAACAGCACCGCGCCGATGGCGATGCAGAGCACCGACATCCCGAACGTCAAGCCGTACAACGGCGTTGCCAGCGAGTAGGCCAGGCCGTCGGGGGACTCCAGCGGCGCGTACTCCCAGGGCCAGAACAAGAAGACCAGCAGCAGCGCCAAGCCGAAGCCGCCGCCGGCCAGGAACCAGGCGGCAACCCGGCGCTCGGCGCGCTTCTCCGCCCGGGTGCCCTCGACGGGCCAGCGGGTCTCCTTGAAGACGGTGTCGACTCCGTCGATCTTGCCGCCGAGAGCCAACAGCTCGTCAGTGGTCATCGTCGCGAGTGCGGCGTCGTCGGGGAGTTCGGTCTTGTCGTAGCTGCTCATGAGCGTGCCCCGATCCACATTGCCGCGGCGATGGCGGCGACCATGCCGATAATCCACATCACCATGCCCTCAGGAGCCGGGCCGAACCCGCCGAGCCCGTAGCCGCCCGGATCACGTTCCTCGGTAACGGATTTGACGTAGGCGATGATGTCCTTCTTCTCCTCCATGGAGATCTGCCGGTCGGAGAAGCGCGGCATGTTCTGCGGGCCGGTCAGCATCGCGGTCAGGATCTGCTGCTCGCTGGCGGGTGCCAGGTCGGGCGCGTACTTACCGGAGGACAGTGCGCCGCCGCGGCCGGTGAAGTTGTGGCACGACGCGCAGTTCAGGCGGAAGAGGTCGCCGCCGCGGCCGAGGTCTTCGCCGCGCAGCGAGGCCTGGGCGATGCTGCCGTCGGCGTTGCGGACCACGGTGGGGCCGCCGCCGTTGGCCTGCACGTAGGCACCGATGGCGTCGATCTGGGCGTCGTCGAACATCGGGTACTTGCGGGGCGCCTGGGCCTCACCGCGGGCCGCGGGCATCCGTCCGCTGGAGACCTGAAAGTAGACGGCGGCCTCGCCGACACCGATCAGGCTCGGTCCACGGCCGGGCTCACCTTGCAGGTTCACGCCGTGGCAGCTCACGCACGAGGTGTCGAAGAGTTGCTTACCGGTCCGCAGCAGGGCTGAGGTGGACTCGTCGGCGACCGCGACCTGTGGGGTCGGGGTCAGCAGTGCGGCCGTGCCGCCGGCCAGGGCCAGGGCGACCAGCAGCAGCAGCCCGCCGGAGAGCCGGCGGCGCAGGCGGCGCCGGGCGACGGTGTCGTTGCTGCCAGGCCGGGCCCACTTCTTCAGTGTCTTCAACCGGACACTCCTGTTCATCGGGCGGTTGCTCATCGGATGAAGTAGATCGTGGCGAACAGTGCGATCCACACGATGTCGACGAAGTGCCAGTAGTAGGACACGACAATCGATGCGGTGGCCTGAGCCGGGGTGAACTTGCTCATGGTGGTGCGCAGCATCAGGAAGACGAAGGCCACCAAGCCGCCGATAACGTGCAGGCCGTGGAAGCCGGTGGTCAGGTAGAACACCGTGCCGTAGGCGCTCGAGGGAATGGTGGTGCCGTGCGCGACCAGGTGTGAGTACTCGTAGGCCTGACCGCAGACGAAGAACAGCCCCATGAGGAAGGTCAGCAGGTACCACCGGCGCAGCCCGAACACGTCACCGCGCTCGGCGGCGAACACGCCCATCTGGCAGGTGAACGAGGACGCGATCAGCACCAGCGTCACCGGGACCGCCAGTGCGAGGTTCAACTCGGTTGGCGGCGGCGGCCAGGCGCCTCCGGACTGTGCCCGCGCGGTGAAGTACATCGCGAACAGACCGGCAAAGAACATCAATTCACTGGACAGCCACACGATGGTGCCGACGCTGACCATGTTCGGACGGTTCAGCGAATGCACACGAGAAGTAATGGCAGTACCCGAGGACCCCACAGCGCTCGTCACATCCGCAAGTATGACGCTATGTAGTTGTAGAACTCCACCCGGGGCTGGCATTTCGTGTGAACCAGTCTTGTCCTGGTCGTTACCGGCCCGTTTCCCCTTGACTTTGGCGCCACGAACCCCGCATGCGACGATCGGGCGCGTGGTCGAGCCAGGGAGTGCGGCGCAGCCGAAGGCGCAGATAGGGCAGTGGCGACAGGTACTGGGCGCACTGACGTCCGGTGCGGATCTGCCACCGGGCGAAGCAGCCTGGGCGATGGAGCAGATCATGGCCGGCAGCGCCACCTCCGCGCAGATCGCGGCGTTCGGGGTGGCAATGCAGATGAAGGGCCCGACCGCGGCCGAAGTCGGCGCGCTGGCCGAGGTCATGCTGGCGCACGGCCGCAAGGTGCCCACCGACAAGATCGGCACCGACACCGTCGACGTCGTCGGTACCGGCGGTGACGGCGCCAACACGGTGAACCTGTCCACGATGGCGGCGATCGTGGTGGCCGCCGCGGGGGTGCCGGTGGTCAAGCACGGCAATCGATCCGCGGGCTCGCTGTCGGGCGGCGCCGACACCCTGGAGGCGCTGGGGGTGCGCATCGACATGGGGCCCGACGACGTGGCCCGCAGTGTCGCCGAGGTCGGCATCGGTTTCTGCTTCGCTCCGCAGTTCCAGCCGTCATATCGCAACGCGTCGGTGGCTCGCCGCGAGATCGGTGTGCCGACGGTGTTCAACCTGCTGGGGCCGCTGACCAACCCGGCGCGCCCGCGGGCCGGGCTGATCGGGTGCGCCTTCGGCAATCTGGCCGAGGTGATGGCCGGGGTGTTCGCGGCGCGCAACTCCAGCGTGCTGGTGGTGCACGGCGATGACGGCCTCGACGAACTGACCACCACCACCACGAGCACGATCTGGCGGGTGCAGGCCGGCACCGTCGATCGGCTGACCTTCGACCCGGCCGCGTTCGGGTTTCCCCGCGCCGAGGTGCACGAACTGCTCGGCGGTGACGCGCAGGCCAACGCTGAGGAGGCGCGCTCGGTGCTCGGCGGAGCCAAAGGCGCGGTGCGCGACGCCGTGGTGCTCAACGCCGCCGGGGCACTGGTCGCCCATGCCGGGCTATCCAGCAGCGCTGAGTGGCTGCCGGCCTGGGAAGACGGGCTTGCGCGTGCCGTCGAGGCGATTGACAGCGGCGCGGCGGAACGGTTGCTCGCCCGTTGGGTCCGCTTCGGCGCCCAGCGCTGACGCCAGCCGCGCCGAGCGGGCCAGAGCCGCCCACGACGCCCACGGCCCGGCGGAGGCCAGCGGCTCGGACCAGCCGTTCGACTCGTCGTCCGCGGAATGCACCCGCACGATGCGCACCCCGGGAGCGGCCAGCCACCGGGCGATCAGGGTGGTCTCCTCGACCAGAGCGCCGGCCAGGGGCGCCGGCTCCGGCAGCACCGCCTCGGCGCCCAGCGTGATCGCATCGACGACGGGCATCGGGGGCACCCCGCGGGCCGCACACCCGGCGGCAGCCAGCCGACCGTGGCGAATCACCGCCAGGTGCCACCCGCCGGTGCCATCCGGCGAGGCGGCCACCAGCTCGGGCAGCGACGCCAGGGCGCGAGCGCGCTGACTGCGCCACAGCACGTCGATGGCGGCTGCGACCCTGTCCCGCAACCGGGCCGCGCTCTCGTAATGGCCGCGATCGGCCACCGCCCGCACCTGGTCCACCGCTGCGGCCAGGGCGGTGTTGTCGGCGCCGTCGATCAGATCGGCCACCCGGCGGACCGTGTCGGCGTAGTCGCCGACGGTGATGTCCGCCGCGGCCGGGCACGGGCCCACTTGCTGCGGCGGGCACAAGTGCCGGGCGGTTGCCGAAAGCCGCGTGGTGCAGGTGCGCAGACCGGAAAAACGCGCCAGCAGAACGGCGGTGTCGGCGGCGTCGGCCCGTGACCGGAACGGGCCGACAACCCGGTCGTGCCCGGGGCTGCGCACCACGACAAGACGGGGAAACGGCTCCTTGGACAGCGTGATCCACCACCACCGGCGGGGAAACTTCGACCGGCGGTTGTAGGGGGGAGCGTGGGCGGCCAGCAGGCGCAGTTCGCGCACCCCCGCTTCGAGGGCATGCGCGCATTCGACGTGATCGACGCGGGTCGCCAGGGCCACCATCTCGGCGATCCGGCGACGACGCTCCGAGCCGTTGAAGTACTGGGAGACCCGGCGGCGCAGGTCGGTGGAGGTGCCGATGTAGAGCACCTCGTCGGACGGGCCGCGGAACAGATACACCCCGGGCCGATGCGGCAGGCCCACTGCGAGGCCGCGCTTGCCGCGCTGGGCCGGTGTCGCATGCGAAAGGTAGGCGCGCAGATCCACGAAGGTGTTCACCCGCTGGTTGCCCAGCCGCTCGAGCAGGGCGTGCAGGACGTCTACGGTGGCGCGGGCGTCGTCGAGCGCCCGGTGGCTGGGCGTGGTGCTGACCGCGAACAGCCGGGCCAGCTCGGCGAGCCGGACGCTGGGCGCCTCTTCACGGCTGAGCGCCCGGCGGGCCAGCCGCACCGTGCACAGCACCGGCGGACGCGGCCAGGCCAGATCGCAGCGTCGCGCGGCGGCGGTCAGGAACCCGACGTCGAAGCCGGCGTTATGGGCGACCAGCACCGAACCCCGGTCGAATCCGGCGAACTCGAGAAACGACGGCAGCACGGAGTCGATGGTGGGCGCCTCGTACACCATGGCGGTGGTGATGCCGGTCAGCCGAACGATCTGCGGGGGGATGCCGCGCTGCGGGTTGATCAAGGTGGCGAACTCGCCCTCGACGACGCCACCGCGCACCTTGACCGCGCCGATCTCGGTGATGGCGTCCGGTTCGCCGTCCCCACGGGGCGCCGCCCGGGCGCCGGTGGTCTCCAGGTCCACCACCACGAACGTGGTTTCGCGCAGGGTGGCCGGGGAGGCGCCGAGTTCGGCTTCGAGATCCGCCAAGCTCAGCTGGCCTGCGTCCGTACCGGAGGTCATAGGCCGCACCCTAGGCGGCCGCACCGACACCGGCGTTTCGCGAGGCTCGCCGGAGGTGAGGTGAAGCGGGGACGCCGTATGGGCGCCGGCGTTTCGCGAGGCTCGTCCTAGTGGACACCGCCCGTGTCGGTGGCCGGCGTTAGCGTGCGGGCAACCGATCGAGAGGAAGCCTCATGGGACAGATCGAACCCTCGGATGACGGCGGCATGCGCCGGCCGGAAGCCGATCCGATGGTGATCGACTGCGATGCCTGCGCCGTGCGCGGACCGGCCTGTCGGGACTGTGTGGTCAGTGTGCTGCTGGGAGTGCCCAACGAGCTGCTCGACGACGAGCGGGCGGCACTCGACGTGCTTGCCGAGGCCGGGATGGCTCCCCGGCTGCGGTTGGTGCCGATTCGCGGTGGGCGGGCACCCGTGCGCCGATCCGGCGTGGCCTGAGCGGCGGCTGGCCCCCGCGAGCCGCCCGGGTCGGGCCATGGCGGGGCTGTAGAGTGAGCCACTCGACATAGACAACGCCGTTGCCGTTCCGTAACCTAATCGAGACCTTACGTACTTTCGGCGGAGGCACGTCCCCCTCGTGTCTTCCTGGGCAGTGTTAAGGATGCAATCTTGGAGCTCGAACGTGTGCAGGGGAACCTGCGTGCTTTGACGCGCCCCATTCTCGGGGCCGCAGCCGGCCTGGTGGCCGCTGTCATGGTTCTGAGCAGCGTCGTCGCCGGGAATGTGCACGCCGATCCCGCCGACGACGCCCTGGCCAAGCTCAGCGAACTGTCCCGGCAGGCCGAGCAGACCACCGAGGCCATGCACACCGCGCAGCTCAATCTCGACGAGAAGCTCGCCGCGCAGCAGGCCGCAGAGGCCGCGCATTCCGCCGATCAGGCCGCCGTGGATGAGGCTGCCGAGAAGCTCACCACCTACCGGTCGGCCGTCAACCGCTTCGCCGCCACCACCTACATGGGTGGCCGGGTCGGCGGCGCGGACGCGATCTTGACCGCCGAGTCTCCGCAGCAACTCATCGACAAGCTCGGTGTGCAGCGGGTGGTGGCCGGCGACATGGCAGTGCAGTTGGACCGTTTCCGGGCCGCCAGCGATCAGGCCGCCCAGGCTGAGGAGGCCTCGGCCAAGTCGGCTGAGGAGGCGCGGACCGCCGCCGAGCAGGCCGCCGCCGTGCGGGCCGACTTGCAGGCGCGCCAGAGTCGGTTGCAGCTGCAGATCTCGTTGGTCAAGTCGCAGTACTACGCGCTCAGTCCCGAGCAGCGCACCGCGATGGCCCAGCCCGGACCGGTGCCCGAGGCCGCACCCGCGGAGCCGGCCCCCGAGGGTGCGCCGCCGGCGCCCGGATTCCAGTTGCCCGGCTTCGACGCGCCGTCTCCGCTGGGTGCGGTCCCCGGCGGGTCCGGCGGCGGAGCCGCCGCGACCGCCGTGCAGGCCGCGTTGACACAGATCGGCACGCCGTATGTCTGGGGTGGCGCCGCGCCGGGCGGCTTCGACTGCTCCGGGCTGGTGATGTGGGCGTTCAACCAGGCCGGGATCAACCTGCCGCATTCCAGCCAGGCGCAGGCCAACGGCGGGCAGCCGGTGGCGTTGTCAGATCTGCAGCCCGGTGACGTGCTGACCTTCTATTCGGACGCCTCGCACTCGGGTATCTACGTGGGCGACGGCATGATGGTTCACTCGCCCACCTTCGGTCAGCCGGTTCGGGTGGTGCCGATGACGTCGTCGGGCCCGATCCACAACGCCCGCCGTTACTGAGCGTCGCGGAGTCCGCCGCGTCCTGTCGCTGCTGCTGGCCGTCGAGCTGGTCGGGGCGGTAGCGCTCCTGATCGCCGCGCCCGGCGAGCCGGCGGCGGTGCCGCTGATCGTGGGGGACGGCCGGACCGTCGTGCTGGACAATCAGGGCGGCCCGGCCGGCGCGGCGTTGCTGAGCCGGGTTGCCGAGAACATCGCGGAAGCGGTCGAGGCGGTCGAGGACTTCTGGGGCACCGACTGGTCCCATCGCATCCCGGTGACGGCCACCGGCTCGGATCGCCAGTTCGCCGAGCTGGCCGGCAACGACAGCGCCGATGTGGCGCAGTGGGCCGACATCGCCGCAGTCGCGGTCGCCGACCGGGTGGATCCGGAGCGCCGGACAGCACAGGGGCAGCGGATTGTCTTCGCGCCCGGTGCGGTCGCGATGAGCACCCCCGCGTTGCGAATCGTGTTGACCCATGAGCTGTTTCACTTCGCCGCGCGCATCGACACCGCGCTGGACGCGCCGCGCTGGCTCATCGAGGGTGTGGCGGACTTCGTCGCTCGGCCTGCCTGGGATCGATCCGGCGCTTCGCCGGGACCGGTGACGCTGCCCTCGGATGCCGAGCTGGATGCCGGCGGCGCGGGCCGTGCCCAGGCCTACGAGCGGGCGTGGGAGTTCGCGCGGTACGTCGCCGACCGCTTCGGGGCGGCAAAACTGCGCGAGCTCTACCTGTCCGCATGCGGGCCCGGGCATGTCCCATTCGCCGTAGCGGTGCCACTGGTGCTCGGGGTCGACCTGCCCGAATTGCTCGCCGGGTGGCAGCGGTGGCGCGGTTGACCACGCGCTAGCATCCACGGGTGAGCCGGGTCCTGCTGGTAACCAACGATTTTCCGCCGCGTCCCGGCGGCATCCAGTGCTACCTGGAAGAACTGGTGCGCCGCATCGCCGCGGCGGGGCGTCACGAAATCACGGTGTATGCGCCCAAGTGGAAGGGCGCGCGGGCCTTCGATGAATCCGCGAAAGCCGCCGGCTATCAGGTGGTAAGGCATCCCGGCACGCTGATGTTGCCGGGCCCGGCGGTCGATGCACGGATGCGTCGGCTCGTCGCCGACTCGGGCGCCGAGACGGTGTGGTTCGGCGCGGCCGCCCCGCTGGCCCTGCTGGCGCAGCGGGCGCGCGGCGCCGGCGCCGTTCGGGTGCTGGCCAGCACGCACGGCCATGAGGTCGGCTGGTCGATGCTGCCGGGGGCCCGCTCGGTGCTGCGCCGGATCGGCGACACCTGCGACACCGTCACCTTCGTCAGCCACTACACCCGCGGCCGGTTCGCCTCGGCGTTCGGTCCCGACGCCGCACTGGAGCACCTGCCTCCCGGCGTGGACACCGACCGGTTCCGCCCCGACCCCGCGGCCCGCGCCGAACTGCGCGCCCGGCACGGGTTGGGTGAGCGTCCCACCGTGGTGTGCGTTTCGCGGCTCGTGCCCCGCAAGGGTCAGGACATGCTGATCCGGGCGCTTCCGGCCATACGGCAACGGGTGAACGGGGCCGCGCTGGTCATCGTCGGCGGGGGGCCGTACGCCGAGAGGCTGCACACGTTGGCCCGCGAGTGCGGGGTCGCCGACGCGGTGACGTTCACCGGCGGCGTACCGGCCGCCGAGCTACCGGCCTACTACCTGCTCGGGGACGTGTTCGCGATGCCCTGCCGCACCCGCGGCGCCGGACTGGACGTCGAAGGGCTGGGCATCGTGTTCCTGGAGGCCTCGGCCGCCGGGGTGCCGGTGGTCGCCGGCGACTCCGGCGGTGCCCCCGAGACCGTGGTGCACAACCGAACCGGCCTGGTGGTCGACGGCCGGGCGGTGGACCAGATCGCCGACGCGGTCGCCGGCCTGCTCGCCGACCCCGCCCGTGCCGCGGCGATGGGTGCCGCCGGGCGGGAATGGGCCACCGGCCATTGGCGCTGGGACTCGCTGGCCGGGCGCATGGCCGAGCTGTTGCAGGCCTGAGCGGGGCTCAGCCCTGGCCCTGAGGGTGCCTCAGCCCTTGACGTAGATCGCCTCGATCGCTTCGGCGAACTTCTCCGCGACGATGTTGCGCTTGACCTTCATGGTCGGGGTCAGCTCGCCGGTGGCCTCGGTGAAGTCGACCGGCAGGATCTGGAACTTGCGGATCGACTCGGCGTGGGAGACCGACAGATTGGCCTGTTTGACCGCCCCGTCGACCTCGGCGAGCAGATCCGGGTCGGTCGCGAGGTCGCCGGGCGTGTCGGTGCTGGACTTGCCGTTGCGTTGCTTCCAGCCGTCGAAGGCTTCCGGGTCGATGGTGATCAGCGCGCCGATGAACGGCTTGGCGTCTCCGACGACCATCGCCTGACTGATCAGCGGGTGCGAGCGAAGCTGGTCTTCCAGGACCGCCGGGGCGACATTCTTGCCGCCGGCGGTGACGATGATCTCCTTCTTGCGGCCGGTGATCTTCAGGTAGCCGTCGGCGTCGATGGCGGCCAGATCCCCGGTGCGGAACCAGCCGTCGACGAACGCGTCGGCGGTGGCCGCCTCATTGCGCCAGTAGCCGTTGAACACCACCCCGCCGCGCACCAGCAGCTCGCCGTCCTCGGCGACCCGCATGCTGTTGCCGGGCACCAGCTTTCCGACGGTCCCCACCTTCATTCCTCCGACCGGGTTGACGGTGATGGCAGCCGTGGTCTCGGTCAGGCCGTAGCCCTCGTAGATGGACAGGCCGACGCCACGGTAGAAGTGGCCCAGCCGTTCGCCCAGCGGGGCCCCGCCGGAGACGGAGGCGCGGCAGTTGCCGCCCAGCGCCGCGCGCAGCTTGTGATAGACCAGCTTGTCGAACAGGGCGTGCTTGGCACGCAGCAACAGGCCCGGACCGCCGCGGTCGAGAGACTCGCTCCAGTCCACCGCGGTCTGGGCGGCGATCTCGAAGATGCGGCCCTTGCCGTCGTTGGCGGCGTTCTGCGCGGCGGTGTTGTACACCTTCTCGAAGACCCGCGGCACCGAAACCACCACGGTCGGCTTGAACACCCCGAACATCGGTACCAGGTTCTTGATGTCGCTGGTGAAGCCGACGGTGACCTTGTTGGCGAAGCCGGCGATGCTCAGCGCGCGGGCCAGCACGTGGGCCAGCGGCAGAAAGACCAGCAGGCGCTGTCCGGCAGTCAGCAGGGTCGGCAGCGCAGCCTGGGTGCCGCGCACCTCGTGGATGAGGTTGGAGTGGGTGAGCTCGCAGCCCTTGGGGCGCCCCGTGGTGCCCGAGGTGTAGATCAGCGTCGCCGGGTCGGTGGCCCGCAGCGCGTCAAGGCGTGCGGTGAGCTGCGCCGGGTCCTGACCGGCACCGGCTTCGGCAAGCTCGTCGAGCGCGGCCGGGCCGGAACCGTCGATGGTGTGCACCCGCCGCAGTGCGGGCAGGTCGGCGGCGAGTTCGTTGATGATCTGGGCGTGCTCGTCGGTCTCGGCGAAGGCCAGTACCGCGCTGGAGTCCTGCATCACCCAGCGGACCTGCTCGGCCGAGGAGGTTTCGTAGATCGGCACGGTGACCGCGCCGATGGACAGGATCGCGTAGTCGAGCAGGGCCCACTCGTAACGGGTTGCCGAGAAGATGACCACCCGGTCGCCGGGGGCCACGCCCTGACCGATCAGTCCCAATGCGGCCGACCGGATCTGCGCGGCGGCTTCTGCGCACGTGACATCGGTCCAGGCCCCGTCGACCAACCGCTGGTAGATCACGAAATCGGGACTGTTGCGCTCGTGCTCGAAAACGACCGCGGCGACGTTGTCGTGCTCCTCGACGGTGAACGACGCGGGAACACTGAACTCACGCATTGCGATGACCTCTCTTGCCAGCCGGGGTAGACCCGCTCAGCCTAGTCGGCACCGGTCCGCGAGCGTGACGGTGTTCACGATTGCGGGCGGGGCCACGGGCGCGGGCGGGCTCGCGGCGAAAACGTGCGGGACCGTTCCGGGCGGGAGGGCCCACGGCCGGAGCGTCGGGTGCGCGGCATCGGCGGGCAGGGGAGGTTGGCTGCGCAAACGTCTTCGATACGCTTGCGGGCCATGAACAGTATCCAGGTTGCCGACGAGACTTTCGTCGCCGCATCCGGCGAGCAGGTCGGCGCGGCGGTCGCCGATCGCTTGAGTTGGCAGCGGTGGTGGCCCGACCTGCAACTCCAGGTGGTTGAGGACCGGGCCGACAAGGGCATCCGGTGGACGGTGAGCGGGCCGCTGACCGGCACCATGGAGATCTGGCTGGAGCCGATGCTCGACGGTGTGCTGCTGCACTACTTCCTGCATGCCGAGCCGACCGGGGTGACCGGCCGGCAGCTGGCCAAGCTGAACCTGGCGAAGCTGAACCACCGCCGCCGGGTGGCCGGCAAGCGGATGGCTTTCGAGATCAAGGACCGCCTGGAGAGTTCCCGGCCGGTGGGGGTCTCTCCGAACGCCGTACGTTGAACCGCCCCGGCCCGGGACGGCGGGGTACCGTCTTTGCCGTGGGGTCGTGCCAGGCGCGAGCGAGTTAGGGAAGTAGTACGTGGCCGATAAGACAGCTCAGACGATCTACATCGCGGCGGATCCGGACACGGTGATGAAGGTGATCGCCGACATTGGCGCCTATCCCGACTGGGTCTCGGAGTACACCGAGGCCGAGGTGCTCGAAACCGACGCCGACGG